>DJVU01000075.1:11583-28190 GCA_002441345.1 Bacteroidales bacterium UBA6248
CGCAGAAGAAGGTTGGCGATACGCGGGGTTCCGCGGCTGCGGCGTGCAATCTCGGCGGCAGCATCGTGCGCTATCTCTACTTTCAGAATGTGGCAGCTGCGTTTGACAATACCTTCGAGTGTGGCTGCATCGTAGTAGGAAAGCCGCGCATTGATACCAAAGCGTGAACGCAGCGGGGCTGTGAGCAAGCCCGAGCGGGTGGTGGCTCCAACAAGGGTAAAGGGATTGAGGGTAATCTGCACGCTGCGGGCGTTGGGACCGGTTTCAATCATGATATCGATGCGGTAATCTTCCATGGCAGAGTATAGATACTCTTCCACAACCGGACTCAGGCGGTGAATTTCATCGATAAACAAAACATCGTTGGGCTCCAGGTTGGTAAGCAGTCCGGCAAGATCACCGGGCTTATCGAGTACGGGGCCAGAGGTAATGCGTATGTTAACGCCCAATTCATTGGCGATGATGTGCGACAGCGTTGTTTTACCAAGTCCGGGAGGGCCATGCAGCAATACGTGATCGAGGGATTCGCCGCGCATACGGGCTGCCTGAACAAATATCCGGAGGTTCTCGACCACACCGGGCTGCCCTGAAAAATCGGCAAAATCACCCGGGCGCAAGACTTTTTCAATCTCGCGTTCGGCAGGCGTGAGATGTTCGGCTTCCGCATCCAGGTTCTTGTTCATAGGCCGTTTATTGTGTGTGACAAAGGTAAACAAATATTCACGTAAAGGTAAAACCGCTTCCGCAGCCCTCTGAGCCGGTTCAGGAATAAAATTATTTTCCGGCTGCATCCGGGTGGTTTGCATTAATTCCATACCTTAGCAACTGGTAAAAAAAGTTGGTTATAACGTTTGAATTCCATGAAAGAGATAGTAGTTGCCATCGATTTTTCAAAAGGATCGCTCCATGCGCTCGACTATGCCATTGAATTTGCTAACCATGTAAAGAGCAACATCATGATGGTGTGGGTTGACAGCCATTCAAACCAGGATTTTGCATTCTCGGCAGAGGTGAACGAATTCAGGGAAGAGGCAGTAAAAAACATGGAAGAGATTCTGAAAGAAAAGAAAGGTAAGCTGAAGCATGGGAAGCTCTCGTACAAACTTCGCAAGGGGAAAGTTTACCAGGAAATAGCCAACCAGGCCAAATACAACGATGCTTCGCTGATAATTGCCGGCACGCATGGCGTTACCGGATACGAGGAATTCTGGATCGGCAGCAATGCATACCGCATTGTATCGTATGCACCCTGTCCGGTAATCACCGTTCGCTACGATTTCAATATCCAGAGAGACGGAATCAAAACCATTGTGCTGCCTGTTGACAGCACCCTTGATACCAGGCAGAAAGTGCCTTTCAGTGTGGAAGTGGCTAAAGCTTTCAATGCCGACATACATATTCTGGCACTTTATTCAACCACCATTAAGGCAGTGCAGCGTAAAGTTGACAATTATGCCCGTCAGGTACAGAAGTATATCAGCGATGCCGGTGTCAACCACCAGCTTGAAAGTCTGCAGGCCGATAACATAACGAATGTGGCCATCGAATACGCCCGTCGTGTGGATGCCGATCTGATCGCCATTATGACGGAACAGGAAACTACTGCTTCCAACATCCTGCTGGGGCCGTTCGCTCAGCAGATGGTGAATCATTCGCCCATTCCCGTGCTGAGTATCCAACCAAAGGAAATATATTCGATCTCAACGCGTTAATTGTTCATGCGCAGATATTTTCTTCTTTTCATGATAATTCTTGCCGGCATATACACGAATGCCCAGGAAGGGAGTGTTGAAGTAATTGCCGATGAACGGATCGATCTTCTGATCGATAAACACCGGTATCTGAACCGTCATCAGAGTACGCTGGAAGGATGGAGAATTCAGATTTTCTTTGATTCCGGCGCCAACTCCAAACGCCGTGCAACGGAAGCCCAGAAACGTTTCTCGGATCGATATGCTGCAACAAAAGCATATCTCTCCTTTAAAGAACCCTACTACAGGGTAAGAGTTGGCGACTTCCGCTCAAGACTCGAAGCCGAAGGTTTTCTCAACAACATACGCAACGATTATCCCAATGCATTCACAGTAAGCGACATGATTGACCCGCCGCCGCTCGAAACAAAGCGATAATGCGGTTATTTGTTGAGATGATGTATACCATTTATAATCCGGTTTATAAATAATCGGCCGGTATTGGAAATTATTGGAATAAGTGTTATTTTAGCCTGAACGAAATACCTGCACACTATGAGAACCATCATTTCAGCCATCGATTTTTCCGATTGTTCCATTAATGCACTGGAACATGCCATCAGCATCGCGGCAAAATCTGATTCTAACATCCTGATGCTCTGGGTAAATAATCCAAACACTACAAAAACAATTCTGTCTTCCGACCTTTCCGATGACCTGCTTGAAGAGGTGGAACATCAGTTCACCCGCCTCATCAACAAGTACGAAAAAGAGCTTCCCAACTCCAGGATCGATTACATTATCCGTGAAGGAAAAGTGTATAAGGAAGTAGTGAATCAGGCAAAGGAATCGGAAGCGTGGCTGATAGTTGCCGGTACACACGGCTCATCCGGCTTTGAAGAGCTCTGGATAGGCAGTAACGCCAATCGTATTGTTACCGCAGCTCCATGCCCGGTAATTACCATTCGCACAGGCATTCCTATTGTTCGTGATCTGAAGAAAATTGTAATGCCCGTCGACAGCTCCATGGAGACGCGCCAGAAAGTGCCCTTCACCAGCGAACTGGCAAAGTTGTTCGATGCCGAAGTACACATACTGGCGACATATACCACTACCGTGGAAAACGTGAGAGGAACCGTTATGAGCTATGCCAAACAGTCGGCCAAGTATTTTAAAGAGCATAATGTGAAACATTTTATCGTTGAAATAGAGTCGGACAACATCGCCACTACTACCATGGAATATGCCAGGCAGTCCGATGCCAATCTGATTTCAATAATGACGGAACAGGAAAAAGCGGCATCCAATCTCTGGCTTGGGCCATACGCTCAGCAGATGGTGCACCATTCTCCCATCCCCGTACTCAGTATTCATCCCATGGAAATTCTGATCTCTATGGGTTATTGATTCAATCGTCCCCGACAGGGAGGTTAAAGACAAAACAATCCCAATAAAGAAGCCCCGCTGTTGCATTGGCGGGGCTTCTTTCATTTACGTCGTGTCTGTCCTTAGTTCCTGTCGAGGCAGTTAAGGTCGGCGAAAGCTGTTTTCAGCCTTGCGATCATAGTCTTCTGACCTTCATTCAGCCACTTGCGTGGATCGTAGTACTTTTTATTGGGCTTGTCTTCTCCTTCCGGATTTCCGATTTGCCCCTGCAGGTATCCTTCGTTTTTCTTGTAGTAGTTCATTACCCCTTCCCAGGTAGCCCACTGGGTATCGGTATCGATGTTCATTTTTATAACCCCGTATGAAATGGCCTCACGGATTTCCTCCCGGCTTGATCCGGATCCTCCGTGGAAAACAAAGTTGACCGGTTTGGAAGCTGTACTGAACTTTTTCTCGATGTATTCCTGTGAATTTTTAAGGATTACGGGTTCCAGACGGACATTTCCGGGTTTGTAAACCCCGTGAACGTTGCCGAAGGATGCAGCGATGGTAAAACGGTCGCTGATTTTCATCAGTTCGGCATAAGCAAAGGCTACGTCTTCGGGCTGGGTATATAATTTGGAACTTTCAACTCCGGTATTATCCACCCCGTCTTCCTCGCCTCCGGTAACACCGAGTTCGATTTCGAGGGTCATACCTATTTTACTCATACGGGCAAGGTATCTGGCGCAGATTTCAATGTTTTCGGCCAGACTTTCTTCCGAAAGGTCAAGCATATGTGAGCTGAAAAGCGGTTTTCCGGTTTCGGCGAAAAACTTTTCTCCGGCATCGAGAAGGCCATCGATCCAGGGCAGAAGTTTCTTTGCTGCGTGGTCGGTATGAAGGATGACCGGAACGCCGTAAAGTCCGGCGAGCATGTGCACGTGTCTTGCGCCTGAAACAGCACCGGCGATGGCAGCGCGTTCCCCTTCGTTAGGCAGGAATTTACCGGCATAGAAATGTGCCCCGCCATTTGAAAACTGTATAATAACGGGTGAATTTACCTCACGGGCAGCCTGCATAACGGCATTAACCGAATCGGTGCCTACAACATTGACTGCGGGGAGGGCAAAACCGTTTGCCCTGGCAATTCTGAACACCTCCTGAACATCACTGCCGGTAACAACGCCCGGTTTTACCTTATCGAAAACTCTTTCTGACATCTTGAAAAAAGGGTTAAATTGGACTGAATGAATTATCTTCGCAAAGGTAATCAATTTTAGGCGATTGAATAAGTGAATGCCTGAAACTGAGACATGAAAACAGGTACCAATAACATTTTCCCCGCATAGCGTATGTCGTTCGAGATAAAAATCCGCGAACTGATTTCCGATAATTATTCGGGATCGGCTGCCATTCTTGAAAAAATCATTAAAAGCATTCAAACTTACATCAACAGCAAAGATGTAAACCAGGAATACCTCAGGGAAAACCTTGAGAAGGTGACCAATCATTTTCCTGATCTGGCGGTATTGCATCATTTTATGCAGCAATTTTACGATCTGCTCGACGATGCTGTTACCGGGAACTGGACCAATGAAAAGACAATAAACCGCATCGGACAATTTCTGGCATCGTATACCAGGCAATGGGAAGACAGCATAGGTGAAGCTGCGGAGCGGATGGAACGTCTGGTGCAGTTTCAGGGCAAAAAAATTCTGCTGCACAGCAACAGTTCGAGCATTCACATCCTTTTCGAGCATCTGGCAACGCACAATATATTTCCGCCGGTTTATCAAACCATGTCGGGTCCGGTTTTTGAAGGAAAACTGCAGGCCAGGGCATTGAGCGATCTGGGATGCAAGGTACATTTCATCAACGAGGCGGCAATCGGCCGTTTTATTCACGAAATTGACTTTGCTGTAATGGGGGCCGATAACGTATTTACCGATGGCTTTACCAATAAGATAGGAACTTACCCCATTGCGCTGGTATGCAGGGAGGCGGGTAAACCTTTTTATGTTATCTGCGATTCCAGAAAGCGTTCACCCGTGGATTTCAGGAGCCGGGTAACGGCAATTTTCGAAAGCGAAGAGCCACAGGAAGAATTGTGGAATAATGCCCCGAAAGCCATAACTCCGGTAAATTATTACTTTGAATTTACACCCAACAGTCTGGTAACTTCCTATTTTTTTGAAGATACCTGGTGGGAGATTAATCCATAAATTGAAATAAACGATAGCAAAACAGAGGTTTTTGGAAAAAAACTCCAGGGGGGTTGCTTACGTTGCGATTTTTTACCGAAATTTGCACCCTTGGAATATGGCCCCGTAGTTCAGCTGAATAGAACGTCAGATTCCGGTTCTGAAAGTCACAGGTTTGAATCCTGTCGGGGTCACAAGCATAAAACCTTGAAAACCTTTATTTTCAAGCAAATCCAGAAATTACGCAACGTAGTTTCTGGATTTTCTATTGCAAATTCCGCAAAAATACTTTATATTTGCTGTAAGATTTTCCCCACATTCTCCCCACGAAATCTTGAACATTATGGCAAATATTACTCCTATTATTCATCATTTTCGTACAGACGGCACTGCCCGGGTCATACTGCTGCTTACACACAGATCGCAGCGCAAAAAAATCAGTACCGAAATATTTGTTACCAGGGCAGATGTTACGAAAGGGGGTAGAATAAAAAGTGAAGGAATAAAAAATGAAATCGAAAAAATTATTGCCGGGTATCGCACTACAATGATTAAACTTGGTTTTGCGATCAGTAACATGACCATTGATGAATTAAAAACTGCAATCACAAGTCAATGCGAACAACATATTGATTTCTACAATTTCGCAAATGAAGTCATAGAAAACATGAAAATAAACGGCAGGTCCAGCTATAAAAACTTCGCAGCTACCATAAACAGCCTGCAGCGATTCACAGGCACACAACAGCTACCGATCAATCAAATTACGCTTGACTTTATACAAAAATACGAAGCATGGTTAAGAAATACCCCTTCATCCAAGCATAAAAAAAATGACAATAAACCAGCCTTACCAATCGGTAGCCGTGGGATTACGCTATACATGGGAACCATTCGCTTTCTGATAAATCAGGCCAGGCTCAGGTACAATAATGAAGAAACCGGGATTATAAATGTAAAGGTGGATCCATTTTCCAGGTACAAGATGCCTATAGAGCAAACTGAAGAGAAACCTGTCCTTACAATTGATCAGATGCGAAAAATAAAAGCTGCTGATATTACACAGGAGAATAAACGTATGAAATTCGCCAGAGACATTTTCTTGTTGAGCTTTTACTTGATCGGGATGAACGCGGAAGATCTCTTTACCTGCGAATCAAAGGTTAAGGAGGGCACAATAACTTATTATCGATCAAAAACAACAAACAGGCGGAAAGACAGGGCAAAACTTGTTGTGAAAATTGAGCCCGAAGCAGATGTTCTGTTTAAAGAATATCTTGACCATGAAGGCACAAGACTCTTCAATTTTCATAAATATTACGCAACCACCAACAATTTCAATATAGCCCTCAATAAAGGACTTGCCCAATTAGCCCTCAAACTTTCTTTACCAGGAATAACATTTTACTCAGCCCGTCATACCTGGGCTACACTGGCAGCAAATGAATGCCGGATCAATCTTTATACAATTCACAAAGCGCTTAACCATGCAGATACAAAGATGCAGATTACGAAAACATATATCCGTGAGGATTTCAGAGATATATGGGATGCAAACCGACAGGTTCTTGACTTGCTGAAGTAATATCCTTTGGTTAAGAGAAACTTTTCTTCATTGGGTTACCTTCAGTCAAAAGCAAGCGCTCAATCGGTCAGCATCCGGGTTCCACCGCTGAAATCACGGCAAAATGCTGAAGCCTTCAGTTAAATGCAATTCTAGTTTCAACCTTTTGAATATAATTCAATACTACGGCTTCATATGAAGCACCATGCCGCTGCCTGATAAAAAACGAATCAGAAGTCAGGTTTTTGGGCTGTGTGTCGGTGAAGTCACTAATGATAATCACAAATTTATCGCGTGGTGATGAGATAATAAGGAGTTAGATTGGAATTTTCAGCGATTTTCAGCGATTTTAAGCGATTTAAAGCTTTTCTTTTTTTAATAACTTGTTTATCTGTTATTTAGCATTTTTCGTAGGTTTTACACAAACTTAATTTTGAATACCAAATTTTTGATGCTGATTATCATATTGTTAGCGGATTAATCAATGGAAATATATGAAATAAATGTATTAAAAAGGTATTAAAGAGGCTGTTTTAAGTATCAATTTCCGGAAATCATCAATAAAAATTGAATGTTTTGCAATAATTTTCACTAAAATTAATCTGTGATCATGCAATTCTATAAGCTGCTCCGGATTTCTGTGGGGAAATGCACACAGTTGAACGGCTAAGCATCAACTAATACAAACAAAAAAGGTGATATTTGGCGCCAAGAGGTGTACGCTGGTATGCAGTGGAGCTTGCTATGCAGGAGAAAGACTGGCTGTAATGTTGTGGGGCGTGTTTTATCAGACTTAAAGGATCGCTGTTTGGTGCTGTGAGCCTCATGTTTGTGAGAGAAGCGAACACCGGTTAAAAAAGATTGTGCCTCATTGTTGGGGGAGCGTGAGCTCTACTCCTTTTGGAAACCGCAAGCCGAATAACTGACCCGTATGACCACCTATTTGTATGAAATCAAAGAGTTCATCGGATGAAACTTCTTGTATGCGGATCCGGTATCTTAACTTTGAGAGTTTAATACCTTGACCCAGGGCAAAAGCCCTCTGGCTCTGCCCGCTTTCATGCTACTTTACCATAAGATCCGGCATTAAACCGGCCTTCTCTTTCTTTGTCATAACTCTATTCTGCAAAGATCAGCTGCAGGCTTCTTATAGAAAAGATGCAGTTTGCCGGACGCTTACGAATAGCTGGCTTGGTTTGCTCCGGAATGGGTGGCCTACTTTTGTCCGGAATATTCATTTGTTTTTCCTGCCATCTCGATGTCTTTTGATAACATACATTTATGTCAGAAAAAATGAACCTGAAACCGGATCCCGAATTTTAAATCAGGGGGGTCAGTATTGCCGGAATGACAGTCCGGTTTTGAGAAAGAAAACTGAAATTATTCCTTGTCAAAAAGGGGGGGGTCAGGATTCCGGAATGGGGGGTCAGCTTGCTCCGGAATGGGGGGTCAGAATGATCCGGAATCTACACTTTATAACGCAAAAAGCCCGGTTCTATTAGTTCCGGGCTCTTTAATTATCTTTTTAACACTTATGTGAGTTCTTTTGACTCTACTGCTTTTTCTAAATCTCCAAGTGTTAAAACCATTTTATCCTCTTTCTTTTTTCCTGTGAAAAAGCGAACCAATGCGGGTAAAATCCAGTCACCCTCTAATTCAAAGTGACTGTCAAATTTAAAATTTGTAACGTCAACACTAAATTGTTTACTGAAAGCATCAATAAACTCATAAGCTTCGTCACCTGTTATTCCTAAATCTTGTTCTACCCTCGTTTCTCGGTGAAGTTCAAATGGGTACTTCCATCTCACTTCTTCAACAAATGACTTTATATCATTAAAAATCTTGTCATTCATATTATCAAAATTATTCATCAAGCATTCCATTTTCACGCATATACTCTAAAAGAACTGATTTGGGTGGCTCTGGTGTAAACCACTTACTTGGGCCATAATTTTCACCTAAATACCAACCAACATCCCATGCAGTCCAAGCCCAACCAACATAAGGAACAAAACGTCCAGCAGCACGCCCAATAACATTTGTACCAAGTGAAGTGGCTATTTTAGTTCCAGTTTGTTTTCCAAGTACTTTTGTAAAAGTTTGAGGAAACGTTTTTGAAAGAGTATATGAAGCAATTGAGGAGCCAGGTTTTGAACCAAGTGCACCAACTGGTTTTAAAGCCTTTAAAGGTTGACCAAGTAGTATAAGTGATGGTCCAATAAAATGTTCTCCTCCTTCTATTCCAGCATATTGAACATTACCCCCTTGTCCTTGGGGTCCCCCATTTTCAGGATTCACCTTTAACCAGGCTCCTTCATAGTAAATGTCTAGATAAAGAATTCCATCTTTTGTGTAGGATTCACGATAGACTTCATTGCCAGCCACAGAATTCCATTTGTATGTCTCATAAGAATTTGACGCGTAAAACCCGCGGGGTCCATTCGGCCCGGTTTGGAAATTTGAACTATTACGAGGTAAACTCTTATAATTTGAAACAATCTGATTGTAGGAAGAACTCGAAATGTTATAATAAGATTGAAAGTTCGACCCGCTCATTAACATAAAGTTTCCATATACACTGCGGTATTGATCACTCCAGTGGTTGCCGCTTCCAGGGCCGACACCTCCACTATAACCGAGATCATAACCATACCCATTATTACCGTCAATTAAGCCAAGTTCATTTCCTGTAGGGTCAATATACTTCAGCGGATTATTCCAGCAATAACTATACCTGTTAAAACTCTGCGAAAATTCCGGTGCCTGCACAAAGTTGTCGGGCGAGAGCATGCGCGATACCACGGGGTCGTACATGCGGCCGTTCATGTTGATCAGGTTGAAGGCATACAAATGTTCATGCCCGGTAAAGCCACGGTCAAACAGCGGTTCAGGGTCTGTTGTGGTGTAGGCTCGCCAGGTTCCTGGATCTCTTCTGTTGCCCCAGGCATCAAAGCTTAATTCCTGCAAAAGGTTTCCATCTTTATCGGTTATGGTATTCCATGAGCCGAGGTGGTCCTTATGGATGTAGTTTATCTCTTCAGTGCCGTCGGGGTTAATGATGTGTATAGCAAATACGCCCATTGGGCCACTGAGATAGGTATGCTTATAAAGTTGTCCGTTTTTGGTGATAAACTCACAAGTCCCTGCCCATACCTTGTCCACAGAATTGACTCCATTGGTGTATTGCTGTGCAATACGCTGCTTGTGGTGCCCGTATTGTATTTGAAGTGAGTGATCTCCCTCGGAAATTGTTTTTACTTTATCGTACCCATTATAGACTATATCCTGATAGGGTCCGATGAGAATTGGGTTTGCAGTTGTAACTTCTGTAATGGCATGGGGTCCATAGCCATTTAAGCCATATATGGCATTATTAAAAATTGAATGACTATCGTTATTTTTTAAAGTAATATTACCCAACGGTTTGTCTTGATAAGCACCGTATTTATCATATTCATGATAACCCATTTGAGCCCCGTTGAGTTTTATATACTCAAGTCTGTCAAGCCCATCGTAGGTAAAACTTTCTGTAAGCGAGGTATTATTGGTTCTGTTTAACCACTTTTTCCTATACTCCATATTGCCAAGCCCGAACCAGCCATATTCAAGGTCCTGAACGGGGTCGCTGCTTTCCTTTGCAGTTTTTACGGTATAGGGGCGCATGGTAAGTGGGCAATAGGTCTGATCAGTAACCAGATCGTTGCCTGTTTTAAATTGAGTTACCAATCCTATCGCGTTTACATTCTCTGTTTTCCATATTTGAGTGCTGTTATTTTCAAGGGAAACTGAGGTGTGATATCCATAATCGTTATATTCGTCGCGTAGCTTAATTCCAGTAGGGTGGGTGGTTATATAAGGTCGTCCCAATTCATCGTAGGTGTACTGTGTGGCATATGATACACCATCAATGATTTCTGTTTCAGAGGTCAAACGCAGAAAATCGTCGTACACATAATTTGTACGGTGATTGTTTTTTATGATGTTTTCAAGAGTTCCGATACGATCAGGTGTTGTTGAATAAGTCCAGATAATATTTCCTTCAGTTCCACCGGACTCATTTGTCATTCGGCCTAATTTATCGTATGCAAATATTGTTGTTTCGTCGAGTGGATTGGTTTGTTGCACCAGTTCGCCATATGCATTATAAACAGTTGCCATAGAACCATAATTGGGATCAATTAGCAAAGTTCGGTTGCCTCTATTGTCATAATCAATAGAAATTGTTGTAGCGGGCCGACCCTCAATATAAGACTTCTTCAGATATCCATTGCAATAATACTCATTTTTTACAATACCGCCAAAGTTATCGATAATTTCGGTCAACCAACCGGCTCCATTGTATTTTTTTGTTGAAGTACGGGTGATATCGCCATTATTTATGGTTACGGTTACCTTATTTGCTCCATAAGTAGTTGTTGTTATAGTTCCATCCGGAGATGATAAAGTTTCAAGGCGATTGTAATCGTCATACAGATACTCAGTATATATGGGAGTTCCACCTTTTATGTATGGCAGGCTTTCTTTGTGTAGCAAACCTTTGTCATTGTATATTTTATCAACATAAATTGCTGAACCATCGAAACCGAAGGTAACAGATCGCAGTTCAACGCCCGTTTTATGGTAAAATACCAGTACCTCGGGCGACCCGGAAGTTTGTTGCCACTTATAATAGAGCGCGTTTATGGGTTCATGCGGGTGTCCGTCGGACCAACGTGTAACAGTTGTTGTTATTATACCATCAGGTGAAATTGTTTTGCTGAAAGTATCCAATGGATTTGAATTATATGTTGAAGTTAAACCATTGGGGTCGGTTGATGTATTCAAAGTGCCATACACCGGATCGTATGTGGAAGTTGTTGTATTTCCAAGCGCATTGGTTGTTGAAGTAGGGAAACGGTGGTGGTATTCTGAATCAAATAAAACACTTGAATTCCTTTCTTCCAATAGAGGTTGGGAATATGGTGCATTGATTTTACTCGCAAGCATATTTCCAAAATCATCATAGCTGGTATAAGATTCAAACGTAACCAATGGATCAACTAGGTTATTGCCGGGGAAAACCCTTTTTTCCTTAAGAAAAGGATATAAAGGTTCGTTTGCCAGATAATAAACGAATTCAGTTGTTGCTTCATCCTTTTCTTCTGTGAGGTGTCTAACTTTTGAAGTAATGTTATCGGGCAAACCAATATACCAGTTAGCTAAATCAGGATCTTTATAATGAACAGTGGTGGTAGATTGATGTGAATAATCTGACTCCGCACTTGATATGTCTTTCTGCTGGGAATCAACAAGTACATTTTTTGTTAATAAATTACCATAATCGTCATATATAAATGCTGAATGTGTAGTTTTAACAAAGTCATTTGTTGTAATATCCTTTTCAAAGGAGTGTGAACTTTCGATAAACGGGAAATACCTTAATGGAGAAGAAGAATAGCTTTTATGATTCAGTACATTTTCAGTTTTTAAGATTAAATTCCCGAATCTATTATTTATTTCTACCTTTTTGGGATATGGGTAAAAGAACTTGTCCTGTTCACTAAAAATCTCTTTTGTAACAACAGTATAAGTTCCACTTCTGATATCGGTAATTATATTTTCTTTAAAACCAAGCAATCCTTTGCCTTGCTTGTGTATCAGTAAGTTTCTATATATGTAATCTATTGTTGCTACATGGTCATCAAGGATGTCATTGAGTCGTCTTTTAACTACATAAACAGGAGGTTGAATATTGCATAATGGAAATTGAACCTGTGTATTTTTAAAATATACTTGTGCATCAGTCAATGGCAGGTAGATAACAGAAGTTTTATTGCCCATCCCATTTGTAAATGATGCTGCAAGATTACTAATTTCTTCTTTGTGGTAAGACATAATATGCATAGGCTTACTTGGTGTATCCCAAATTAGTGATTCAGCCTTTCCATCACCATTAAAATCAAAAAAGTTATGGATGTTGCTTTTGTGAGGAGATAATGATTCAAAGAACTCTGTTTCTTTTGTTTTAAAACCATTCCCATTACTATAATACATATCAAAATTTGATCCGGTTATCAAATCGCCCGAGTATCTATAATAGATGTCCAGAATGTCTGATTTCCCATCGCCATTAATATCAGTCGTATATATATGGCGTGAATTGCCAATTTCCGGATCGAGCAAATAGGTTATTGGGCAAGTACCCGGTATCCAGGAGTCTTTTCCGTTAAAATAACTTACTTCCCATTGTCTAAGCCCTGCAAAAACGTAAGTTAATATGTCAGTGATTCCATCACCATTAAAATCACCTGTATAAACTCTATGGTAATTAGTAGGGTAACCGAATCTTTGAGAATTTAGTTCAATTAATTTTTTTTCAGTTGGATGCAGTGTAAATATGGTACTTTCACAATCGTTTGTGTTAATTAATAAATCAGTTCTACCATCTCCGTTAAAGTCACCAGGTTGGATTTCGAATACGTCAATATCTTTATGAACTTCGTATAAGTATCCTTCACTTGCTGGAGAATTTGTGAAAAGGCTTTCAAAAGAATTATTTGACAACTTCTTTTCGTAACATAAATGTAATACATACTTTTTATCATTCTCTTCATCTATCATCGTTTTTACAAGCATCACTTCATTAATACCATTCCCGTCCATATCGGTTATATTAATGTAATGATTTCCACTAAAATGTGATGGTAGAGCACCACCAAAAGAAAAATTATTATTACCATCAGATATATATAAATAGCCCCCATACATATCAGGTCCGTGACTTGTAACTTGAATCAAATCATCAATACCATCACCATTAAAATCCCCTGCCAAAAAATAAGCAAATGCAGGCTGATAGGGTTCACTCAGGCTTCCCATTTCAACTTCATTATATGAGAATCCAAAAGCGTTCAAGTAAAAAATTGACCATGAGTCATATTTCTTAATACCATTATCATAATAATAATATGCTGACAAAATATCAGTTTTGCCATCTCCATTAAAATCACCTAAGGTATATGTGCTATTTCTGTCAGCTTTTTTTGTTATATTGGTTGGAGTGTATGTAAAATTTTCAGTGCTTTCGCCCCATGTTATTGAAGTTGGATTCACTTCAACAGAATTTACATTGTCAGCTACTTTAATTTTTATCAGGCGGCTATATATTTTAGCAGATTCATCATATTCCAAAGAATATTTAAACATTTCCATATTTTCGGGGATATAATTAATTGTAATATTGTCTAACAGGAAATCTGTTGTTAATGCAGCTCCATTTATATAAGAAGTGAAAGGGTCAACTCTATTGTAAATATAATTAAACTTAACTTTATAAATATGTTCTTGATTTGCTGTGCTATTGCCACCATAACATATTTCTTTTAGCAGCAAATTGCCGCTTCTGGTTTCATAGGTATAACTAATGTAATTGCCTGAAATGTCTTCTACACTACTTAAATACCATGCAATTATGGTTTCAGTACCTTCCAATTTTTGTCTGGAATCCGGGGTTTTTCCAAAACGCATAATCCGGCCTTCTTTTGTCCGGACTTCAAACCAGACAGGCCCAGTAGCATTGCTTTCTTTAATTTTTATGCGCGAAAAACCTTCAACCTCTGTTGTATATGTATCATTTTTGAGTGGCATCATTCTCATGCCATTGAAAACCAAATTGTCATAGGAATTAAATTGTGGGCCAGATACAACTCCATCGCAATAAATAGTTTTTCCTGTTCGGGCAATTGCTGAAACTGCTCCAATATTCCATCCTAACCCTACTGCACCATTCCCTGACATGCTACTATAATTTAAAGACACCTGTGGTGTGTTATTGCCAACCCCTTTAGGCAAATTTATGGGTATCGTGTACGTTGCTGCACCTAAATCACTCACATCAAACACCCCCGCAATGCTGCCAACTACACCATCATCGCCGGAATTTGGCCCCCCAAACTCCCCCTCCTCTGGCGGAAACACCATAAATGGGTCAATCTCGGCTATAAACTCGCCGCCGGAGGTTTGCGCATTGTATTCAAAACCTGTTGTACTGCCGGGTGCCAGGCCCATCTCAATAAATTGCGATGCTTTGTAATGCTGATTGCCTGTTAAATGCTGATTGAGAATGAAACTGGGTGCCTGCTGCGTTTGGGCAAAAGCTGATAGCCCGGAAACGAAAGTTAATATTGCGGTAATTATCAGATTTTTCATATTAAAACGGGCATTATAAGGGTGTAATAATTTTCTTTTCTAATACGATTCCGGCATTGACAGCGGGTGTGCTTATTGCTTTATTATTTTAAACTTTTCGTTTTTATCTCCTGCCGTTATCAGCAACGGGTAGGTGCCTTTGCCCAAATGTTTTATATCAAGCGGGGTAAGCGTGTGCTGTATATTGCCTTGTTCAAGCAACCGTCCATGCATATCGCGCAGTACAAACACCGTATTTGCTTCGGGTAGGGTGGTAAACTCAATATTTACCGCTTCGCTTGCAGGATTCGGATATACCCGCACTCCCTCAATAGGTTGGTTTGGTAAGCGGGCAAACAGGCTGTCAGTTGTATTGAGGGTATCAGATTTTTCAACCTTGTCAACCCTTATTTGTCGCAAGGTTCTGTTTCCTGCATTATCATACTCAAACACAACTACCGATGTTTGCGCCTGTGCTCCCAAAAGAAAATATAGCACTAGTGCAAGGAATAAAACGGCTCTTTTCATGGTACTTACATATTATTTGAGAGTTTCAACAATTGCTTTGAGCTCTTTCATCTCTTTTTCCTGCGCAATAATGTACAGCGTAAGCTCTTCAATTTTTTGCAGCAGCAGTGCGTTCATTTCGCCCAGCTCAATGCCGTTTTGTTCAACCTCGGCAGCATTGGGTATACCGGGCAGGTGGCCGTTTTGGTTGATAAAACTTTCTACTTCGTTGATTGAAAGCAGCTTGTAACCGGGTTCAAATACAAAATCGGGGAAAGGGCTGATGCTGGCATGGAATTTTTTGGCTTTTACTTCGCCGTTTACATATAATCCGCCTGCATCAATAACCACCTGATTGTCGAATTTTGCAGTACCGGCCACCTGCAGTTTGTATTGTGGCGAAGCCACCCCAATGCCAACATTTCCTTCGGGGGTAATTTTCATTTTAAGGTCGGTGCCTGCTGTAAAAAAGGCTATGGGCTGGTCTTTATCGAGGGTGCCGATATTTACTGCACTTTTGGTGAAAAATATTCCTGCACTTTTTCCGGTGCCCGATGCTTCGAGCAATATACCTGCATCCTGTGTGCCTTCGGCCTTTATATGCAGGCGGGCCTGCGGGTCGGTGTTGTTGCCAATGGCTATATTGCCGTTGGCTGCATTGATAAACATGTGGGTATTTGTACCCCCGGTTACAAACGACAGGGAATGATTATTTGAAGCAGTACCGAGGTAAGCCTGTCCGCCGGCCATAATAAAACTGCTTATTTTATTGGTACCTGTGGCTTCGAGCAGCAAAGAGGCATCCTCGGCAGCATCGGCTCTTATATGCAGTTTCGCCTGTGGATCGGTAGTGTTGCCGATGCCCACCTTGCCGGTACGTACGTTTGTAGGGGATTCACCAACAAAAAAGGTGGGGACATTGCTTTTAAAGCCAACTGCGAGGCTAAGCGTTTTATCACAAGTCAGGAAGCTATTAACATCGCCAGCCCCAATTATTATTTGATTATTTGAACCAGATTTTAGCCTATGCCCAATTAACATTGACCTGTTATAATTAACTTGAGACCCACTGCCAAAAATGTAGCTTTCCTGACTTCCTGTAAAAATAAT
>DJVU01000016.1 GCA_002441345.1 Bacteroidales bacterium UBA6248
GATTGTCTTATATTGTTCTGAAACATAAAGTACAGTTATAGTCATGCTACTACAGCCTGAAAATTCAATTTTTCAGGATAAGCTTATTTGTTCGTTTTCTGCAGCATCCGTGTTTTATGAGCTCAGCTTTATTCTGAAATGCGGATGATTAACAGGAAACAGTTCATTGGTTCAGTACATCATTTACAAAAAAAATATGAAACATTCCAGCCTGTTTACCCTCCTTTTATTCTGGTTTAATCTGGCAATCTTTTGTCAGAATAATGCTGAGTATCATCGTTTAGGAATAACGTTGGATGAATTGTATCAACTCGGGTTTCCTTCAAAAATCATCCGTAATACAAACGTAAAATTTGATAACGATACCCTTTACTACACTTTTTTGTTTGCAAGAATGCATTTCAGGAATCTGGACGATGTAAAAATTCATTTGAAATACAAAAAAATGAAAAAATCGTCCATGCAATCGCAACCCCAGATCAATGTATTTACGAACAAATCGAACAGGCGTTATAAAATCCTGATAAATGAGAATGCTTCGGTAAATGGCATCTGTTACCGTGATTTTACATTAAGTTCACTCATTGGATGGTACGGACATGAGATGGGCCATATCATTGATTATCTGGAGCGTTCCGATATAGGACTGATGGTATTTGCGATTAAGTATCTTTTTTCGGATAGCTTTATGCGGTCGGCAGAAATTTTCGCCGATAGTTCAGCCGTCTTTCATGGATTAGGGTGTCATTTACTGGAAGGAGCGGAATTTTGTCTGAGCAGCGATAAGATTTCGCATTCCTATAAGCAAAAGCTGACGGATTTCTATATGCTGCCCGATGATATCCGCAAACTAATAGCCGATTTTGAGGCAACAATTATCAGGTAAGAAATGCCTCCGTAATTTTCCTGACGGAGGCCGGTTTCCTCAGAATAGGGAGGTAGTTACTGGTTTTTAACGGAACATCCGTACTTCCGCTCCGGATGCGGAGGTAACCCACCCCCTGAACATACCCGGAGTGTTGAACGGCATACTTACAGAACCGTTTTTGTCTACGGCTATAAGTCCGCCGGTACCACCCTGGTTTTTAAGCTTTTCGTTGATGATATATTCTGCCGCCTGTTCCACCGTTTCTCCCAGGTACAGCATACGTGCGGAAACATCGTAGGCTACCGAATTCCGGATAAAATACTCGCCGTGGCCCGTACACGATACAGCGCAGCTTTCGTTGGAAGCATAGGTTCCGGCACCGATTACCGGAGAATCGCCGATACGGCCGTATTTCTTGAAGGTCATGCCTCCGGTTGAAGTGGCAGCCGCCAGATTACCTTCCTTATCGAGCGCCACTGCGCCTACTGTACCCTTACGGCCTTCCTGTTCAAGTCTTTCCTTTACTTTCATGTATTCCTGCCAGCTTTCGTCGGTATAAAAATACGAGGGATCCACCAGCTCAAGTCCCTGCTCCCGGGCGAAGGCTTCGGCGCCCCGCCCCGACAGCATCACATGCTGTGATGAGTCCATCACCCGGCGGGCCGCTTCCACCGGACTGCGGATAATGGTGACCCCGGCAACTGCTCCGGCTTTGCCTGTGCGACCATCCATCACGGAAGCATCCAGTTCGTTTTTTCCGTCTGCATTAAAAACAGCGCCCTTCCCCGAATTGAAGAGGGGACTGTCTTCCATAATCTGAACCGCGGCAATCACCGCATCCATGGCTGTACCACCGCCGGCCAGCACCTGTTGCCCCGCAGCAAGCGCATCCTTAAGTTTTGCTTCATAAATTACCTGCTTTTCAGGGGTGATGCGACCGGGCGTTACATTGCCCGCTCCGCCGTGGATTACCAGAACCCAGTCCGGCTGCTGTGCCGCTGCACGTGGCAACGCCATCAGAATACAGGCTACTATACTTATTGTCAGGTTTCTCATGTCAGTATGCCGTTGATGAACGATGAAAATTACCGGGTTGAGAGATGCGTTTTCAGGAGAACATCCCGCGTATGTCGATGATGCCGAAAAGATCGGCAGAGGTGATGAAAATTATTACAACGATGAACCAGCGTATAAAACTGGCTCCCCAGTTCACTGCGTACCGGGATGCAACGTAAGCACCGATAATATTTCCGATGGCATGAATAAGTCCGAACTGCCAGTTCACTTTATCGTTGACTACGAAAACCACAAGGGCGAAAATGGTGTACATCAGAACGATAAAAACCTTGATGGCATTGGCTTTCACCAGGTCGTAGCCCGCACCGAGCACAATACCTGCCAGCAGAAAGTAGCCCACACCTACCTGCACAAACCCACCGTAAATGCCGATGGCGAAAAAGATCAGCATCTGCAGAGGGCTCACCTTCTTCAGCTGCAGCGCTTCCTGTCCTTTCAGCCATTTGGCGGGCTTTGTCAGGATAAAAAAGACCATCATCAGCATCACCACGGCAATTGCCTTGCGAAAAGTGGCTTCATCAATCTCTACCGACAACTGTGCTCCGATGACAGAACCAATTACAGTGGGGATAGAAAGCCACAAAGCCTTGCGGGTGTCGAGCAGTTTCTGCTGCCTGAAGGTGGTGACAGAGGTCATGTTCTGCAGAATCACCGCAATGCGGTTGGTGCCGTTGGCGATGTCAGCCGGAAGGCCCATAAACATAAACAGCGAAAGCGAAATAATGGTGCCTCCTCCGGCCAGGGTGTTGATAAAACCGACGAAAACGCCCGAGACAATCAGGGCAATGACTTCGAGGCTAGACATAGCAGACGATTGGAAGAGCAAATGTAAGGAAACTTATCCGAAAGTTACCGTTGTGAAAATCCTCGCGTTCCCCGAAAGCATTCCGGTTTCCAGGATGTTTCGCAGGACATAAATCCTATCTTTGCAGCCTTTTACCATTCGCGCCTTTTATGCCAGTAAATGACCTTAGCGGGAGGATACGGCAGTCGGTGATGACTGCTCTGCCCAAAGGGCTTAAAACAGCCTGGTGGCTGATAAAAATAACGGTTCCGGTTTCGCTGGCTGTGATGCTGCTCGATCATTACGGCATCCTCAGCCTGATTGCAGGCTATACGGGTCCGCTGTTCAGCAGGCTGGGACTTCCGGGCGCATCGGCAGTAGTTTTTATTACCAGCATTTTTACAAATATCTATTCGGTGGTGGCCATCCTGGCCATGCTCGACTTCCCGTTGCGGGAAGGCACCATACTGGCAGTGATGTGTTTGATTTCCCACGGGTTCCTGATCGAATCGGCGGTGATGAAGCGGACCGGTTCTTCTGTTGTGCGCATGGTATTACTCAGGCTGGGCAGCAGCTTTCTGGCAGCCTGGCTGCTCAATATGGTGATGCCCGGAACGATGTCGGAGGTTCCGCTTGCTGATACCGGTACGGGTGTTACCCTGGCACAGGCTCTGTTGCACTGGCTCTCGTCAATCACGGCAACGGTTCTGAAGATTCTGATTCTGGTCAATATTTTGCTGATTGCACAGCAGCTGATGGAGGAGTTTGGCTGGATTTCGGCCATAAATAAGCCCCTGGGCCCGGTTATGAAGGTCTTCGGCCTGCCCCGCAGCGCTACGCTCTCCTGGGTGGTGGCCAATCTGATCGGTCTGGCGTACGGATCGGCCATCATGATTGATCAGCGCGAAAAAGGGCGGATGAGCCGCAGCGATGCCGACCTGCTCAACCATCATGTAGCCGTATCGCATTCACAGCTTGAAGATCCCCTGCTTTTCCTGACCCTGGGATATGCCCTCCACTGGCTGATATGGCCGCGTATTCTGATGGGATGGCTGGCCGTGTGGGTCCGCAAACTCGAACTTCACGTTCTCAGGACCGGAAGATAGCTGTAGCCCGGACCGGATGTTGTTTTCACCTGCTTTATTTGACTGTTTCCGGAGATTATTCTTCCCGCGCACACTGAATTCCCGCTTCCAGAGACGCAGTCCCTGCAGTTTTTGGGCTGTACACTCCATGATTCCTCCATGATTGCGCCATACCAAAGCCGTATCAGGTCCGATTAAAATGGGACCTGATACGGACCTGATTCGGACCTGATTCGGACTTGATACGGACCTGGTATGGATGAGGAAGGATTCATTAAGTACCCCTGAAGCTGAATAAACAGCAAATTTGACAGTAGTTGGTAGCGGTTTTAACCGGGTGTTTTTCCGGTCGAGAGGAACCGGATAACGGCGTTCAGGCTTTCTTTAAGTTTGAGGAGATCTTCCACATTCAGATCGCTCTTTCGGAGCTGTTCAGTCAGGGCTTGCGGGATGCCTGCAGCTGCTTCCTGCAGGAGTCTTCCTTTTTCCGTTAATCCGACCATAACCCTGCGTTCGTCATCCTGTGAGCGCTGACGCCCGATCAGGCCCATCTGCTCCATCCGCTTCAGCAGGGGAGTGATGGTGTTGGTGTTGAGGATCAGCTTCCCGGCTATCTCCGTTACCGGAACATTGTCTTTTTCCCACAAAATCATGAGTACAAGGTATTGCGGATAGGTTATGCCAAGCTTATCCAGATAAGGCTGATACTCCCTAGTGATTAAACGCGAGGCCGCATATACGGGAAAACAGAGCTGATTTTCGAGTTTTAATTGTTCGTAGGCCATGGTAAACGGTTTTGAGTTTTATTTCACCGGAAACAGGCAGAGAAATCTCCCCCCCCCCCTGCTCCGGCAAAATTATGCAATGAATGGGTCGCAGGCGATGGAATTTTCAGGATATCCCCAGCACCTTGCGGATGTGCGGTTCCAGGGCAGCAGGTCTGGTAACCGGAGCAAACCGCTTGTATGGCTTGCCGCTGGTATCGATCAGGAATTTGGTGAAGTTCCATTTAATCTTTTTGCTCAGAAAACCCCTCAGCTCGCTTGTAAGGTATTTAAAGACGGGGTGAGCCGTTTCGCCGTTTACGTCCACCCTGGAAAACATGGGGAAGGTAACGCCGTAGTTGATCAGGCAGCCCTCCGAAATGGAGGTTTCATCGCCCGGCTCCTGATTGGCAAACTGGTTGCAGGGAAAACCAAGTATGACCAAACCCTGGTCTTTGTACTTTTTGTAAAGCTCTTCCAATCCTTCATACTGGGGTGTGAGCCCGCATTTGCTGGCTGTGTTTACCACCAGAATGGCTTTTCCCCTGTATGTTTCCATGCTGACCGGCTTTCCGCTCAGGCTTTTCGCTTCAAACTGATAAAAGTTGTTGTTCATGATGATGATTATAAAATGGTCTTAAGTTCTGTTTTTAAATGCTTTAATTGCCCCTGTGGACCATAAGGCCCATGCAATGAGTACAGGCTGAAAGAAAAGCCGGATAAGCCGTGCCCGGTCGGTATCCAGGCCGAAGGCATCGATCTGGTTCACATACTGCGCGATGTTTCCCGGAAAGATGATCACGAAGAAAAGTGCCACCGCCCAGCCTGTCAGTGCTTTCCATCCCGGCAGAACCACCAGCGCCAGACCCAGGATAATTTCTGCAATTCCCGAAAGCAGTACGGTAAGGTCGTCGGAAACCGGCACCCAGTTAGGTACCTGTGCTACAAATTCTGCCCGTGCAAAAGTTAAGTGGCTTACCCCTGCAAACAGCAGGTTTATTCCCAATAGAATTCTGAAAATGCTTAATATCCAGTGGGTTTTAACATTATACCCCCACTGCAGTTTTATCGGGACGTTCATGTGTTTCATTTTATTTATTGTTTGTCTTCTACGATTATGTCGAACACGATACAAAAATACAAAAAATATATCGCAAGCGACATGTGTGATTTTTTTTATTTTTTTGGGAGGCTCACACAGGCCGTCTGCTTCTCCGGTGAACAGGCGTATGCAGTCAATGGGAAGCGCTTGCAGTGAAGTCGCAGGCTTGTGTGCTTATCTTAGCGTTCGGATCCGGCTGTGATGTGCGCCATAAACAAAGTAAAGCACCAGTCCGATCACCAGCCAGATCAGGAAGCGCAGCCAGTTGGTGATGCCCAGCTGCGACATCAGGTAAAAGTTGGTAAGCAGTCCCAGTGCGGGAATCAGGGAGAGCTCCTTTTTTACTGCAATCCAGGTTACGGCTACGGCCACAATCAGGAAAGCGGCATGGGGAATTTTATGTTTTATCACATCCCACACGGTTTCACCGGGAAGGCGGTTGAAACGGATCAGGGTCTGCAGGTCTTCGGGGTCGAGTTTCAGCAGAATCAGGAAAACGCCAAGCCATATTACCGGAAGCCAGTAGCGGCTGTTGATGTAGGTGACTCTGAACTTTCCGCTGCTTTTGCCTCCCAGGTTTCCGGCCGGTATTTTCTTCCCGTCAAGGATAAGGATACCACCTGAAACCAGCACAAAAGCAAACAGGGTTCCTATGCTGGTAAGGTCGGTAACTTCGGTGAGGTTCATAAAAAGGGTGGGGACGGCTACCAGAACGCCGGTGATCAGGGTGGAGAATGCCGGGGTTTTGTATTTGGGATGAAGTTTCGAAAAGAGGGGAGGTAGCAGTCCGTCGCGGCTCATACTCATCCAGATGCGCGGCTGTCCGACCTGAAATACCAGCAATACGCCGGTCATGGCGATTACGGCGCTAATGGCTATGATACCCGACAGCATGGGCAGGTTGAGTTGTTCGAATACATAGGCCAGGGGATCGCTTACCCCCAGCAGGTGGTAGCTTACCATACCTGTGAGTACCAGGCTGATGGCCACGTAAAGCACCGTAGTGATAATCAGTGAGTAGATCATGGAGCGGGGAAGGTCGCGCTGCGGATTTTTACACTCTTCAGCGGTAGTGGATATGGCATCGAAGCCGATGTAGGCAAAAAACACGCCCGAGACCCCTTTCAGTACACCGCTGATTCCGTTCGGGGCGAAGGGGCTCCAGTTTTCAGGATTGACATAAAACGCTCCAACGGCGATTACCATCAGCAGTATGGCAACTTTGAGCAGTACCATGATATTGCTGGCCCGTTTCGACTCCCGTATTCCCCTGTAAACCAACCAGGTGATAAATACAACAATGGCAAATGCAGGCACATCGGCAATCATTCTGAGACCTCCCGGTGCCGGTGCCAGTGTCCATGCGCGCCAGGCTTCTGCCAGCTCTCCGGGCAGATCCGCAACGGGCATGCCGGCAGCAAGCAATTCCGAGGCTTCTTTAAACCCCCTGGAGGCACTCAGGTAATCGATGGCAAGATAATCGGGAATATGAATGCCGATCCCGGACAGCAGTCCGCAGAAATAGCCGCTCCAGGAAATGGCCACGGCGATATTTCCCACGGCATACTCCATGATCAGGTCCCATCCGATGATCCATGCCACCAGCTCCCCGAAACTGGCGTAGGCGTAAGTGTACGCACTTCCGCTGAGGGGGATGGAAGAGGCAAACTGGGCATAACACAAGGCCGAAAAACCGCAGGCAATGGCCGAAAATACAAAGAGCAGCGAGACTGCCGGTCCTCCGTAAGCTGCAGCATTTCCTATGGTGCTGAATATTCCGGCGCCGATAATGGCAGCGATCCCGAAGGAGGTAAGGTCGCGTACGCCCAGATCTTTGCGCATCAGATGCCCGGCCTCCTGTTCGCTTCTGGCGTGCGCAAGGATCATATCGACGGACTTGCGGCGGAAGAGTTGCTTGAAATGCACGGCGGCAGATTAGGGTTAGGTTTGTCAAATATAATTTTTTTTAAAACCCGCATATCAAACCGGAACTAACCCGGGCGCAAAAAATTAAAAATAAGTTGTTCCGACAGCCGAACTGCTGATTCGGTCTTTTTATTTTACTATGGCTCAGCAAGTCGGCTGTGTAGAGTTGAATAAGGTATTCAGAGAAATAAGTCTTTAGTAACCAGTGTGTACGATAAAAAAGAGAGGGGAAAGTACGGGACAGACGTATTGTGAATCTTTTGAGAACGTTTTTTTCATTATAGCTTAATTTTGAAATATCGGAATTTATGTTATATCTTTGTTAGTACACCTGCCGGATTCACACCATTGAAAAGGAACACCCGTTTCACGGTTGATACTATGTTTATCGGGAAGATGCTTCCGTCAGCCGTTCTGATGCTGGCTGTTATCGGACTGATGCTGGGTCAGGCCCCGGCACGGGATGGCAGGAAGAATCCGGAAGGGGATGTGAATATCCGTAAAGCCGGCGCCCTGCCTGAGGTATGCAGCGGCGACATAATTTTCAGACGCGGACGCAGCCTGGTAAGTACCGTGGTTTTGCTGAATGACCGGGAATCCCCGTTTTCACATACGGGCATAGTATCCCTTGAAGGGGGAATACCCTATGTAATCCATGCAGTTCCGGGCGAACCCGACACGAACGGCGAAGAACGGGTAAAACGTGATCTGCTTACAGAATTTCTGACTCCTGAAAAGGCTGCCCGTTTTGCCGTGTTCCGACTAAAGAACGGCGATCCGGATGCTGTATTTCAGGCCGCTGCAACTGCGGAGGGATATTATCAGAACCGCCTGGCTTTTGATAAAGCATTCAGTATCCGGAGCGATGACCGGCTTTACTGTACCGAGCTGGTCTGGAAGGCTTATCTTTCGGCAGGCCTGAATCTGACAGGTAACCGGTTTGCACGGACGAATGCCTCGTTTATTGCTGACAGCCTGATATTACCCGGTCACATTTTGAAAAGTTCGCTTCTTTATGAAGTATATTCTCATTATTAACTTTAAATCCTGTAATTATGAAAAAATTTCTGGTTGTAATTCTGGCCCTTGTTTCAGCGGCAGCTTTCAGTACCCTGTTTTCCTGCTCAGGTTCAGGCAAATCGCCGGCCGATGTTAGCAAGTCGTTTATGCTGAACATTGAACAAGGGGATGTGGAATCAGCGATACTATTGATGGATGGTTCCGATGAAGCCACGGAGGAGGAACTTCAGAAGATGAAAGAGCTCCTCGGTGAAGGATCCAGGCAAATTGAGGAGAAAGGCGGTATCAGGTTTATGGATGTGGTAAGCGAAGGCCTTACAGACGATGGTACAAAGGCCGAGGTAAAGCTTAAAATCACATACGGTAACGGCGAAGTGGAGGATTCAAATGCTACACTGGTAAATACGGAAGATGGCTGGAAAGTTGCGTTAGCCAAGTAACCCGCAGAGAAAAGAGAAATTCCGGCGTAAATGTCAACCTGCCGACCCGGCTTCCTTAGCGAAAGCCGGGTTGTTTTGTTAAGGAAACTGCTGAAACAGAGTTATTGAGATTCCGATTGCTTAAATTGAAGCGAACGTATTTAAGGTATAGGATTTTTTTTTAGTTTTACTTTTTAATCGCTAACCAAAACCCGGGAATATGCACGAAGATTTATTGCTTCTCGACAGCATTCGGTTAAACTTTAGTCAGGCCGGCCTGCATTTCATGAACATTACCATAGGTTTTATCATGTTTGGTGTAGCGCTCGATATCCGGTGGGATCAGTTTATGGATGTACTCCGAAATCCCCGCAAAGTTGCCATCGGACTTTCGGCTCAGTTTCTGCTTCTGCCGGCCATTACCTTTCTGGCAGTCTGGATTTTCGGTAAATACATCACACCTTCCGTTGCATTCGGGATGATACTGGTTGCATCCTGTCCCGGGGGAAACGTCTCCAATTTTATCTCCAGTGTTGCAAAAGCCAATGTAGCCTTGTCGGTAAGCCTTACGGCTGCCGGAACCATTCTGGCAGTTTTTATGACGCCCGCTAATTTTGCCTTCTGGGGGAAGCTTTATTCCACAACCTCTCCTCTGCTGCGGCCCATTACCATCGATGCCATTGATATGTTCCGTACGGTGGTTATTCTGCTCGGAATACCCGTTTTTGCCGGCATCATCTTTTCGCAGAAACTTCCGCGGCTGACCCAAAAAATCAAAAAACCCATAAAAATCCTTTCGCTAATCCTTTTCGCCGCATTTGTGCTTCTGGCATTCCGTAACAATTACGACTATTTCATTAAGTATGCAAAGTGGATTGTGCTGCTGGTATTTGTACACAACGCTATGGCGTTGTTCTCCGGTTATTTCACCGCATCGGCTTTTGGATTAAACCGCATCGACAGACGAACCATATCCATTGAGACCGGAATTCAGAATTCGGGTCTGGGTCTGGTGCTTTTGTTTAATCCTAAAATCTTTCCACCCGACCTCAATATGGGCGGGATGGCATTTATTGCGGCATGGTGGGGTATATGGCATATCCTGGCCGGCTTAAGTCTGGCTACATACTGGTCTGCCATCCGGCGTATCCGGGTGCCGGAGGTTGCCTGATACGGAAGCTCTCAGAAAACACTTCACTTTTAACCCAAGCCGGACTAACCATGGGACTGCAGAATATCGAAAAAACCACATTTCTCTACCGTATCCTTTATCGGCTCACGCAGTTTTATTTTCATTTGTTTTACCGCCGTTTTATTATTCTGGGTCGCGGGAACATTCCCCGCAACGCCCAGCTTATATTCGCCTCTAACCATCAGAATGCCCTGATGGATGCCCTTGCTTTGCTGTTTGGCTACGGAAAGCCTGTTGTATTTCTTGCCAGAGCAGATATTTTTAAAAAGAAAGCGATAGCCCGGATACTCTATTTCCTGAAGATTCTGCCTGTTTTCAGACCCAGAGACGGTGCTGAAACCATGAATCAGAACTACGAGACGTTTGCGCGAACTGCAGGGGTTTTAAAAGCCGGAGTGCCCATTGCCATACTTCCCGAAGGCACACACAGTCCCATTAAAAAGCTGCAAACCCTGAAAAAGGGGATTTGCCGCATTGCCTTTCAAACCGCGGAATCGGAATCGTTTTCATCGGATATTCAGATTGTTCCTGCCGGCATCGATTATACCAGTTATACCCGCGCGGGCACCAGTTTGCTGCTTATCTACGGCAAACCTATATCGGTAGCGGAGTTTTATCCTCTATACCGGGAAAACCCCCGGCGCGCCATCAGCCTGCTCAGGGACAAGCTTGCGGAAGCCATTAAGCCGCTGATGATTCATGTTGAAAATGAGACGTATTTTGGTCTTTACAGCAATTTGCTGCGAATAAATGCCACCCTCAGCGCAAACACCGGGGAAAGCCGCACCGGCCGGATCCGGCAGTTTGAAAGCGACCGGGAATTTATCGAACGGCTCGACCATGCAGCACAACAGGATATGGAACTGCTGCCCCGGCTTCAGGAGCTAGGCAGACAATATTTTGATTTAATTGAGAAATATGGAATCCGGGATCGCTTTTTTGGGAAAAACAGGCCTTCCGTGTTAAAGTGGTTTTTAAAAGTCCTGCTCTCCGTCGTTCTTCTTCCGGTTCACCTTGCCGGAATGTTTTTCAACTATATCCCGTATAAAATACCTGAAATCCTTTCGGGGAAAGTAAAGGACAGGCAATTTGTCAGTTCCGTTAATTACGGCGCCAGCTTTGTCACTTATCTGCTTTGGTATATCCTGACCTTTGCTTTGGTTACCGGGCTGAGCGGAAGCTGGATCCTTGCCCTGGCTGCAGGTGGCACCGGTGCTCTGTCCGGACTTTTTGCCTTTTATCATTACCGGCACCTGAAACGTTTGGCAGGTGAATTTCGGTTTATCCGGCTGCAATCGGATGCCAGGCGTTTTGGCGAGCTTTCCGGATTGCGCGATTCCATTCTTTCCATTCTGAAAAAAGAGGAAGTAGTCAGGTAGATTTGCGGTGGCCCGGAAGTGCTTCCAGCTGCCCCTGGCCTGGTTTTCTTTCCTTTGCGGGATGGAATGCCCAGCCACGATTTTGTCTGCCGGTTCGCTTCTGCCTCAGAGATATTTCTGCGCATTTTATCAACAATCACTCCGGATGATTCTTCCTCCCTTACCATTCACCCGCCCGGTGAAGGGATTCATACCTCAGATTCAACGGTTCACTATATTTCGTTTTTCATCATATCTGCTTTCACCGAACTTTGTGTCCGCCCGGATTGAAAAAAGCACGCTTGTCCGGGAAAAGCATTAAGGGGTAACGGGAACTGGATTCTGAAGAATCCGTTTCTGTGCACCGCACATGCCCGGTTCACGCTTTCAGTTCAGGGAATGTTCTGTAATGTTCTTTTAACTATCTGTATTGCAACATCCCGGAAAAATTTCATGCCCTGGGGTTCTGGCGGCGAACGCGGGGATGGCTGATCACGGTTAATAATGCCCGGAGAGCCGGTGAACGCTTTCGCACACTACCATCGCAAAAATGAACACACAGGGAGCATTATGTTCTCTTTATGAACGATAATCGGCTGAAAAACAATGAAATGAAAGATTGGCATAATTGCTGTTTACCAATCGCCACAAAAAGAAGGCAATAATACATTACACGAGAAATAGCGCCAGAGATGATCAGGCTGACAAACATCAACAAATCATACACTACCGGCAGCAACAGCCTGCATGTTCTCAAGGGCATCGACCTTGGCATTGAGCAGGGGGAGTTCGTGTCGGTTATGGGTTCCTCGGGTTCGGGGAAATCAACCCTTCTGAACATACTGGGAATCCTTGACAATTACGATACCGGTGACTATTACCTCGATGGTACGCTGATCCGCAACCAGAGCGAAACCAAAGCTGCAGCGCTTCGCAACCGCTACATAGGTTTTGTATTTCAGTCGTTTAACCTGATATCGTTCAAAAATGCGATGGAAAACGTTGCACTGCCGCTGTACTATCAGAATGTGCCGCGCAAAAAGCGCAACCGCATCGCCATGGAATACCTGGAGCGCATGGGATTGAAAGACTGGGCCGAACACATGCCCAACGAGTTGTCGGGCGGACAGAAACAGCGCATCGCCATTGCCCGGGCTTTAATTTCGAAACCAAAGGTAATCCTTGCCGACGAGCCTACCGGAGCGCTTGACACAACCACTTCCTATGAAGTGATGCAGATTCTTAAGGAGATCAACCAGGAAGGAATCACCATCATCATTGTAACGCACGAGAACGACATTGCCCACATGACCAGGCGCATCATCCGTCTGAAAGACGGGCTGATAGAAACGGAAGTCCTGAATGGCAAAACACCGGCGATCAGTTAATTCTGATTACAGAAAAGAAACCACTAATCCATAGACCCGCTTATGTTCGACACCGATAAATGGCAGGAGATCTTCAGCACTATCCGGAAGAACAAGCTCAGGACATTCCTGACCGGGTTCAGCGTAGCCTGGGGTATTTTTATGCTGATGATACTGCTGGGTTCGGGAAACGGACTGCAAAACGGGGTAAACAGGCAGTTTGAATCATCGGCCACCAATACCATCTGGGTATGGAGCGGTCAGACCAGCCTTCCGTACAAGGGCATGAAACCCGGGCGCAACATTCAGCTGGTGAATGAAGATTACGACGCAGTAAAAAAATCGGTTAAGGGGATTGACAAAAGTTCTTCGCGTTACAATATGTGGGGAAGCAACACCCTGTCCTATAAAAAGCAATTCGGCTCCTTTAACGTGAGGAATGTGTATCCCGATTATGCGCACATCGAAAAAATCACCATTATCAAGGGGAGATTTATCAACGATCCCGATATCGGCCAGTTCAGAAAAGTTACCGTAATCAGTACCCAGGTGGAAGAAGCTCTCTTCAAGGGGGAAGATCCCATGGGCAAATACATCCGAGTAAACGGTGTCCCTTTCAAAGTGGTTGGATTGTTTACCGATGAGGATAACCGTGACGACAACATGCAAACGGTATACCTGCCCATTTCTACGGCGCAGAGGGTTTTTTCGGGCGACAACCGAATCAATACCATTGCACTTACCGTTGGGGATGCTTCGGTGGACGAAAGCAAACAAATTGAGCAGGAAGTGCGGTCAAAGCTGGCTGCCCTCCACAAATTCGATCCTGCCGACCCGCGGGCTATTTTTACCTGGAACAGCCTGGAAGAATTTCAGAAGTTTATCCGGCTCTTTTCCGGCATCCGGATATTTATCTGGGTGATCGGCTTCGGAACCATCATTGCAGGTATAGTCGGGGTAAGCAACATTATGATGATTGTGGTGAAAGACCGGACCAAAGAAATAGGAATCCGCAAGGCGATGGGGGCAACCCCATGGAGCATCGTAAGCCTGGTGCTTCAGGAAGCGGTGCTGATTACCTCCTTTGCCGGATATTTCGGACTGGTACTCGGCGTTGTGGTGCTGGAGACCGTCGGAAGCAAAATAGAATCGGAGTTCTTTACCCAGCCTTCGGTGGATCTGAGGATTGCCATCTATGCACTTATACTGCTTGTACTGAGCGGGGCACTGGCAGGATTTATCCCGGCCCGTAAAGCAGCTGCCATCAAACCCATTGAAGCACTGAGGGATGAATAGTAATAATTCCGCGAATTTACATTACGAAGCAACTATAACACTCCAACACAATGTTTGACCTTGACCGCTGGCAGGAAATAATCAGTGCACTGAAGAAGAACAAGCTTCGTACTTTCTTCACGGCATTTGGCGTGTTCTGGGGAATATTTATGCTGGTGATCATGCTTGGATCGGGCAATGGACTCAGAAACGGGATTACCAGCGACTTTGGCGACTTTGCCACCAACAGTGTGTTTATGTGGACCCGCCCGACTACGATTCCATACAAAGGCCTTCCGCGCGGTAGGAATTTCAATTTCAGGGCAGACGATGTGGAGGCTCTCAGACGCGAAATCCCTGAGATAGAACACCTGGCACCCAGAACGCAGACAGGGGGTTTCCGCGGCGGCAACAACGTGGTGCGGGGCACCAAATCAGGGGCATTTTCCATTATGGGAGACTATCCCGAATGGAACCTGATAGACCCCGTAGTGATTGACAACGGGCGTTTTCTGAACCATGCCGACATCAGGGAAAAAAGAAAAGTTGCCGTGATCGGAAACAAAGTAAATGAAGTGCTTTTTGCTCCAGGCGAAAATGCAGTCGGGCAATACATTCAGATACAGGGAATTTACTTTCAGGTAGTCGGGGTCTTTAAACCAAAGAACTCTGGCGTTAATTTCGGCGGCGACAAAGAGCAGAGCGTTTTTATCCCGCTTACCACTTTTCAGCGGGTCTACAACTGGGGCGATATCATCGGCTGGTTTGCCTTTACTTCAAAACCCGGCGTACCGGCTTCGGTCGTCGAAGAAAAAGCCTCGGCACTGCTTAGGAGACGCCACTCCGTTTCGCCCGAAGATCCTCAGGCCATCGGCTCATTTAATCTGGAAAAACAGTACAACCAGATGACCGGCCTTTTTGCCGGTATCAACGGACTGATCTGGATCGTGGGTATAGGTACCCTGCTGGCAGGAGTGATCGGCATCAGCAACATAATGCTGGTAATCGTGAAAGAACGTACCAGGGAAATCGGAATACAAAGGGCCATCGGCGCAAGCCCGCTAAACATCATCACGCAGATTATCACCGAATCGGTTTTCCTGACCACTTTTGCAGGCTATGTCGGACTGGTTGCAGGCGTGGGCATTCTTGAACTGGTGAACTATGCCCTGATAAACAGCGGCGGGGATTCGAATATGTTTCAGAATCCGAATATAGATTTCAGCATGGCCGTCTCGGCGCTGGTAATCCTGATTATTTCGGGAGCGGTAGCCGGATTGATCCCTGCCCGGAAGGCAGTCAGCATAAAGCCCATAGATGCTCTCAGGTATGAATAAATCAAAAGCTTTAACTCTCTAATTCAGCATACAATGAAAAAGATCCTCAAAATCCTTCTCGGCCTGGTAATTCTGGTGGTATTTGCAGGCACCATCGTTTATCTGTACCGCAAATCGCAGGCTAAGCCGGTAGTATATGATACATCGGCGGCAACGGTAACCGATATCGTAAGAAAGACCGTGGCTACGGGTAAGGTAGTGCCGCGTAAGGAGATAGAAATCAAGCCGCAGATTTCAGGCATTATTGCCGAGCTCTATGTTGAACCGGGCGAAAAGGTTAAGATAGGCGATATGATCGCGAAAGTGAGGATTATACCCAATATGATCAGCCTGAATGAGGCCGAATCGAGACTTAACCGTGCCAGAATCTCGCTTGACGATGCCCGGAAAAACTACGACAGACAGAAATCGCTGTTCGAAAGCAAGGTGATAGCCGAAGCCGAACTGCAGACCTATGATGTGGCGCTGAAAACAGCCCGTCAGGATGTGGAATCGGCAGAGAACAACCTTCAGCTTATACGCGAAGGTATCACGAAAAACGCCGGTTCCGCCAGCAATACCATTATCCGTTCAACCATCACCGGTATGGTTCTTACCGTACCCGTTGAGGTGGGCAACTCGGTGATTGAAAGCAACACCTTCAACGATGGTACTACCATTGCAACGGTTGCCGATATGGGTGAGATGATATTCAAAGGGAAAGTGGATGAGTCGGAAGTCGGAAAACTCCACGAAGGAATGGAACTGATACTTACCGTCGGAGCCATCGATGCAGAGCGGTTTACCGCCAGCCTGGAGCATATCTCCCCGAAAGGGGTAGAGGAAAACGGCGCTATTCAGTTTGAGATCCGCGCTGCCGTTTCTCTGAAAGAAAACCTTTTTATACGTGCCGGGTACAGCGCCAATGCCGATATCGTTCTGGAACGCCGCGACAGCGTGCTGGCAGTTCAGGAGAGCCTGGTTGTTTACGATGGCGATTCTGCCTGGGTTGAGATTGAAACATCCCCTCAGACGTTCCGCAAACAGCTTATTAAAACCGGCCTCAGCGACGGATTGAATGTGGAAGTGCTGGAAGGGTTGACAAAAGACGACAAGATAAAAATCAGAAATGCCCCTGAACCTGCCGCGAAGTAGTTTTTGCTGAGTCAGACAGGGACGGATTTATTCCGGCCGCATCCGGTAAATTTTTCTGCAGGCGGGAACAGGTATACGGTGTGTAACTGCTCCTGCTTGTAGTTTTTTTATAACTTTGAGATACCGATAGCGTGATGCTGAAATGCATGACGGTTTCTCATCTTAAAGTGCAAACCGGATAGTATAATCCTATGAAAAAACTAATCTGTATTGCAGCTGTGCTGCTGACCGTGCTTGCTTCAGCCCAGGACAGGAGTTACCTTGCCTTTCCGGAAAGCGATGCCTGGTGGAATTTCGAACGGTCACAGGGGATGTGCTTTATGGGAGGGTTTTCTACGGAAAGGTATTCCATAACCTTCGGTGGCGATACGGTAATTGGCAACTTTACGTATCGCAGCCTCAGGATTCCTTATGTGGAGTTCTCGGGATCGGGAGGCTGTACTCAGTCCATTTTCCCGGGATATGCGGGAGCCATACGACAGGATACGGGTCTGAGGAAAGTATTTATCGTACCTCCCGGTTCGAACGGAGAAGTGCTGCTCTACGATTTTACCCTCGAAGCCGGCGACACCGTAAGAGGATACCTTCAGCGGGAAATTGATACTCCCGATACGGTAATTTCCATAGATTCCGTTTTGGTTGGAGACCAGTTTCACAAGCGGTGGCTGATAAACAGCTGCTATGAGATATACCTTATCGAAGGCATTGGTTCAACCTACGGACTGATTGAATCCTCGCCGGGATGCATGACCGACTGGGCCTCGTATTCGCTCGACTGTTATTCGCAGCAGGGAGAGGTTCAGTATCCAGACCCGCTTACCGGATGTCCGCTCCTTACAACCGTTTCTAAACCCGTAACGGCATCCCCGGCGTTCCGAATCTGCCCCAATCCCGCATCCGGCAGTTTTACGGTGGAGTTTTCCGAACCCTTTTCTTTTCGTGAGCTCCGGATTACAGATATGGCCGGAACTGCGGTTTGCACCACAATGATCGGGAATCAGCCATATTCATTCACCGGAAAACTGCCTGCAGGATTGTATATACTCACGCTGAAGGATGATAAAAACCGGGCATTTCATCAAAAACTGATCGTTAATCCCTGAAGCGGTAAAAATCAGCAAGCAGCATGGTTTGTAAGGTCATAAAAATCATACAGATACAACTTCGCGATGCACAATGACTGCATTGAATTTTTCATACAACGGGCTGGCTGTACGTCGGTTTGATGATTTTCCGGGAACCCCGTACATCGTTTTTCTGCACGATTCGATGGGATGCATCGAACTTTGGAGAGATTTCCCGCAAAGGCTGGGAATGCTGACGGAATGTAACGTAATGATTTATGACCGTCAGGGTTACGGCAGATCCATTCCGTTTACCGGTGCCCGGCGCGATAATTTGTATCTGGAAAAGGAAGCCGATATCCTGCTAGGTCTTCTGGAATATTGCGGCATCGTGAATCCCGTTTTGTTTGGTCACAGCGACGGTGGTTCCATCGCACTGATTGCCGCTGCAAAATTTCCGGCAAAAATCGGGGGTGTGATTACCGAAGGAGCTCATGTGTTTGTGGAAGATATCACAATCCGGGGGATTGAGGCAGCAAAGAAGGACTATCGGAGCACCAGCCTTGATAAACGGTTAAAAAAATACCATGGAGATAAAACAGACGAGATGTTCGAGGCGTGGACAGAAACCTGGACAGGCAGCGAATTCCGGAGCTGGAACATTACGCATTTTTTGCCCGGCATCGTGTGCCCTCTTCTGGCAATTCAGGGGGAAAACGACGAATACGGAACCGAAGAGCAGGTGCGAACCATTACGGAGCATACCAAAGGAAGTGCTGAACGTATAATCATTCCGGGAGCAGGGCATACGCCGCATAAAGAAGTGCCCGCGGAAGTGCTTGAACCTTCGGCTGCTTTTATACGAAATCTGAAGAATCCGGAATGGATGTAACGGGCAAAAAAATATCACATACTATTCAGCAATCCCGGCTGACGGCGAATAAATCACTTTATCAAAAACCAATTTTCATTTCTGAATGACAAATAATCCACTGCCTGGTTTTACGGATGCGATGGAGAAGTTCCGCATCGAAAATATGTCCGGTGATCTCACCCCCGGAAGGGTGGTGGCAGCGCATCGCGAACGGTACGTGGTGCATACGGCTGATGGGGAGCTGGATGCTGAAATCACCGGCAACATGCGGTTTGCTGCCCGCAGCGGGGAAGATTTCCCGGCGGTTGGCGACTGGGTGGCCCTAATGGTTTACGAGGGTGGCCTGGCAATCATTCATGCCATATTCCCTCGAAGTTCGCTGCTGAAACGCAGGGCTGCAGGACAGGCATCCGGAATACAGGTGATTGCTGCAAACATCGATTACGCCTTGCTGCTGCAGGCAGTGGACCGCGATTTCAGCCCGAACCGCCTGGAACGCTATCTCACCCTTTGCAGAACAGCCGGGATTGAACCGGTGATTGTGCTTACCAAAACCGACCTTATTACTCCAGCAGAAGCACAGCTGCTGAAAATGAAAACAGAACAGAGGATTCCCGGCATTCCGATTATTCTCCTGAGCAACCAAACCCGCGAGGGGTATGCTGCGCTGCAGGAATACCTGACCCCCGGAACTACGTGCTGTATGCTCGGATCGTCGGGTACCGGCAAGTCAACCCTTGTCAATACCCTTTCGGGGAAGGAGCTTATGCGTACAGATGCCATCGGAAAAGCTGCGGGCAGGGGTAAGCACGTTACTACTCACCGCGAACTCATCGCCCTTGAAGGAGGAGCTTTCCTGATCGATAACCCGGGCATGCGCGAAGTGGGAATTTCGGATGACGGTACAGGAATAGCTTCCGTATTCGGCAGTATTGCCAGCCTTTCGGGGATGTGCAGGTTTAAGGATTGTACCCATACCTCGGAAACCGGGTGCGCCGTAACCGAAGCCCTGGAGAAAGGAGAACTCGAACAGGATGTATACGATAATTACATAAGACTGGAAAAGGAAAAAGAGCATTTCGAAACATCGGCCGAAGAGCGGAAACGAAAAGAAAGGATTTTCGGTAAAATTCTGAAAGACTATCAGAAAAGGGATCTGAAAAATAAAAATAAGCAGTAAGAATAAAGTCAGTGGATTCCGGCGGTTTGTGGTAACGACCCTTCGAAAGCCCTTTGCAGCCGTAGTTTCGGATAAAGTTCCTTCAGGAATGATCATTTTGGGATTTTCGTTGTTTATGGAAATCATAACCAGGGGTGCCCGGTACAACTCCTTTAATGCTCCCCGTTTATCTCCGGAATACAATGAATAATAAAACCTTTCTGTTGCTTATTTCTTTCCTGTTTTTCTCTGTACTGCTGCCTGCCCGTGAAGAAGGGGATCCCGAACCCGGAAAACATAAACATAATCACGACTACAGGCACGAACTGGGTATTGTGAATTCCCTTGCCTGGTTTCCGGAGGAAGATGAACGGGCATATGCGCTGCACCTGCATTACATATACCGCCCTGGCAACGGGCGTTTTGGAATAGGAGCCGGGTACGAACGGATTTTTGACGAACACGGACATAACTGGTTTGGCCTTGCAGGTACGTACAGGCCTTTCGGACATTTCAGCATAAATCTGGCACCGGGTCTGGCATTTGAGGATGAACACCCCGGTGAGTTACGGTTTGCCACTCACCTGGAAGTCTTGTATGAATTTCCCGTAGGGCCTCTGCACATCGGCCCGGTTCTGAGTGCCGGCTTCGATACCCGGGATTATCACCTGGGTGCAGGAATCCATATAGCTGTCGGATTCTGAGTCCGTTACCGGGTACTTTTTTCCTGCCGTTTCCGTATACTCCGGATGCCGGTTTTTCCCCCGGCATAAGGGGTTTGGATTGTCAATAAGTTGTTGAAAACACATAGGAAAAACCGCATATATACCGATCCGGAAACCGGCAATTCTGCGCTAAATTGCTGCCATCAAAATCAACCGAAAAAAATCGAACGATGAGCAAGCGAATTGTAGGCATCCGCGAGAAGATGCCTTTAGCCGAAAGTCTGCCGCTGAGTCTGCAGCATCTCACAGCCATGTTTGGTGCTACCATCCTGGTTCCCGTGCTCCTGGGAGTGGATCCTGCCATTGCATTGTTTATGAACGGCATAGGCACCCTTATCTATGCCTGGGTTACCAGAGGCGGCATTCCGGCATATCTGGGATCTAGTTTTGCATTTATTGCCCCGACCATGCTCATTATTGCGAGTTACGGCGGTTTTAACAGCGCACAGTCGGGATTTATCTTCTTCGGATTGTTTTTTATCGCCATGTCGTTTGTAGTCAAACGCTACGGCATACGCTGGATTGATGTGGTAATGCCTCCGGCAGTAATGGGAGCCGTGGTTGCCATTATCGGACTTGAGCTGGCTCCTGTGGCAGCCATGCAGGCTGGGCTGGCTCCTCCTTCCACTCCCGTGGGTGAAGTCGTGCAGGCCTATACTCCTTCGGCCGATGTGCTGCTGGTGAGTATGGTTACCCTTTTCACCGGAATCTTCGGAACCATGATGTTCCGGGGTTTTATGCAGGTGATTCCCATCCTGTTTGCCGTTGTTACCGGTTACCTTACCGCCCTCTTTACCGGCATGGTCGATACGGATGTAATTGCCAATGCCCCCTGGTTTGCCCTTCCGCAGTTTCATGCACCGGTGTTCGATCTGAATGCCATTATAATCATAGCGCCGGCATGTATCGTGGTGCTGGCTGAACACATCAGTCACCTTATCGTGACCGGACGAATCACGGAGTCAGACCTGATGAAAGACCCGGGATTGCACCGTTCGCTGCTTGGCGACGGAATCAGTAACCTGCTGTCGGGTTTCGCCGGATCACCGCCCAATACTACTTATGGGGAGAACATAGGGGTGATGGCAATTACCCGTGTGTATTCCGTTTGGGTAATCCGGGGTGCTGCCGTTCTGGCCATCTGTTTTGCCCTTATCGGGAAGGTGTCGGCCGCCATTTCAACCATCCCGGTGCCGGTAATGGGAGGTATTACCATTTTGCTCTACGGTGTGATTGCCGTTCAGGGATTCCGCATGTTTGTGGAACAAAAGGTTGATTTCAGCAAAAACCGGCACATGGTTCCTGGTGCCGTTACCTTTATACTTGGGGTTGGCGATGCAGCCATCAATATTGGATCGGTTCAGCTCAAGGGAATGGCACTGGCTGCCATCGCCGGCGTACTTATGTCGCTGGTGTTTTTCGTGCTCGACAAAGCCGGGCTTATGAACAGGGAAGCCTGATCTGGTATCGGGAAGACTGCAGATTAAATGCAACCTGTTTAAATTGCTTTTCAATCTCTTTCGGGAATACGGAACAAAGCTGAGATTACACTCTGCAGTGTGACCGGCAGGGCATATCTGATTTTATTTCTGTAGCAATGACAGCTGCTTCAGAATCTGATCGCCCAGGCCAATGCTGTAGCCTTCGGAGTGCCAGGTAATTTCACCTTTCCCGTTGATAACGGCGACCACCGGCCACTGGGGTATACCTTTAATAGAGCAGGTGGTACTGATGGCTGAAGCAATCTCACCAAGATCGTCGTACCCGAACCGTGCAGAAGCGGGCAAATCCTTGTAAACCGAAGGCCTGAATCCCCGGGTGAGCTTTTCACCGGCTACCACAAAAACTACATTTCCTCCCCAGGCGTTCAGGCCGCCCCGTGCGGACCGGATATCCTCCATCAGGTGTTTGGTAGGCTCCTTCGACGGGTCAATGATGGCTACAACCATCCCTTTTGCAGTTTGAACGGTTCGGAGGGTTTCGCGTCCGTTGCCGTTAATTTCCCTGAACGAAGCATCCGGATCGGCAAAACCCAGGGTGCCGGATTTGCTGCTGCCCGATGCCAGACGAATTGACATTGAGGTAGTTTTACCTTCAACCACCCTGAAATACCGGATGTTGCATGCCACTTCCCCCTCACTCAGGCGGTTGCCTGTCATCAGACGGTAAAAACCCGTATCTACGCTCAGTGTTGCCGGGAAACGGCGCAGGGTGGCATCCGTTTCATAGTCGAGCGTAATAAAGCGTCCTTTTTCAAGACGGGCAATGGTGTAGTGGGTGTAGTACCCCGGAACGAATTCCGGATCCCGGCTTTCGTTAGTCAAAACAAGCTGACCGCGCGGGATTCGTTTTACAGGCTGCGGGGTAAACGAAACATCAATCCATTCGCCTTTATTCAAAAACTGTGGCCGGCGGGTTGAAGGCTCAAGCCGGGACGGGGTGCCGAAGCTGCGACTGATGGCGACAAACAGCAGATCCCTGGAGTAAGGGTCGGCCAGCTTAAGCTCCAGCATGCCTTCCGGACTCAGTGGAACGCCATAGTAATTATTGATGGTGTCGGGGCGAATGTTGTTGGAAATCCACTCCCTGACGGAAGCAGGATCTTCCCTGAACTGTTCAGCCTGCTGCGGAGGAAAGAAATTCCGGATGTAACTTCGCCAGGTGGTGACGAATTCACGCCCGATCCTGGGAGAAAGAACGTAGCGGTTGTACTGCTCAGGCGTAATTCCGGGTGCAAGAACCGTTTCGTTCAGGGCGGCAAGGTGGTCGCTGAGAACCGAAGCCCGGATGTCGTGAAGGTCTTTTTCGGAGATGTTTTCGAGAAGAAGCATAGCCGTTTCGATGCCGGCTTTGTCTGTATTTTCAATGAATGCCTTTATTTCGGGCCAGTTACCGCGGCTCTGTGCCATGTATTTCCATAGTTTATCCGGTTCTGCACCTGCGGAGGCCGCCAGGCTTACGGTTGAAACGGAGTCGATAAACGTGGAAATGTAAATGCTGCGGATGGAGTCCTCTTCGAGCAGCCTGCGGTTGTTGCGTGCAGCCATTACAGGATCCGTGGCGGGGATTGCCTGTTTGACCGGGGGTACCAGAAGGTATTCGCCTTCCGGAAATACTTCGGTTTGTTTGCCAAGGGTTACCGTTACGTTTCCGTCTTTGCTGCCGCGCGACAGCACTGCTGCGGAGACTCCGTTCAGGGTGGCCTGTATCATCAGGTCGCCGTAGCCGGTGGTGAGGGTACAGGTGCCGTCGCTTCCCGTCAGAAGTGTTGAGACAGGATAGAACTCTGCATAATTGTATAATCCAAATTCCACGGATGCATTTTCAAGGGGTTTGCCTTCTTCGTTTACAACAGTGACGGTCAGGGGCCGTGTTTTGGTATAGTTTGTGAGCAGGTTCAGGCGTGCATAGAAATCGGTAGCCCGGGTAACCTCTTCGCTACCGTTGTATTTTCCAAAAACGAAGGTGTGGGTCATCATGGCCCGTTTCACGGGTTCGGCAAACCATGCCATATCCAGGGCGGGTTCGGGTTCGCATGCACCAAGGAAGTGCCATTTTCCGTCGATCCATACCTCAACCCAGGCGTGGTTGTCGTCGGTGTGTGCCCATCGCGGGGTGTAAACCTGCCTGGCCGGGATACCGGCTACCCGCATGGCCGAAACGGTAAAGGTTGATTCTTCCCCGCAACGCCCGAAAGCCGTTCTTACGGTCGTGAGCGGCCCTGAAGTCCGCTCATCGGTCGATTTGTAAATTACTTTTTCGTGGCACCAGTGATTTACTTCCAGCGCTGCTGTGGTCATATCCATCCCGCCAAGGCGCTCTTTAAGTTCTTTGTAAAACACCTGGCGTGCCGTGTCGGTGTATTCGTTGTTGACCCTGTATGGAAGAACAAAATGAAGAAAAATGTCTTCAGGTATCGTATTTCCCCAGGAGAAATGCTCTCTGGCCTCCAGCGCTGTTTGTACCTGACGAAGGTAGTAGTGGCCGTCGTTCATTGCCAGATCGCTCAGGGGCATGTAGGCATACAGAAATTCGAGGCCTTCGCGTTCGGCAGTGGTGAGTTCGTGATTAAATACGGAAAAAAGAACAGAATCTCTGCCCGAAGCCAGCTCACGGCGGTTGAGGAATTGGGCATGTACCGCTTCCCTGTATGATTTATCCATGATAAGGTGCTTTCCTCCGCCTGGACCATTGCACGATAACAGGCTAATTGCAAGTACTGTAATCAGGAAAAAGTGTTTCATCGGCTGAGCTTTTTATTATGTGGCAAGATACTTAAGTTTCGGCAATTGCCAGTGCTTTTTAAAAAATTTTCAATACTAAAAATTAATGCTGTCCGCTTAAAGCGGGAAAGTAAAAACTACTGCGGGCTTTTTCGGCCGGATTTCAGGTACGGGACCCCGCGAATTATTAACCGGAGACCAGCGCATAAAAAATGGAGATCATTGTAGTCTTGTAAAAATTTCATCGGTTTGTGATGTTTTGAAGGAGATGAGATAATACGGAGCAGTGTCCGGTGCAAATGACGTATACATTTTATCACATCTTGTTTTGCATGAGGTAATGTTCAGGGAGAAATTGACTAACTTAGCCCCTGCAACAGATTCTTCGTGTGAAAAAATTTTTTCCGGACACGTTCTATTTCCCGGCCTATATTGTCATACTGACAATCCTGATGGTTTTATGGGTAAGGCAGTTCATGCCGGAAGCAGGAGTATACATAATTCCGTTATGGATGATTATACTTCTGATCTTCTCCTGGTTCTCGAGAATATTAATTCTGCGGTATGAGTACGGGAAACTGAAAAGATGGGCGGTTTGGGTACTTACGGTATTTTTCCTTCTCACGGCCTGGTTGTTAACGCTCCGTCTGAGCACCGTATTTATGGGTTCAGCCTATGCATGGAGTGTTAAATGGATTAACCTGGTACTGGCTCTGACGGTATTTTCGGGTGATTACTTTTTTGAACGTATTTGCCGACAAAAAGGAAGCAGTCTGGTTGACCTGGAAAACAAGCTGAGTCTTAAAGAGATGGAGCTTGAATTCGTAAAAACCCAGCTGAATCCGCATTTTCTTTTCAACAGCCTCAACAACATTGCCGCAACCATAGTGGTAGACAAGGAGATGGCCCTGGAGTATACCTACAAACTTTCCGAGTTGTTGCGTTACCAGGTTGGCATTTCAGGTCGTGATACCGTTACACTGGAAGAGGAGGAATCGTACATAAGCAACTATCTGGATATTGAAAAACTCCGTTTGGGCGGACGCTGCGAGATACGGTTTGAAGCAATCACGCCGGACCGTTTGGTTCAGATTCCTCCGCTGCTGCTTCATCCGTTGGTGGAATATTCTCTCAAAAAAAGTCTGGCACTAAACGGGAAATCGGAAATACAAATTAAACTGATTTCAGAGCCCGGCACAATAAGGCTGGATATTCGCCACTCCCTTCCTGAAAGTCCGGCAAATCAAAGGATCAAAGGCCTGGATATAGAAGCCGTAAAAAAACGGCTGAATCTGCTGTTTCCCGGAAGGTATATACTTAAAACGAAGAAATCCGGTAATGAAGCGGAGGTAAATTTACTGATTCAATTGTACAGGAATACTAACAATACCTGATATTTATGGGAAACGGCGACGAGAAACTGGTTTGTCTTGTGGTGGATGATGAGCAACCGGCTCAATGGGTCCTTACAAGCTATATAAGTGAATCCAAAGGGCTTGAGCTGGCTGCATGTGCCTTTGATGCGGAGGAGGCAATAGGTATATTAAAAGCGCAGCAAATAGACCTTTTGTTTTTGGATATCAACCTCCCGGGTTTAAGCGGGATGGAGATGCTGGATGCCCTTGAATTTCAGCCAATGGTAATCTTTACCACGGCATATGCTGCGTATGCTGCCGACAGTTTTGAATACAATGTTGTGGATTATCTGGTGAAGCCGGTTACACGACAACATTTCGACAGGGCTGTAAACCGTGCCCGGGACAGGGCCAGATTGCATGAAGTCTTTCACAAACCCGGAGAACCGGGGGTTTTCGGTACGGTGGAACTCAATCTGGGTGGCAGTACAGAAGTTGTGGAAACAAAAGATATCCTTTATCTGCAGAGCTACGGCAATTACGTAAAGGTTTTTATGGAAGACCGGATGATACTGGCTACCACTACCACGCATCAGCTGCTGGATCAGCTTCCGGTACAGTTGTTTTTACGAATTCACAAATCGTATATTGTCAACCGGAGTTACGTCAAGGCGTTCTCCAACAATTCGGTAGTATTAGGAAACGAACGCCTGCCGATAGGAATTTCGTACCGTCAATCGGTACTTAGTGCCCTTGAAAAGCCTTAAAGAATCCGGTCACCCGGCTTAACTGGTCCTGGTCAGATATTTACCGGCCATTTCAATAAGGTCCTTTTGCTGAAATGGTTTAAAAAGGAAGTCACTGACTCCGGCTTCCTTCATTTTGGCAGAAGCTTCCTGAGAAACGTTTCCTGTGATCATGATAACCGGCAAACGGCTGATTTTATCATCGGCCTGGCCGCGAATACGGCGGGTAAGTTCCAGCCCGTCGATCCTGGGCATAAACATATCGCTGATTAACAGGTCGAAATCTCCTGAAAGCGCTTTTTTCAATGCGTCCTCCCCATTGTCAGCCGCCTCAATACGGGCTCCGGTCCGGCGGAAGATGCTCTTAAGAAGCTGAACATTGAAGTAATTGTCGTCGGCGATAAGGATACGTGCATCGGGGACTTCAGGAAGTATGGCAGTTTCTGCACCGGCCAGGGGCAGCATTTCCAGGGTTCCGGTTTCGTAAGGGATGGTAAATGTAAAAACGGATCCTTTGCCGGGTTTGCTCTGCACCTCAATGGTGCCACCCATTTCTTCAATAAGTTTTTTGGTTACCGGAAGTCCAAGGCCGGTGCCAATTATCCAGCGGGTGGTGTTGTCGGTATACACGCGGGTGTATTCGTCAAATATCTTGTCGATCTGACCTGCAGCAATGCCCATTCCGGAATCTTCAACACGGATGGTAAGGCTGGTAGTGCCGTTGGACTGTGCAACCCGCGATTCAATGCTGATAGAGCCTTTGAGGGTATATTTTACGGCATTGCTTACAAGATTGTTTATTACCTGCCGAAGTCTGACTTCATCGCCTACTACAACCAGCGAGGGATCGGGGGACTTAACCGTGATCTTCAGCTTTTTATCGCGTATCATGGAATCGAAGGATTTAACAGCCTGCCTGAGGGTTTCAGAAGGACGGAAGGGATTGTGCAGGAACGTCATTTTGCCTGCATCCAGTTTGGAGAGGTCGAGAATGTCGTTAACGGTAGTCAGGAGAATTTCGGAAGAGGAAAGGATGCCGTCGAGGTATTCGCGTTGTTCTGCATTGGGCTTCGATTTCTCGAGTTGTTCGGCAAAACCTATGACGGATGAAAGGGGAGTCCGGAACTCATGACTCATATATGTAAGGAAGCGCCGTTTTTCTTCCGCATCAGCCAGGGCTTTTTGCCCCGACTCCAGCAGCCGGATCTGATATCTGTTGTTTTTACGCAGCATCCACGCCGTGGCAAGGGCCAGAAAAAGAGCGGTAATTACAGCAGCAAGCAGCGAATTGTAAAGTATGCCTGCTGAACGCGTAATATTGGACGTGGATTGACTTATAAAACTGTTTTCATCGCTCATGGCAGATGATTTCATGGTGAAGAGAATGCCACGGATCTCCGACATCAGGGCATTGTTCAGCCTTATCAGCCGAAGTTCACTCTGCCTGAGCTCGTTGCGGTGCTTAAGCTGTTTTTTTAACTGCGTTTGATAGTATGAATCGGTACGGGTGATTACCTCATCAGCAAACCGATTCAGCGAAAATGCGTCTTCCTCCTCCTCTTCGTTTTCTGCCTCTCCCTGTTTAACAACCACAGTGCCTTCCGTCGTTTCCTCTATTTCTTCCCCTACGAGAAATGTCTTTATCTTGCCGAGCAGTCCCTTGGTTTTGTATCCTTTGGTTTGACTAAAGGCCAGGGTGTCGATGTTTAATTCTCCCTCACCGGGTTTAAACTTTCGCAGGGAAATGTCGCTGTGAAAATCGCTGACCGGTATAGAATCCATTGAAACTGCTATTAACATAATGGAATCGGTGAGTCTTTTCAGACGTATGTATGCTCCTGCCTCCCGCTCACGTTCGGTGATAATCTCTTGCGCATCGCTTTCTGTTTCCGGGGATCCGAAAGGCCGCATCATTGTTTGAAGCGTGTCGATGTGATTCACCAAACGCTCAAGTTGCTGGCGGTAGTTGATAAAATGCTCCTGCTCATAACTCAGAGTATATTCCTTAAACTCATTTTCTGCCAAAAATAAGGCCTCAAGCGTGTTTTCAACCTGGTTTACCGGCTGACGACTGTCCCTGAGTATCAGCAATGCCGCCTCAATCTCTTTCTTCTGCTTTTCCCTGATTACCCATGCTATGGTTGCTGCTGCCAGAATCGCTGCTAATAGCGCTCCGGCAAGCAGATACGACATTTTGGAGTTTTGGAGAATTTTCATATACTTATAATATTAATACATTAAATATTAATAAACTCTGAATCGCCCCCAAAGAGTGACTCTTGCTAATTTATGCATGGTTTCCCGATTTTCAATATTTTTAAACGGTAAATTTAAAAAGATCATCCAAAAAATGTTAAATTATAGATAATCAGTAGTATATGAATAGGAATTTTGAAAATTTCTCAAAATCAATCAGGTATAATTAAGTGTAGGGTACGGTTTTTAAACCCTCAGTGTGCAACGGAAGGCTGCATTTTTGTGCGTGAAATGATTTTTAATTCAGGTAATAGTTAAGGAGTTATCCTCTTTTGTGATGAATTTGTTCATTAACAAATTATTTGAATCTGAATGAAAAGTTTTATTTGTGTATTTTTGTAAGTCTGCGTTCCGGCAGTCACCGGTTAGTGATTGGCAGGGGTGAGCATGGCGTTTCATTCCTGCGTCCGCCGGTATGTTACGTCCGGTGTTTTTCCGGTCGTTTTCGGATGTTCTTTTTTCTTAACACGAACTCCATTTTATGCCAATGCCTGAAACTCCGGAAAGAAACTCAAAACGGTCAGCTAAAAATGATTCCCGCCCCGTTTCAAAATCCGAATCCCTGAATAAGGATTCTGCCCCTTTTATCCCGGGTATCCCCGGAGTTGAATCTGTTGCCGGTTTTATGGACTCAATTCCGGTTCCTGTTTTTTTTAAAGATGTTCATTATCGCTTTACTGCCTGTAATAAATTGTTCCTTTCCATCTTCAATTATAATGATGAGTCGAAGGTTATCGGCAGGAATTCAATGGAGATGTTAGGCGATAATTACGATGAGTGTCATATAAAATCCGACGATGCCGTTATCCGGGAAGGGAAAAAGTACAGTTATGAATCCACGATTCCAAACGATGAAACGGGAATGCGTATCGCAATTATTACCAAAGCGCCTCTTTACGATACCAATGGAAATATTAACGGGATTATTGGCGTAATAAACGATGTTAGTAGTCTGAAAGCATTGCAGTTGCAACAGGAACTGCATGGCAGGCAGCTCGAAGAAACCGTAGAGCTGCGTACGGCTGAGCTGGAGCAGAAGAATGCCCGTCTTGTAAGCGAGATAGCGGAGAGGATTAAGGTTGAGCAGGAAATGCTTCAGTTTGAAAGTCGCCTTGAGATCGCCCTTAAAGCGCTGAGAGCCGGTGCCTGGGAACTGGAGCCACAGACAGGCAGACTGGAATGGAGCGATAAGTGTTACGATATATTTGAATTTCAGCCGGGACCGGTTACTCCGGAGCAATGGATGGCCAAGGTACATCCCGACGACCGGCAGAGGGTAGAAACAATGTGGGCGCGGCTTACAGCTCATATTGGGTGGTTTGAACTTGAATTTCGGATCATCACCGGTAATTCTGTGCGATGGATACGTAAATCGGGGTACTACCTTAAAAGCAGCGCCGGGAAACCCGAACGGGTGAGTGGTGTAATGGTTGATGTAACCGATGAAAAGCTTTTTAACGATCGCCTGCTCGAAAGCCAGCGTTTCTTCAAAGCTATTATAGAAGATCAGACCGAACTAATATGCAGGATACGACCCGATGGTAAGTTTACTTTTGTTAACCAGGCGTTCTCCCGTTTTTTTCAGATTCCCGCTCATGTGCTGCTTAACCTTACCATGAAAGAGCTGATCAGCCAGAAGGATTATACTAAAATAAAGCGACTGCTTTCCATGGTTAAGCCTGCCACTTCCGTGCTCAGCTTCGACCATCGTATCGACCAGCCGGGGAGGGAGTCTGCGATGCTGCAGTGGACGATACGTGCCATCTTCGGGCAGGATGAACAGCTTTCGGAGTATCAGTTTGTTGGCCGCGACGTTACAGAAGTTGAACTGTCGCGCGAAGCACAGCAAAAAAGTGAAGAGAAGTTCAGGATTATTGCCGAGAATTCGAACGACATCATTACCATCCATACTCCGTTTGAAAACATCGAATACGTATCGCCCTCCGTCTCCAAAATTCTGGGATATGATGCGGAAACCATACTTTCGGCTCAACCCCGTGAATTGCTGTGCGAGGAAGATATTCCTGCAATTGATAATCTGGCGCAGTTGCTGACTGAAAATCCTTCCCCTCAGCTGGCAACCTTCAGGGTTCGCGACAGCAGAGGAAAGCTGATCTGGTTTGAAAGTATGATTCAACCCCAGTTTAATCAGGATGGAATCCCGACAGGAAGGGTAATATCCGTTACTCGGGATGTAAGCAGCAGGAAACAGGCTGAAGAGCAGCAGCTTGAGATAGAGCGGCAACTTATGGATGCAAATCTTACCAAGGATAAGTTCTTCTCTATTATCGCACACGACCTCAGAAGTCCGTTTACATCCATTCTGGGCTTTTCAAGGCTCCTCAACGATGAGTACGACGATTTCGGGGATGAGGAACGCAAGTCGATGATCCAGCAGATTCTGATTTCGACCGAAACTACATTTCAGCTTCTTGATAATCTTCTTGCATGGGCAAAAACACAGCTGGGTCACACCAAACCCAGTCCGGAAGTGTTTGTACTCGATACGCTCATCCGCGAAAGCGTTTCCGTTGCCTTTTCACAGGCCGCAGGCAAAGACATCCATATTTTTGTCGACGACAGGGATGAGGGATGTAAGGTGAAAGCAGATCTGAATATGACAAAAACCGTATTGCGAAACCTTCTGTCGAATGCCGTCAAATACTCCTTTGACGGGGGGACGGTAACAATTGAAACTGCTGTTTCCGACGGATTTGCCAATATCTCGGTTGTGGATACGGGCACAGGCATCGATCCCGATACCCTGTCGAAACTCTTCCGGCTCGACGAAAAGGTGGTATCTATGAAAGGAACGGCCAATGAGAAAGGTTCGGGGCTAGGACTTATCCTGGTGAAGGAGTTTGTTGAACGCAACGGCGGAACCATATCCGTCGACAGTGAGCGTGGAAAAGGAAGCCGGTTTACCTTTACGCTGCCCAGGTATTCGGGCAACGGATGAGGTATCCTCTGGTCTATTTCTGAAGTTTATCCTTTCCCGGAAGGTGTTGCATCGATTTCCGGCTCGTTGTCAGTTCAGCGTAATCCGGCCCCGGAAACGCTTAACCATGCCGTTCCATGAGATAAGGTAGAGAATCCGGAGCACCTGATCGGTAAACCTCAGGTAGAAGGAGCGTTTACCGCTGTTCCATTCCATATTTCGCGTGAGTCCGCCGGGCCCGTCGTGAATCATATCCACCAGCACGATACGCCCGTAGTTGTGGTTGGTTCCGTATACCCAGTAAGCGGCCTTCAGATTGCGGGTGCGCCAGATGGTTTTGAACATCATTTTACGGATGTTCGTTTTGTTGTACATACTCAGCCATAATTCCTTCATGCTTGCATGCAGTTCCTCCCGTGTCAGTCTGGATGTACCCGTGGTGGCATACATAAAGTGATAGTATTTCCAGTCTTCGGGGAAGTTGTTGAGTACAATCTTATTCTCAGCCTGCATACGATAAAACAATCCGGTTCCCGGAAGCGGGGTCATGATGCTCGACTGAACGGCATCCATGCCGCTTCGGAGAATATAGTCGCGCCGGGCAATCAGTTCTTTCCTCCCGTCGCTTTCCATTCCGAAAATCATGGCACCCAGAATGGCAATGCCGTATTTGTGAATCCTTCGGAATGCTTCCCGATAGGAATCGACACCGCGTTTAAGATTCAGGCGTTTTTTCGCATCGGCGAGAGCTTCCGGAGATTCTGCTTCAATGCCCAGAAGAATCAGCGTACATCCGCTTTTTGCGGCCCAGTAGAGCACCTCCTCGTCGTCGGCGAAGTTGATGGAAGCCTGTCCGAACCAAAGTTTTTTAATTCCTCGTTCCACCATACCCTTAAAGAGGCGGATAGCCCGTTCGCGTCCGTTTTTGTTGTTGTTTACCAGATGGTCGTCGACGATAAACAGCAGCGGACGGGTGGTTTTTTCCATTTCATCCAGCACGTCTTCCACATCGCGTTCACGGTATTGTTTGCCGCAAAGCTGTGTTACCGAGCAAAAATCACATCCCATAGGACACCCGCGCGCAGTTTGGATGAGATCGTAAACATACGGATACTTGTAAATATCGCGTCGGACGTGCGGGATTTTTTCGACCGGGGTTATTCCTCCCTGATAGAGCGGCTTTGGCCTTCCAGCCTCAAAATCGCTGAGAAATACAGGCCATGCTGTTTCGGCTTCTCCTGCAATCACGGTATCCACGTAGTTTACCACCTCCTCTGTAATCATACTTGCATGTATGCCTCCCATTACGGTGTATACGCCTTTTTCGCGGCACATGGCTGCGATCTCATAGGCCCGGGGCGCGTTGGCAGTGAAGGCGGTGAGGCCGACCAGGTCGGCATCACGCATGCTGAACTCCTCGAAGCTCTCATCAAGCAGTTCAATATCCCAGTGATCGGGAGTTAAAGCAGCAATAATACCAAGTCCGGGAGGCATGTAGCTGGTGCTGGGATCTCCAACAAAACCCAGAAACTGCCTGTTGACCGGATTGACAAGCAGAAGTTTTTTACGCGTGTTCATCGTTTTTTAATCGTAGTCGTTATAGTAGTATGCAATATTAAGCATATCTTTCGTAATGGGAGTTTTTTTTGTTTTTCTGAAATTAGAGGATTTTCCGGCAGAACGGTAATACTGAAAACAAATGCGTTTTGCGTAAAAATAGTAAGCTAAAATTGTCCTGAAGATTTGCTATGTACTAATTAGCAGTGTTTTAAAAAACATCGTAATTTCAAATTGATTCTTCTTACCTTTGCCGCCTAATTTCGCATAATTATGAAGATTGAAGACTTTATTACCCGGATCGAAGAGGAGTTTGATGACCTTACGCCCGGGACATTGAAACCGGAAAGTGCATTCAGGGAGGTTTTCGAATGGAACTCCATTAATGCCCTTATCCTTATAGCTATGGTTAAAACGGAATACGACGTTGCCATAAACGCCGAGGATATTGCCGGTTCGAAAACGGTGGCAGATCTTTTTGCGATAATAGAGGCAAGGGTTGCCTGATCCGGCATATCAAACGGTCTGTTTCCCGGGTTTTCATCTTACGGGTACGTTATTTTCCGGTCGGGTTGTCGTTACTTCCGGATTTTTATTCTGATCTGCATTTATTTTTGGTTCCCCGATGTTTTTATCATCAGGCTCTTCCGGGCAGTTTTTCTGCTTCGTCTATCAGCTGCTTTATTGTCAGATCCTCAAACATCCGGTAGGCCGGAAATTCAATTCCGTATTTCTTTTTTAGTTCATCCGAAAGCTCTGTTGCCCGGAGTGAGTCGAGTCCGTAAACTCCCGGGCTCAGTCCGGTATCCACCGGCAAGCCTCTGTTGAGTTTTGCCGATATCCATCCGGTTATGAATTCGGGAAGGCCACCTGACTCTTCTAACAAAACGGTTTCCGTTTCTTCGTCCGGAAAATACCGTTCTGCAAGGATGTCGAGTTTACCCGATAACAGGAGTGAACGTACTTCACGGTGCATCATCTTTCCGCTGGAAGTTTTCGGAATGCTGTTGGTTTTCACCAGTACGATTCTGGCAGCCTTAAGTTCATGATCGGAAGATATGGCAGCAGCCATGGCGTCGATTACTGCTTCATGTGTTTTGTCCCGTAAGGCTGTTCTTCCCAGTTCGGCAACAACGGCAAGTCTTTCCCTGTTGTTGTCTTCGACGGGTATGGCGGCAACGAATGTTTTACGGATGGAAGGATGACTCATTTCGGCCGACAGCTCTATATCCTGGGGGTAGTAGTTTTTGCCGTTTATAATGATCAGGTTTTTAATCCTTCCGGTGATAAACAAACCTTTATCATTGATAAATCCCATATCTCCGGTTCGCATCCATATGGGATCGTTTTTTCCGGCAGGAGAAACACCGTAGGTTCCGGCTGTAAGTTCCTGTTTTCCCCAGTAGCCCATGGTTACGGTACTTCCCGTAACCCAAATTTCCCCTGCTTCACTTTCGTTGCAAACCTCGAGCGTATCGGGATTTACAATAAGAAGACGTGTGTCGGTATTCGGTTTTCCGTTGCAGGCAATATACCGGATGTCGTTGCTGCCTGCCGGTCGTTCGATGCGGTTTTTCAGAAGGCCGGCAGCTGAAACGGCTTCAAAAACAGGTTCTTCACCCAGGGGTACGCCGGTTTGAATAAGAGTTGTTTCTGCCATACCGTAAGCCGGGAAAAACATCTGCCTTCTAAAACCGCAGGATTCAAAAGCTGTGGCGAACTTTTCGATGGTTTCCATGCGTACGGGTTCAGCTCCGCTGAATAGTACCCTTAGGCTTGACAGGTCGATGCCGCTGAGTTGCTCCGGATGAATTTTATCTGCGCAGTGGTTAAACGAGAAGTCGGGACCTCCGCTGAGCCTGGCACTGTAGCGGCTAATAGCTTTGAGCAGCGTCAGCGGATTTGATATGAAAACAACCGGGGGTATGATTATACTGTGCGATCCCGAAAATATTGCTTCAAGAATTCCAAGGATCAGTCCCAGATCATGAAATTGAGGTACCCAGTGTACGTTGTTGTCTTCGGGTCTTATCTGCATATGCAGCTGCAGCGACCTCAGGTTTGCCATTATGTTGCGGTGACTCACCATGACGCCTTTCGGATTTCCGGTAGATCCTGAAGTGTATTGCAGAAAGGCCAGCCGTGCGGTGTCCGGTTCCTGAACCTGAAAACCGGCGGACGGGAGTTTTTTATTGTCGCTGCTTATCCATGGAAGGGATGCGAGTCCGGGCTCGCCGGAGAAATTACGTTCGAGTGATCTGGTAATTTCATCCGTGGCAAGAATGGCGGCAGCATCGCAATCGGAAGCCATCAGGCGTATGCGGTCAAGCGAGCGGTTCTTTCTGGGCGGATAGGCCGGTACCGGTACTGTGCCCGAATAGAGACATCCGAAGAAAGCGGAGATAAACGCAATCCCGGGAGGGTAAAACAAAAGCAGGTTTTTCCCTTTCATTCCGGCTTCCGAAAGAAGGGAAGCAATACGCAGGGCTTCCGAATCGAGCTCGGCAAAGGTTGCTGTCTCCGTTTCCGTTTCCCCGTCGCCCAGAAACGTAAATACCCTTTTGTGCGGATGCAGGCGTGCCCGTTCGCGAAGAACCGTTACGATGCTCGCATCACCTGCTTTAAGGGTAAGATCGCCCGGAACAGGGAAATTGGTTGTCAAATCCATCATCTGTTGTTGTACGGAATACGTGAAAACGTTCTGCAGATACCCTGCAAAAGTAGAAAAATAGGGCTGTTTGTTAAAATTAAAGTATTTTTGTAATTGGACAGGTTTTTCATGCCAGACCTGCAGCTATCTGGTAATCAGTAAATAAATATCTATGGCGCTATTCAGCATTTCCGGTGTGCGCATAGCAGGCCTGTCAGCCTGTGTGCCGGCGAAAACCTTGTCGAATCACGATTACAACTGGATCACCCGTAAAGAACGCGATCAGGTAATAAAAACCATAGGCGTGGAAACCCGGCATGTAGCGGAAGCAGGTCAAACCACATCTGATCTCTGTTATAAAGCTGCCGAAGACCTTCTCGAAGGACTCGGATGGGAAAGAAGCAGCGTCGAAGTTCTTTATTTTATTTCTCAAAGCCGCGATTACATCATCCCATCTACCTCCACTATTCTTCAGGATCGCCTGAAATTACCGAAAACCTGCATGGCGCTGGATATAAACCTTGGATGCTCGGGTTACGTTTACGGGCTATCCGCAATAAGCGCTATGATGAAAGCCTCGGGCCTGAAACGCGGTCTCCTGCTTGTAGGCGATCTTTCAAATGTAACCTCTTCCTATCGCGATAAAAGTACCTATCCCCTTTTCGGGGATGCAGGAACCGCAACTGCCCTGGAGCTGAAAGATGGTTATGAACCCATGCAGTTTAACCTGCAGTCGGATGGAAGCGGATACGAAGCAATCATCATATACGACGGAGGCGTCAGGAATCTGGCCAGTAAAAAGTCGTTTTCAACTAAAAAATACGGCGACGGCATCTACCGCAACCGGCTGCAGATTGCGCTCAACGGCATTGAGGTCTTTAACTTCTCTCTCCGTGAGGTGGTCCCCAACATCAAAACCACCCTGAAACATTTCGGAAGGGAGCTTGCCGAATTCGATTACCTGCTGTTTCATCAGGCCAACCGGCTTATTAATGAAACCATACGGAAAATGCTGAAAGCAGATCCCGCAAAGGTTCCGTACTCCCTGCGTGAATATGGAAATACCAGCTGCGCCTCCATCCCGCTTACCATGGTAACGCAAATCGGGGAAGATCTTAAGAGCAGACCTCAGAAGCTGCTGCTGTCCGCTTTCGGGATCGGACTGTCGTGGGGAAGCGTACTGCTGAACACCGACGGGATCGTGGTAATACCGGTAAGCGAACTAAAGCCGGAACAAACGGATCTGCTGCCGGAATAAGTACGGCACAAAATATTTATACTATGAATGCATTCGATCTTAGCGGAAAAACTATTCTGGTAACCGGAGCTTCCTCCGGCCTGGGCAGGCAAACGGCAATAACAGCAAGCACTTTCGGCGCAAGGCTTGTAATCACCGGAAGGAACAATGAAAAGCTTGAGGAGACGTTAGCCCGGCTTAAAGGCGAAGGACACCGGATGATTACTGCCGATCTGACCGTTCAGTCCGATATTGACATGCTGGCTGATTCCGTTCCGGTGCTCAACGGCATCGTTCACAGTACAGGGATTTCCGATCTTTCCCCGGCACGGTTTATTACGGCTGAAACAATTGAAAAGACGTTCAGCATCAGTTTCAACGCTTCGGTTTTGCTGACTGCCGGATTGCTCGCAAAGAAAAAGCCGGCGAAGGGCGATTGCAGCATAGTATTTATCTCGTCCATCAGTACGCGTTATCCTTTTGTCGGGGGGGCGATGTACATCAGCGCCAAAGCAGCGCTTGAGGCTTATGCGCGCGTGCTTGCCCTCGAACTGGCTCCGAAGGGAATACGGGTCAACTGCGTGGCTCCGGCGTTCGTACGTACGCCAATGCTCGACGACACCGCGGCCAATTATTCTCAGGAAGCGGTTAATATGATTGAAGCCCGTCAGATACTGGGCCTTGGCGATCCGGAAGATGTCGCAAACACAATCGTCTATTACCTTTCGCCTGCTTCGAAATGGGTAAGTGCTACCAGCCTGATACTTGGAGGCGGATAAAAAGCTTCGCTGCTGTTATTTGCGTCAATCGTCCAGCAACAGGCTGCCCCTGACTCTGAATCGTCCGGTGAGAACTTTCGGACTATCACCCGCTTTCCAATTAATTTCTGCCGGCTGACCGCCTCCCGCGCTTAGTGTAAACCACCCAGGTTCAATCACCCTGAGGTCTTTGTCGTTGATCATCGACAACTGCCGCGCATTTATGTTAAAGGCTATTTGTTTTCGTTCCCCCCGCTTCAGGTGTACGCGTTCGAATCCGCAAAGCGAACGCAGCGGTCTGGGAGTACTGGCCTTTTCATCGGTAAGGTAAAGCTGTACCACCTCGTCGCCGTCGAGCTCACCGGTATTGGCGACTTCTACTGTAACAACCAAATCTTCGCCGGCATTTATTTTTTCCGGGTACTGCAGGTTATGGTATTCGAAGGTGGTATAACTCAGGCCGTAGCCGAACGGATATAAGGGATCTCCCCTGAAATACCTGTAGGTACGTCCTTCCATGTCGTAATCGGTGTATTCGGGAAGCTGACTGACAGAACGATACCAGGTTGCCGGAAGCCGGCCTGCTGGATTGTAATCGCCGAAAAGTACGTCGGCAACGGCATTTCCCCCCTGCTGACCGGGATATCCTGCTGTAAGTATTGCCTGTACGGACGAGGCCGCCTCTCCAGGAACAACGGCTCCGCCGTTAAGCAGAACCAGAATCACGGGTTTGCCGATGCCGGCAACGGCCTCCATGAGTTCGCGCTGGGGGCGGGGCAGGTCCAGGCTGCTGCGTTCACCGCCGTCATAGCCCTCAATGGCGATGCTCATGGCTTCACCCTCAAGCCGCTCGCTGAGTCCCATAACCAGAATTACGACATCGGCCCGGGAAGCAATTTCTAAGGCTTTGCCGGTCATACCGGCATCGTGGTATGCACAGAGCAGCTGTACATGACCATTGCCGTAAATGTTCCGGTATTCTGCGCTGATCCTGTATTTTGTTTCCTTTTCAAGAAAAAGTTGTGCAGGATTTTTAAGCATGATTCCCGGATTTTCGGGATCCTCGATGGAATAGACAAAAACGGGGGAATAATGAGCTGAAAACTGACGGATGCCGCTTTCCGGGACTTCTAAAAATCCCTCCCAGCGTATGCTCCAGGCACCTGGCTTTAGCCCTGGACCGGGAGTGGCCATATCCCAGTCGAAGGCGATACGGTCGTCGGTTTGTACGAAAAGCGGATCCCCCGAAAGGTCCGCGTTTGCATAATAAGAAGCTGTCAAACCCTGCATTCCGCCCGCAGTTGAAAGAAAAGAAGAAGGCAGGATTTCAAATACCGGGAAACCGGGGGCATAGTCGCATCCTCTGGCATAGGTAATTTCACAGAGGGGTTCTGCTTTATTACGGATTCCCTGAAGAATGGTTACCGGATCGGACGGGATGCCGTTGTAATTTCCCCATAAGGGCTGTATATCATTGGCGGCAGGGCCGATAACGGCAATTTTTTTAGGAGATATGTCTAAAGGCAGCAGTTTTTCTTCATTTTTTAGCAGAACTATCCCCTGGCGGGCTGTTTCACGGGCCAGCTGATCGTGCGACGGGTGGTTGTTTACAATGAATGGAATCGAGGCATAAGGGACCAGGGAGTCGGGGTCGAACATCCCTAATCTGAACCTGGCTGAAAAGATGCGTGACAGTGCCGTATCAACTTCTGCTTCAGTAACCAGTCCCAGACTCAGGGCTTTTGGCAGTTCACGGTAAGAGGTTCCGCATTCCAGATCGCAGCCTGCACTCAGTGCCATGGCAGCGGCCTTCAGATTATCGTCCGTGATGCGGTGAAACTGCCAGAAGTCGGAAATGGCCCAGCAGTCGGATACCATATAACCGCTGAAGTTCCATTGCTTTCGCAGAATATCGTACAACAAGGGGCTGGCGCAGGCAGGTTCACCCATAAACCGGTTGTATGCACACATTACGGAAGCTGTCCCGGCTTCAGTTACCAGTGCCCTGAATGCGGGGAGATAGGTTTCGTGCAGGTCGCGCTTGTTTACAACGGCATCAAACGCATGCCTCAGGTGCTCGGGTCCAGAATGTACCGCGAAGTGTTTTGCTGTAGCCACCGCTTTCAGGTATACCGGATGCGTTCCCTGTATGCCGCGTACAAATGCTTTACCCATTTCGCCGGTCAGAAACGGATCTTCGCCGTAAGTTTCCTGTCCGCGCCCCCAGCGGGGATCTCTCAGTATGTTGATATTAGGAGTCCAGAAAGTCAAGCCCTGATAAATACCCCGTTCGCCTCTTCGCTGGTATTCGTGGTACCGGGCTCTGGCTTCATCGGAGATGGCATCTGCCACCTCGTACAGGAGACTGGTATTCCAGCTGGAAGCCAGGGTTATGGCCTGGGGAAATACGGTAGCATGCCCTGCCCTTGCAACCCCGTGAAGGCACTCGTTCCACCAGTTGTAGGCCGGAATGCCGAGCCGGGGAATGGCCGGTGCATCGTACATCAGTTGAGCGGTTTTTTCTTCCGGAGTCATCCGCGAAATAAGATCGTGAACCCTGACGGAAACGGGCAGGCTTACATCCCGGAAAGGAATTGCATCCTGAGCCCGGACGCTGAGTAAAGCGAGTCCCAGGAGACATGCAGATAACAGGTATTTCATCGGCGAAATCTTAGTATGCGGTAAGCAAAAGTAGCAGATTCTGCTGCCTGACAGTCATAATACAGGAGATAATTCATCCGGATTCCGGGATGTTTTTCCGGGCTGTTTCAATTTGTGCGCCCTCTGCCCTATCTTTGCAGAGAGCTTAAAGTTCCAAAAAAAAGTATTCCATGCCCGAATATTCCATTATAGTTCCGGTTTACAACAGCAGCGAATCCCTGGCCGGGCTGTTTCAGCGGGTCAGCCAGACCATGCATTCGCTGAAAAAATCGTTCAGGGTGATTTTTGTTGACGACGGTAGTGCCGACCGCAGCTGGGAAGTGATCGCCTCGCTAAAGGCTGACCACCCCGATGAAATTACTGCACTGAGGCTGGCCAGGAATTTCGGACAGCACAATGCCACCTTATGCGGGGTGGCACATTCCGACTCCGATTTCGTAATTACCATCGACGACGATCTGCAAAACCCGCCCGAAGAGATACCACGGCTGATTGAAACCATGCAGGCAGAAAAAACCGACCTTGTGTATGGGATTTACTCACGCAAACAGCATTCGGCTGCACGCAACATGGGCAGTGCCATCATACGGGGAGGCTCAAAAAAGTTCTTTCAGACCAAAGGCCAGGGATCTTCGTTCCGCCTGATGAAGTCGGATCTTGCAAAGCGGCTGCTCGATCATCAGCTGAATTTTGTTTTTCTGGATGAAATTTTCAACTGGTATACCAGCCATATTTCATTTGTGATGGTGGAGCACCATAAACGACCGCATCAGAAGTCTACCTACACCCCGATGTCGCTGCTTTCGCTGCTCACGAACCTTCTGATATACTATACCAGTGTGCCCCTGCAGCTTATGGTTTACGGCGGACTTTTATCCTCGGTAATCAGTTTTATCGTTGGTGTTGTATTTATCTACCGGAAAGTTGTGTCGGATGTTCCTCTGGGTTTCACCGCCCTGATTGTGGCTGTGCTCTTCTCGACCAGCATCATTCTGCTGTCGCTGGGAGTAATTGGGGAGTATCTGAGCCGTATATACCTGGTTCAGAACCGTAAACCACCGTATTCGGTAAGTGAAACCCTGGACTGAGTGTCAGTAGACCATTCGGTTTCCTGACCGGAATTCATCCCTGTAAGGGAAAAACCAACGCATAACGGAATGAAACTCTTTAAATACGGCATCATACTGGAACGGCTTAAGGAAACGGATGCCGGGCTTGTCCGCCGGTGGCGCAATTCCGACCCGGTGCGGCTGAACATGGAATTTCGCGAAATCATTAGCCCCGAACAGCAGCTCGCCTGGTACCGGTCGATCGATAATTTAGAGAATAATTACCTGATGATTTATTACAAAGGGGAGAAGATCGGACTGCTGAACGATAAAAATGTAGACTGGGAAGCCCGTACCTCCGAGTCGGGTTTGTTTTTGGGCAGAACGGAGTTTTATTCCACCTTTGTGCCTTTTTTGGTTTCCGTTGCCGGGATAGAGACCACGTTTTACTTTCTGAACTGGAACCGTCAGTTTGCGCGGATTCTGCGAAGCAATGCCAGGGCAATACAGTATAACACACAACTGGGTTACCGGTTGATGGACGGCCAGGAAAACATAGAAAACCAGCTGTATGAATTAACCCGTGACCGTTTTGAAGCTTCGGCGAAAAAAATCAGGAAGGCAGTACACCACCTGGCCGGAGACGACCGCCAGACCCGGCTTCTGCTGGAACGCGAAGACTATGCATCGGGACTGGCACAGCGGTATGAAACTCTTTTAAAAGAGAGCCCCGTTCCTGTAAACCGCCACGAAACCGCCGAGGGCGTCTGGTATACGGAGCGTTGATGCCGCTTTGCGAATTACCGGATGGAGGAACTGTTTGACAATTTCAGCTTCATGGTACCTTCCGAGATCGTTTTCAGCTGACGTGCGGTTTCGGTAAACTCCTCCACATTCATCTCCTTGATATACAGTAAGCCGTGTGTTGCCCTGATCAGAGCATTATCGTTTTCGTAAAAGAAATTCTTACCGAGGAGCAACTGAATCTGTTTGAGTTGCCGCACCCAGGTTTTTCGCGTAAGCTCGCTGAATGGCCCGTCGTATTCGAAACTCGGGAATGAAGCATTCACCTGACTCAGATAGCTTTCGGCAAAGGAGGTTTCGAGTACGGCCAGCGAATTCAGCGATACCGGAACCAGCATGCCGGCATCGGCCGGATGAAACCGGTACCATACGTTGCGGTATCCAAGAATCCGGAGTCTGGAGAGGTCGGCTTCCTTACTCCACTCCTGCACCGCCCCGGAGATGGCCTGAAGAACTTTGTAATGAGTGTCGGGACCGCTGCCCTCGGGATCCAGAGCCAGACTGATCATGGTCGGACGAATGGCTCTCAGCTGTTCCAGCACCGGAAGCATGTCGCGGTCCTTCTCGGGATTTTCCGTAAAAACATCGCCCGTATAAAATCCAAGCCGGAGGTGATGTACGTTCTTCACCGGCACCCCGTAATAAGCCCATACCAGCTCCTCTTCAAATTCCCGGATCATGCCCTTGAGCCTCTGTATGTCGGGAGGATTTTTACTGCCATCGTAACTCGCTTTAAGCGTATGCACAACCCCTTGAAGGATATGCGTAAGTTCTTGGCGGTCAGAGATTTTCCAGTTTACTACCGACGAGCGCACAATCCGGTGGCATAATCCGCGGCGTTTTTCATATGCGTTGCCCTGTGCCACGTTATCGAGAAAATGATACACATCCTTATCCCATTTAAAGGCATACCCCTTTTCGAAGAAATCCGGATAGCTGATCATCTGTATCTCTCCGTTCGCCAGCATGGCAAGGGTGTCTTCGAGAGCCGAAATAAGGAAGTGGTTGGTAACGGCAGTAAATCCCGAAGTCATTACCGCAAAGTGAACATCGTTGGATGCCGAACGGAGCTGGCGGTTCGTGTAGGGCATTATTCCCAGCATTATGTCGTCGTGATGCGGCCCGGTGTGATAGATCACCTGATTTTCATCGCGCTGCATGCCTTTGTAAAGCTTATTTTTGATGGATCCGACCACCTGGGGAACGGTATCACCGTTCAGGCCGGGGATCAGCGAACACCAGGGGTCGCTGCGGAGGTCTTCCATGGTAAGATGATGCCCGTATTTGTTGAGCCTCAGGCACAGGTCGATTACTGCCCGCTCTGTTTTCTGGTTTGTCCACTCACCGGTTTTGTAATACCGTTCAACGGAATCACTGAGTCTGGATGCTGCTCCTTCGGTCAGGTAGAAACGGGCGTTGGGGAGTCGCTGCAGCACCGTAGCCGGATAAATGGTATTCATTTCGCTTTCGAGCGAGGCTTTTACGATTTCAGCTTTGGCTTCACCTGCAGCAAATATTATAGCAACGGCATCCGGATTAAAGGTTATGGTTCCCAGACCTATGGTAATGACCAGGCGGTTGCGCGAAATCTCTATCCCGCCAAGGTCGCCTGCCGCCACAGCCTGGGTTTCAAAATTGGTTTGCGTAAGACGGGTTGTCGAATACAAATCCGAACCACGGGTGTTGAAGGCAATGTGTCCGTCGGGACCTATGCCGCCCAGAAAGAATCCTATGCCACCCTTTGCACGGATTTTTGCTTCATATTCCGAACACCAGTTATCAATGGCAAAAATGGAAGCTTTACGTATCTCTTCTTCGGCAGAGCGGGCTTCGCGGTAACGCAGACTTAAATCGATGACCGAGGCAGGGAACACGTCGCTGTATTTCCTTCCTTCGGGCAGAGGAATATCCTCTGAGTTTATCAGCAATGCACGGCTGGCATCCAGTCCGAAGCCGTGGATATAATATTCCGTTACATAGTTGTGAAAAGAATTGTGCTGAGCCGGTGAGATGGGGTAGAACTCATCGATCTGAACAAACTGCAATCCGCGCAGATCCGGTTTTTTTATCCCGCCAAGGCCATACTGCGAAAGAAGAGCCTGCGTATCGCTCTGCTCCCAGTGGCTCAGGAGATAATGGGTATACTTTATAAAGTACTCGGGAGTTTTGCCGGTAGGCAGACTTATCACTCCTTCCGGATGATCCGTCACCCATTCAAGAAACCGGAGGGAGGTGAGCAGACCCAGTTTCGGAAAGTCCGCCGTAAGGATGTAAGGTATCCGGGTCGTGATTTTTTCAACGCCTGATATGGCTGAAAATGCCATTTCGACGGAAGATTTTTTTTTGTGAGTCATATTTCCCGCATTTTAAACGGTTCTGACAATTAACTCCGGTTATGGACAAAAAACCTCCGGCTGCCTGCCTGATTTTTCCCCCGGACTGTGCAGGATAAACGGGCAGTTGCCGGACCGGAAAATGTATCTTTACGGAAGTCAATTTGCATCATTGCTGCATTTTAGACCTCCGGCCGCAGGTCGTTGCCGCTTTAATCCCTGTCATTTCCATTGCAAAGATACTCTATAGATAAAAAAAATGTTCAACTTCTGAAAAAAAATTAAAAAGCGATGCATTTGCATTCTCCCTTTTGTACATTTGCAGGAAAGTCTGTACTTTTCTTAAAGTTTTCAAGGATGAGGATAGTGTCACGGTCACTTCTGATTATTTTTTTTCTGGCTCTTTCGAGGATTATGCCTGTTTATGCACAGCAGACGAACGACAGTCAAACGCTGCACACATGGGATCAGTTGCGCAGCCGCGAATACCCGGAATGGTTCAGCCACGATAAGCTGGGGATTTTCATTCACTGGGGCGTTTATTCGGTACCTTCCTATGGCGGAGCCGAATCGTATGCCGAGTGGTATTTGCTGGGGCTGAAGAACGGAACGCACAACCGTGTTGATTTTATGAAGAAGAACTACGGGGAGGATTTCACGTACAGGGATTTTGCGCCACTGTTCAAAGCCGAGTTGTTTGATCCCGATGAATGGGCTGACATTTTCAAAAAATCGGGAGCCGGCTACATTGTTTTGGTAACCAAGCACCACGATGGTTATTGCCTGTGGCCCAGTGCTTATGCTCCGGGCTGGAACAGCGTTGATGTAGGTCCCGGCCGCGATATTGTGGGAGAGGTGGCGAAAGCCGTGCGGAAGCGGGGAATTCGTTTTGGCTTGTACTATTCCCTTCCGGAATGGGATCATCCCCTTCACCGCTGGTATGAAGATCCGAACGACTCCATCGCCGACTATGTGGGTCAGCATATGATCCCGCAGTTTAAAGAGCTGGTTTCAGCCTATCGTCCCGACCTTATTTTTACTGACGGGGAGTGGTATAATACGGCGGAACAATGGCATGCCCGCGAGCTGATCTCCTGGTATTACAACCTTGTGGGACCCGATGCAATTGTAAACGACCGCTGGGGCAGCGGAGCCGACATCGGATTTCGCACACCCGAATACAGCTCGGGCGGACTGGATGCCGACCGTCCCTGGGCCGAGGTGAGGGGACTTGGCCGCTCGTTCGGACTTAACCGTAACGAGAAACTTCAGGCATATATGTCATCACGCGATCTCATCCATCTTTTTGTCCGCACCGTTGCATACGGCGGAGGTCTGATCATCAACGTGGGACCGGCTGCCGACGGCAAGATTCCCTTGCTACAGCAGGAGCGCATCGAAGCGCTGGGAGAATGGCTTGAAATCAACGGAGAAGCCATCTACGGAAGCGAACGCTGGATCCGCAGCGGGGAAGAAAAGCCCGTTGAACTCACACGCACCGACCCGCAGGTCAATTTTAACTGGGTACGCAACTCCCCCGGATACCCGATGGTGGAAGACAATTTCACGGCCGAATGGACCGGCTGGATCAAACCCGGACAGACGGCAAGGTATATCTTTTCGGCAACGGCCAACGACGGTATGCGTCTGTTCATCGGCGGCAAACCCGTTCTCGACCAATGGGAGTCGGTAACAGAAGGTACCGATTCGGAAGCCATGCGCAGCAGAGCCGGTTCGGATGTAAACGGAATCATACCGCTTGAGGAAGGGAAATTCTATCCGCTCCGGGTCGAATTCATTGAGCATTCCCACGATGCAGATATTGCGCTGTCGTGGGAATGCCCCGGTATGCCTAAAGAAATTGTACCGCAAAAAAACCTGTATACCCGCAAAGACCTGCCGGAGGGCGACGGTTTGAACGCCATATACCGCTCGATGCGTCAGCACATTGCCTATACGTCTAACCACGGTAACCTGTATGCCGTCTGCTTTGAATGGCCCGGACAAAGCCTTCGCATTAATACCGGTGCAAAAGCTCCTTCAGGGGAAGTAAGTCTGCTGGGGCGGAAAGGAAGTCTGCCCTGGACAATGGAAGGCGATGAACTGGTCATCGACCTGGGCAGCATACGGTACAACGAGATGCCCGGGCATTACGCATGGACGTTTAAAATAGAAGGCCTTGCAAAGCCCTGAACCTTAAAACAGAAAATATTAACCTGAACATAACCGATCCTGAATTAAATCCCGTAACCGATGAAAAAGCTGTCCGTAACATCCATTGCCCTGTTGATTGCCTTTTTTTTCAGCGCCTGCGAGCGTCAGGCAGATAAAGGTGAACCTGCATCTTATGTCGACCCGTTTATTGGTACCGGAGGGCACGGGCATACGTATCCCGGGGCAACGGTGCCTTTCGGGATGGTTCAGTTGAGTCCGCAAACACGCCTCGATGGATGGGATGGTTGCTCGGGCTATCATTTTACCGACAGCATCATTTACGGTTTTGCACACACTGCTCTCAACGGTACCGGTGTTAGCGATTACGGCGATATACTCCTGATGCCGGTGGTCGGCGATCCTGTCTTCAAAAACACGGAATACAGTTCTGCGTTCAGCAAGAGCAGCGAGAAAGCAGAAGCCGGTTATTACAGTGTAAAGCTTGACAAGCCCGGCGTTCTTGCCGAAATGACTGCCACCACGCGTGCCGGTTACCACCGGTATACCTTCCCGGCATCCGATGCAGCTAATCTCCTAATCGATCTTCAGCACCGCGATATTGTGCTGGAATCCTGGATTGAGTTTGTGAGCGATACCGAAATCAGGGGGATGCGCCGTTCCACTAACTGGGCAAAAGATATGGTCTGGTATTTCCATATGAAGTTTTCAAAACCCTTTTCCCGCAGGGGAATTGCCGTGAACGACACCCTGTTTCAGGATGCGCCTCGTCTTGGGGGAACCAACATTAAAGCTTTTGCAGGATTTACCACTACAGAAGGCGAACAGATTGAGGTGAAAGTAGGCCTTTCGCCCGTCGACAGCGAGGGTGCCCTGAAAAACCTGAATGCAGAAATTCCGGAATGGAATTTTGACGATATACGGAAACAGAGTTTCGATACCTGGAACAAAGAGCTGGGCAAAATACGGGTGAAAGGCGGCAGCAACGATCAGAAGAAGGTGTTTTATTCGGCAATGTACCATGCACTGCTTCAGCCTAATACTTTTATGGATACGGACGGGCGCTACCGCGGTATGGACCGGGGCATTCATACCGCTGAAGGATTTACCAATTATACCGTATTCTCCCTGTGGGATACCTACCGCACCTGGCATCCGCTGATGACCATTATTGAACAGGAGCGAACCGCCGACTTCATCAAAACCATGCTGAATATGTATGAAACGGGCGGACTTCTGCCCGTTTGGGAGCTTTCAGGTAACGAAACCTGGTGTATGATTGGCAATCATTCCATTCCCGTGATCGCCGATGCCTGGATGAAGGGAATCCGGAATTACGACGGAGATAAAGCGTTTGAAGCCATGGTAAAAAGTGCCTCACAGGATCATTTCGGACTGAATTTTTACCGGAAATACGGCTACATTCCCGGCGATATGGAACACGAATCGATCTCGAAAACACTGGAGTATGCATACAACGACTGGTGCATTGCCGTAATGGCCAAAGAAACAGGCCGTGAAGAGTATTTCCGGGAGTATATCCGCAGAGCACAGTCGTACAAGAACATTTTTGATCCTTCCACCGGCTTTATGCGCCCGCGGCTAAACGGAAGCTGGCTTACTCCTTTCGATCCCACAACGGTAGACTGGCATTTTACGGAAGCCAATTCGTTTCAGTACAGCTATTATGTTCCGCAGGATATCAGCGGCCTGGCGGCCCTTCACGGAAGCAGGGAGCAGTTTGCCGCAAAAATTGATGAGCTTTTTACCACCGAAACCGAGGTGGGCGGTCGCGATATGAAGGATATTTCAGGACTGATTGGCCAGTATGCTCAGGGTAATGAGCCCAGTCACCATATGGCGTACCTCTATAACTTTGTCGGACAGCCATGGAAGACCCAGCAGCGGGTACGTCAGATTATGGATGATTTTTATACTCCCCGCCCCGACGGCCTGATCGGAAACGAAGATTGCGGACAAATGTCGGCATGGCTGATCATGAGTGCAATGGGCTTTTATCCGGTTACGCCCGGTATGCCCGAATACATTATAGGGACGCCCTGGTTTCCTGAGATGGAGATTACTCTTGAGAATGGCAACGTGCTGAAAATCATTGCTAAAGATGTCTCTGAAGAAAAGTTTTACATACAGTCGGCAACCCTTAACGGGGAAACGTACACGAAATCCTTCATCCGTCATGCCGATGTGATGAAAGGAGGGGAGCTTGTCTTTACCATGGGCAGTAAACCCAATAAATCGTGGGGCACGGGAGAGGGAAACGAGCCGGCGACAGAGATAACCGAAGAGCTGATACTGCCTGTTCCGTTCCTCCTCGCTCCTGATGCCCGCTTCCGTGATACCATGCAGGTGAAGGTAGGTGCCATTGTCCCGGGCTGTGAACTGTATTATACCACCGACGGCACAATGCCCGACCGGAATTCCCTACGCTACAGCGAGCCGGTGACGCTTACCGGCACTGCCACATTTAAGGTTGTTGCTTACCGGGAAGGGGAGGGCTACAGCCTGCCGGCAGAGGGCAAATTTCATAAAATCGACCTGAACCGTAAGGTAGAGCTGCTGTCTGAATATCAGCCGAACTATCACGGTGGTGGACCGGAAGCGCTGATCGACGGTTTACGTGGTGCCGGAAACTGGAGGCTGGGTGGCTGGCAGGGTTATCAGGGCAAGGATTTTGAGGCTGTCGTTGATCTGGGTAGCAAAATGCCGGTACACAGACTGGCTGCAGGTTTTGTTCAGGATGTACGGTCCTGGATATGGATGCCCTCCGAAGTTGTTTTTTCGGTATCCGACGATGGAAGCAGCTTTAAAGAAATCAGCAGGGTGAAAAATACCATTCCGGTTACCGACTACGAGATGCGTACCGCCGATCTTGGTTCGAAAGTCAAGGCTTCCGCGAGGTATGTAAAGGTGAGAGCCAAAACCTTCGGAACCATACCGGAGTGGCATCTGGGGGCAGGCGGTCAGGCTTATATTTTTGTGGATGAAATCATTGTGGAATAAGAGAGCCATACGTTGCGGCAAGGCTATCTGTTTTTTAGCCGTTGCCTGCCAGCGACCAGCAATCGCTGTACGAAATTCCAGTCTTCCTTCCTGAAACGAAAGAGTTCCTTAAGCGGCATTCCGCTGATTCGTGAGAAGACGAACAGATAAATAACAGATGCCAGGGAGTAGCTGATATTGGTGGCTGCCACGGCACCGTTGGCGCCGTATTGAGGTATCCAGAGGTAGTTCAGTGCCACATTCAGGAGCAGGGCAGGGGCAAAGGCTTTCAGGGCTGCATCGGGCCGCCCGGCTCCGGCAAGCTGTCCGCTCAGAATCCGGAAGACAATAATCATCAGAATTCCCGGCATTATGGTTTGCATCACCCGCACACTGGGCAGGTAGCCTGATCCGAATACTAAAGGTACCACCCAGGGCGAAAGCAATACGATTCCGGCCGAAAGTACAAGTCCGATTATCAGCGATATCCGGAGCAGCCGGGCAGTGCTTTGGTTGATGGCCTGCCGGTCGGTTGAATTGGCCGTACGGCTCATCACCACAACGCTCGCTGCCAGAGGAATTTGCCAGAGCAATTCAGCCACGGAAACGCCAAGTGAATAGATGCCGATTTCGGAGGGTGTGGAAAGCACTTTCAGAAGCACGACATCGATTCGGTAGTTGAGCTGAATGGTAAGAAACGAAAGGGCATAGAACACTCCCTTCCCCAGCATTTGCAAAATCAGTTTATTGTGCAGGTTTATGCGGATATGAAACCGCTTTTGAAGCAGAAAGAACGCATTCAGAGCTACCACAGCATTTCCAAGAAGCAATGAAAGCACAGCGCCGAAGAGCCCGAGCCGCAATACATAAACAAGCAATCCCGCGATGATCAGCGTCAGAAGTCCGGTCAGCCAGTTCATGCGATTGGCCAGCGGGATTTCCTCCTTTCCAAGAAAGACTCCTCCGGTGTAGATGGTTGTGAGACGCATTGGGATAGTACTCAGCGCCATACCGATAAGCATTGGTGTATATCCCTGTGTTCCGGTCAGCCGGTAAGCTCCAAAGCTGAAGAGTATTCCGAAAGCCGAAGTAAACACCAGAACGGTGAGCATGGCTGAAACGATTTCGTGCTCATTTTCTTTGGATGCTCCCAGCATAAAAACGGTAGTCGGGCGAATGCCCATCTGGAAAAAGCTGACCACCAGGGTCGGGATTACCAGCAGAGCTGTGAAAAGTCCGTACCCTTCGGTTCCAAGCAAACGGGTGAGCAATACAACCAGGCCAAGGTTTGCGAACAGTGTGAACACATTGCTGCTTAGTACGCTGGAGATATCCTCGAGATAGGATCGTGTTGCCAAATGGGGAATATGTTAAGGATTGATGCAAATGTATGCAAATCCTCCACAGGGTGTGCGGGATGGCTGAGGGAAACGCGGGGGATAATAAAAACTCCCGCCTGAAGCAGACGGGAGTAAATGCTGTAAGCCGGTCAGACCAGTTATGGAATATTATTCGGCGGTTTCGATGGGAAGTACGGAAACGTATGATTTATCGTTTTTCCTGCGACGGAACTCAACGATACCATCTACGAGAGCAAACAGGGTGTGGTCTTTGCCCATGCCAACATTGAGGCCGGGGTTGTGAACCGTACCGCGCTGACGGATAATGATATTGCCAGCCTGTGCAGCCTGTCCGCCATAAATTTTAACACCAAGGCGTTTGCTGTGTGATTCCCTACCGTTATTCGAACTACCGGCACCTTTTTTATGAGCCATTTCTTTTCGTTTTTATCGGTTGAACAATGATTTGCATCCCGCGCTTACGCGCTGATGGCATCTATTTGAAGCCTGGTAAGGTATTGCCTGTGGCCGTTTGACTTCTGATATCCTTTTCTCCTCTTCTTTTTGAAGACGATAACCTTATCGCCACGTAAATGCGACAGGATTTTAGCCGTAACGACAGCGCCCGGGACCGTCGGCTGTCCGATGGTGACAGCTCCGTCGTTGTCGACCAACATTACGTTGTTCAACTCAACGGTTGAGCCTTCTTCACCTTCAAGACGGTGCACGAAGATCACCTGGTCTTTTGCAACTTTGTGCTGCTGGCCGGCGATTTCTACGATTGCGTACATTGCAGTGTTTTTTATGATTAACTGTTTCCCCTGTTAATGGGGGTGCAAAAATAGGAATAATTTTCTAATTCCAAATGTTTTAACGCAAAAAATTTGCCCTCTCTGCCCTTTGCCTGAGTTTTTTGAACCGGTCGGTGCTGCTGGTATTTACCATTAACACTCCGGCAATAACCATCAGCACCCACATCAAAAAGCCCGGTTTGAAATGCTCTCCGTCGAGAATTCCCCACATAAGTGCCACTACCGGAATAAAATAAGTTACCGATGATGCAAATACGGCACTTCTGGCCAGTATCAATCTGTTGTAAAGCATTAGTGCTATACCGGTGCCAACTACAGCAAGTATGGCGATATAGCCGAAGCCTTCTGCGGCAGCGGAAACAGTTGTCATTGTATTTACAAAGGGCGTAGCCGCAAAAAGATACACAGCAGCCACAGGGCCTATAGTAAAAAACGACAGCGCTGTTATTGCCACCGGATTTACATCACTCAGAAATGCCTTGATAAGATTCACGTTTATAGCATATAACACCGTGGCTATCACTATTAGCGCAGCAAATCCGATGTTAAGCGTAAAACTGCCGGAACCGCTAACGCTGACAAGTCCCACTGCCCCGCCAAGTCCCATAAATACCCCGGCAATGTTGTACCAGCGGGGATTCGTTTTAAAGAACAACATGCCGATCAGTAGCGTAAACAATGGGGTTAGGGAGTTAAGAATCCCCGCAAGGGAACTGTCGATCCCCTTCTGCGCTGCCGCGAAAAGAAATGCCGGTATAAGACTTCCGATCAGTCCGGCAGCAGATAAAGACTTCCAGTGTATACGAAAACTGTTTTTCAGATGCTTTACGGCAAATGGAATCAGAAACAGCCATGTAATCACCACCCTGAGTGCACCAAGCTCTCCCGGACTGAAAACCTCAAGTCCGCGTTTCATCAGTATAAATGAACTACCCCACACCAGGGCAAGCATCAGAAATACCAGCCATGTCCATACAGGTATGGATTTTTCCATTTTCTGTTTCTTTAATTTTTTTTTAGCACGCAAAGGTAAAGCTAAGTAACACGGGAATTATTTTTAACCCGTATTTATTTCAATCTGCTGTTTGCAGTTGTCTCCTGGTTTCAGAGCTTAAGTATTCTTATTTTAGCAGATAAAACAGACATTATGGAACTCAAAATATACGTTGCCGGTAGGTTTGTTGCCACAGATAATTTACTCGGTGTATTAAACCCTTACCACGGAAGCATTGCAGGTACTACCTGGCTGGCCGGGAAAGAGGAGTACGAACAGGCTGTGTCGGCGGCTGCAGCGATACGCAAACAGCTTGCCGGATGGCCTTCATGGAAACGGTATGAGACTCTTATGTTTATCCGGAACCGTTTGCTCGATCAACGGTTGGAATTTGCCCGGATTATTACCGCAGAATCGGGGAAACCCATGCGTTATGCCCTGGGAGAAGTCGACCGCTCGGTTCAGACATTTACCGTTGCTGCCGAGGAGTCCAAACGACTGCCATCCGAATACATGAGCCTTGACTGGACATCTGCCGGAGAGGGCAGAGAGGGGATCGTGCGCTGGTTTCCTGCCGGTATCGTCGGTGGAATCGCTCCCTTTAACTTCCCCCTCAACCTTGCAGTACATAAACTTGCTCCGGCAATTGCTGCCGGTTGCCCGATAATCCTGAAGCCATCTTCGAATACCCCTCTTACTGCCCTGAAACTTGCATCCATACTTGCTGAATCGGGACTTCCCCAGGGAGCCGTTTCCATACTTCCCATGAATCGTACTACCGGCAATATGCTGGTTACCGATCCGCGGCTTGCAGTACTCTCGTTTACCGGATCGCCCGATGTCGGCTGGAAGATGAAAGCCGGAGCCGGAAAAAAGAAGGTTGTGCTTGAACTGGGCGGGAATGCAGGCGTTATCGTAAGCCGAAGCGCTGAAATGGAATCTGCACTCCGGCGCTGCCTTAGCGGAGCTTTTTCCTATTCCGGCCAAGTATGCATCCATACCCAGCGCATCTTTGTTCACCACAGCATCTTCAGCGAATTTTCAGAGCGCCTTGCCGGGATGGCTTCAAAAATGGTGACCGGCGATCCTGCCTTTCCTGAAACCGAATTCAGCAGTATGATAGACGAAGCCAATGCCAAACGGGTGGAAAATTGGGTTGACGAAGCCGTAACCATGGGAGCCCGCCTGCTGTGCGGAGGAAAACGCGAAGGCACATTTTACCCTCCCACCATACTGACCAGCACGAGTAACCCGATGCGTGTATGCAGCGATGAGGTGTTCGGGCCGGTAGTTACCATCGACCCGTTCAACGATTTTGAAGATGCACTGAACCTGATAAATTCAACCCGTTTTGGTCTGCAAGCGGGGGTGTTTACCAGCGATATCCGCGAAATGGACCGGGCATTTGCAGACCTGGATGTTGGAGGTGTTGTTATAAACGACGTTCCGACCTTTCGCGTCGACCATATGCCTTACGGCGGAATTAAGGATTCGGGACTGGGACGGGAAGGCGTAAAATATGCCATCCTCGATATGATGGAACCAAAAATCCTGGTAAAGGAAAAATACTGATACCGCTTCCGCAGTTACTATTCCACTGCCAGCTTCGCCACTCCGGTGAAATCGGGAGTCGTAAGCTTTACCACGTAAAATCCGGGTTTCAGGCTGTTGTTATACGAAATCGTATGTGTTCCGGCTCCATAGGTTCCGTTTACCACATTTCCGGCGATACGCCCTCCCGGTTCAATAATCTGTATTTCTACCCGGGAAGCTGCCTCAAGCGAGAACTGCACATTTACCAATTGCCCTGCGGGATTCGGATAAACGTGCAAGGGCTTTGAATCTACCCTGATGCGGCTGGTATTGACTCCCACCCTGACCTTCATTTCAACGGGGATGTCAAGCACATTCAGGAAATAGTCGGTTACCCGGATGGTCGACAGATAGGTGTCATCGGCAAGTCCGTTTGGGTTAAAGGTAACGGTAATGGTTTCCGGATTGCTGCCTCTCATTACCCCGGCAGTAGTATCAATACTTAACCATTCGGCGCTGTCGGGTATGGATACGTTGAAGGGATTGTTGACGGTATTTTCAGAAGTGAGCTGCAATTCAAGGGCGGTGATGGTTTCAGGAGCCGTGAGCAGATTTAATACCGGAGGATCAGCCAGGATCACCGGCGGATTCTGAACCATCTCCAGTGCGCGCTGCAGGTTCAGCCGGCCGCCGCTTACGGTGTTGCCTACCAGCGCCTGTATGGTGTCGACCGAAGCAATAAGGTAACGCTTGAACTTCTGCGAAACAAGAACGGGATCGTTGCGGTACAAATCCAGAGTTGCTGCATCCGCAGCCGCATACATCAGGGCGATGGACCCCGATACGTGAGGCGACGACATGGAGGTGCCGCTTTTATATCCGTAAGTATTGCCCAGTCGGGTCGAATTAATATTGGTACCGGGCGCTGCCAGGTCGATGCTTGTTGCCCCCCATGCAGCCTGCGGGTTCAGCCCGTCTGTATTGGTGCTGTTGGTAACAGCTACAATGGATTCATTGGTCATCGAGGTCGGAATATCCCCGTAAACGTCTACATCCCATGCCCTGTTGGCTGTGGATGCCACATTCAGTATACCCACCGATCCGAGAGAATCATATATGGCACCCCAGAGAGGATAGTTAACCGGATTGCCTCCGTCGATTCCGAAAGAGGAGTTGGTGACGACCACAAATGCTCCGGCTTCCCCGTTGCTTTCGTCGTAAATCTTACGCATGGTATAGATGTAATCGTACGAAATCACCGCAACTGCTTCGTTGGATCCCGAGCCCGATACGGGCATCAGATAGGTGTTGTATGCCACGCCGGTTACGCCCAGACTGTTGTTTCCTTTTGCCGAGGCAATGCCCGCCACATGAGTGCCATGGTCGTTTTGCGTTATATAGGCATTGTTGTTGTAAGCATTCCAGCCGTTATAATCGTCGATGTAACCGTTTTCGTCATCGTCAATCCCGTTAAACGGGATTTCAAGTCTGTTTTTCCAAAGCCTGAGATCGGAGTGCCCCAGATCGATGCCTCCGTCAACCATGGCGATTACAATGGTATCACCGGCAAGCGTTTCTCCTGAGGTTGTGATATCCCATGCATATGTAGCCTTGATGTCGGCTCCGGGGGTTCCGCTCATCTGTCCGGTGTTTTTCAGCGCCCATAAGCTTGAGAAGGAGGGGTCGTCCGGAATTACTTCCCGCTGGGTGACGATATGGTTAAACTGAGCCAGGCCGACCGCCGGGTGATTTCTGATTTCCGAAAGTAGGCGGTCTGCATCGACAATGCTTTCATCAAAACGGAGAAGCCATATGTTCATCCGGGGCGACAATTTCTTTTCAGCCTTAAGACCGGTTTGGCTGAAATCGGATTCGATCAGAGGTATAAGCTGCTGGTCGTTAGCGTTCTTCAGCTGAACAAGAAGCTGACCGGATTCGCGCACAGGTTCCGTAATCTGTGCCATTATGCCGGTATGCATTGCAAGGATCAGCAGAAGTACAGTAAATGTTCTCATGTAATAATTTGTTGCCGTAATGCCTGATTAACAATTATTCAGACATAATGTTAAAATGACTTAAGCCGGTATGTGAAAATCTTCATTCTGCCGGCAGTTTAAAGCGGAGGTGACACGATGCATTTTTAGCTCTTACCGTATTTTTCATTGTAAAGCCATTCTGCATCCCGCCGGAGTTGTTCTTCAACCGTTATGCCGTTTATTTTTGCTTTTTCGCGGATTTTTTCCATCCATTCGGGTGTACCCCTGATTCCCAATTCGTAAAGACGGATCAGATCGCGGCGTTCGGTATATTTTTCCGGATGGGCCTTGTAATCCTGATAGAAAAGATATTCAGCTTCCTGATTTATACGGTCCGGCAAATTCATGCCCAGTTCCGTGCTTTCCTTTACCATTCGCCTGAAGCCGTCTTCATAAATCCGGATGTCGTTTGAAAATTTCCACACAGGATCCACATATCCCGGGAAGAACAGATTGTAAAGCTCTTCATCAAAATTCCAGGCAAAAGCATGGTTAAACCTTCCGGTTATCATAATCAGGATAAGATCCCGCTTCATCACCTCCTGCCTGAAATCAAGATCCTGTACCCTGCCTCCTTCCGTGTAGTCGCAACGGGTTATGTTTTTGTTGTAATACCAGAAATCGCAACTGCCGAAGGTGCG
>DJVU01000024.1 GCA_002441345.1 Bacteroidales bacterium UBA6248
CACCCCGTCGCCTTGTCACCTTGTCCGTTGCTATGAAAAGCGATGCTCCAGTCAAATTATTACCTCTTTCTTCCTACTTCCTACTTCCTACTTCTTACCTCATATCTCCCCCTCCCCCTTAACCTTAACCTCAACCTCAACCTCAACCTCAACCCCACCCTCCCTCCTTCCCTGCCAGATTCACTTCCCATCAAAATTCATGAAGCTTCTCCATTTGTTTGGTTGCTATTTATTTGTTACTTTTCTTCATTCTAATGGATAATTTTATACCTTTATAAAAAATTTCTAAAATAAAAGATGATTGGGAATTTTTTCACAAAACTCATTTCTGCATTCAAATATGCCATCCAGGGCTTTCGTACCGGAATCCGGAGCCGGAATATGCAGATACACCTTATAATCACTCTGATTACTCTGACTGGTGGCTTATTGCTGCGCCTCAGCCTCACCGAATTTCTGATTATCCTCGTTTTTATTTCTGTTGTTATCTCCCTTGAATTGCTCAACTCGGCAATGGAAGAACTATGCAACCTGGTTGAATCCAGCTACAATCCACACGTTAAAAAGATAAAAGATATGGCTGCAGCAGCAGTTTTATGGAGTTCTCTGATTGCTCTGATCGCCGGAATCGCTATTTTTGCGCCCCGGATTTTTCGCTTATTGCAGGCGGACAAATTCTTACTTAATTAATTGTTGATATCGTTTATGAAATTGATCGCTGACAGCGGCTCTACCAAAACTGACTGGTGTATGATTGACCGGTCCGGAAGTCGAAAAACAATTCAGACCGTAGGCATTAACCCTTATTACATGAGCCCGGATGCTATTAGAGACGTACTTGATAAGGAACTTTATCCATACCTGAATCCCACTTCCATTAAGCAAGTTCATTTCTATGGCGCCGGCTGCTCTACCAACAGTAAATGCCGTACAGTCGAAAGTGTTCTGGGCGCTTTCTTTACCGATGCAGAGATTGAAGTGGAACACGACCTGCTCGGTGCTGCCAGAGCCCTTTGCGACCACAAACCAGGTATCGCCTGCATCCTTGGCACCGGTTCAAACTCATGTTATTTTAACGGCAGGGAAATTGCCTCCAATGCAGTTTCTCTTGGATACCTGCTGGGAGATGAAGGAAGTGGCGCATTCCTTGGAAAGCAACTGCTTACCGATTATTTTTTGAAATACCTGCCAGATGATCTCAGCCTTAAACTCCAGGAAGATCACCATCTTACGCTGGAGACAACACTCGATGCACTTTATAACAAGCCCAAACCAAACCGCTTTCTGGCATCTTTCAGCCTGTTTATACACAAAAACAAAGAACATCCCTATTGCCGGCAACTCCTGGAAAAAAGTTTCGATGACTTTATACGTATCAGCGTAAGCCAATACCCTGGTTACAAGAATGTTGATGTTAATTTCCTCGGATCAGTAGCCTATTTCTTCAGGGATGAACTTGAGAAATCAGCGATCAAAGCAGACATCCGCTTAGGTCTCATCCTTCGGTCAGCAATCGACGGACTGGCCAATTATCATACAATAGAAATATAAAAGCCGGCAAACATCTCTTCTATCCGCGCATAAAAAAGTAATTTTACCTGCGAGGTTTTATACCTTAGCAGTATAAGCGAACCAGGTCCCATTAATAATGAAAAATTTCTACCGGATGAAAAAAGGGAAATTCTTCCTTGTCACCCTGACATTTATCGTTCTTGGCGCAATCTCGTCAAGCGCTCAAAAAAATACCATAAATCCTGACATCAAAAAGCTGGATCAGTATTTTTCCAATGCCCGCGAACAATGGGAAGTGCCAGGTATGGCAATCGGAATCATCCGCAACAACCAGGTTGTGCTGCTTAAAGGATATGGAGTTGCAGATGTGAGAAATGGAAAAAAAGTTGACGGAGATACACGTTTTGCCGTCGCTTCCAATACAAAAGCATTTACTGCAACGGCACTGGGAATGCTCGTTGACGAAGGGCTACTGAAATGGGATGATAAAGTTGCGCACCATTTGCCCTGGTTTCGGTTGTACGATCCCTATGTTACGTATAACCTTACCATCAGAGATATGCTGTCGCACCGTAGCGGGCTGAAAACCTTTAGCGGGGACCTGATATGGTATGGCAGCAACCATTCACGCGAAGAAATCGTCCGAAGGGCTGCCTTCCTGAAGCCGCACCACGGATTCAGAGAAGCTTACGGATATTCAAACATCATGTATCTGACTGCAGGACTTATCGTGGAAAAACTATCCGGCATGAGCTGGGATGATTTTATTAAGACCCGTATTTTCCTCCCTTTGCAGATGACCAATTCCAATACCAGTACCAACGACCTGGATCTGAGCGGCAATACGTCAATGCCGCACAACGACACCGATTCGGGAGTTATTGCGATCGATTACCTTAACTGGGACAATATAGCTCCGGCAGGATCGATCAACTCGAGTGCTTCCGATATGCTGAAATGGCTGCAGTTTCAGCTTAGCATGGGAAAGGTAAACGGCAGTGCACTCATAAAAGAAAGTACCCTCAGAGAAACCTGGGATCAGCAAACAACTTTGAAAGTAAGTGCCTTCTCTCAAAAAAACTTCCCTTCTACCCATTTCAGAGGTTATGGCCTCGGCTGGTCGCTTATGGATTACAAAGGCAGAAAAGTAATTTCTCACTCGGGTGGATACGATGGTTTTATCAGCTTTTCGGCATTTATACCCGAAGAAAATCTGGGGTATGTAATTCTGACTAATAAAAATTCCAGCTTATTTGTGCCACTATCCTACACGATACTGGATGCATTTCTGGGAGGCGAACAGAATGACTGGAGTACTTTGTATTTCGACCTGATCGGGAAGTCGCGCAAACAGGAGGAGGAACAGAAGGCAAAAATCAGAAGCGAACGAGTGGCCGGCACATCGCCTTCACTTCCGGCAGAAAAATATTGCGGAAAATATACCAGCGAAATTTACGGTTCTGCTTCTGTTGAACTCGTTTCCGGCCAGCTGCAGTTGTCGTTCGACAACACTCCCATCTTTCACGGAACACTGAAACACTGGCATTACGACACATATACTCTCGTATTTCCCGCAGTTCCGTCGCTTCCGGAAGGGACAGTCAATTTCAGTATTAACAGTGAAGCACATGTCACCGGTATGGTGATCGATGTTCCGAATCCCGATTTTGATTTTACGGAACTGGATTTTATTAAGGCCCGGTAGTTTCAGGATTTTTAGCTGAATTCAGCTCTTCCAGACTTTTAAAAACCAGAGAAGCCGAATTTATGCAATAACGCAAACCTCCGGGAGGCGGACCATCGTTGAAAACATGCCCGAGATGGCCTCCGCAACGGGAACAGACAACCTCCGTCCGGATCATGCCATAGCTCAGGTCTGTATTTTCTGAAATATTCCGGTTCACGGATGGCTCACTGAAACTGGGCCAGCCACAACCCGCATCGAATTTCGAACCCGATTCAAACAATTCGAGACCACATCCGGCACAGAAATACTTCCCTTTAAGAAAAAACTGATCATACAATCCGGTACCCGGCCGCTCTGTCCCTTTTTCACGTAAAACATGGTACTGCTGGGGTGTAAGCAGGTCTTTCCATTCCTGATCCGTTAAATTGATTTTTTCATTGTTGTTACTTTTTCCCTCTTCCATAGATGTGGATATTTGAGCGTTACGGCTACAGGATACCAGTGCAGCCACCACAAATGTCAAGCAAATGGCAGTACCTGCAAGCCTCCGTCCGGAATTGTGATTCATCCGTATTTTCATGCATCAATAACAAACACACAATACGATTAGTTCATAAAGATATACTCCTTCCCTGCAGGCTTATCACAAAATAATACCATTGCATCAATCGCTGATTCTCCTAACTTTACATAGTGACAGAAACAGGTACCGGAGATCCTTCGATTCCGGCAGTATCATCTGACAAAAAAATGTACAGTAATGAAGTTGAAACACAAATATGCTGTTATCCCATTCTGTTTAATGCTGTTGCCGGCTTGTTTCGTCAAGGATCAGACAAAACAGGATTTCCGCTCAATGGAATGGCTGCCTGGTTCATACAGCGACACAGCCCTGAATTTTCATGAGCACTGGACGGCCGCCGGTGATACAGCGTTCAGGGGTGCCGGATATATAAAGGGTGAAAATGACACGGTTTTCAAAGAGGTACTTTCAATCCGTAAAGAGGCCGGTGAGTGGTTTTATATAGTGTATGCAAAAGACAAGCAGGTTCATTTCAAAATGGATGGTAAGCCCGGCGACAGCCTGCTATTCGTGAATTTATCGAATGAATTTCCCAAAAGAATTGCATATTACAGAAAACCGGAGGGAGTGATTTTTGTCAGGATAGACAATCCGGGTGAAGAAGGAAGGCAAATGTTGTTTAACTTTATACCAGAAAACTAAAAGGTTATGGAATGGTTCTGGATTACCCTGGGCGTTGTGTTAACCATAGCAGGAATTGCAGGTTGCATTGTTCCGCTAATACCCGGTCCGCCCCTTAGTTATGCAGCTCTTGTTATTATTCAATTTGCATTAAATGAGCCATTCACGGGCCGTTTTATGGTTATCTGGCTGTTGCTGACAATTGCCGTTACGTTGCTCGATTACTTTGTACCTATTTGGGGGACACGTAAATACGGGGGTAGCCGCTCCGGAATGTGGGGCGCTACGTTCGGACTTATCATCGGAATATTTTTCTTTCCACCCATAGGCATTATTCTTGGTCCTTTTATAGGGGCTTATGTCGGAGAGATTATCAAAGGCAAAGATTCTGCTACCGCACTTCGATCGGGTTTTGGATCATTTGTCGGATTCGTAGCCGGAACAGTTATGAAACTTGCCGTATCCATAATCATGGCATTTTATTTCTTCAAAGCGATCATCTGAGAATAGGAACATTACAGTAGCAGTGGAACGGCTTTTCATAAGATAGTACGGTAATTGAGTTGTCCGGCATAGCATGAACGAGCGGCCCACTGGTGAAATCAACATCATTCGCGCATGAAAAAGCATTCCGGTCCTATGGATTTGATTGAAACCAGCTATTACATAAGAGGGCTGATAATAAAAATGCTGGCCTCCGCAGGTTCAGGACACACAGGTGGATCGCTGGGGCTCGCCGATGTATTTACAAGCCTGTATTTCAATATATTAAATCATAATCCCAATAATCCTAACGATCCCTTACGCGACCGGGTAATCTTATCGGCCGGTCATGTGGCTCCTGTGTTGTATGCTACCCTCTCTGCTGCCGGCTATTTCGATGTATCCGAACTCTTTACCCTGAGAAAGTTCGGCTCCCGGCTGCAGGGTCATCCTGCCAGGGATAAAGGACTGCCAGGAATCGAGACGTCGTCGGGATCGCTTGGACAAGGATTGTCCATTGCGGTAGGATTGGCTCTTGCTGCCAGGCTTGATAACCGGAATTTCAGGATCTACAGTATACACGGAGACGGGGAATTACAGGAAGGTCAGATATGGGAAGCAGCAATGTCGGCGGCGCATTACAAACTATCAGCAATAACTGCAATTGTGGATTGTAACGGATTGCAAATTGATGGCCCGGTTGAGCGTGTGATGAATCTTAATCCGCTTCGCGATAAATGGGCATCGTTCGGATGGAATGTTTTTGAATGCGACGGACACAAACATACAGAAATTCAGACTTGTTTCAAATTGGCCGCCCAAAGCATGGAAGCGCCTTCGGTTGTACTGGCCCGTACAATAATGGGAAAGGGAGTTCATACCATAGAAAACGATAACCGCTGGCACGGAAAAGCCCCGAATCCTGAGGAAGCTACGGAGTTTTTATGTCAGCTGAATGAGAGTTTGAAGATAGATTATCAAAAAAACAGGAAAAATCGTGATATACAGGGATAAGGGGAGCCGATCGACCAGAGCCGGCTTTGGAGAAGGTCTGCTGGATGCAGGAATGCTGAATGGGGATGTAGTTGCATTGGGTGCCGATATTACGGCGTCAACGGGTGTAAATCTTTTTGCAGTTCAGTTCCCCGGGCGTTTCTTTTCACTTGGAATTGCCGAGCAAAACGGTGCCGGTGTAGCAGCCGGGCTGGCTCTGGGCGGGAAAATCCCTGTCTTCACAACGTATGCGGTATTCTCGGCTATGCGCACCCTGGATCAGATACGTGTTTCAGTGTGTTACAATAATCTGCACGTAATTACAGGAGGAGCCCATGCCGGTATTTCGGTCGGGCCGGACGGGGCAACGCATCAGGCGCTTGAAGACATAGCCGTCATGCGTTCCCTTCCCGGGATGAACGTCTTTTCGCCTTGCGATGCAACGCAGGCACGAATCCTTACCCGTATGGCAATTCTGGATTGCACGGGTCCCGTTTACATCCGTTTCGGAAGAGAAGCCGTTCCCGATTTCACCGGAGAAGATATGGAAACTGTACCTGGTAAAGCCCAGATACTAAGGCCTGGCAACCACCTTACACTCATTTCTACCGGACACATGGTGTGGGAAGCACTCGGAGCGGCTGCTATTCTGGCAAGGAGCGGTATAAATGCCCGTGTAATCAACATTCACACTATAAAACCAATTGATCGTCAGGCGATTATTGGGGCTGCGCGGGAAACCGGCTTTATTGTGACCATAGAAGAACACCAGGTGGATGGGGGACTTGGAAGTGCCGTTGCCGAGGTAGTTGTTTCGGAGGCACCAGTACAAATGGAAATTATCGGAATACCTGGCTGTTTCGGTGAATCGGGCCAACCGGCAGAACTGCTTACTAAATTCGGACTCACTTCTTCGCAGCTTGCCGTTCGGATTGAACAGACATTCAGAAATTGGAAAAATCAGCCCTGAATCCTTCCGGATATTCAACATCTTCGAGGAAAAGGCCGCGGGCAGGGACCGATTCACCAGCGTCCGAACGCGTACCTCCTTCCAGAATATCACGAAACCGAAGGAGATCTATATTCCCTCTGCCTACCTCCATCAGTGTGCCAACGATTGCTCTCACCATGTTTCGAAGAAACCGGTCGGCCTTAACCCGATAAATTATACCTGTATCCGAAATAATAACTTCCGATTCGATTACATTACACCTGTTTGTACCTGTTTGTGAGCCCGCTTTGGCAAAACAGGTAAAATCCGAATACTCTGTGACCATTGCGGCGGCTTTCTGCATTGCTGCAGTATCAAGCGGTCCTTCATAGCGCCACGAATATTCCTGTGTGAACGGATCCTTTTTCCGGCTGATAAAGTACTGGTATGTTCTGTATACTGCAGAAAAACGAGCATGAATCGCAGCCTGAACGGGAAAAATCCCGTAAACAGCTATGGCAGGGGGAAGCACCCGGTTTAGCCTGTATGTGAGATCCTTTGCCGTTTCGTATGAAAGAGGAACGGGTTCATCAAAATGTGCAAAATAGTTCCGGGCATGAACACCCGCATCGGTTCGTCCGGCTCCGGTAACTTTAACTGAGTGGCGAAGGAGCATTGAAAGCGATTTTTCAAGTTCGTACTGAACCGAAGGATCGGAGGGCTGCACCTGCCATCCGTAAAAATCACGGCCATCGTAGGCAAGATGAATGAAATATCTGTAAGTTCCCATTATTGCAAAAGTACAAAAACGGATTGTTCAGCGGGAACGACTATGACGGATAAAGGAATGTCAATTCATGAACTCCAGCGGTTTGAAGGCAGGTTTTGGCGCCGGGCATTGTAATTGCGTGTCAATCCGGCAAACGTATACCGGAAAAAATGAATAAAAAAATCGGCTCAGATAATATAAACTCATGCATATAAGAGCCAAATACTCTTAAATTGATTTAGATTAGTTATAAATAAGCATTTTATACAAAAAAATCCTGGTTATTGTTAATTGATTAACAAAAGAATCTTTACTTTTGAAATGAATTGTTAATCAATTCACAAGTCACACTCAATTTACCAAATTACTAAAGTTCATTTCTAACTAAAGTAGGAGGATTTCATGTCAACAACAGAAGCACTCGTAAAAGAGCTGGTTGAAAAAAACGGCAGAACCCGCAACAGCCTCATGCCGGTTCTACAGGGTATTGTCCAGCAGGAGCATTTCCTGTCGGAAGAAGCATTAATTTGTGTAGCTAAAGAACTTGACCTCTCTGCGGCAGATGTTTACGGCACAGCATCATTTTACACATTTCTCGACACTGTGCCCAGGGGAAAGAATATTATCAGGGTATGCAAGACCATAACCTGTCATATGAAAGGTAAGGATGAAGTGATCAAGGCGATCAGTAATGCGCTGAAGATCAAAGTGGGTGAAACCACACACGACAACAAGTTCACTCTTCTGTCGGCCAATTGTCTGGGCTGGTGCCACAAAGGGCCTGTTATGCTTATCAACGACGAAGTATTTCCTGAGCTAACGCCTCAGAAAGCACTTGAAATCGTTGAAGAATATGCAAAGAAGTAAATATTGAACCAATTGGTCACAATCCTTAAATCAAGTTCAAATGGAAAATAACTTAAAAAAAGTTGACATCATATTTGAGGACAGCGATAAGTGTGCTCCTCTCAAGGTTTTGGAAAAAACCCTGAAACGTACTGCTGATGACATCATTCTCGATCTGATCGACAGTGGTCTTAAGGGCCGTGGAGGTGCTGGTTTCCCTACCGGACTGAAGTGGAAATTCACCCGCAACGAAACCAGTGACGTTAAGTATGTAATATGCAATGCCGACGAGGGCGAACCGGGCACATTCAAAGACAGGGAAATTCTCGACAGGGTACCTGAAAAAATATTCACCGGAATGGCCATTTGCGGTTATGTTGTTGGAGCCAGAGAAGGATACATATACCTTCGGGGAGAATACAACTTTCTACTTAAAAGTCTGTTGAAAAAACTGAATGACTTCAATGCCGCCCTGAAAAAGCTGAACGTTGATTTCCAGATTTACTTCAAATCGGGTTCCGGCGCTTATGTTTGCGGTGAAGAGAGTGCGCTATTCGAATCCATGGAAGGCAAGCGCGGAGAACCCAGGAACAAGCCCCCCTATCCTACGGTTGCAGGATATAATAGCAAACCCACCGTTATTAATAACGTTGAGACACTGGTATACACTACCATGATCTGCCACATGGGTCCTGAAAAGTTCAAAGCACTGGGAACCAGCGACTCGAGAGGATCAAAAGTATTCTCAGTTTCAGGAGATACACCCATCCCGGGAATTTACGAACTCGAGCTTGGCATGCCCCTGCATGATTTTGTAAACGAATTCGGCGACGGCGATACAAAAGCTGTTCAGGTTGGAGGTGCTTCGGGACATTGCGTTCCCCGCAAAAAATTCAACGACACCATCATCGGCTTTGAAGGAATACCTACAGGAGGTTCAATGATGATCTTCAACAGCTCGCGCTCCATGTATAACGTTCTTCACGACTATCTCGAATTCTTTGCCGAGGAATCGTGCGGGCAATGCACCCCCTGCAGGGTCGGTTGCCAGCAATTGCTGAAAGGCATCGAAGCCGTGAAACGCGGAGAGCGTCCGCCTGCTTATCTTGATGACCTCAAAAAACTGACCGGCACCATGAAAATCGCCGCAAAATGCGGACTCGGACAATCGGTCGGAAACCCCTTTAATTCGATTATCGACAATTTCAGGGAGGAAATCATTTACTAGTAATTGTAACGGATATATCTGCAGGCAATAATTCTGCAGAAAATCCCAGAAAAAACCTAAAAGCAAGCGAAATCATGAGCAAATATCTCGTAAACCTTAAGATAAACAACATGCCTGTCGCGGTGGAAGAAGGCACAACGATTCTTGAGGCAGCAAAAAGACTGAATTTCAGAATCCCCACCTTATGCAATCACCCCGACCTTACGGTTGCCGGCAACTGCCGTGTGTGCGTGGTAGAAGTGAAAGGCGCCAGACTGCTGGCAGCTTCGTGTGCAACCCCGGTTTCGGAGGGCATGGAAGTATTCACCAACAGCGAAAAAGTAAGAAAAGCACGCAAGCACATTGTTGAACTGCTGCTTTCGGAACACAATGCCGATTGTACCAAGTGCTTCAAGAACGGTCACTGCGAATTGCAGGAACTTGCCAGCGAATATCGAATCGGCGATCATGTTTTCCTCGATCTTGTGACCCCGGAAAGCATGATTCAGGACATCTCTTCACCCTCGATTGTTAAGGATGACAGCAAATGTATCCGCTGCCAGCGTTGTGTGCGGACCTGTGCCGAACTTCAGGGAGTCAGTGCACTGGCGGTCGTAAACAAGGGCGATCATCAGAAAATCTCCACATTTCTCAACAAACCTTTGCATGAGGTAGTATGTACCAACTGCGGTCAATGTATAAACCGTTGTCCAACCGGTGCTCTTACCGAACGTAATTATATTGAGGAAGTCTGGAATGCGATCTACGATCCTTCGAAGTTTGTGGTGGTACAAACCGCTCCCGCAACCCGTATTGCTCTGGGCGAAGACCTGGGAATACCAGTTGGTGAGCGCGTAACCGGCAAGATGGTTTCAGCACTCAAAAAACTCGGATTCAACAAGGTACTTGACACCGACTTTACAGCCGACCTTACCATTATGGAAGAAGGAACAGAGCTGCTGACCCGGCTGAAGAAAGCCCTGGTGGATAAAGACGAGAAGACTGTTCTTCCGATGATGACTTCCTGTTCACCGGGATGGATCAAATTCCAGGAGCACATGTATTCCGATATGCTGGACAATCTTTCTACCTGCAAGTCGCCCCAGCAGATGTTCGGTGCGGTAGCCAAAACCTATTATGCCGATAAAATCAACATTAAGGCTCAGGATATGATTGTGGTCTCCATTATGCCCTGTGTTGCCAAAAAATTCGAATGCGAGCGTCCTGAAATGCGCGACAGCGGTTACCAGGATGTGGATTATGTACTTACCACCCGCGAACTGGCTATGATGATCAAACAAGCCGGAATTGATTTCCATAAACTCGATGAGGATCATTACGACAGCATCCTGGGAGAATCAAGCGGTGCAGCTGTGATTTTCGGAGCAACAGGAGGGGTCATGGAGGCTGCACTTCGAACAGCTTATGAAATAGTTACCGGCCGGGAAGTCCCCTTTACCAATCTTAACATTCAGCCCGTCAGGGGAATGGAAGGCATTAAGGATGCAACCATCAAAATCAAGAATGTAAAACCCGAGTGGAGCTTCCTGGAAGGTGTGGACCTGCATGTTGCAATAGCTCACGGTCTTGCCAATGCACGCCAGCTGATGGAGAAGGTAAGGCGCGGAGAAGCAGTGTATCATTTCATTGAAGTGATGGGTTGCCCGGGCGGCTGTCTTGGAGGCGGCGGTCAACCCATTCCGACCTCTCCGGAAATCCGGAAAAAGAGGGCCGAGGCCATTTATTCGGAAGATGAGGATATGCCCATACGCAAGTCACATGAAAACCCGGAAGTTCTTGAGATTTACAAAGAGTTTCTGGGTGAGCCCCTAAGCCATAAATCCCACGATTTATTGCATACCCATTACAAGCCGAGAAAACGGTACTAAAACCAACATTAACCATTTAAGGAGGATGGCTCAGGCCATCCTCCTGTTGTTTGACAGAGCAGGCAACTATTTATTAAGTCCCTTAATAAAAGCGCTTTAAGCCTCCTTAATTAGAATGATTATAAATTCATTGTTATTTTACTAACAATGTGAATTTATTAACAGAAAAGTTTGGCAGTGATTTTTTATTGCTTAATTTTGCAGCATCAAAAATCACGGACCGAATGCCGGATCAACAGTTAAGTGAAACCCTTGTTTCGTACGAACATTGCACGGATTCAGTCATAAAACAGTTAACCCGCGAAAGCGCACTTAATAACAAAAGAATGAAACTCAGGGAAGTTGTTGAATTGCTCAATGCAAAAGTGGTTTCAGGCGAAGACCAGCTGGATGCTGAAATAGAATTTGCTTTTGCCTCAGATCTTATGAGTGATGTTCTGACCCTGGAAACGGATAATCTTCTGCTGTTGACCGGACTGGCCAATCTTCAGACCATACGTACGGCAGAGATGTCTGACATTAATAAAATAATTTTTGTACGAAGGAAAAAGGCTACTGACGAAATGATTAAACTGGCCGCTGATAACGATATGATCCTCATTGAGTGTGACTACTCCATGTTCAAAACCAGCGGTATGTTGTTCGGATCAGGGCTCAAACCTGTATATTAAAAACTCCTGTGATGCATTTCGAGTTTCAGATCGAAGGCGGTAATTTTTCCAAAGCAGGTGCTGCTTCCAGTCAGCTGAAGAAAATTCTTAAACAGCTGAATGTGGATGTCAGAGTCATCAAACGGGTGGTTGTTGCCCTCTATGAGGCGGAGGTCAACATCGTAGCCCATGCCTGGGAAGGAATCATTTACATCGACATCGATACCGAAAAAATTGAAATGAAGCTGGTAGATAAAGGCCCTGGCATCGCCGACATTGAGCTGGCGATGCAACAGGGTTATTCCACTGCTTCTCAGGAAGTCAGAGAAATGGGCTTCGGAGCCGGAATGGGGCTTCCAAACATTAAAAACAACAGCGACCTGCTGAAAATCACTTCTGAAGTCGGTACAGGCACCACTGTTGCAATGACCGTTTATTTAAACAGTTAATCACTTTAGCAATGGAACACAACACTTTTCACCATGCACTGAAGATCCGGGAAGATCTGTGTATCGGCTGTTCCCATTGCATGAACGTATGCCCGACCGAAGCCATCCGGGTTAAACATGGCAAGTCGGTTTTGTATGATGACCGTTGCGTTGACTGCGGGGAGTGCTTCCGGGTTTGTCCGGTAAGTGCTATCATTATCGATCAGGACGATTTCAGCAGAATTTTCGATTTCAAATACCGTGTTGCGCTTCTGCCTTCGGTGTTTACCGGTCAGTTTCCGGAGGATGTGTCGCTGAGACAGATTCACAGCGTATTACTGGAACTCGGATTTACGCATGTGTTTGAAGTGGAAAACGGGGTTGAGATACTTGCGGATGCAATCAAAGCCTATGCTGCCAGACACACCGACAAAAAGCCGCTTATTTCGTCGTTCTGTCCTGCTATCGTTCGTCTGATCCAGGTGAAATTCCCTTCGCTGGTCGACAACATTATGCCGTTGAAACCACCTCTCGACATTTCAGCCATTCACATCCGAAAATCGCTGAAACAACAGGGTGCCGCAGATGAGGAAACGGGAATTTTTTACGTTACACCCTGTGCCGCAAAAATTGCAGCCATCAAGGATCCAGTCGGCGACCCCGACTCACCCATTACCGGTGTCATCAACATGGACATCCTGTTCAGCAAGGTATTCCGCCAGGTTAAGCAGCGCAATCAGCAGAGCTGTGCTCTTCCGGTAAGTGCTCCCCTTTCGGGAAAAGAAATCTGCTGGTCGCTTACTAACGGTGAGTCGGCCTGGGTTGAAGGCCGTTCACTGGCCATCGACGAAATCCATAATGTAATCGAATTTCTGGAAAAGCTTGAAAACGAAGAAATTACCGACATAGACTTCCTGGAACTCAGAGCTTGCGACGAGAGTTGTGCCGGCGGTGTTCTTACCATCAGCAACCGTTTCCTGACTGCAGAAAGGCTCAGGAATCACATCGACAACTACAGGACAGATGACGACAATCCGCATCCGGATTCCATCACCCCTATCAGCGAAAGCAGGGATCATCTCCTTAAAAAAGTAGAAATCAGAAGCAAAATCTCCCCCAGATCAATTATGAAACTGGATGAGAATATGGCAGAGGCCATGCGCAAGATGGAAAAAGTTAACCGCATCATGCAGCTGCTCCCGATGGTAGATTGCGGCATTTGCGGAGCACCTACCTGCCAGGCTCTGGCTCAGGACATTGCGCTTGGAAATGCCTCCATAAATTATTGTATCTTTATTCAAAAGATACTTGAACAGAAGGGCGAACTCAGCCTGGATGAAACTGTTGCTATTATGCAGGAGATTTGGGGTTTTGGCAAAACCAACAAATACAGGGATCTTAAAGGAATTTAACTATGAAGATTAAAGACATTGCAGAAAAACTGAATCTCCGAATCGTTTCCGGAGCCAACGGACTCGACCGCGAAGTTATTAACGGATATTCATCCGATCTCCTGAGCGACGTTATGGGAAGTGCTCAGGCTGGCGAACTCTGGATTACACTCCAGACGCATAAGAATGTGATGGCCATTGCCTCACTTAAAGATCTTGCAGGCATCATCCTGGTAAAAGGTTTTAAACCCGATCCAGACATGGAAGAGCAAAGCAATGAAGAGGACATACCGGTGCTGGTTACCGATGACGATACGTTTACCATCAACGGTAAACTATACAAGCTGTTAAAGGGATAAAAACAACGAGATGAAGGAATTCAGGGCTGACCTTCACATACATACCGTACTGTCACCCTGCGGAAGCCTGGAAATGAGTCCGCAGAACATTGTTCGGGAAGCCCTGAAAAAAAATATTGACATCATTGGCATCACCGATCACAACTCAACCCGGCAATGCCGGACGGTAGCACGGGAGGCGGAAAAGGCAGGCCTCACCGTTTACACCGGAGTTGAGATCACGACCAGGGAAGAAGTCCACTGCCTTGCGTTCTTTGAAACATTTGACATTCTGGAGCAATTTCAGGAATATCTCGACGAACACCTTCCCGATATCAAAAACGACCCGGACAGGTTCGGATATCAGGTTGCAGTGGATGAAGACGAAAACATCGTTTACGAGGAACCGAAGCTGCTGATATCGGGTTTATCCCTCGGAATTGATCTGATCGGCGATAAAGTAAGGAGTCTCAATGGTTTGTTTATTCCTGCTCACGTCAACAGGCCAAAGTTCAGTCTAATAAGTCAGCTCGGGTTTATACCGCCCGATCTGAAGGCCGATGCCCTTGAGCTTTCGAGGCACACAAGCAGGGAAGAGTTTGTCAGACAATTCCCATATTTACTCCGGCGAACCTTTGTAAGGGGTTCCGATGCGCATTGTCCGGAAGATATTGGCACGGCTTTCACTTTGTTAAAAATGGAAGACGTCTCATTCGGGGAGTTCAGACTGGCACTTTCGGGAGCCGGCGGAAGGGAGGCTCTGTTATGATGAAAGACTTTGCCATGCACATCATGGACATTGTTCAAAACTCAATTTCTGCCGGGGCATCGCAGATTTCGGTTACGATTACCGAATCGGAAGCCGACGACAGTCTGAAGCTCGTAATTGCCGATAACGGGAAAGGAATTCCGGCTGCAATGCTTGAAAAGGTCACGGATCCCTACACAACAAGCCGGACCACCCGAAAGGTTGGCCTGGGTTTGCCCTTACTTAAACAGCATGCGGAATCGACCGGCGGACATTTGAGCATCGCCTCTGAAGAAGGAAAAGGTACGGTGGCAGAAGCAAGCTTTGGCTTAAGCCATCTCGACCGTCAGCCGCTGGGCGATGTTGCTGGGACTATTGTACTGCTTGCAGCAGCGAATCCCGAAAGGAGATTTATATACCGGCACACTACTCCATACGGAAGTTACACCTTTGATACGGACGAGGTGAATGCAGAACTCGACGGAATGTCAATCTCAGAAGCACCTGTAATACGGTTTCTGAGAGAAATGATTGAAGAAAACCTTAAAGAAATTAAGATTTCAGGATAAAAATCAACACCAAACAAAATTTAAAACACATGGGACAAGTAAAATCATTGGCTGACCTGCGGAAGATCAAGGAAAACCAGCAGGGGAAGATGAGCCTCAGGGAAAAAAGCAACAACCCTGAAAGCCTTGTGCAGGTACGCGTTGCTATGGCTACCTGTGGAATTGCTTCGGGAGCCAAGCAGGTGATGGATTTCTTTATTGAGGAATTCGATAAGAGAAACATCCAGGCAGTTGTAACCCAAACCGGTTGCATGGGATACTGCTTTGCCGAACCTACCGTGGAAGTTACCCTTCCCGGCAAGGAACCTGTTGTATTCGGTTATGTTGATGCCAAAAAGGCAGACGACATTATTGAAAAGTATGTAAAAAACGGTGAGCTTGTTGAGGGCATTATTCCCGTAAATTACGAAACCATCGAAAAGAAATAAGGAGGAGCTGCAATGGCAAAATATAAAATGCACGTATTGGTTTGCGGCGGAACAGGATGCCACGCTTCACAAAGCGATTTGTTGCTTGACAACCTGAAAACAATTGTCGCTGACAAGGGACTTGACAATGAAGTTCAGGTGATTGCGACAGGATGTTTTGGATTCTGCGAAAAGGGGCCTATTGTAAAAATAATGCCCGACAACACCTTTTACACACAGGTAACACCGGAGGATGCCCGGGAAATCATTGAAGAACACCTGATTAAAGGGCGTAAAGTAAATCGTTTGCTGTATGTTGACCCTGAAAATCAGGAGCATATTGCAGACTCAAAGCATATGGGCTTCTATAAAAAGCAGCTGCGGATTGCTTTGCGCAACTGCGGATTTATTGATCCGGAAAACATTGACGAGTACATCGCCCGCGACGGTTATGAAGCCATGGCAAAGTGCCTGACCGAAATGACCCCTCAGCAGGTGATCGATATAATGAAGAAATCCGGACTTCGCGGACGCGGAGGCGGAGGATTTCCCACCGGGCTGAAATGGGAGATTACCAACCGTTCGGTATCCGATATAAAATACGTTGTATGTAATGCCGATGAAGGAGACCCGGGAGCATTTATGGACCGTTCCATTCTTGAGGGCGACCCCCATTCTGTTATCGAAGCCATGGCTATTTGCGGTTATTGTATCGGTGGCGAACACGGACTTGTATACATTCGTGCCGAATACCCGCTAGCAATCAATCGATTGAAGATTGCCATCGAGCAGGCCCGCGAGTATGGACTTCTTGGAAAAAACATTCTGGGTTCGGATTTCAGTTTCGATATTGAACTGAGGTACGGAGCCGGAGCTTTCGTTTGCGGAGAGGAAACGGCCCTGATTCACTCCATGGAAGGCCTCAGGGGTGAACCTACGGTTAAACCTCCGTTCCCGTCGGTTTCGGGATATTTTGAAAAACCAACCAACGTAAACAACGTTGAAACTTTTGCCAACGTACCGGTAATTATTAATAAAGGTGCCGAATGGTTTTCGAGCATCGGATCCGAGAAGTCGAAAGGAACCAAAGTGTTTGCCCTTGCCGGGAAGATCAATAACGTTGGGCTTATTGAAGTACCCATGGGAACAACCCTTCGTGAGGTAATTTACGAGATTGGCGGAGGTATTAAGGACGGAAAGAAATTCAAGGCAGTTCAAACCGGAGGTCCTTCGGGCGGTTGCCTTACCGAAAAACATCTTGACGTACCCATCGATTACGACAACCTGATTGCCAGTGGTTCTATGATGGGATCGGGCGGTATGATTGTTATGGATGAAGATGATTGTATGGTTTCTGTTGCCAAGTTCTATCTCGATTTTACCGTTGAGGAATCTTGCGGAAAATGCTCGCCCTGCCGTATCGGAAACAAGAGGCTGTATGAGATTCTCGACAAAATCACCCAGGGTAAAGGAACACGCGATGACATCGACCGCCTGAGAAACCTGAGTACGGTTATTAAAGATACCGCGCTCTGTGGTCTTGGACAAACATCACCCAACCCGGTATTATCAACCATTGACAATTTCTGGGATGAGTACATTGAGCACGTAACCGATAAAAAGTGCCGTTCGGGACAGTGTAAAGCATTACTCCAGTATTTCATTGACGCAGAGAACTGTGTGGGATGTACGGCTTGTGCCCGCAATTGCCCCGTTAATGCCATTGCCGGCGAACGTAAGGGTATACATGTAATTGATCAGACTACCTGTATCAAGTGCGGTGCATGTATGGAGAAGTGCAAATTCAATGCTGTTTATATCAAATAATACCGGAGCAAAAATGGAAACTGTAAAAATAACCATAGATAACAAGGTAATTGAGGTTGCCAAGGGCACCACAATACTGAAAGCTGCAAAGGAGGCTGGCATCCATATTCCAACTCTGTGTTACCTTCATCTGCACGACCTTAACATCGAAAACAAACCTGCCGGATGCCGCATTTGTGTGGTAGAAGTTGAAGGCCGCCGTAACCTGGCTCCTGCCTGTGTTACAGAGTGCCTCGATGGCATGGTAATCAACACCCACAACATCAGGGTACTTAATTCACGCAAAACGGTTCTCGAGCTGATCCTGTCCGATCACCCGACCGACTGCCTTATTTGTGCCAAAAACGGGAATTGCGAGCTGCAAACCATGGCTCAGGAATTTGGTGTACGGAAAATACACTATGAAGGCGAACAGTCAACTTACCGTGAAGACACCTCCCCTGCCATTATCCGCGATGTGGACAAGTGCATTATGTGCCGCAGATGCGAGATGATGTGTAATGAAGTACAAACCGTTGGTGTACTTTCAGCCGTAAACCGAGGATTTATGTCGGTTGTGGCTCCTGCATTCGAAATGAATCTTGATCACAGCGAGTGTACTTATTGCGGACAGTGCGTTGCAGTTTGTCCGACCGGAGCGCTTACAGAAGTTGACCATACCAATCAGGTAATTCGTGCGCTTGCTGACCCCACCAAAACGGTGGTTGTTCAAACAGCTCCGGCTGTAAGGGCTGCACTGGGCGAAGAATTCGGAATGGAGCCCGGTACCCTCGTGACCGGAAAACTGGCTGCAGCACTCAGAAGACTAGGGTTCAACTACGTATTTGACACCGATTTTGCTGCCGACCTTACCATCATGGAAGAAGGAACGGAATTGCTCGACCGCCTTACCCGCCACCTTAATGGCGACAAGGACGTTCCCCTGCCGATTCTTACTTCATGCTGTCCGGGATGGGTCAACTTTTTTGAACATCAGTTCCCCGATATGCGCGATATCCCTTCAACGGCGCGCAGCCCGCAGCAGATGTTCGGTGCTATTGCAAAGACATACTTTGCAGAGAAGATAGGTGTAAAGCGTGACGATCTGGTTGTTGTTTCAATTATGCCCTGTCTGGCCAAAAAATACGAATGCCAGCGTGAAGAGTTTGCCACAGATGGCAATCCCGATGTTGATTTCTCTATTTCGACCCGTGAGCTGGCTCACCTGATAAAGCAGTCAAACATTAATTTCAACGATCTCGCTGATGAGGATTTCGACAACCCGCTTGGAGAATCGACCGGTGCTGCCGTAATTTTCGGAACAACAGGCGGAGTTATTGAAGCTGCAGTGCGTACCGCCTACGAAGTACACACCGGCAAGAAACTCGAGAAAGTTGATTTTGAAGAACTCAGAGGAATGGACTTCATCCGTGAAGCCACTATCGATTTCAACGGATTACCAATCAGGATTGGCATTGCGCATGGACTGGGTAATGCAAGGAAGTTGTTGCAGGACATTAAAGACGGAAAATCGAATTTCCACGCCATTGAGATTATGGCATGTCCGGGAGGTTGCATCGGAGGCGGCGGACAGCCCCTGCACCATGGCGATTCGTCGATCATTAAAGCCCGTCAGAAAGCAATCTACCGGGAAGATGCCGGAAAAGCAATCCGTAAATCGCACGAAAACCCGTACATCATTCAGCTTTATGAAGAATTCCTGGGTAAACCGATGAGTGAAAAATCACATCATCTGCTGCATACCCACTATTTCGACAAGAGCAAAGAAATAAAGGTGGTGGAATAATCCGGCGTTTGCAGATGAAAATTCCGAGTTTCAACAACATTTAAAGAACCCATATCATGGCAAATATAAAATTATCCGCAGAAAAGCTCGACGAACTCAAGGCTATCTGCAAGTCGTTTAAAAACGACAAGGGCGAACTGATCAATGTGCTGCATAAGGCACAGGGTCTCTTTGGCTATCTGCCTGCCGAAGTACAGGAAGTAATTGCCAAGGAACTCAATATCTCGGTTGCCCACGTTTACGGTGTGGTATCCTTCTATTCATTCTTTACCATGCTTCCCAAGGGAGAATATCCTGTATCCATCTGCCTTGGCACCGCTTGTTATGTTCGCGGCGCCGAGAAAGTGATCGACGAATTCAAACGTATCCTCAACATCAATGTCGGGGAAACATCTCCCGATGGCAAATTTTCGCTTGCATGCCTGCGTTGCGTAGGCGCCTGCGGACTGGCACCTGTTGTGCTGGTTGGGGAGAAAGTTTACGGTCGTGTTGCTCCCGATGGTGTTAAGGATATCGTTGCAGAATACACGAAATAGTTTTCTCTATGTGTTTTGGTGAAAACGGCCGGGTTTATCCCGGTCGTTTTTTTAATGTTACTTTAAATATTTTGCCCCGATCCTGAAAAACAGTGACCGGGGCAAAACCAATCTTTTTCGTATAATGCTCCCTGAGAGAAGCAATGGCAGCGCCGGGGTTAAGCCTGAAGCACTTTGGTAACAAGCTCAGCAGCTTCCTGCAGAAGCACGGCCGAATACACCTTAAGTCCGGATTCTTCGATCAGTACTTTAGCCTCCTCGGCATTTGTACCCTGCAGCCGCACGATGATGGGAATATTAATGGAACCGATATTGCGGTATGCATCCACAATGCCCTGAGCCACGCGGTCGCAGCGGACGATACCGCCGAAGATGTTAACAAGAATCACCTTTACATTCGGGTCTTTCATAATGATACGAAATGCCTGTTCCACCCTTTCGGCATTTGCAGTACCGCCTACGTCAAGGAAGTTGGCCGGTTCTCCACCCGAAAGCTTGATAATATCCATGGTAGCCATCGCAAGACCTGCACCATTCACCATACACCCGACATTTCCACTGAGTTTGACATAATTCAGGTGGTGTGCTCCGGCTTCAACTTCCGCAGGGTCTTCTTCAGCCAGGTCGCGCATTTCAAGCAGGTCGGGATGACGGAAAAGTGCATTCTGATCGAGGCGCATCTTGCAATCAGCCGCCATAATCAGATTATCGGATGTCTTGAATACCGGATTAATCTCAAGCAGAGCAGCATCACTGCCCATATAGGCGTTGTATAGACCTTTCACAAATTTCTGCATATTCTTATGAGCGGCACCATCCAGTTTCAGATTATAGGCAATTTTTCTGCACTGAAAATCCTGAAGTCCGACCCTTGGGTCAATTTCCTCGGTGAAAATAAGGTGAGGAGTAGTGGCTGCTACTTCTTCGATATCCATTCCGCCTTCGGTGGAATACATTACCATAACCCTTCCGGAAGCCCTGTTGAGCAGCATACTCATATAAAATTCCCTGGGTTCACTTTCTCCGGGATAAAAAATATTCTGTTCAATCAATACCTTGCCGACAAGTTTCCCGCCAGGTCCCGTTTGTGGTGTTACCAGGTTCATCCCTATGATCTGGGAGGAATTCTCTCTGACTTCCTGAAGCGATTTGGCGATTTTTACACCTCCTCCTTTTCCTCTTCCTCCTGCATGGATCTGAGCTTTTACGGCCCAGCGATCCGAACCGGTCTTCTCCTGTATTGCTTCTGCTGCCTCAACAGCAAAATCCGGATTATCAGCAACAATTCCAAAAGGAACCGGCACCCCGTATGAGCTAAGTACTTGCTTGGCCTGAAATTCGTGTAGATTCATATAAATTATTTTAGATAGAACATTTCGCAGGAGAAAGAGTATTTCAATCAAACTGACAAAAAAAACTTTTATTTTTGTCCGTAAACACTGGCTTAAACAAATGAGCGGGCAGTCAGTTCAATCAAATATAAAAAGTTTTTACTCTGAATGTGCAAGAAATTGGTCTTATGGCGGAATAAACTCAGTCACTCCAGCTCTGCTTTCGATTCATCTATCCTTTGCTATCATTTCATTATATGAAAAATACTGCGTCTCTGATTTTCGCACTTTGGTTTTTTTTCACCGGCACCGAAACCATTAAAGCCGACATCCCTCCCTCCGCGGCAATGATCCGCGCACATTCATCTCCGCAGATTGATGGCGAGATATCGCCGGGGGAATGGGAAGGAGCAACCGTACTTACGGGATTCAGGCAGTTTGAACCGGTTTCAAACGCCGATCCGAGCTTCGAAACCGTAGTTTATCTTTTATATGATGATGATGCAGTATATGTCGCAGCGCGGATGCGGGATTCTGCTCCCGACAGTATTGCCCGGCAACTGGGTGAAAGAGACAACGATGATTTGAATGCCGATTATTTCGGAGTTGCTTTCGATACCTACAATAACCAGCAGGATGCATACATTTTTGCCGTATCGGCATCCGGCATACAGGTTGACGAACGCATGCTCGATGGCACTTACGATGCAGTATGGTATAGCGAAATTGGAATAAACAGTTCCGGTTGGGTTGCAGAATTCAGAATTCCCTATTCAGCCCTGAGGTTCCCTGCCCGGCCCTTACAGGACTGGGGATTTCAGGCCGTACGAAAAATAAGGCGCTACCGCGAACAGATACAATGGGCCCTGGAAGAGAAAGGTACTGGAAATTCTCAGGTGCACTGGGGTAAATTAACGGGTTTTGAAAATATTAAACCACCTCTGAGGCTCTCTTTTACCCCCTATGTTTCCGGAAATGTCCAGCACAACAGCGACCCTGATTTCCGCAGCGACCCATGGTCCTCGGCATTTAACGGCGGAATGGATCTGAAATACGGGATCAACGAGAGCTTTACGTTTGATATGATTCTGCTTCCCGACTTCAGCCAGGTTCAATCCGATAAAATTCAAAAAAATCTGACCGCCCTTGAGCTGATTTACGACGAAAACCGTACTTTTTTCAACGAAGGAACGGATTTGTTCAATAAAGGCGACTTGTTTTATTCAAGACGCATCGGCAGAACTCCGTTGAAATACAATTCGATTGAAGACGCGCTCGAACCAAACGAGAAATTATTGCATAATCCGGTTACGGCCCGCTTGCTTAATGCCGCAAAATTAAGCGGAAGAACCTCCGGGGGGCTTGGTATAGGAGTATTCAATGCGATAACCGGTAACACCTGGGCCACTGCACGGGATACCATAAGCGGTGAAGAACGGAATCTGCTCACCGATCCGGTTACAAATTATAATATTACCGTAATCGATCAGGCACTGCCAAACAATTCTTCTGTATATCTGATAAACACCAACGTGTCAAGACCTTCAGGATGGGATGACTCGAATGTAACCGGGGGAGGTGCCACTATCGGCAATAAAACAAAGACCTACTTCATTGGTATGAATTTGTCGGCCTCCAGCTGGAACAAGACTTCTGATAATACCGAATATGATTCAGGGGAGAAATATACCGGATATAATTACGGGCTGTTTTTTATGAAAAGCAGAGGGAAGTTCCAGTTCAGCCTTTATCAGAGTGCACTTGATAAACACTATAACATAAACGACATTGGTATTAACCGCTACAGAAATCAGCAAAACAGGGGAGCTTATGTAAGTTACAGAATTTATGAACCTTTCGGAAGGTTTTTGAATTTTTCTCAAAGTCTTGGATTAGACCAGATCCGATCTCTGGATAACAAGAAAAACATCAACACTACATTGGCATACAAGGGCAATACTACCTTCAGAAATTATTTCACCATCTGGTGGGGAGCCACTGTTTCGCCATGGGATCGACACGACTATTACGAGCCGCGAATCAATGGCCTTTATTATCTCGATCCGGGATATTTTCAAACGAATCTCGGATTCTCCAGCGATTACCGCAAACCCTTTGCACTTGACGGCAAATTGGAATACACACTTGATTTTGATGACAGATTCGCTACCTGGTTTGAACTGGAGCCCATCTGGCGCATCAACAACCGCCTTGCCATCAGGCATATAACAGGGCTTGGCTATAACCCGGCAAATCTGGGTTATGTCGGACATAATACCCAAAACGTCTGGTTCGGAGAACGCGACATCATGACGCTTGAAAATGCATTTTCCGGGCGCTATATGGTAAGCCGTCATATCTCTGCCAGCCTGCTTGTTCGGCATTTCTGGCAAACGGCTGTATATTCCGGCTTTTATACCCTTAATAACAACGGGCATCTCACCCCCGATCCGGATCTGATATATAACGCCAATTACAACTACAATTTCTTCAGTCTCGATCTGAACCTCGACTGGGAATTTGCCCCCGGAAGTATGCTTAGTCTGGTTTGGAAGAATGCCATACTTTCCGAGGATGACAGGCATTATCTGAGTATGGGCGAGAACCTGCGGGAACTGTTTGATGCCAGTCAGCTCAATATGTTCAGCATAAAAGCACTTTACCACCTCGACTATCTGATGCTCAGGAGAAAGAAGCACTGATACGTTCATTTTCCCTGCCGTAAATGCCATCCTGCCCTTCCACTGTATGCTTTAACTGATACAAATAATCTGCATTTATCCTATAACAGAAACTTTCGTCATTTTTTTATATACGTTCATATAAATCAGATTACTTTTCGTGTGATAAGTTATTAATTCTTATGCCGGCAGAAACACCGGTTTAAAGACTCTGAAACTGTTAAACGTATATCTTACTATGACAGCAACACTAAAATTTCCCATTATGGGCTACATCAAAATCAGGCTGATTGTAAAAAACGGCTATAAATGGCTGGCTGAGCTGATTGGTGCTGACCTTGAGATCGAAGTAAGCGAAGAAGATTTTGTTGTTGATTAACTCAACAATCTTCTTGTTCTGGCAAACCTGTCCGGCTTCTCCTTGCAATTCTGACTTATTTCAAGGGGATAAATGGCAGTCAGGTTTTTTTTTGCATTTCCTTTTCTATTCTTCCTGATATACCGGTTTCTCTTTTCATTTTCCTCCTCCGGTCAAACTGTGAGGATTATTCCCTGTAGCTGGCAGACATTCAGATTTTCGCTGAAACTGTTACCTTTGCAATCAGTTAAACATACTAAAATGATACGGGCACGGGAAATCACCAAGTCATACGGCAACCTGAACGTTCTGAAAGGGGTATCCATCGGGATAGGAAAGGGAGAAATTGTATCTGTTACGGGAGCTTCCGGTGCCGGCAAATCCACCCTTCTGCATATACTAAGCACCATCGACAGGCCCGACAGCGGCGAGGTGGAAGTTGACGGGATTAACCCCGGCAAGTTAAACGATAAAAAACTGGCAGAATTCCGCAACCGGAAAATAGGTTTTATTTTTCAGTTTCATCACCTGCTGCCCGAATTTACAGCTCTTGAAAACGTGTGTATTCCAGCATTCATAGCCGGTACAGGGCGCAGAGAGGCCGAGCGCAATGCTCTGGAGATCCTCGAGTTTTTGAATCTTACCGACAGGGCAACGCACAAGCCTTCTGAATTGTCGGGCGGTGAGCAACAGCGCATTGCGGTTGCCCGTGCATTGATAAACCGGCCTTCGGTGCTGATGGCTGATGAGCCTTCCGGAAATCTTGACTCGGAAAATGCCCGGCAATTGCACCGGTTATTTTTCGACTTACGTGAAAAATTCGGACAAACCATACTTATCGTCACACATAACGAAGAACTGGCCGGAATGTCGGACAGGAGGCTGATAATGAAAGATGGCCTCATTCTTGCATAGGCCGATTCCATCTTCAACCAATAAAACCGGGTTCCATGCGTTTTAACAATACGTTTTAACACCAATTGTACCGACCAACGATGAATCGAATAAAATACCGGCTTAGTCTGTTATCCAGCTTTATCTTATTTTTTGCGCTTACCATGATGCCGTTGCTGTCCGTAGCTCAGTCACTGGATCCGGGCCGGTTAAAACAGTTTGAGGAAGCCATTCTGAAAGGCGAGGATTTTCTAAAAGCAGGCGACTATGCGAAGGCCAAAGCCGAGTATCAGAAGGCACTGACTATAGACCCGTCGGCCAAGTATCCTAAAGACAAACTGGCTCAAATCCGGAAAGTTTATATCGACCCGGAAGATGAAGCCCGTTTTGCCTCTGCCACGGAGAGCGGAAACCGTCTGATGCAGGCAGGTAGTTATGCCCTTGCCTCCGAGCAATTTACCAGTGCTGTAAATATAAAACCGGAAGATAAAACCGCCCGGGATAAGCTTGCCGAAGCAGGTAAAAAAGCCGCCGAACTTAAGGCACAAAAAGAGATTTTTGCAGGGCATATTAAAATTGGCGATCAGAAAATGGCTGCAGGCGACCTCGCAGGTGCCAGGGAAGCATACATATCGGCTTCAGAAACAGATTCCGGAGAGAATTATCCGATGCAAAAAATCCGGGAAATAGACAGCAGGCTGGCAGCCAGTAAAGCTCAGAATGAATCGTACGAGAAAGCCCTTGCCGATGCCGATGAAGCCTATATGAGCCGTGACTTCGCGACAGCCAGGATAAAATATGAACAGGCACTGAAAATAAAGCCGGGCGAAAACTACCCGAAAAGTATGCTGGAACGGGTTGCTGAAGGAATGGCACAGATGAAAGATGCCAGAGCCAGTTACGATGCTGCCATTGCAGGAGCAGACAGACTTTTTGCTTCCGGAGATTTTGAAGCTGCCGTTCCCGCCTACACCCAGGCAATGAAAATCCTGCCCGGCGAACAATACCCGGCTTCCCAGATTGAAAAGGCAAATAACATTCTTGAACAGCGCAGGAAGCAGGAAGATAACTACAACCTCGCCGTTGCAGAGGGCGATCGTCTGATGACAGAAAACAAGCCTGAAAATGCGCGCACAGCATATGAAAATGCCCTGAAGCTTAAACCCGGATCGGAATATCCCCAAAAACAGCTTACGGCAATAGCCCTGCAACTTCAGGCTGCCCGGGATGCGGAAAGGGAGAAATTGTATCAGCAGGCAATAGCATCGGCCGACAACAGGTTTGAAGCTGGTTTTCCGGAAGAAGCACTTACTCATTACAACACAGCCATTGAACTCAAACCGGGAGAACCTTACCCCTCCGGACAAATTGCGAAGATCAGCGATCTGCTTAATGAACGCAAGGCTGCTCAGGCAGCTTACGAAAAAGCCATACAGGCAGGTGACGCTTTCGCGGCACAAGATAAACCGGAAGAAGCAAAACTGGAATACTCCAGGGCTCTGACACTTAAACCCGGTGAAGAATATCCCGCAGCCCGCATTCGGGAAATTGAAAAAAATCTGGCTGCAATTCAGGAATTGAACCGTCAATACGAGCAACTTATTGCTCAAGCAGATTCACAGGTCTCATCCGGCAGCCTGGATGCTGCACTGGAAGCCTTCCGCAAGGCAGCAGCACTCTTCCCAGCACGAACATATCCCACAGAGCAAATCGCCCTGATTGAGGGCAAACAGGCGGAAAACCGGTCGAAAGAAGAACACTATGCCTCTCTGATCGACGATGCAGACAGAAAATTTGGAAATTCCGAATACGATGACGCACTTGCACAATATCAGCAGGCTCTGCAGCTGAAACCGGACGAAAAATATCCGGCAGGGCAGATTGAAGCAATTAAGAATCAGCTGAAGGAGCAGGAAGCACAAAGATTAAGGTATAATGAAGTTATCAAAGATGCGGATCAGAAGTACGATGCCGGCAATTACGGGCAGGCACTTGGCTTGTACCAGAATGCCCTGGCAATCCTGGATGGTGAAAAACATCCGCGTGAGCGCATTACTACCATAAACCGCATACTGGAGGAAAGAAAATCGCTGGAGGAGAACTACGAACGACATATACGGGAGGCAGACGACTTTTTCCGCGAAAAGAGCTATGCGAATGCCCTGACTTCCTACGAAAATGCCATCAATCTGAAACCCGACGAGAAATATCCGCGCGGGCAGCGCGAGCTAACGCAAAAAGCGATTGAATCGGAACGGGCGTTATTAAATGAATACCAACAGATTATCGCTGATGCTGACGACAATTTTTCTTCTGGCAACTATCCGGTTGCTGAAAGGAAATATCGTGAAGCACAATCTCTTAAAAAAGACGACCCCTACCCTTCCGCACAGCTGAGCAGGATTGCACAAATCAATGCAGAGCTGAAAGCGCTTGACGAAAATTACAGTCAGGCCATCCGTGAAGGCGACAGAGATATGGCCGCAAAAGACTATGTATTGGCCAAAACCTCGTATCAGAGGGCGTTGAGTCTGAAGCCCGGAGAAGCTCATCCGACAGCCAGACTAAATGAAATTGCCCGGATACTCGGAGAGCAGGAAGAACTGGAGCAGCAATACAATTCGGCCATAGGCCTGGGTGACGCGAAATTTGATTCCGGCAATCTGGAAGAGGCAGAAATGGCATACCAAAACGCATTAAAAATCAAGCCGGGAGAAAAATACCCTGTTGAAAAGATCGCTTTGATTGGAACAAAACGTTCGGAAAACGAGCAATTCCTCCGTTTGGTGAGTGAGGCCGGCCGGCACTATTCCGAAAACGACCTGCCGGGAGCACTTGCGCTGTACCGGCAAGCTCTGCAGATCAGGCCTGGAGAATCGCATGCATCAGCACAGGTACAGGTAATAACCGGCAAGCTCGAGGAACTACGAATGGAACAGGACCGTGAATACCTTGAAGCCGTTGGTTCTGCCGACCGTTTATATGCGGAAGGCGATTACACTAGTGCAATGCGGTATTATGAGCTGGCTTCCGAATTAAAGCCCGAAGAAAAGCATCCAAAAGATAAATTGCTGGCAGCCAGAACTATATTAATGGAAAGAGCCCGTAATAAGCTGGATGCCTACAATAAAATTATTCTTAATGCCGACCGCCTGTACCAGGACAAAATCTACGACCAGGCGATAGATGCGTATAATGCTGCCTCTCTGGCAAAAGAAGACGAAACCTATCCGTCAGAGATGATCAAAAAGATCAGGAAATATCTGGAGGATCATGCAATGATTGATCTTGTTCCTTCCGCCATTCTGATAAACACGGATGAAGAAAAGAGATTCAGTTTCACACCAATAGAAATGCGCTTGCGCAAAAACAATTACATCGCAATAAAAGCGAGGAAAACAAGTGAAACGGAACCAAAGATTTATATAAACTACGGCAAGGGCAGCGCCCGTAACGGCGGCATTGTGCTTCGCAGTATTACCTCCGATGACACCGGAGACTACCTTGTCCGGGTTAGTATACAGGACAAATGGTACCGTGAAGACAATAACTGGATTTCGGTATACTCTGAAGGAGGAAGTGTAGAGATTACCCGCATGCAGATAGCTCAGGGCGATTGACCTTCCGGAATCCTACTTTTTAAAATTTTTATACGATCAGCTGTTTCTGGTTTCGGATTGCTTTTTTTTATGACATTTGCATTCACTTCAAGAAATGCTGCCATCCTATGGAAAAGTACTTCGAATACTTTCGACAGAATACCATTGGTCATGACCTTGAGTACGACACGCCTTATGGCCGTCAGAAACTAATTTATGCTGACTGGATTGCCAGCGGGAGGCTGTATCGTCCGATAGAGGAACGTTTGACAAACGATATAGGTCCCTTTATAGGGAATACCCATACGGAGACGAGCGAAACAGGCACTTCAATGACCAAGGCCTACCACGAAGCCCATAAACTCATCAAAAAGCATGTAAACGCCGGCCCGGATGATGTAATTATCACTTCCGGCTTCGGAATGACCGGGGTTGTGGTAAAGTTTCAGCGTATGCTGGGACTAAAAATGTGCGGTCAACTGTCTGATCACCATTGTCTGAAAGAAAACGACAGACCGGTAGTCTTTGTTACCCATATGGAACACCACAGCAATCATACATCCTGGTTTGAGACCATGGTGGATGTAGTTGTATTGCCACCCGACAAGGATCTTCTTGTTGACCCGGATGAACTGAGACGGCAGCTTGAAAAATACAGCAACCGGACATTGAAGATTGGTGCCTTTACGGCATGTTCAAATGTAACGGGTGTTTCAACTCCATATCATGAGCTTGCCCGCGTTATGCACGAGCACGGAGGATTGTGTTTCATCGACTTTGCTGCATCAGCACCATACGCCGACATAAACATGCATCCAGATGATCCCATGGAAAAGCTGGATGCCGTTATGTTTTCGCCGCACAAATTCCTTGGCGGCCCCGGCTCGTCGGGAGTTCTGATCTTCGACCGCTCTATGTACAAAAGCCGCACACCCGATCAGCCTGGAGGAGGAACGGTTGACTGGACAAATCCATGGGGCGAATACAAGTATGTGGACGACATCGAATCTCGTGAAGACGGTGGAACTCCGGGATTTATGCAAGCCATCCGGACAGCTTTGTGCCTGGAGCTGAAAGACAGAATGGGGACAGCCAATATAGCCCTGCGTGAAGAACAATTACTGGAACAGGCGTTTGCAGGACTCGACAGCATACCCCGTTTGCATATACTGGCTGATAATCAGCGTAAACGACTCGGGGTAATTTCCTTCTATTTTGACGACATACATTACAACCTGGTAGTAAAACTACTCAGCGACCGCTATGGAATCCAGGTGAGAGGAGGCTGCGCCTGTGCCGGCACCTATGGACATTACCTGCTCGACGTCAGTCATGAACATTCAAAACGTATCACCGAGTTAATCAACCATGGGGACTTATCGCAAAAGCCCGGATGGGTCCGGCTTTCGCTTCATCCCACAATGACCAGCGATGAACTCGGCACCATACTGACAGCGCTTGCAGAAATCGGTGCAAACCATAAGGAATGGGCAAAAGATTACATGTATAATAAACACACCAATGAGTTTAAGCATGTAAAGGATAACTGCCAGGTAGCAAACAGGGTAAGCGAGTGGTTCAGACTCTGAGCACTTCTGTTAACACTAATGCCGGATCATATCCGGGAGGAAATAAAACACTGTGTTTAATTGTATCCCTTATTTACGAAGGGTTATCAATGTAATTTCAGGAAGTATTCCGACTCTTCCCGGATAAGCTATATGTCCCAGTCCACGGTTAACATACAGGTAATTTTTACTGCCATCCGGATTTTCCTTTTCGGTCAATCCTGCCCAGTTTTTGTAAATATAACTTGCCGGGCTCCATTTTAATCCAAAAGCTTCTATACCCATTTGCATTCCGTGGGTGTGGCCGGAAAGGGTAAGATCAAACTCCGGAAAACGTTCGGAGACCTCTGCTTCCCAGTGAGTAGGGTCGTGGGAAAGCAAGATATTAACATCTTTCAGTCCGGCACCCTTCATTGTCTGGTGCAGATCGCCGTATTTGCGAAAGCGGGCGGTTGCACTCCAGTTTTCGACGCCGGCCAGTAAAATCGATCCGCCGTTTCGCTCAATCACCGACGTTTCATTTCTTAGCAGAATCCAGCCCATAGAATTATAAAACGCAACGAGCTGTTGCAGATTCTTTTCCTTTTCCTCGTCCGTATTCCAGGAAACATAATCGCCGTAATCATGATTTCCAAGGATTGCATATATGCCGAGAGGGGCTTTCAGCCCGGCCAGAGTGGACTCAAACCCTCTGACCTCTGCGGTGCTGTAATTTACCATGTCGCCGGTAAAAACAATGATATCGGGTTTGAGGGCATTCACCTGTTCAACGGCTTTGCGCAAAGGACTAACATTCAACCAGCTTCCCAGATGAATGTCGGAAAGCTGAACAATCCTTAACCCTTCCAGCGAATCCGGCAGGTTTTGAATACTTATACTGATGCGGTGGGTTTTAAATTTATAAACCCATATTGTACTTCCGACCAAAAGGCCGGCAAAGGCAAGACTGCCAAAGAAAATTCCCATTTTTTTAAAAGTAATGAATGTGCGTTTCACGGAAGATGGTAATCTCCTTCCGAAAAGGTTTGAAAAAAAATCAGCGAATCGGATTAAAAATGCAGGAAGCAGCGGAATGAGCATTATGAACTTTGCAATAAATGCCATCAGCGCAAATCCCGGGAAGAATATCCGGAAGAAACTTCCCATTTCCTGCATTGGAACCAGAGCCGTGGAAGCCAGAAAGAGCGTTAAAACGACGATTGGCATCCACCACAGCAAGGCAAAGACAACTCTTACGACAGACCGAAGATTTTGCCATGAGGGCAGCAGACTCCTGTAGAGAAGGTAATCGATGGCAAACAAAACCAGCAAAAACGGCACACGTCCTGCATATTTGGGCAGTGAATGCCGGAGCAGGAAGTAAAGAACCAGCGTAATAGAAATGATTAAAGCGGCTGTTAACAGTTGTTTTAGCCTTCGACTCCGGCCTTTTCCCATCGATAATATTAGTGCCTGCAGGTATTAAAACCGGCCGCAGAGAATTCCACGGCCGGTGCAAAATTACTCAAAAAAACTATTATGCCATTGATTTAACATAATTTACGAGTCCTTTGGATTCAAATATACCCATCAATTTTGACGGCAGAGGTGAAAATCCAAATTCTTTCCCGGCAACAATTACCTTACCTCCGGAAAAATCAATCTCAACGGAATCGCCGTGTTTATAGGCATCAACGGCTTCGGGCAGAAGGATTATGGGAAGTCCCTGGTTAACCGAAGATCGATAAAAAATCCGGTTTACCGACTTGCAGATCACCGCTTTTATTCCCGCGTATGAAAGTCCGACGGAGGGGTGTTCGCGTGAGCTTCCGCACCCGAAATTGGCTCCGGCAACAATAATATCGCCCGCTTTCACCCGATCGGAGAAGCTGTCGTCAAACCCTTTAAACAGGAATGGCATTATCTTTTCTGCTTCAGAACTATTAATCTCGTAAGTAAATTTACCGGCAAACATCTGGTCGGTATTAAGGTTATCCACATCGGCGTAATTCCAGACTCCGGCGGTATAGCGATCATCATCCGGTTCTATATCAACGGTTTTGCTTTGTTCGACCGTATATGGGAATTTGTCAGAAAATTCGTTTCCCCGGGGATCCGCAATTTCGCCTTTAAGTGCAGACCAGGCTACCACAGCAGGAGAAGCCAGATAGATGGATGACTCTTTATTTCCCATTCTGCCTTTAAAATTGCGGTTTGCCGTTGAAATGACGTTGTACCCGTCGGCCGGAATTCCCTGTCCGGTTCCAAGACATGGCCCGCAACTGGGAGCAAGCACATTGGCGCCGGACTCAATAAAGATACGGATCAGTCCTTCCTCCATGGCCTGCAGATAAATCTCCTGCGAAGCCGGAATAATGAGCAGCTGGAAATTCTCAGGCACCGAGTGGCCTTTGAGAATCCGGGCGGCTTCACGAAGATCTTCAATACGTCCGTTGGTACAGGTGCCGATCAGTGCCTGATTGAGTTTAACTCCTTTAACTTCCGAGAGCGCTTTAACGTTATCCACGTGGTGCGGGGCTGCAACAACGGGAAAAAGTTCATCCAGATGTATGTCGATTTCGCGCACATACGACGCATCCTCATCTGCCCATGTGCCGGCAATACTGCGGCCAAGCCATGCAGAAAGCACTTCGTCGGCCGGGAAAACCGCATTTTTGGCACCCATTTCTGAAGCCAGGTTGGCGATAGTCATGCGATCGGCAATCGAAAGGGATTTAACTCCATCGCCATGGTATTCGATAGAAAGATAATCGGCACCGCTGGAACCGATCATCCCGATAATCCACAACGAAAGATCTTTGGCATACACACCTTCGGGAAGTCTCCCCTGAAGGGTAATTTTCAGACTGCCGGGCACTCTGAACCATGTTTCTCCCTGTTTCCAGAGGCCGGCCGATTCGGTACGGTCGATTCCGGCAGCAAAGGCATTAAATGCCCCAGCAGTGCAGGTATGACTGTCGCTCCCGACAACGATCATTCCCGGCCGGGCGTACTTTGAAACTATCTGGTGACAAATGCCTTTGCCAACATCGTGAAATTTTGTTATGCCCTGTCTGGCAACAAAATCACGAATTTTCTGGTAGTCATTGGCCAGTTTTGCATTCGTAGGAGGTGCATTGTGATCGAGAACGACCAGCAACTGATCAGGATCGAACACTTTTTCCCCACCCATTTTTGCGAAGGTCCCGGCAATACTGGAAGTATTGTCGTGTGTAAGGATGATGTCCGGTTTTCGAAAAACGATAGCCCCGGCTTCAGCTCCGAGGATCTTTTCAGCAAAAGTCTTGCCTCTCATAGTTTTGCTATTGAATTGAATAAAAAATAATATACCGGAAAGTCCGGAATGAGAAAACGAAGTTAAGGCTTTTCAAACGCTTGCCGGGTTTTGCATCCGAATATTTTTTAACATCCGATCAACCACTTACCACGCTGTTTATCATTGTATTAGATCCAAACATTCATCCGTTACTGCATCTGAAGATCAAGTTGTTTTTGTTGATTGATGCGGTTTGACAGGATATTGATATAATATCTGGATTTTTTGAGATGATGCTGTTGCCATGCTCTGCTGGCCCATTCATAGGCCAGATCAAGCTTGCCTTCCATTTCGCTGGCAAGGGCCATATTATAACAGGCACGACCGGCAGTTTCCGTGTCACGGCTGGCACTCAGTTTATTCCAGATGGGTACGGCTTCCTGCCATCTGCCTTTTTTCACCAGCTTATGGGCAGCCTTAAAATCGTCATTCCCTGATTTAAAGTAGACTCTGTTCTCGGTAAACCAGGACGGGGAAATCCGGTAAGCATACTGATTTCCTGAGTAAAAGCCTGATTCGTTAATGGCTTTTCTTTTAGCGGGCAATTTATTCAATGCCTGCTGGGGTGAATCACCCGAACCATTCCAGCGCATCTCATCCGAAAAACCGTTACGGTCTACAATCTGTCTGTCACCGGGTGAATATACCGTCCATCCGGAACGCACCCTCATTCTGAGGTCCGCATAATATTCTTTTACTACCACTTTTTGTTTATCGATGACGCGTTCCACATCGGCAGAGCGTTTATCCAGTGAAATATCGGAATCGAAGGTTTCAAGGGCAATGATTGCATCCACTCTGAACCGGTTGCATAATTCATCAACGTTATTCCAATCAAGAAATTCAGGCCATTGAGCTGTTCCTGTACCACGGTAATCCACGCCTTCGATCACTACGGCGGTGAAGCGCGGTCCGTTATTCAGTCCGGATGCAAGTCCGCGAACGCATTGCATAGAACCTTCGCGGTCAGCTCCAATGGATTCTCCGGTGACAAAGCCCTCAAGAAAATTCTTAAGTCCCTGCCCTTCAGCTGGTAATGAGCGATTAATAATTCCAAGCTGTTTAACCGAGGAAGGCATGGTTATAGTGGCCGGTTTAAGGATTTGCATTTGCTGCGAAGCAGTTTTGCAGGAAGTTGTGAGTGCCATTCCGGCAATTACTAATACGGAAAAAAGCAGAAATCGTTTCATAGGTTGTGGGGGTTTCAATAAAATTAATGGTTTACATGATATGTTTTGGCAAACGGGAAAAACTCCGCATGAAAATCCTGTGCCAAATATTTTTTTTGTGATTTAGAAATCCTTTTGTACTTTTGCACTCCGTTTGGTGAGGTGGGTGAGTGGCTTAAACCAACAGTTTGCTAAACTGTCGTACTGGAAACGGTACCGGGGGTTCGAATCCCCCCTTCACCGCAGAGAGGATGGAAATCCTCTTTTATTTTTTGATTCGGGGTGTAGCGCAGTCCGGTTAGCGC
>DJVU01000017.1:0-19790 GCA_002441345.1 Bacteroidales bacterium UBA6248
AAAAATAATATTGGAACCACCAATAATATATGAATTACCACTACTGCTATTTATGGTTGACTGACTACCCGCTATAAATCCAGAACCAGATGAAAGAATATTGCTATTGCCTATGGCAGTAGAGTTTGCACCGGATACAGTATTGTTTGACCCTAACGCTGATGCCGCTACACCGGTTACAGTGTTTCCCGGGCAGGTAGCGCATGTTTGTGCTTTTATAGCTTGAGGATTAAGATAAATTGCAAGTGCAACTGCTGCAATTATTGTCAATGTTTTTTTCATGGCAGTGTTTGTTATTGTTTAATAAACTTGTGCGTTTCAATTACTCCTTTGCCCTCAGTACTGATTTTTAACAGATACATACCGGGCTTGAGATTTTGTATTGGTAAATTGGTGGTTCCCTGCTCCAGTTTATAAGCAGAGATTTCTGCTCCGGACAGGGTCAATACACTGGCTTCAGCTTGTTTTAGCATACATTCTACTTTGAGGTACTCCTTAGCTGGATTGGGAGTGATAAAAGCACGGTTGATGATAATCTGACCAGGTTTATTTGAAGTAATCAAACCTTCCCTGTTTAGTTTAATAAAGTACATGTCGTACAAGTCAGTATCATGATTAAACCTCGGGGCATGAATCACAAAACCACCATCAGAAAGCGGCAATATATATCTGGTTTCATAAAATGCATCACCTCCGATATAATGCAGATACCTGAGCTGAAGCTGGCTATCTACTTGCCCTGCCATTATCCAACTAACATGTGTTGATGAGGGTGGCCAGCCTGTGGCGTTTTTATAACCTGAAAAGAATATTGTGTCGGGATGTAAACAACCTACACCAGCACCCCAATAGGGTGAATAGTCGGCTGTATCTATTGCACCAAAGTTTACCCTGCCCATTAGATTAACAGCAGTATCAAATCGGGCAAGCCACACATTATCATCGTTAGTAGAAGGACCTGGCCTTCTCGCAACATATGATAGAAGAATAGCGCTATCCGGAGTCCATGTTGTTGAGTAACGCCACGAATCCTGAACTGATAAAGGTGTGGTGCTAATGTAATTAAGATTTCTATCAAAGATACTGTAGGAAGGGCCAGATACTCCTCCAAAGAATGAATGAGCGAATAAATAAATGTAATTTTTATCAATACTTTGCAAGAATGAGGGCGAAAAACACCAGTACAGAGTGTCATCATAAAATACTTCTTGCAAGATATTTCCAAAGAGATCAAACTTCATAAACATTGGATTAGTTGGTCCACAAGGAAATTCACACCTGCCCACCGTCATAATCAAGGTGTCGCCTACCTGAAAGATATTGTCCACTGCCATTCTGTAATTCATAGTATCATAAGAATGGTGTTTAGCCCATTGGAGGTTGAACTCATCGTCAAGCCCTGCAATCATCAGGCATTTGCCTGCTGAACTGGGTGGTACAGATTCTCCGGTGAGAATGTACCCCCCGTTTGTCAGGCGGTGTATTTTGCTGAGAAAGAAAGTAGTGTCATGAAAAGAATACCTGTGGCTTGAAGTATCTCCGGTTGCTGAAATGTTGAGCAAATACCCACTAATGTAACTGGTTGGCCCATAATCATTTCCGGTTAGATTATTCATTGGGGCAATAATGCCCCCATTGCCATCATCAATGGCCATGTAGGTTCCGGTCCTTGTTGCTGATGGTATTAATACCTCAAAAGTACCTTGTGCTTTTAAGGCAAAAGTCAACAACAACTGAAGTACAACATTAAATATTCTAAGCATGTTATCTGTAATAAAATTTGTTTATTAAATGTTTGCATATAATTGAACAAATCATTCAACAACGTAGTGTTCACTTTAAAGTGAATTTTATTTTCTTAAGATTAATACCACTTGAATTGACAAACTACATGCACAGTATTGTGTTTGTAATTCATGTAAGTTTGGTCGTTGTCAATTTACTCTGTAGGAAAATAAGGATTGTATTCCTCACAAGAAATTAACTTCAATTTATACACAAACTTTGGTTCGTGATAAATAATTCTATCAGGAGAATTACCCTCGATATTGCTTAATATCTCGCTGTAGGCAAATGATTTATTAAAAGGTTTATTCGCCACAACAAGTGCTTTTAAATGGTCATAATAAAACTGCATTTCATGTATTCCCGAATTCCATTGATTGTATTCGAGACAAACAATATCATCATTAAAACTAAATGGATAGATGTTTTCATAGGCTGCAAAAATCTTATAATCAAGGTGGTTGGTTAAAGGCACATTTGGATTGATTCTATAATTAGCATAAATGAGATTTACTGCAACTGAATCCCCTGCAAAATAATATCTGCATCCATTTGGGGCAGCAGTATTAAAGTGATTTAGCAATTTAGCATCGAAAATGATTGGAGCTCCTGGTACTGCTTGGTCATCACAATTATAGTTTGCTAACCGGTCATAATGATAACTCTCATTATTCCCAAAATCCCCGCTTTGGGTAGCCAATCCAGTGCCGGTAAGTGTAGTAACGCGCAATTTGCGTTTGCCATCGGGCAATGGGCCGGCATCGCTTACAGTAGCCATAATAAACTTTTTGTATTCGCCGGTGTTGGCGTAGTACTTTTCGCCAATGCGCAGCAGCGATTCGTTGTACGAATCAAAAACATTGGTTAACAGGGCTTTCATATCGGGGTCAACCGGTACCTCAACATAAATAACATCTTTGTGTATTCTTTCAAATGAGTAATGGCCTGAGGCATAATTAAAGTTAATGGCGCCATCAATGTACCACAAAACAGAATCGAAATCAATTTTATCGCCGCTTTTCAGCCATTTGCCGCTTTTGTAGGTTTCGTTATTATTGGTAAAATTACCCAGCAGCATGTTAATTTTGTCGTTTACAGCATCGGCTGTTGGTTCATTGGCCGGTGCAACATCTTTTTTACACGCATTAAACACTCCGGCAGCCAGGGCAAAAGCCAGGAGGATGAGGATGGTTTTGGTTTTCATAATTGATTTTTTTGCTGTTAATGTTAGATTTAATTGTGTTCAGTATAATATTAGTCATTGCCTGCGAAAATTTTGCAGCGCCGTATTCTGTATTATGGTCGGGAAAATCGTAGGTGAGTTTACAAGAAAAAATAGCCTTGACATTTTGCCAACAAACACAATTGCAGCTTATTTTCATTGCGTTTAGATTGTATGGAGGCAGAGGAATTCCCTTTATCAATAGTGCTTTACATAAACCTTTTTACATATTTTTAATCAATAATTGTGTACGAAAGTAAATGAAGAAAAATGAAATTCCAAATTCCGGCTATTATTTTTAAAAAAAAGAAAACAGTTATATGACTAACAATACTGATTTAAAGTGAAGCGCAGGAATCAAAAATCAGATTTTATAACACTTGCATATCTTGTTGAAGGCTTGCGCTGAATATTATCTCCAATCCTCTATCATATATCCGAAAAATCAGTAAAAGGTAATACTTTTTTGTAGTGTTTTTATGAATATTTCAAAGATTCAACTGCTATATGCAACAATCTCAGCACTTTAACCCCTAATCCTGAAATTGACACCTATTAGTTGATAACTATTTGTTAAAAACCTTGATTGATGACGGGCTATAATAGTGGGTCTTCTGAAGAACTCAAACGTTTAATATCAACACTAACGGCAGCCATCGGTGGCATCCCTTTTCGCATGTAATGAGTACTTCTTCTGAATTCAAAGGTATTCATTTAATTTGTTTCAATGAAAACGTCCGGCAAACTGCACTAATTTAACAGAGGGAAGGCGCCTGCTTTTTCCCGGGCAGAAGTTTGTGCAACTGGTTGCCCGGGTGTTCGAAAATAACTGACAGGTAATTGGAGAGCCATTCAAAAGGTTCTACATTATTGATCTTGCAGGTAGCGAGTAAAGAGTACAGAATGGCTGCCTGTTGCGCAGCATCATGAGATCCGGCAAACATATAATTTTTACGTCCAAGGGCTACCGGCCTGATGCTGTTTTCGATCAGGTTATTGTCAATGTAAAAACGTCCCTGGTCAATATATCGGACCAGCCGGGGCCAAAGTGTTAACGTATATGCTATAGCCTGTCCGATGGCACTTTTAGGTAGTATTTTGTTCAGCTTTTCTTTCAGCAATATTTTCAAAATTTCTGAAATGAAAAATCCGGGTAATCTTACTCGATGAAAACAAAAATTCCCCACTATCTCCCCAGATAAATTTATTGAATAGTATATCATACTGTATTACTGTGCTTTACAAATTTATTATGTCAGATTCCGGTTCTGAAAGTCACAGGTTTGAATCCTGTCGGGGTCACAAGCATACGCCTGTTTGTAAGAGAGAGAGAGATTTCGCCAAAGGAGATCTCTCTCTTTTGTGTAATAAAACACCCCGTTTCTAAGCAGTTTTTGCATTGCTGCTTGGATAATACATTAAGTAAACTGGTATAACAGGAATTCTGAATCGGTCGAGCCTAAAGCGTAAAGCTTTTCAATTCAACTTCGGCCTTGATTTTTTCGATTACCAGTCTGATCAGACTGTCAAGGGGACTGCCTTCGGTGTAATCGGCCGGGGCTATATAATTGGCCCGGTTTTGCCGTATCAGGTTTTCGCAGTTCTGGCGTGGTGAGGGCTTGTCTCTCGAAGACTTAATTCCGGGATTATACACGGCGATTGCTGTCCCGCCCTGATATTTGATCATCTTCATGGCCGGCACATCGGTTTCTCCGTCGCCGATATAAATCATCTGCTTAAACGGGATGGCTCGTTCCTCCTCGGGCAGGTACTTATTAATCAGTGTATTGTCGTAGGAGTTATTGATTCCTTTATTGATCCGGAACAAATACTGGGTTTTATTGGTATAGTTGATGGCAAGAGCCGGCCACACAGCTACCCCGTTGGCATCGTAGCGGTATCCGGAAGCATAGATATTGGTAAAGTGCCTGGCAATAGGGGTTCCGCTAATAAACTCCCGGAGTCCGGACGATATTATATGATGCTCCAGTTCTATTCCGCGCTCCCTGGCGAAGGCATTGATCCGGTCGAACCAGGATTCCACCCCTTTGAAAAAGGTGATCCCGCTTCCATACTGTTCGAAGTCGCTGCGGCGGATGGGCAGGTCGCGGCGGCGGGCTTCATCGAGCGAAAGCTGCATGTACGCCAGTATCTCGTCCATATCGTTTTCTTTGGCGATCCGGTTGGCATGTGCCCAGAATTCGGAAGCAGGAATTTTGAGTGACGGCAGGAACGTATGCTCCTGCATATTCCCGGGAGCCAGCGTGCCGTCGAAATCATAGGCAATCGCGATTTTTACAGGGAGTATTGGCATTTTGAGGATGTATTTTATGCAAATGTAATGTAAACCCTGTTGTATTCAACTCGTAACGAAGTATCGCTATACAGAACGGTTTGATAAAAATAGCAAAGTGCCGGAGGTACTGCCAGAGGAAGGTGATGCAGCAGGGCTTCCGGAGCGAAGCAACCGGACTGAAACGTTTATTGATAAACAATCCACCCGACAGTTTGTTAATATTCCGTTAATGAAAAATCCCGGCAGGCCCGGAGTTCCCGTAATCGGGCTGTTTTAAGGAAAAATATGCTGTTTTTCAGTCACTAACAGAATTATATGATCAAGAAAGTTCTTGTAGCAAACCGTGGAGAGATCGCGGTACGTATCATGCGGTCGTGCCGCGAGATGGGAATCCCCACTGTTGCTGTATATTCTGAAGCCGATCGCTCAGCCATGCATGTTCGCTATGCCGACGAGGCCTATTACATCGGAGCAGCGCCATCTTCCGAGAGTTATCTGAACATTGAGCGTATACTTGAGGCCGCCCGCAAATCGAAAGCAGATGCCATTCATCCGGGTTATGGATTTCTATCGGAGAATGCGGAGTTTTCGGAGCGCTGCAGTGCTGAAGGTATTGAATTCATCGGTCCGGGTCCGGATGCCATCCGTCAGATGGGAGATAAAATTACCGCCCGCAAAACCATGATTGCGGCAGGCGTACCCGTTGTTCCGGGAACCGTTGGTGCCATTACCAGTTTTGAGGAGGCCATAGATAAGATTCGTGAGATCGGTCTGCCGGTGATGATAAAAGCATCCGCCGGCGGTGGCGGGAAGGGAATGCGCCTGGTAAAGGATGAAGCATCCGTTGAAAGCTCCCTGCGTGGCGCCCGTTCGGAGGCAAAAGCAGCATTTGGCGACGATGCCGTTTACATCGAGAAGTACATAGAATCGCCTCACCATATTGAATTTCAGATACTTGCCGACAAACACGGAAATGCCATACATCTGTTTGAGCGGGAGTGTTCGGTGCAGCGCAGACATCAAAAAGTGGTGGAGGAAACTCCTTCGCCCCTGCTAACCCCCGCTATACGGGCCGAAATGGGAGCCCATGCCGTTGCAGCCGCCAAAGCGTGTAATTATCACGGAGCCGGAACCATAGAATTTATTGTTGACGACAATCTGAACTACTACTTCCTGGAAATGAACACCCGCCTTCAGGTGGAGCATCCGATCACGGAACGCGTGGTTGGTGTTGACCTGGTAAAAGAGATGATCAACATCGCCAATGGCAAGCCCCTCTCCTGTCGCCAGGAAGATCTGAAGCAGTCGGGCCACGCCATCGAGTGCCGTATATATGCAGAAGACCCTGAGCAGAATTTCATGCCGAGTCCGGGAACCATACGTCATATTTCCGAACCTCTCGGGTTGGGAGTGCGGCACGACGGGTATGTTTACGAAGGGTATACCATTCCCATCTACTACGATCCCATGATTTCGAAGCTGATTGTTTGGGCACCCAACCGGGATGAGGCCATCGGCAGAATGAGCCGGGCGTTGCATGAATACAAAATTACCGGGGTAAAAACATCCATACCTTTCCTTGCCCGCATTATGGAATCGCCGGTCTTTCGCTCGGGAAAATACAACACCCATTTTATTGAGGAAAACAGCGAGTTTCTGTTTTCAAAAGCCGACTGTGACGGAATATGCGAGGATATGGCCCTGATTGCTGCCTATCTGGAATATACCGCGGCACTTCAGCACACGGAAGCGGCTCCGGAAGAACAGAAACCGGCCAGCCGCTGGAAGAATTCTGAACGCCGGGCTTACATTTAACCTTTGAATTTATGCCAATAGAGATAAATATTGACGGGCGTACTGCCCGTGTTGAAGAGCTGAAGCGCGACGGAAATCTGGTAACCTTCAAAGTGGATGATGAGATTTACGAGGTGGATGCCATGCGCGTTGGTCAGGGACTCTATTCCATGATCTATAAGGGAAGATCGTACAATCTGGAAATGATCGACAACGGCTCTCCCAGACATTATACGGTTAACTCCTTTCACGATTCGTGGCAGCTCGAGGTAATCGATGCACAAACCCGTTACCGGATGAACCGGTCGAAAGGTGATGATACCGACAGCGGCAATACCATTGTTTCGCCCATGCCCGGGAAGATCGTAAAAATTCCGGTAAAACCCGGCGATGCAGTGGAAGCAGGTCAGACACTTATCATTGTATCGGCAATGAAAATGGAAAGCGAATTCAAGGCCAAATCTGCCGGAACCGTTAAGTCCGTTCATGTTGCGGAAGGCGATACGGTGGACAGCAATAAGGTGCTGGTTGTGGTGGAGTAGAATAAGAAACGAGTTTTTACCGGGCAGATCCGCTTCCAGAGCATCCGCCGGAGGCGAACCAGGCAGAAAGAGAGGCAAGGGAAGGAAAGTCTAATTTTTAATTTCTAATTTTTANNCTCAACCTTAACCTCAACCTTAACCTTAAAAAAAAGTCCGAAATCAAAAATCCCAAATAGAGAATATGTCAAATCTGGATGAAATATACCGCAGGCTCGAAGAACGCAACCGCCAGGCTGAACTTGGAGGCGGACAGGAGCGCATCGACAAACTGCATAAAACGGGACGTAAAACGGCCCGGGAGCGTATCGTTATGCTTCTGGATCCGGGGTCTTTTGTTGAATTCGATCGTTTTGTGGTGCATCGCGCCCGCGATTTTGATATGGAAAAAACGCTGATTTCGGGCGACGGGGTTGTAAGCGGCTACGGTAAAATTGACGGAAGGCTGGTGTATGTATTTGCTCAGGATTTCACCGTTTTCGGTGGAACGCTGAGCCGTGCCAATGCCGACAAAGTAATAAAAATCATGGATCTGGCGCTGAAGATGGGAGCTCCGGTAATCGGGCTCAACGATTCCGGCGGAGCACGCATTCAGGAAGGTGTGGAGAGTCTGGCAGGTTATGCCGATATATTTTACCGCAACGTAATGAGCAGCGGCGTGGTTCCGCAAATCAGTGCCATCCTCGGTGCATGTGCCGGAGGTGCGGTTTACAGTCCCGCCATTACCGACTTTATCCTTATGACAAAGGAATCGAGTTACATGTTTGTTACCGGTCCGGATGTGATTAAAGCGGTCACCCATGAAGAAGTAACCAAGGACGAGCTTGGCGGTGCCATGACGCACAATGCCAGAAGCGGCGTTGCCCATCTTATGGCCGACGACGACGAGCAGGCCATGATGATGATCAGGGAGCTGATAAGCTTCCTGCCTTCCAACAACATGGAAGAACCTCCGGTGATGAAATCGACCGACGACCCCAACCGCGAGGATGAAAAGCTTCAGGAGATTGTTCCCGCCGATCCGAATAAGCCGTACGACATGACCGAAATCATTCACAGCGTGGTGGACGACGGTAACTTCATGCAGATAATGCCGCATTATGCGCAGAACATCATTACCGGTTTCGGCCGGCTGAACGGGAAACCGGTTGGGATTGTTGCCAATCAGCCCTCCGTGCTTGCCGGGGTGCTCGACATCAACAGCTCGGTCAAAGCTGCCCGCTTTGTGCGATTTTGCGATGCTTTCAACATCCCTCTGGTCACTTTCGTGGATGTGCCCGGATTCTTACCCGGCACTTCACAGGAATTCGGAGGAATTATCAAGCACGGAGCAAAACTGCTTTATGCCTATGCCGAAGCTACCGTTCCCAAGATTACCGTCATTACCCGAAAAGCATACGGAGGAGCTTACGATGTAATGTCGAGCAAGCATATCGGGGCCGATGTGAACTACGCCTGGCCAACTGCGGAAATTGCCGTTATGGGAGCAGAAGGTGCCGTAAACATCATCTTCCGAGATAAGCTTACCGACGAAGACAAGGCAAAGGCCGTACAAAACTACCGTGATGTATTTGCCAGTCCCTACAAAGCCGCAGAACAGGGGTATATTGATGAGATCATTTATCCCAGAACTACACGCCGCAAGCTGATTCAGGCACTGGATATGTGTTCGAACAAACGAAAGAGCAATCCTCCACGAAAGCACGGCAACATACCCTTGTAAGTTATTGAAAAGCAATACAATAGCCTTTTACCCGGACTCCGAAATGGTCGGTCCGGGTTTTTTATATCCGGTTCAGGGCATCTGCCGGCAATACGCCACCAGTGCATCCACGTGAATGCGGGTAGTATTCAGCATAGGAATGCCATGGTAGAAGGGCCCGGTAAGGATCAGCGGGAATTCGGTACATCCGAGTATCAGGCTGTCGATCTGCTGCTGCTGCACCATTTTCCCGATGACATCTATCAGCAGCTCACGGGTTTCGTCTTTAAAAATTCCCAGTTCTATTTCGCTAAAGAGCTTATGATGCAGCAATTCCCGGTCTTCCTTTGCGGGAAGTACGACCTCCATCCCTTTTAACCGGAACGAATCGGGGTAGAAGGATGCATCCATGGTGAAGCCCGTGCCGAACAGTCCGGGGCGCTTCAGGTTTCTGCGCAGGGCTTCGGCCCGGGTAACCTCTGCAATGCTGATAAGGGGCAGACCTGCCTGTCCGTTGATTTCATCGAAAAAAATGTGCGGAGTATTGGCGGTGATAGCTGCAAAATCGGCTCCTGCATCCTTCAGGCGTGCGATAGCTTCAGACAGGTAAGCAATTGCACCTTCATAATTGCCCGATCGCATAAATCCCATCAGCTTCCCCAGGTTCACGCTGTAGATAATAATCTCCGGGTAATCCATTTCACCACTGCCATCCTTAAATGCATCAATAATGGCCTTGTAATAGTCAACCGTAGCTTCGGGACCCGTACCGCCGATTAAACCTATTTTCTTCATACGATTCAATATTTTAAAGGTACACCATTGAATTCTTGCCGTAATACGCTGATTAAGGAACGGGAGTGCTTATCCTTATCCGGGAGGCAAGGGGCGGTTTCCGGAAGGGTATTTTTGCAGAAATTCCCCGAGCAGCAGCGCAGCTCCTTCGATCAAAACAGGGCAAACCGACTGAAAGGCACCACTGCGGTTTGCATTATTGCGACCTTCGGTAGTACTGAGGTCATGCTTCAGCAGTTTTCTGCACTGAAGGCTGCCGAAACGGTGTTCGAATGCCTGAAGAAATTCACCGGAAATCTGTTGAAAATAGGTTTTTTTTAATGGGTCACCCGAAGGTGAGTACCCCAGATGCAGTCCGATCACCATCAGCGAACCGCTCACCGCACCGCACATTTCACCCCGTGAAGCTATTCCTCCGCCGAAGGCAGAAGCCAGTCTGATTGCCGAAACATCATCCCTGAAAAACTCCCGGCCGAAGGTATAAAGTATGGATTGAGCGCAGTTGCTGCCATTAGCAAACAGTTGCTTAGCCTCAGAAGCTTTTTTCATAAAACTAATTTTTCGGAACGTGTTGCGGGTTACTGCCTGGTTTGAGAAAACGAAGGTACAGGATTATTTTACAGGCAATACCATTCCGTTCGTTTTGTATGAGCAGCACAGGTGCTGACGACAAAAATCAGAATTATTGAAAAAAGTGGCATCCTGCTGAGCCGGTTTTAATACAAACGGTGTAATAGACATCAGAAACCCAAATTAAGCACGCATCATGAAAAAAATACCTCTTTACCTGTTTCCGGTTGCCCTGATGGCAACGTTATCAATTTTCAGCTCCTGCAGCAAGGACAAGGACAGTGATCCGGATCCCGCAAATAATAAACCTGTTCTGGTTTACAATGAAACCATCATTGGAATGACAGGGGTTACCTCCCGTGTTGAAATTACGGCCACCGATCCCGACGGCGACGAGCTTTCCTATGTCTGGACACTGGTAACTTCTCCAACCGGATCGGCTCCTGTTATGACCGAACAGATGAATCGTGCCGACTTCACAACATCCATTCCCGGCATCTACAAAGTTGAAGTTGTTGTAAAAGACAACAAAGGAAGCCAGGCAGTTGCAACCGTCAATTTATACATTGGCGGAGAGTTGCCGTCAAGCATAAGCAGCAGTACGGTACTGCCCGACCTGTTTACCGATGAGGCTTATCCCGATTATTATGCCACAAGATCGGTTCAGATCACTGCAGGTCTGACGCTGGAGCCCGGGGTTGTAATAGAAAATGCTTCAGACGTTACGTTGTTTGTCAATGGGGCAAATGCCTACCTCAATGCCAGCGGCACCGCATCCAGAAACATCATCTTCAGAGGAAGCGAAAAGATCAAGGGCTGGTGGAAAACCATCAATTTCAATTCGGTAAACCTGAACAATAAACTGGATCATGTGCAGGTACTTCATGCCGGAAGTTCTGCCATTGCCGGAAACAAGACTGCCATTTATATCAAAAGCAGTTCATCAAACAGGGCAGCAATCACCAACACACGGATATCAATGACCGATGGATTGGGACTGTTTGTTGACGGAAATGAAAACGGATTGATTGAATTTTCAGGAAATATATTTTCCGATAACACGGATGCCCCCATGATGGTCGGAGCACATAATCTGTATTCGCTTGACGATGCTACGCAATACTCCGGTAACGGGATTCAGGCAATAGTTGTAAAGGGTCCGACAAATGCCCGTTTTGAATCAAGCGGAAGCATAAAAGCATTGGGTGTTGATTATCACTTCATGAGCAGTGCCGAACTACGGACAAATCTCACCTTTGAACCGGGAGTTACCTGCCGCTTCAATTCAGGGACGAGGCTTTGGGTAACCTCTGACGGAGCAATTATTGCCAATGGCAGTGCTTCTGAGAAAATTACCTTTTCAGGAATCTTCGCAAGCCCGGGGGCCTGGAATGGAATAGAACTGGCGTCTGCTTCTCCCGAAAACAGCATTGATCATGCAATTATCAGTTATGGAGGCAACAGCAGCGGGCGGGATGCCAACATCTATATGTTCAGCCCTTCAAAACTTTCACTCACCAACAGCACGATTTCCGACAGTCAGACCTGGGGCGTATTCCTGGCTCCGGGATCCACCGAACTCGCGGAAAGTAACAATGTTTTCCTTAACAATGCTTCGGGTGATATCGGAGGAAACTACTAAATCAGTTTTTTATTACTTCTAAAAGTGTAAACGATGAAATCAAGAATAACCTTCATACCCATATTATTTGCAGCTCTTTTCATCACCAGTTGCGGAAAAGACGATGACGGCACCAATCAGACCGACGTAATCAACCCTGAAAAATTTTCTGCAAAAATCTGGATAGGGAACGACATTACTGAAATCGAATATGATGAGAATAAAGTCGTGGCTGCAGGTAATCTGCTGAGCGATTATTCCTATGAATATCTCGCCATCACGGGAACAAATAATGATTCATTTATTGTAATCAATTTATATCCTCCAGATGATCACCCAAACGCCAGCGATGTAATTTCGATTCAGATATCTGCAAATGCACCCAAACCATGGACAAGAGAGAAACAGTACACGACAGTTTATTTTGCACAACTGCAATACGTTGAGGAGTATGCCATTGTTAGCTACTGGGATGATTCAGAAGAGAGAGATTATATCTCATTCAACAGGCCTGAGTCGATGAGCGGAAAGGTAAAGTTGTGGAGGGAAGGTAAACTACTAAAAGGAGAGATAGCCCAGAGAATCGGATTACAATCACATGACAACANNCGCTGAAGCCTTATCTTGTTTTCACAACCAAACCCGTGCCGCTGCATATGGTGATGGCACGGGTTCTCAGCGGCTGGTCCGGAACAAATACCTCTGGTTTCCGGTCGTGCGCTGAACAGTAAATCCCTTCAGATCCGGACATTCACATTTAAAGTTGTTTACGATGAGACAAACATTCCTAAAAATAATCTTCGTACTCGCGCTCGCTTCCGGCCATACCGGACTTCAGGCTCAGGAATCAATTTCAACTGCCGGAGGACATGCCACGGGCAGCGGAGGATCAGCGGGTTATACTGCAGGGCAGGTTTTTTTCAATACCCACAGCGGACCAAATGGTTCCGCAGCACAGGGGGTTCAGCAACCTTACGAAATTTCTGTAGTAACAGAAATAAAAAAAGCTTCGGGTATAACGCTGCTGATTTCAGCAAATCCAAATCCAACAACTGATTTTCTGACCCTGAGTATCAAAGCACCGGCAACGCTCAGCATACAATCGTTAAGTTATCAGCTTTTCGATATGAATGGTAAGCTTCTGGAAACCAGTAACATTAATGCGTATCGAGCCATAGTTGATATGAGCAGGCGTGTACCGGCAACATATCTTTTGAGAGTAGCTGAAGGAAACAAAGAGATAAAAACCTTCAGAATAATCAAGACCTATTGAAACGGTTAAGGAATTTTAAATGCCAACCGGAAACTGAAAAATTGTAACAAAAAAACTGTCAACCCATGAAACAAATATTCATTTTTTTCGCAACCTTACTATTTACAACGGTCTTGTTTGCTCAGGCTCCTGAAAAGTTAAGCTACCAGGCTGTGGTGCGCGATGCAAACAGCTCGTTGATCACCAACCAAGCTGTGGGAATGAAAATCAGCATATTACAATATTCGACTTCAGGTAATGCCGTTTACATTGAAACCCATACACGAACTTCTAACATAAATGGGCTGGTAAGTTTAGAGATCGGAAGCGGCAATGTGCTTACCGGTTCCATATCGGGTATAAACTGGGCAAACGGGCCATATTTTATCCGAACAGAAATTGACCCGAACGGAGGAACCAATTACACGATTTCCGGAACAACCCAACTGCTGAGCGTACCGTATGCGCTGCATGCCAAAAAAGCAGAATCAGCCAATGAAACAGATCCGCTATTCACTAACAGCCAGGCTGCGAATATAACTGCAGCAGACATCATCAACCTCAGCAACCTGTCCGGCGTTAATACCGGAGATCAGGATGGTTCAGAAACAGTGGTAACGGCCGGAACAAACATTACCGTAACCGGAACGGGAACCGCTGCAGCTCCATATGTAATTAATGCCAACAGCTCAGGAGGCTGGGGGCTCACAGGAAACGCCGGAACTAATCCGTCGGTCAATTTTATAGGCACAACAGACGCAACCGATCTGGTATTTAAAACAAATAATATGGTTGCAGGAAGACTGAATCAAAATCTTGAAAACACTTCTTATGGTGTTGGTTCACTTTTGGCAAACATCGGCGGAGTCAGCAACACTGCTACCGGATCGTTTGCACTTAATTCAAACACCTACGGAAATTACAACACTGGCTACGGTGCCGGTGCCCTTGCGAATAGCACGATTGGTAACGACAATACCGCGACCGGAGCAGCTGCGCTTTATTTTAATACCTCCGGCAGCAACAATACAGCCCAGGGAAGAAGTTCTCTATATTCTAATGTTACAGGCTCTGATAACACTGCCAGTGGATTTTTTGCATTATCCGGAAATACCATTGGCATTAACAACACTGCCACCGGATCATCCGCTCTGTTTTTTAATACCAGCGGAAACAACAACACTGCTAGCGGTAAAAGTGCCTTATATTCCAACACCACAGGCTATTCCAATACAGCCAGCGGGTATGAATCGCTAAAACTAAACACTACCGGCATTTTTAATACCGCTAACGGTGTAAGGGCACTTCTGAGCAATACTATAGGAGAGGCAAATACCGCTAGTGGATATGATGCACTTCGTTCCAATACAACAGGAAACAACAATACCAGTATAGGAAGCAGCTCACTTTATTCCAACATCACAGGAAACGATAACACCGCCATAGGGTATGATGCGCTGGGAGGCAACTCCACTGGAAGCCGTAACACTGCAACAGGCCATTCCGCCCTTTCATCCAATACCACCGGAAATAATAACACTGCCGCAGGGTATGATGCCCTTGAGTTAAACACCACCGGATATAACAACACTGCCATTGGTTTTATGGCACTTACAAATAACACCACAGGAAACAACAATACGGGTATTGGCTTTGATGCCCGGGTACCAACTGCAACGGCAAGTAACCAGGTTCGTATTGGCAATACTGCTGTAACATATGCTGGTGTACAGGTGGCATGGACGATAACTTCTGATATACGATGGAAAGAAAATATCCGGACGTCGCCATTAGGTCTTCAGTTTATTAATGCGCTGAATCCTGTTTCCTATGTGCGAAAAAATGATGAAAACAAAAAAACCGAGTTCGGTTTTATCGCTCAGGAGCTGGAAAACACGCTTCAGGAATTCGATGTAATCAACAGCGGCATCCTTACCAAAGACGATGAAGGAATGCTGAGCCTTCGCTACAACGACCTGATCGCCCCTATGGTCAAAGCCATTCAGGAGTTGAAAGCAGAAAATGATGTCCTGAAAATGGATAACAATTCCTTGAGAGCGGAAATTGAAGGCCTGACCTCGGGCAGTAACAAAACAGAAGAAAGACTTGAAAAACTAGAACAATACTTCAGGGCAACTGCTGAGAAAAAGTAAAGAAACTGCAGCGTTTTAAGAATCAGCCCGGAGAGTGTGTGCTGTCCGGGTTTAAAAACCAATCCGACATTGACACCATGAAAATTATTACAACCATTTTACTTACGGCTATGCTCAGTCCGGCATTGCAGGCGCAGAAAATAGGCTGTATACTCGATAATCACAACTCAAAGTCAGGCGATGTGGTACTTTTTGCTTTTGGCATGGATAATCCCGTAAAACTGGGCTCCGTTGATGCAAAGGGCACACTTTCGGTAAATCTGCAGGAAATTCAGATTCCTGAATTAACCGATGAAGTGAAAGAAATGTATTTCACGGAGCTGAGGAATGCATTCAGATTTGGATGCGGGGGCCGCGACGATTTTGGGAAGCAGGGAACTATTCCGGCTCTCAGGGGAGGAAATATAGTGCTGTGGGCGGGTAATGAATGGGCCGGTTCCTTTTTCCTGGTTTCGGACACTGAACTTAAACCATGGTTGGAAGATGAGAGCTACAATTCAGCTGTTAAAGCTACTTTCTGGGATATCATTTATGTAGAAGAGGATGTTTCTCTCAATCTGAATTGCACAAATGAAATCGGCCTGGAAAACGGAAATATGGAAGTCAGTTACATCTATGACCTGAACCTGAAGAAAGGATTCAACTGGATAGAATATTCGATTGAGGAGGTTCACAACACCAATCCGGAAGAGATCGCATCATTCCCGTCGAGAGTGAGGATTAGCAACCTCCGTGATCCGGAAAGGATGAAATGGATCGTCAACTATTTTTTTTGATCCATACGGCCGATAAACTTACCGAATTTCACGAAAAAGCCCTGCCATTCAGAAAACAGAATCCTCTGAGAAACTATGTGAAACAGCCAGATGACAATGATTTTGACTGATATCAAAAACATTTCAATGCACCTATTTTCTCATTTATATAATTTTTTTAAACCAAATCATTAACCATCATGAAGAATCAGTTACAATTCAGGCATTTATTTTCTCTGGTCCTGATGAGCCTATTTGTGATCGCAGGCCGGGAAAACATAAGCATGGCGCAGGATGCGGCTTCGCTTCAATCTGCGGCCGAAGACCGGATTAAAGAATATAGTGTCAGAAAAGCGGCAGTCGCAGAAGAACGGGGACAGCTGTACTATGGGTCCTGGTTCAGCTCCGTTGCACAGGCTCCGGATCAGAAGTCGTTGCCCCGGCATGGGACGAGAACCTTGTCAGGAATAGTAGTAACCAACACCAGCGATTCGGGTGAAGGATCGTTGCGCTGGGCTATTCAGCAGGCCAATGCAACCCCTGATCCCGACGTCATCACATTTAACATTCCGGGCAGCGGGCCTCACTACATTCAGCCTCTCGACCGGCTGGGATATATTTATAATCCAGTTATAATTGACGGAACAACCCAGCCTGGCTGGGCACCCGGTGCGCCGGTGATTGTTCTTGACGGGAGCCTGACCCCTGACGGGCAGGAGGGTTTTCGAATCTATGGTGATGCCCATGGAAGCGAGATCAGAGGCCTGGTGATCGGAGGCTTCGACCGGCCCATTCCCCCTGATCAGCCCCAGGCGGGTTATAATGGGTTTGCCATTGTACTGGAGACCAACAATAATAAAATCCAGGGCAACTTCATAGGGCTGGCACCTGATGGCGTCACTCCATTCCCCAATGTGCGCGGAGTGCAGATTATGAACAGCTCGAATAATCTTGTCGGAGGTACAACTCCCGAAGAACGTAATGTCATTTCAAGCCATACAGCAATCGGAGTAGCCATATTCGGCAATGAAGTAAGACCGGGTCCGGTCTCATCCGACAATAGTATCTCGGGAAACTACATCGGGACAGATGCTGAAGGCACTGCCGGCCGCGGAAATTACATCAACATTCAAGTATCAGAAAGTGCAGTTAATACTATGATCGGAGGCACTTCGGTTTCACAGCGCAACATTGTCAGCGGGGCAGGTACGAATGGAATTTTAATTGTCTCCCCCGGCACACTGAACACCCAGGTGAAAGGAAATTACGTTGGCACGGATGTTACAGGCACTGTTGCCATCCCTAATGAATGGACGGGTGTTTCTGTGTACTGGGGCCCTGGCCAAACCCTGATCGGAGGTGCGGAACCCGGCGCGCGGAATATCATTTCAGGAAACAGTATGGCAGGCATTGAGCTGGGGGCAGGACTGGGACCGGAAGAACTTCCCAATACCAATAATGTGATCGCAGGCAACTACATTGGTTTGGACGTAAATGCCAGCCCTATGTCAAATGACGTCGGAATTCTGATTACCGGAGTATCTCAATACAATACCATTGGCGGTACCACCCCAGCCGAAAGAAATATCATTTCAGGAAATAACAGCGATGGAATAATACTGGGTAGCGACCAGGTAAGATTCAACCAGATCTTTGGAAACTACATCGGCACTAACCCTGAAGGCACAGCAGGGTATGCAGAAACAACCGGATATGGTATATACGCCGGATACGGAACAAGTAATAACGCCATTGGAGGCCTGAATCCCGGTGAAGGAAACCTGATCTCAGGAAATTATGCTTACGGTGTGGTTGTGTCCGGATCTGCCAGCATTCAAAACAACATTCTTGGCAATCTGATCGGTACCAATGCCTCGGGAACCGGGGCCGTCGGAAATAGTGCCGGGGGAATAGGAATTTCAAGCAGCACTTCAACCCTGATACAGGGAAATGTAATATCCGGCAACGGGAATTCTGGTTCAACAGCAGGTATTGAAGTCATCGGCAATACTGCAAGAGCTACGATCAAAAGCAACAAAATAGGGGTTGATATTACCGGTCAGCTGGCCATACCCAATATTGGAAACGGCATAATACTCAGAGCTCCAAGCAATACTATTGGCGGAAACAATACAGGAGACTTTAACATTATTTCCGGAAATACCTCGAATGGGATTTTACTGCTTTCCTTAACGGGATCGGCTGACCTGAATAACATCTGGGGAAATTATATTGGAACCAATCCGGAAGGCCTGGCTTTAGGTAACGGAGCTAACGGTATTGATATTGGCGGAGGAGCCAAAAACAAGATCGGGGGTATTGTCGCCGCACGTCAAAACAAGATCGCGCACAATGGCGGCCGCGGGGTAAGTATGAGTGAATTCCTTAACCTGATACCTATACGGAATGAAATCCTTGGTAATTCTGTTTATTCCAATTCGGGTCACGGGATTCTTCTCGGGAATTACAGCAGTATTCCCGGTAACGATCCCGGCGATGCCGATACGGGGCCAAACAACCTTCAGAATTTTCCCGAAATATCCAGCGCTACATTTGGAGGCGGGCAACTGGACATAAGTTATTTTGTGCCTTCCGATCCGGCCAATTCCGCATATTCCATCCGGGTGGAATTCTTCAGCACCAATCCCAATGAAAGGCAGGGAAAAACATTCCTTGGATTTGATTCATTTGGAACAACCGACTTTAACGCCGGCACAAAAACGGTGACCCTTACCATTCCTGAAGAATTGGGTTTCATGGCGGGTCAACAGATCACAGCAACGGCTACCGATAACTTTGGAAATACCTCACACTTTGGAACCCTGGTCACTGCACAGTCAGCCCAGACGTATTTTACCATCACTTCTTCGGCCGGGACCGGCGGAAGCATTGATCCGTCGGGTGAAACGCTGGTGGAAGAAGGAGGAAGCCAGCTGTATACAATTACCCCTGATGCCGGGTATGAAATCGCTGAATTGCTGGTGAATGGAGAAAGCACAGATGCAGTTGCTGCGTATCTTTTTGAAAATGTTACCAGCGATCAAAGCATAGAGGTCAGCTTTCAATTGATCCAGAATATTCTTTACAGCGTAACTCTGGATGTAAATCCAGCGGGAGCCGGCACTGTCACCGGCGAGGGTCTCTATGAAGAGGAACAGTTGGTTGAAATCACCGCTTCCCCAAATACGGGTTACGAATTCGTAAACTGGACGTGGGAAGACCAGGAAGTTTCAAACAATGCTGTATTTACTTTCGAAATGCCGGCAGAAGACCTGATAATAACGGCCAATTTCGAAAAACAGTCCT
>DJVU01000017.1:19868-20158 GCA_002441345.1 Bacteroidales bacterium UBA6248
TCTTCCTACCTCTTTGAGAATGTAATGAGTAACCACAGCATTCAGGCCAGCTTCCAGATGTTGCCGCCCGATCTGTACACCCTGAGCTTGCTGGTGAACCCGGCGGATGCCGGAACGGTTTCCGGAGGTGGCTCCTACGAAGAAGGCCAGCAGGTGCAGCTCTCCGCTTCCGCAAATCCGGGCTATAATTTCGTGAACTGGACGGATGGCGATGTGGTAATTTCCACTATGGCCGGGTTCACCTATGCAATACCGGCACAAAATGTTACCCTGACGGCCAATTTCGAAAA
>DJVU01000052.1 GCA_002441345.1 Bacteroidales bacterium UBA6248
CGGTTATTCTTTAAATGCCATTTTATTTTTAATGGTTCTTCGATAATTTTTCCATTGAATGCCTTTTCGAAAATTTCTAATGGGGTTTCTCTTTCTGTAATGATCCCTTCAGAAATTAGTATGTTATGAAGCCCTATAGTGTAAAGACTTGGATGCTCAAGCCATTCAAAGGAATGAACTTCAATTGCAGATTGATTGCCTTCTGTGTTGGTATTGCTTGTTTGATTAGCATTTTTGATAGTCTTCCCTGGTGTATCGGGTACAAGATTACTATCGGATTCTTCGACCAAATTGGAAAACAAATGTAACTGGGGATTTAGCGCCTCCTCAAATATTCCGGGCAATGGGTTGGGCAAAGAGTGATGTGCAATATTTTCAAAGGAGGTAACGATTTCATAGAGGCTTAAGGGTATAACCGGAAAATCCCTGATAGGTAGACTGCGTTTCTTTTTTAACAAGTGGATCAAATAATATAGCTTGTTTAGTATGTTTTCAGTAGTTATGGCCTTTTCCTCTCTGGTTGTGCAATCATTTAACCTCGAACTGATTAGCGCTATGCTATTCCCTTTTTCTATTCCAACTATACGATCAAAATAATCGGCATAAGTGTACCTGAATTTATGCGCATAACCATCTTCGGAAACCGCATAGTCGTAAGTTATAGAATTGTCATTAAAGTCTATAAGCAGGCTTTTATCCTTGTATAGCCTTTGTGCTTCAGTATAGAAGTCATCCCGGTATTGGTACATTAAATCATTTATAATAACGTTTTCAAACCATCCCAGAGGATTTTTCAGGTCGGAATTTACATGGTTCTGTTTCATAAATGTGTTGAGTTATTGTTGGTTTGATCTACGCCGTTTATCAATGAGAATGCCCTTTAAAATACAATCAGTCGTTAAACACATCCATCGCTTTGTCGAGGTCTTCGTTTACTATTTTAGCATAAATCTGTGTTGTTTTTATTGATGAATGCCCCATCAGCTTTGAAACATATTCAATGCGCATGCCCTTTCTCAAAGCTCTTGTAGCCCATGTATGCCGGCTTGTATGAAAATGTATGTGCTTGTTAATTTTGGCTGCCTTGGCCAGGTCCTTCAAATCGGTATTGGTGTATGCGGTAACAGATGAAATTGCTGTAAACAGTTGTTTCGGGTCATACTCAACGTCATTTTTTAGCAGAGGAAATATATAAAAATGTGGGTTCTGCTTTTCTGGCATATATAGGTTTAATATTTCAATCGCTTTATGGGGTAATTTTATTGACACAACCGAATCAGATTTCATCGTATTAACAATAATCCTTTCTCCATCGAAATCCCCCCATTTTAGCTGACAAATGTCGGAAATTCTTAGCCCACCAGCATAGCATGCAAATACATAAATATTTCGATGGTGATATTTCATTGATCCTTCCGCAAGCTCAAGGTTTTCGAGTGAGGTCAATTCTTCTTCGGTTAAAAACATTATTTCCGTTTTTTCCCATTTTAACTTGTACTTTAAAAACGGATTCTTACTGGACGTAAAGAGGTCGTCATTAATGGCTTCTTTGACAATACGTCGGATTATTTTCATGTTTGAATGGATGGTGTTAACCGAATTGCTGAGTTCCACTTGCAGGTACTCTTCGTAGTTTTTCAAAAAATACACCGTGAGGTCATCGAACGTAAAGTCTTTCTTTCCAATGTACTTTTTAAGTTTTGAAACTGCTGCATTTGCTTTGTCGTAGGAGCCGATTTTCCCTTTTTTTTCAAGGTTAGTAACATACTTTTCGGCATATGGTATAAATTTTTCAGATGATCTGCCCAAAATCGACTGTTTTAGCCGTTTAGGGTTGGTATACTCTGAGGTAGCTTCCAGTTCAAGCGATACCCGTTGTGCGTCGGATATTTTTTTTGCCAGATAATTGTTTAGCCATTTCGCATTTGGATGCGATTTCCGGACAGTGCCATCCTTGTCATTCCAATGTTGGGGCATAACAGAATACCCCAGTGAAATGAATTTTGCCTTTCGATCCTTGATAATTCTAAGATAAAGAGGGATAGTGCCGTCTGATTTGATCTTATCTTTTTTTAATATTATCTTTGTTGTAGCCATACACCTGCTGTTTCTGTAAAGGTACATTATTCATGCATAGGTACAACAATAGGTACAACAATTTCTTCATTTCCTCGCATTTATTTGCTTTTCAATGCAGAAGGTAATTTCAATAAATATTGAATATCAAGCACATAACAGAAATTCGATGCAATTGAATGAAAAATCAACTGTCCCGTCCGGACCGCAAATAAGCCTGATAATCGTTTGATTGTCAGGCTTATTGCATTTAATAACATTTAAATTGGACACCTAAAATCGACCTTAGAATTTGACTTTTTATCAGTCCTTCTTATTCATTCTTATTTATTCCGTGGTTTAATCCGTTTTTTCGGAATCGACAAAATAGATTTTCAGACCTTGTTTTGCTGAAAAACATCGTGTTCTGTCCTTTGTCCGTTGGAATCCCAACCACCCGCCGTAAAGTACTCCAAAGGACTTGCCCATCGTCCTTTTACTGTTGGCGAAAACCCGGATTTCCTATCATACGCAAGACTGTTGCTTTACTCCCGTCCTTCATCTCCGTTTTACGTCTTCCGTAGCAGCCCTATTTTAAAATCGCGGACTCCCAGCCTTACCGGAATACTCCTAAAGTTTAATTCCGCAGTCAAAACGATCTAACCGGCCTCACCCTGTAGCCATAATCTTTTGATTGATAGGTGGTTGTTCCGTTTACCATGTTTCTTGCCCGGGCAAAATAGTACGAACCAAATTCGTTGGATGACCAGTAATCTCCGTTTACGAATGCTGTACCTCCGTTCAAAACTGCCGTTTGGTTTATTACGGTCCGGTTTGCATATATCTGTCCGAGTTCTTCCAGAGAGGGGAGATACCATTCGTTGTATACTATAGTGTTTTCAGTTAATTCCAGTTCATTACATGCACGGGCTGCATATATATCTCCGTCATCGCTCACCGCTGTCTGTATGGCTATGATCTGAGCGGTGTTTACTTTGCCGGAGTTGCTGTAAGTAGCCGTTCTTACGGAAGTGCCTGCATGCCAGCGCGGGTAAATGCTAAGATCGTTTTTTGCACATACCTTTCCGTGCTGACCGGTTTCATCTACCCAGAATACAACGCCTCCGTGAGCGAAATCACCGATTTTATAGTTTTTTGCATTTTTTGCATTCAGGGCATAGGGTACACTCAGAAGCTGACTCCGGCCAATGATGGAGTAATTTGTTCCACCCGAAGGATCGCACTGCGTATGAATATAATATTCTCCATCTGCCCAGTTTATGTTGCTTAAATTCCCGCCGACTACGCTGCCGTCACCGATTTTGATACTAATAAGTCCGTTTTCATTGGTAACAGGGGTATGGATTTCAACATAAACGTTCTCGTAAGAGGGAGGGGCTCCTAATACGTATTTCTGGATGCTGATTCGCAGACCTACCTGTGTATTGACAATCAACTGATCGTTGCTGTTGCGGATTACGGCCTGGTAGCTAAGTAAATCCGGGGCCTGGGCGCTGAGGTGTGCGGCAATGCACGCCATGATTGCTGTGAATATAAATCGTTTCATCGGTTTTCGTTATTTTTTAAGGACTTTAAAAACGGTAATTTCGTTGCTGTTCCTGAATACCTTTACCAGATAAGCGGCAGGTGACAGATTCTGGATGTCGAGGGCGGTGTGGTTGTTTGTCAATGGTTTGTCGAGAAGACACCGCCCATTAAGATCGTATATGCAAAGGCGCAAACCGCCGGGAACCAGCAGTTCCGATTGCACGTTAAGGGTCAGGGAAGCGGGATTGGGATACACGGAGACTTCAAGCTGAGTTTTGCTCCGGTTACCTGAGGCCGTAATTACTGAAATCTCGTAGGGCTGCTGTACGCCTTGTGCTACCGACCCAGTGCTTCCGCCAATCACAGAATAGACCGTTTGCCCGAGGGAGTAACTCACCGTACCCCCTGTTCCGGATAGTGTGCTACCAGAGGTTGCCACTGTTTCCTGAGCGTGCAAACCGCTGATGCACAAATTTGCCAGCAATAAGGCAATTCCAAATAGGATGGATCGCATATTGTTAATGTTTAGATAAGCACTAAAAACGGGAAGGATATATGTAACCCTTTCGGGTAATAATAAAGCAGGAGGCCTGAATGCATCAGACCCTGAAGCGTCATAAAATAACCTGTCTTTAAATGAGGATGACCTCTAATTTACGAAATGCAGGAGGGTTTGTCAAGGAGAAAGTTGCAATTGGCTAAATATGAAATGTTTAAGCTTATTCATGTTTCTGCCTTTGTCTTGTGTCCCTGAGGCTATAATCCGGCATTTGCGGTAGATCAGCAGAATTCATGTGACATTTTTAGAAGTTCAGTCACCGTTTTCCAGTTCCGGGTGGTGGCGGTGGTTTTCAGTTTCGACTCAAACAGCGTATTTGTAAGTTTGGTCCGACCGTAACCGAAAGGGCAATAGAGGTATACGGTTTTTCCGGAAATGTGGAAATCTTCTCCCTCTGCAGCTCTGGCATGTATAATAGCAGCATCTGCATTACGTTCTGATTCAAGAAAAGTGACATGCATGAATGCGGGGTTTTTATCTGGTTCGTTAAGAAAGGGATTGCCGTGAACCACCTGTTTCAGGTATCCGGCTGGGAATACCAGCACTCGTACGTTAAGTCCCAACGTTTGTTTTATCGCGTCGCTGATACGTTGTGCAATCTCATCGGTATTCGTTTCTGTGGAAGCAAACACCACATTTCCACTCTGCAGATAAGTGCGTACATCAATAAATCCCAACTCCCCGAACAACTTGCGGAGCTGATCCATTTTGATTGTATTTTTCCCAAGCACGTTGATTGCTCTGTGCAGGGCGATATAGGTTTGCATAGTTTGTGGTATTGGGAAGGTAATTAGCTGAATCAGGGAAATTTTCCTGATTTTTTAAATTATTGCGAAAAGACACAAAATGCAGATGCCGGAAATTATAACCTGGTTTCTGTTGGTGTAATATGTTGATTTTAATAAGTGAATTAATATTGTCCGGCTGCGCAATCCGATGCAGCCGGCAACACCCGCAAGAAGAACAAAGTTGCTGGCTGCATCAGAGGCTCTGTTGCGCATTTGTGTGTTTAAGTGCGTTAAGTGCCTTTAAGGGGACAAAAATGCTGGATACGTTCGAACCTGAACAGAAGTTTTTTTCTGAAGGGCTTACTGCTTTCGCTACGCGTTAATGTTGATGGTGGAAGCTACGCTGGCACTTACTTCATAACCCGGAGGTACAATGGCGTTTTTGCCTTTCATGACAAGGAAAAGCAGACAAACGAAAATTCCGAGGACAATGGAAAGCACTTGCCGGTCTTCTCCTTCCTGGTAAACATTCCCTCCCGTGAGGAAAACCTCTTGCCCATCAACGGCTGTTACCGTTTTAATCTGTATCTCAACCATACCTTCCTTACCGATTCCTTTGGCTTTTTCGGCACGCATTACCTGTCCTTTAGCGATTGAGCCTGCGGCGATTACCACTTTATTGTCAACTTTAACATCGTATTTGACCCTGAAGTCGATGGTCTGACCAATTGCAACCGTGTCGGATTGAATCATCGAAATCGTTTCGAGTGCTACCCGGGTGCCGGCGTTCAGGACTACTTCGCCGTCTCCCTTTAGTGTAAACGACATCATCAGGAAGGAAGCCGCCAGGAAAAGTGCAAGCGGTTTCGCGAGAATTGACTGTTGGATTTTTGTAATCATGGGTGTGTTGATTAAAGGTTAGTATTGAATTCAAGTTTGCGTATAATCGTCTCTTTTTGCCGCTGATTGTATCGTTTTGCACTTTGGGCAGAGCCGTATATGTTGCCTATATAGAAGCTCAGGTTGAACACGCCGGCCAGGATACCGACACCATAATTCTCCGTCCTGAAACTCGTATACGTTGCATAGGCCAGAAGACCATTAACGATGAAAGCTGAAAGGGCCGTTTGTTTGTGTCCCGTATACGCGTATCCGGCGCCCGGAATGATGGAAAGAATCCCGGAAACGGCCGGACTTTTTGTCTTTAGCGGAAGTGCATTTTCAAGGATTTTCCGGTTGGTAAGGGCTATATGAGCATAGGAGTCAAAGGCATCAAGGGTATCAAGGGCTGAATATGAATGCATTGCATCCGTATATTTATCCTGATTAGCGCAGATCAGGCCGTTGAGCATTAAAACCCTGGACTTACATAAATCGTCGTTGCACGAATGCAGGGCCAGCTCTATATAATTGGAAGCCAGGTCGAAGTTCCCCAGTTTATAGTTAGTAAGCGCAATCTGGTATACCAGCCCGGCATCGGATACATAAGGTTCCGGACACTTCGTCTGGTATTCGAACAAGGCTTTTTCGTATTCACCAATGGCCCGAAGGCAGATAATTTTATTTGTAAAGAGTTCTAAATCAAATGAATCTTTTTTTTGCTCTATCCTTAGAATTTCTAGCAGAGCTTCACGGTAATACTGATTGTTGATTAATTTCTTGACAAAAACAACCGTGGAATCGTCATTGAGCGTATCGGCGTATGCATAATGATAAGAGTTTTTTGTGTACTCAAGATCAGCGGGGGGCTGGTCATAGGCCGGATAGTCAATCAAACGGAAGCCATTTGGCTGTAGAGTCAGCGCATAATTTTCCAAATCGTGACCGCATCTTAGCAGGCGATCGGAGGTAAGTACCATGCCCTGCACGAAATTCGTTTCCCGGAAGGTTTTAAGTCCGTAATTGGAACAGCTGGGGTACATGGGACATTCCTGTCCCCGCAATGCACTTATGTATTTCTGATAGAATCCGATGTAATCAATGGCTGCGGATTCCCCGCGTTCGATGCTCCGGTTTATATACGGGTGAGTGGAAGCAACTATATTGCCATCGCTTCGTGATATATGTGGCTGGGAAAACCCTGAAAGGGCTGATAAAAGGATAACATTGAAAAGAAAACCGCTTAGAAGTGTGAAACACGGTTTTGCCATAATGCCGTCGGTTGGTTTATTTTGACCGTCAGATCTGTTCACCATATATATTTTTAGGGCAGATTATGGTTGTTTCCCTGTTGGGATGAAGATACATACGCAATATTTCTTTGATTTTCCGGGTTCCTTTACCACAATATGCATTATAAAAAGATATTATTGTAGTGCGGAAAAGTTAAAAATCAGCTTAGCCATACTATTAAACAAAGATTAATATTCCTGTAGACCAGGGTGCGCCGGTGAAAGAGTAAATCTGCTATTATCCCTGTTAGTTTCCGCCGGTTTCAATAAAGGCCTGTTAATGTATGAATCATTGCACACAGGCACAGCAAATCTAACTAAAAAAACACAAGTTGAAACTCAATAATTGTTGCTAACATAAGATAAATATTCTATCCGGTCAATATTTTTTTTCACTAAATCCGGATCAGGAAAAACATTGAAAATTAATGAAATACTCGTTAGAAGTTCCGGCAATCTCACGTACTTGCAAGCAAAACAGCTTGATTTGATTGCCGCGAATCCGCAATCGGCGGGCAAATCTCATTCAGCGAAGCCCGACTTCCGTGCTATAATCTAATTGAAAAAGCCTCACATTTTTATTTTGCGATATCCTTCCGGGTAACCACCGGACCTTGACAACCGTCCATGCATGCACATGAAAAGCCCAGGCATTTATTCAAACAAATCCATCATTATTTCCTGCACAGGTATTTTTTTACTAATTTTCCGCACGCTGCGTACTTGGTATGTGTTTTTAAATAATTTAAAATAGTTTGCTCTGAGCGGGGAAGATATTTATGGGGGAAAGAGAATTTATAATAACTAACGGGAAAGGCAGCAAATCCATACCATGCCCGATGGGATTGGAGTCTTCTGTTCATTCGATTTTTTTTCAGGAAAGTACGGATTTGTTCTGTGTGGTGAATTCATACGGACAGTTTCTCGAGCTGAATCCGGCCTGGGAGCGTGTGCTGGGCTATCCGCTAAACGAAATCACCGGAAGAGGGTATGAGCAGTTTGTTTTACCTGACGATCTGGAAGAAACCCGGAAAATGTTCGAAGGCTCCCTGGGCGGTCAGGAAGTGGTGAAGTTTATTAATCGATACAGACACCGGGACGGCAGCATTGTCTGGATAGAGTGGAGTGGCAAACAGGGGCCTTGCGGCAACAGCACCCTGGCGGTTGGAAGAAATATCACCGACCGCCGCGAAGCAGAAGATGCTCTGCAAAACAGCGAAATGAGTCTGAAAGAACTCAATGCCAGCCGCCACCGCCTCTATTCCATCATCGCACACGACCTTCGCAGTCCCATCGCTTCCTTTATCAGCCTTACCCAGGTAGTTGAAGCCCGGCTTTTTTCTCTCACTCTTGATCAGATCAGTCAGTTTTTACAGACGATGTCGAGCTCGGCTTCAAACCTCTACCGCTTGCTCGAGAATCTGCTCGAATGGGCTGAAGTACAAACCGGCAACCGGACGGCTTCTCCCGGCGTTATTAATGTTGCCATGCACATCCGGATGTCCGTTGACCTTATCCGCCAGCACGCCTTGACAAAGAGCATTTCGATAGAGTGCGACGTGTCCGAAACCCTGAATGTATTTGCCGACGAACGCATGCTGGAGTGCATTTTACGCAATCTGCTGTCGAATGCAGTAAAGTTCACACCCGAAGGCGGGAGCGTATTTGTTGGTGCTGCCCCTTGCGGGGATGGAGAAGTGTGCTTCACGGTTCGCGACAACGGTATTGGTATCAACCGGGAGATGGTTCACCGGCTGTTTAACGCCTCGTTGCAGGGGGTGCGAAGAGGTACCGGAGGAGAATCCGGCAGTGGCCTGGGGCTGGTGCTTTCGCGCGAATTCGTAGCCATCAATAATGGAAGAATATGGGTGGAGAGTGAGGAAGGCAGGGGTTCGGTATTCCGCTTTACCATGCCGGCTGCCAGTCCCGGGACAGAATTTCCTAATGATGTCCGGAAGCGTAAAGCAGTAAACACTAAGCCTGCTTCCGAAATAAAAGCCTTATTGGTGGACGATGATCCCGCTTCACGCATGCTGCTTTATATGCACCTGAAAAACAAGGGGTATGAGCTGTTGCAGGCTGCGAACGGACTGGATTCCGTGCAGTTGTGCCGCGAACACAATGATCTGAATCTGATTTTGATGGATATTGCCCTGCCCGATATCGATGGATTTAAAGCCATTCGACAGATCCGGGAGTTTAACCGGGAAGCAGTGGTAATCGTACAAACGGCCGGTATCCTCCCGGATGGTAAGGATACAGCGCTGGCTTCCGGAGCCAGTGAATACCTGAAAAAACCGGTAAACCCTGACGAACTGGATACGTTGCTGAACGCGTATTTTGGTGGATGAGGATGAACTGTGTTCAGGCTTCGCACTATGGAAACAAAAAATCAGGGAATCCCGCCATTTTGGGACAAGTCCTGAAAGTATAAAAAGGTTAATCCAATGTAAATCCACTACATAAGAACCAACACCCGGCACCTATATGTCCCGTCCGGTTGCTCCGTATCTTCCGGTTTTTTCCGTCACACAGGAATGAAATCTGTTCTCAGGTCTGGAACGTCTGCTTATCCGCGTGGATGCTGCAGATGGCCTTGTAGGGACAATACCTGCAGTTGTCCTGATTTTCGGTTTGTGCAAACGGGATGGTTTCGTCAAACATTTCCGTAAACAGATTTTTAAGTCCGTCTTCAAAGGATTGCAGGGCTGCGGAGGTGCCTGTGCCAGTGAGATTCAGGGGGATGAATCCGTTTTTAAGGGAACGGAATGTGATGATTCCGGCACTAAGGGCAGTTCCGGCGGTTTCAATGTCACCGGATCTTTCGGCCAGCAGGAGGTAAAACATCAGCTGAAAAGCCTTATCGTTAGGGATTTTGCCGTGCGGAGGAGAGAGAAGACTCTCCGTTTCTTTTATTTCCAGATCTTTAGGAGAAACTTTTCCGGTTTTATAGTCGATGATGCGGGTTACACCCTCATGTCGGTCGATGCGGTCGGCTTTCCCCGTAAGGGCAACTTCACGCATTTCGCCGTTTGGAATGGGTATAAGCAGGCTGGTCTTAAGCTGGCGTTCCAGGGCAATCAGAAAACTGCCGGCAGAGGGGTTGTACTTCATCTCCGCTTCCGTTTCCAGAAATTTTCCAATCCAGGTTTCGGCAAGTTTGCGGATGAGCAGGTTTCTGCCCGTCTGAATGTCGCCACCGGGATAATGTTTCTTTAAGGCCTGCGCAACGGCATCCGGAATCTGTGTTGCAATCCTGCTGTAGTCTTCACCGCCCGGGAAGCTGTTGATGAAGGGGGTGTAAAAGTTCTGCAGCACCTCGTGGATCACGGTTCCCAGCGTACGGTTGTCAATGGTGTCTTCCATTGACTCTTCCTCATCAACCCTAAGGATGTACCTGAAGTAGAATTTCAGGCGGCACTGCAGGTAACTGCTGAGGGCTGTAGGTGAAAAGCCGCTGCCGGCCAGTTGCATGAGCCGGGCAATTACATCCGGATCTTTGTCCACCCGCACCGGTAAGGGCATTGAGGTTGAAGGGGATGCCGAGGCTGTTAATTCGTTGATAACTACCGATTTGCTATAAGCAGGCATTTCGAATGCCAGCTGATTCAGAAAGCGGCTTCGCTCCCCGCTGCCCAGATCGCCGGGTATCGCATTGTAAATAAGCCATGCATGCGAGCAACGCTGCAGCAGACGATAAAAGTGATAGGCAAACACTGCCTGGTGCTCGTGGTGAGTAGGAAGTCCGAACTCACGTCGTATATCGAACGGAATAAAGGAGTTATAGGATCGTGCTGCCGGAAGTATGTCTTCGTTGGCACCGACAAGAATCAGGTATTCGAAGTCGAGCAGCCGGGTTTCGAGCATTCCCATTACCTGTACTCCTTTCAGCGGCTCCCCGTAAAATGCAACGGGTGTGGCAGCTGCACTTTCCCTGAAAAGGGCGTGAAGGGTGCGCAGTTCTGTAACAAACCCGGCAGAGCCGGTAAGTGTTCTCAGCCTTTCGGTGATGCTTGCAATGTGGAAAAGGATTTCGCTGTTTACGCTTCCTTCCGAAAATGTTTCTTCCAGGTTTCTGAGATGATCAAGCAGCCGTACGATGCGTTTCAGCACTCCTTCGGCCGTTGCTTCCCCCGTCAGTAATGCGTGCAGCAGGGGCAGCAGGGGATTGTCGGGACCGGTACCGGCTGCAATATCGGAATAGCTCAGGAATGCACGGTTTGATTTCCGAATGATGGAACTGAGCCCGCTGTTTCCCTCTGCTTCGCCGGGGAGGCTCAGGTTGTTGTGCTGCAGCAGATCGAGCAGGTGTCTGTAGTAAAATTCCGGTTCGTTGTCAATCCTGCCGGGGCGGGAGTGAACATACAGTTCTATCAGGGTGTCGGTCAGGGTAAAGAGGGGCGATTGCTGCAGTGGGAATCCCATGGTGATGTTGTAGGCGCCGGTTTCGGGAGGAATGGCGTTGAGCAACGGAAGCAGCAGGGTTTCGTCGGCGAGCACTACAGCAGTTTGATTAAGAACTTCCGGACCTTTTTCGCCGATCAGGTTGCGAAGCAGTTTGCCGGCCAGTTGCGCCTGTCCGTTCATTCGTGTGGCACCTGCAAAAGTGATGGTGTGCGGAGCTGAGGTAAAAAAGTCGGACACTTCACCGAATTCGCCCAGACTGTGGTCCTCCTTATATTTTCTCAGGAAGATTCCGGCTTCCTGTTGCGGATTGTTGATGTAGTATGCATCCGCATCCCAGAATAAAGATGCGTTTTCTGATGCCAGGAGATGCCGTATAAAGGTCAGCTGTGCGGGTGTCAGGGCGTTGAAGCCTGCAAAGATTACATGATCCCGGGTGCCTTTGGCGGCATACCGTTGCGGATCGGAAGCCAGCAGCCGGCATGCAAGACCGTGCGTCGCCGTTCCCTGCTTCAGCAGCTCTTCCGAGTAATGCCTGTAATATTCCGGAAGGGAATTGAAGAACTGAAGGTAGCGTTGCTCGAAGTCCGTAAGCTGCCGTTCGTTCATGTTCCAGAGTGAAAGAGCCTTGGTTTCGCTGAGGTAAGTAAACAGGTGACCGGGCTCGACCAGGTACTGATCCACATCTTCAAAGTCGCGTATCAATCCCCGCCCCCAGCTGTAGAACTCGTCAAATCCGGAAGCCCGTGAGCCTTCGGTTTGCCGGTGTGCCTCATACAGGGTTGTCATCAGCGTAAGCGCATCGGGGATTTCGAGTCCGGTAAGAAAGGAGACGTAATCTTCGATCGGGAAAATGCCGGGTATCCAGACGGGTTTGGTGATGCGGCCGGCCAGGTGGCGTTGCAGGAAGAGTCCGGCGCGGCGGTTGGGCATTACGATCTGTAATCGGTCGCCCTTGTCGATGTGCTTTTGCAGGATAAGATCCGCCAGTTTTTCGAGGAAGGCTTGTTTCATGGCAGTGTCAATCGTTGAAGTGAATTTCTGAGGCGATTCTTCCGGCCTCTTCCAGGCTTTCCGGTTTGCCGGCATCGGCCCACTGAGGGTGGGTGTCGTGATACCCTCCGATACGATGTTCCCCGGCGAGGGCAAGATAAGCATGGATGATTGAAAAACGCTCTTCCGGAGGAAGCAATGTAAAGATTTCCGGGTTTATCACGTGTATTCCGCTGAAAGCCAGCGGTGTTGTAGCCCTTCCGGGGATAGATATCCTTTGTTCGCCGGTGTTCCGGTTCTCCCATCCGCACAGCCGCATTCCATCATCGAATAAAAGGTAACGGCTGGTTTCGCGGCGGCGGACGGCCAGGGTGGCCAGATTGCCGTTTTTCAGATGGGAGCTGAGAATATCGCCAAGGTCTGCTCCGCAAACGATATCGGCATTGTACACGATAAAGGGTTCGCTGCCCTGGAGGAACCAGGAGGCTTTTTTGATGCCGCCCCCGGTGTCGAGCAGCTGACTGCGTTCGTCGGATACGGAGATGTTGCAGCCGAAAGTGCGGAGGCTGAGGTAATCTTCGATCTGGCTGGCATGGTGGTGCACATTTACGATGATGTCGCAGATACCGGCAGCCTTCAGCTTGCGAACGGCAAATTCGAGCAGGGTATACGGGCCGGCCTTCAGCAGGGCTTTAGGGGTAAGATCGGTAAGGGGCTTAAGCCGGGATCCCAGACCGGCTGCCAGGATCATCGCTTTCACAGGCCGGCGTCGTCTTCCAGTTTATAATACTTATAATAGTTGCGGAATATTACCTTTTTCAGTTCGCGGTAAATGACCAGTTCGGCTATTACCTGGGCATGCGTAAGTTCGGGATGAGCTTCCCAGGCCGACAGAATGTCTTTTTCCGGAAGGTCAATCTGGTAAAGAAGTGCCATCAGCTTCTGCGTATTTCCCGTAAGCAGTCCGTTCAAATGGTATTCAAGGTGGGTGAAGAGGTCATCGTAGATCATGTGCATACTGAGCGGGAAGTCGACATCCATGCCGAACATGGCAAAATCCTTCCGGATCTGATCCACGGTTTGTCTGATTACCTCTTCCCTGGCTTTAAATGGTTCTACGTCAAAAGGTTCCTTCATTTTATTAAGTGTTAGATCTCTTTGGGCTTGCACACCTGTTTTTCTTTTTTCACAAGTGCTCCGCAACGTTTGCACCTGAACTGCGGATCTTTTGTGTCTTTTTCCCCTTTTTTGCCCTTTTCACACATGGTTTTTCCCATTGTTATCTCTTTTTGTAAATGAAAGCCTTTCAGCGAAAACTGTACTAAAAGAAACCGGGCAGAATTAAAACGGTTCAATGCCGGATAAAAAACCTGTATTTTAATGCGTATGGTCAGGAGTTTTTCTCAGTTGATGTAAATATTTGCGTTTCAGGCCTGCAGACATATACTACAACGCCCACTCTTCTTTTTGCGTATGTTCGGGCTTAATATTCAATCCAAAGCGTTTGTTCAGGTGTGCCGCAAGCTGTTCGGCACAGTAAACCGAACGGTGTTGTCCGCCTGTACATCCGAAACTTACCATCAGGTCGCTGAATCCCCTGGCGAGGTAGTTTTCCACAGCCTGATCCACCATGGTATACACGGCGCCAAGGAAGAGTCCGGTTTCGTGATGTCCCGCCAGGTACCGGATTACTGTTTCGTCGCGTCCGGTGTGTTTTCGGTATTCTTCCAGGCGTCCCGGATTCGGAAGGGCCCGGCAGTCGAACACAAATCCGCCTCCGTTCCCGGTAGAATCAGAGGGTATTTGTCTGCGGTATGAAAAGCTGGTAATTCTTACTTTTAGTCCGGGTTTTGCATAGTTTCGCAGGGCTTCGCTGTGTATGAAACTGCGCAGCAGCTTTTCAAGTGCCGGAAGTTCTATGCCCGGATGCTCGTTTGTGAGCAGGTAGTCGAGGTTGTTGAGGGCATAGGGAATGCTCTGCAGGAAGTGCTCTTTTTTCTGGTAGAACCCGCGGAATCCGTATGCTCCGAGTGCCTGCAATATGCGGATGAGGATAAATCCCCGGTAATGGCTGATGAATTCATCCGGTTGTATAGATGTATGTTTGGTAACTTCCGTTATGTAAAGAGAGAGCAGCTCATTGCGGAACTCCTGTGGCAGGTTGGCCTTGGCGTCGTAGAGCAAGGATGCCAGATCGTATTGCAGGGGTCCCTGGCGTCCGCCCTGAAAGTCGATAAACCGGGGCTTGCCTTCAAAGATCATTATGTTTCGTGACTGAAAATCACGGTATAGGAAGAACGTGCTCCCGGCTTCGAGCAGAAAGCCTGTGAGCCGGTCGAAATCATCTTCCAGCGCCTGTTCGTCGAATCCGAAGCCGGAGAGGCGGGCGAAATAGTATTTGAAATAGTTGAGGTCCCAGCGCATGGACTGCAGGTCGAAAGCCTTGCGGGGATAGCAGACGTTGAAGTCGAGATTTTTTGCGCCAACCACCTGAAAACGTGGAAGCAGCTTCACGGCGTCGCGGTAGAGGGCTTTTACGTTTTCCGACAGCCCTTCCTGCGAAAGCAGCGAAAAGAGGGTGACATCACCCAGATCGGTCTGCAGATAGGCTTGCAGTGATTGGTCGGCTGCGAATACGGCAGGCACGGGGAGCCCGGCCTCCGTAAAATGGCGGCTAAGCGTGATAAAGGCCTGGTTTTCACGAACGTCGGGATTCCAGGCTCCGATGGCATAGTGCTTTTTGCTTGCCAGACGATAGTACCTTCGGTCAGAACCGGAAGGTGGCAGAAGTTCGGCAGTTTCGGGGGATTCGCCGCACCAGGATTCGAAAAGCCGTATAAGAGTTTGCTGCTGGTTCATGGGCTGATGGTATTCTGCCGGCTCTGGCATGAAGCGTTGCAGCCGGTGTCAGGCAAAGGTATGGATTTATACAGGTTATTTTTGGGCTTTCTGTTTTTTAGGGATGCAGGTCCGGGGCCTCGGTTTTTTCGCTGTTTTTAACGTCAATCATCCGTGCAAGGATGCTGATCGCAATCTCTCCAGGGGTTTCGGCGGCAAAACGGATGCCGGCTGGCATATCCGCTTTTTCGAGCAGCCCGGGATTCAGTCCGTGGTTTTCAACGGCGTGCCTGGTGATTTCCGCTACTTTGTGCCTTCCGGCAACCATGCCGAGGTAGGCAAATTCGCGGGGGAGGAGGTTTACAAGCAGCATCTCGTCGGTTTCATGGTCCGGACTTGTAATCAGCAGATAGGTGTCAGGCCCGAACCGGGTGACCTCTGCAGCTTCATCAAAGGGTGTCTGCAGCAGAATACCGGGATCGGCATCCCAGCCGGCTGCTATTTCAGGCCTCGGGTCGATCACCCTTGTGCTGAAGCCCAGTGCAGGTGCCAGACCAGCCAGAGCCCTGCCGATATGACCCCCTCCGAAGATGTATAGCAAGGGCCCTCCGGCAAACACTTCAAAATACACATCGGCGCTGCCGTCCGACTGCATTCCGGGTTCTTCTCTCAGATTGTAGCGACGGGTATGTGGCCGGCTGCCGGCCGTCAGGGTTCGGGCATCGTTTGTAACAAGGTATTCAAGACGTCCGCCTCCGACAGTGCCGTGTGTACCACCTCCGGCAATAACCAGCATGCGGGCTCCGGCCTTACGGGGCATGGAACCCGTGGTGGAGATGAGAAGACAAAGCACCCCCATTTCACCCTTCTCCTGAAGGGACGGCAATAAATTCAATACATCCTTCATAGGTATAAGCCATTAAACACTGAACGAATATAGTCTTTTTCGGCGAGATTCCCGGGCCTGGGTAAAGATGCAGAGTTTAGTGGATGGCCGGGATAGCAGGATTGTATCTTTCTTGTTCTGTATACGGAAATATGTCCCGAAACGGGAATAGCTAGTCCGTTTTGGGAAAAAGTTAACAAGATTGGAGCGGCTCTGTTCTGCGTTCTAAAAATTATCTCAAAAAAAATATTGATTTTATATAATTGAAAATCAATATGATAAAAATATTTTTCAAATTTTTTTTATACTTTGGCACGGATTGGTACAGGCCGGTGGCATGTTTTTCGACTTAGCCGGATCCGAATTCAAACCGGGAATTCCGGTAAATGAAACAGAAAACAAATCAAAAAAATAAACAACTTAAAAAACATCAAACCATGAAAAAGTTAATCATCGCATTCTCAATCATCGTTGTAATGACTTTCGCAACCAATTCCGCTAACGCGCAGAGCAATCCAGCTGCCAATGCAAGTGCAGAAGCTTATGCCAACATCATCACCCCTATTGCAATCGAGAAGAACGAAGGCAAGGATCTTAAATTCGGTAACATCATTGCCAGCGCTGCCGGAGGAACCGTATCCATCGCAACCGATGGTTCGGCTGACTACACAGGATTGGCAGCTCCCAGCGTACCGGGCGACCGTCAGGCAGCTGAATTCCTCGTATCGGGTTTCGGAGGTGCAGCTTATAACGTAAATGCCAGTGTTGTTTCAGATCTTACTTCCGGTTCAAATACCATGGAACTTACCCTGACAGAACCCGCTGCCGGTGAAGGTACGCTCGGGACGCTCAGTGGCGAAGGAAATCAGGTAATTAAGATTGGCGGCTCGATTGCTGTAAATCCTAATCAGCCTGCCGGACAGTATACAGGTTCGTTCACCGTGACCGTTAACTACCAGTAAAAGAAGGAAGTAATTCCGGATGGGGCGCTGATATTCTCCGCCCCTTTTTTTTGACTACTGCGTTCTTTTCATACTTAAATTCCGCAACATGAACCAAGTTATAGCGATTATGGTACTGTTCGTGATGCTAGCGGTGAAGGGGTGGGCACAGCCTGCCGTTACGGCTCAGGCATATGCTGAGGTAATTGAAGCCCTGACGGCGGAGGAGACGAATCAGCTGAACTTCGGCAGATTCTCGCCCGAAACGGGAGGCGGCCGGATAGTGCTGAGTCCCGATGGAGTCCGTACAGCCCAGGGTTCGGTAATTCTGGCCGGAGGTTTTTTCCAGCCGGGCAGCTTTACCATCACCGGGGCACCGGGAGCAACGTTCACCATTCAGCTGCCTCAGGGCTCTGCCTATCTGTTGCATCAGTCAGGCAACAAAACCCTGGAGGTGCTGGAGTGGACATCCGATCCTCCGGCCGGAAGCGGTACGGGAGTGCTCACCGGCGGACAGGAAATCGTGACCCTGGGGGCCACGCTGCTGGTGGGCTCCCCGGAAGATCTACCCGCCGGTACCTACACCGGAACCTTCACCCTGACATTTGCCTACAATTAAACCGAATCAGACCGTAACCAAATCCATTGACACTCCGGGTATCCCCGTCATTATTTTTTTTGACGGGTACCCGGGAAAAGTGTAAGTTTGAACCTTAATCATACGACTGAATTAAAACATCTATGAAATCAGCAAAATACCTTATTTTACAGGCTGTTCTTCTTCTTTCCTTATCGGGATTTGCACAGGGCGATCTGATGATCACACCCCGCCGGGTGGTCTTCGAAGGCAATAAAACATCGCAGGAGCTGACCCTGGCAAATACCGGTTCCGATACGGCACGCTACAGTATCTCATTTATTCATTACCGCATGCTCGAAAACGGAAACTTTGAACAGATTGAGAGTCCCGATTCGGGACAGTATTTTGCCGATAAGTATCTGAGGATTTTTCCCCGTTCTGTTGTTCTTGGCCCCGGTGAAGCCCAGGTGGTGCGCATGCAGTTCAGGCGCATGCCCGATATGCAACAGGGCGAATACCGGTCGCACCTCTATTTCAGATCTGAACCCGAAGAAAAGGCTCTTGGCGAAGAGTCCTCCTCCGACAGTGCATCCATAGGCATACGCCTGGTTCCCATATACGGAATCTCCATTCCGGTGATTATTCGGGTTGGCGATCCGGGTTTACAGGTGCGGATTGAAAACCTCAGTCTGGATATGCAGGATCAGGTCAACCCCGTGCTTTCCATGGATCTTCTGCGTTCCGGCGGGAAGTCGGTGTACGGCGATATGACGGTACAATGGGTACCCCAGAGAGGAGAGTCGGTTGAAGTTGGCACGGTGCGGGGATTAGCTGTATACACACCAAATACGCTTCGTCGTTTCAGCATGCAGCTGCGCACACCTGCCGGTGTTGATCTGGGTACCGGTAAATTATGGATCACTTATTCCGCTCCCAACGACCTGAAACCGGAAGTGTATACAGAAACCTCCTTTTTCCTGCAGTAAGAGCATGTTACAGACTTCACTACCCGCCTTTGTTAAATGAAACAGCCTTCAAAAGACCGTTTTTTTAATACAACTATGCTTCTGCCGCTTATTTCCGGGCTGCTTCGTGGTTCCGCTTCCGTATTTTACGGCTGGCAGGCATGGCTGTATGCTCTGATGCTGATCTTGTCCCCCTTCGTTCTGCAAACGGCCGGTGCACAGTCGCAGCAAACCTGGGCAGTGAGCGGTACCTTTACGGTTCCTGCAGGTGTAACGCAGATTACGGTAGAATGCTGGGGTGCCGGGGGCGGAGGAAGTTCCATTAACGCCAATACCCGCCGGGGTGGCGGAGGTGGCGGAGGAGCCTATGCCCGCAGCGTTCTGAACGTAAGTCCGGACCAGGTTTTTACCGTTAGTGTCGGGACGGGAGGATCGCTAAATGCCAGCGGCGGATCAACTTCTTTCGGAACCCTGGTTGTTGCCGAGGGCGGCCAGGCCGGACAGAACAATAATTCAGGAGGAGGTATAGGCGGGCAGGCTTCTGCTTCAACCGGACAGATAAGATATTCGGGTGGTAACGGAGGCGCAGGCGGTACCGTTTCTTCCGGCGGTGGCGGTGGTGCTGCAGGTGCTGCAGGTGCCGGAGGCAACGCCGGCGGAGCCACCGGAGGTGCCGGACAGCTGCCGAATAGCGGCAACGGTGGCAACGGTGTCAGCGGCAGCAGCGACGGAAGGCCCGGACTACTATTCGGAGGCGGGGGCAGCGGTGCCGTTACCAATTCAAACATCAGCCGCAGCGGAGGAGCCGGCGCCGGCGGATACGTCGTTGTATCCTACACCGTTCCGCCTCAGATTTCAGCAACACCTGCTTCCATTGATTTCGGCCATGTGAATGCCGGTCTTACTTCCGGAATAAAAACCGTACACGTCACCGCCCTGAGTCTGAACGGGGCTCCCGGCTATCTGACAGTCAGCCTTGACGCGCCCTTCGAGGTTTCACTCTCCCCCGAAACGGGTTTTTCTGCGGGTCTGCAAATTCCATACACATCATCAACTCCTGGTGCAACTACACTTTACGTGCGATTCCGGCCTCAGCAGCCGAACAGCAATTACGCATCCGACCTTCGGATTCAAGGCGGTGGAGCATCCACTCTGGTTTCCCTTTCGGGGAATTCCTTCCCTCCGGAGTATTGCTCCTCAACATCCGTCAACTTTCAGGAGTACGAAGCAATTACCCGTGTTTCATTTGCCGGTATCGACAATGCTTCACCGCTAGTCAAACCCGCCGGCTATACCGATTACACGCAAACCGTGACTGCAGCCGAAGTTGTGGCAGGCCGGATTTATCCGATTACCATCAGCGAAACCTTTGTATCGGTGCCCGATAACGGGTACTGCAAAGTATTTATCGATTTCAACCGCAACGGCATTTTTGAGCTGCCTTCGGAAGTGGTTTTCTCCGGCGATTATACTGGTTCTGTTACCCTTTCGGGAGATGTGTTCATCCCTGTAAATGCACTACCCGGTCCCACCCGAATGCGGGTGATAATAAAAGGCGACGGTACCGAAGCCGATACCAGCCCCTGCGGATTGTATTCATGGGGCGAAACGGAAGATTATACGGTTAACATAGGCCTCAGTGAATCGCCCATGCTGTCGGTATACCCTGCTGTCCTGAACTTTGGTTATGAAACGGCTGGATTCCTGTCGGATGCCCTGCCTTTCAGCCTGAGCGCTGTAAATTTAAGCCCGGCGGCCGGAGTAATCCCGATTACAGTACCGGAGGGTTTCGAAATATCCGCCTCTTCCGAGAGTGATTATTCTTCCTCCCTGCAGATCGCATATACCGGTGGAATGCTGCCTTCAACCACTCTTTATGCCCGGTTTCGCCCTGCAGATGAAGGAGAAAGCTATACCGGCAGAATGATTCTTAACGGGGGTGGAGCTCCCGGGGCAGCGGTAACACTGACGGGAACCTCCATCCTGTATTGTACAGGATCAGGGAGCCTGAATTCGGCTGCCGGAATTACCTATGTGGGTGTGTCAGCTATGGCGAATTCAAGCGGCAAAACCTCCGGCTACAGCGATTACTACCCGGTATTTGCAGCGAAAGTTACGGCGGGGGAACAGACACAGCTGACGGTTCATGTGAATACCGGAGGAAGCGGCAGCAGCACCACCCGTGCCTGGATAGACTGGAATGCCAACGGGCTCTTTACCGATCCGGGGGAGGAATACGACCTTGGACAAGCTGCAAATACCCCGGCGGGAGCTACATCGGCCTCACCTCTGACAATATCGGTGCCCGAGGATGCTTTTCCCGGTTTCACCCGGATGCGGATTGTCACCAGCCGGAACGAAAACCCTCAGCCATGCATCACGGGCTTCGACGGCGAGGTAGAAGATTATGCCGTGGAGGTTGTGCTTCCGGCGACGCTGAGTTACCGTACCATTGCATCGGGAACCTGGCATACTGCTGCGATTTGGGAATGCAGCGATAACAATGGTTTAAGCTGGTTTCCGGCCCTCCTGCCGCCCACCAGTGCCGACGGCCGCATCCTTATACGGAATCCGCACCTGGTGGTTATTGAAACACCGGTTGTTGCCGATCAGCTGAAGCTCGAATCCGGGGCGGTACTTACATTGCAGGCCGGCTTAACCATTGCCGACGGATCTGGTACCGATTTTGAAACCGGCGGACTGCTCATCTGCGGCAGCAACCTGGTTACTGGTGAGGGTTCGTTTTTGCTCATACCCGGAGGGGCGCTTTCAACTGCCCATCCCGAGGGCATTACCCTTTCGGGAGATACCGGCAGCATACGCACGGCAGGCAGGGCATTCAGTCCCGCAACCGATTACACCTTCAACGGCATCGCCCCGCAAAGTACCGGAAACGGCATGCCGCAGCTGGTGCGCAATCTGGTGGTTGCCAATCCGGCCGGACTCACGTCTCCGGGCAACCTTACGATTGAGGGAATGCTGTCGCTGGAAGAAGGAGTTTTTACCCCTGAGGGGAATGTGCTTGCATTCCGTAAAGGAGATATCCCCATCTCTAAAACAAACGGAACCCTCAGGCTTTTACCCGAAATTTCCCTGATTTTTGGAAGCTCAGAATCTCAGGGTGGCAGCGCATTTGAGCTTCCCGGCGGTGTGTTTTCCGATCCGCCTGCCGTAAAGGAGCTGGTCATAAACCGTACGAACGGCATCACCCTTGGCAATCAGATGATTTCAGTTAGTGAAAAAGTTTTGGTATCGGAGGGAAGTCTTATCACAAACAGCAACTTAACCTTGCTTTCAACAGCGGGAAGTACCGCATTTATCGATGGTGGCGGCAACGGTTCCGTTTTGGGACAGGTTACAATGCAGCGATACCTGGCTTCGGGATTCGGCTACAAATACCTGGGTTCGCCCTTCAGCGATGCGGTGGTGGGCGGTTTCTCCGGAGCCATCGATCTTGGAGCGGAATTTCCTTCGTTTTATTATTACGACGAAAACCGGGAGGCCAGCGGATGGCAGGTTTACACATCTCCGGCTTTACCGCTTCTTCCGCTGAACGGATATGCAGCCCAGTCGGGTACCGATGCATCGCCGAAGACACTGGTTCTGGAAGGAACCGTCAACAATGGCCCGGTTGGCCCCTTAGCTCTGTTTAATCACAACCGCACCTTTACCCAGGGATTCAACCTGGTATCCAATCCATATCCTTCACCCATACACTGGGATGCCGCGTACGGGTGGATCCGTGACGGAATCGACGATGCCGTTTACTTTTTTAACCCGGGTACAGACGACCAGTACGGTGGCACGTACGGCACATACATTAACGGTATTTCGAGCGATGGTGCTGCCGGACCGGTAATCGCTTCCATGCAGGGATTTTTTGTCCGCGTAAGCGACGGGCAATATCCCGTGCAGGCTTCGTTCGGGATGGACAACAGGGTCCGGGTGAATGAGCCGTCAGCCGCATTCCACAAGCTTGGAAATCCTGAAAACCGGACAGTGGTCAGGCTTGAAGCCAGAGCCGGTACTGCCGATCGTCTGGTAATAATTCTGGATCCGGAGGCCGGTGCGGATTTTCACTCCGGTGAGGATGCCATAAAATTGGAAAACACCGGAACGGGAGTTCCCAACCTTTACGCCCGCACGGCCGACAACAAAAAGGTAGTGATCGGCGCATGGCCTCAGTCGGATGAGGTAACGGAAATCCCACTGGGACTGAAATTGCAGGATGCGGCTCAGATAAGGCTTGTGCTTACCGAATGCAAAAACCTTCCGGCTGGTAACCGTGTGTTTCTGCACGATAAAAAAACGGCAGAAATCAAAGAGATGAGCGAACAGGAAGGAATGGAATTTTATCTGCCGGAAGGCGATCATGGGTCGAGGTTTTCGCTTCTTTTCAGCGAAAAGGATCTGTCGCAGGGTCCCCTGAGCGAAGAAAGTTTCAATGTCTGGCTTTCCGAAGGTCGACTGGTGGTTGAACTCAATACGGCGGTCAGGGGCGAGGTTCGTATTTTCGACGTATCGGGCCGGAGGATTTTTTCCGGAATCCTGGAGGGAAAAGGAATTCATACACTGGATGCCGCGCCGGCGGCGGGAGTTTACGTTGTTGCATTTGTATCGGAAGGACAGGCATTTTCAAGGAAAGTTATGATTCGCTGATTGCGCATCGGCAGAAAAAAATATATTTGGTCAGAGGTAATAAACACGTTTCGATGATAAACCGGAAACATAAAACTGCAGGAATCCTGGTGATGCTATGGTTTCTCAGCGTTTTTTCAGTTGAGCTGAAAGCACAGGAACAGCCTCCCAGGCCTATGCAGGTCTCCACATTCCAGCATCTGAGCTTTGGTTCGTTTATAGCAGGAGATAATGGTGGCACCGTAACCATCAGCGCCGACGGTAACCGCAGTGTTACCGGAGATGTGGTTCCGCTTTTCATGGGCGGGCAGTATCATCCTGCTGTTTTCGAGGTGGAAGCAAATCCCGGTGCCATCGTACACCTGGTTTTCGGCCCCGATGTTATCCTCAGCGGAAGCAATGGCGGTCAGCTTTTACTCCGGATCCATAGCTCAAGTCCGCTTTCACCGTTTATAAATACTGTCCGTCCTCCGTTTCGCTCCCAGGTGATGGTGGGAGGCACCCTGACCACTGGAAATGCCCTTTCAAATCCGCCGGGTGAATATACAGGCCATTTTTTTGTAACTTTCATTCAGGAATAATATAGCCATATCCGCATCATGATAACAGCTGGCAATCGTTTGAAATTAAAGGGTTTAAGCCCGAATCGAATGATTGTGACCCTGCTTGTGGCGTTCCTAATAACCTGGGTTCCCCGGCTTCATGCTCAGGAATCCGAAGATCCGGAGTACGATGAAACCGGTGTCTTGCTTCTGGTTCAGGGCGTCGGCAGCTTTGAAATCAATGCCATTTACTTGAACGACAGGATTTACGTTCCGGTTTCAGATGTGTTCGGCATCCTTAAGATCAACCATGAAGTCAGCCGGAATTACGATACGGTGAGCGGGTTCTTCCTTCGTGAAGACCTTCGGTATACCATCAGCAGACCCGGACATACCATCTCACTCGGCTCACAGACTTTCACTTCCGGCGAAAACAGCATGCTCCTTACCGATGCCGGCATTTGTCTTCGCAACGACGTTTTTGGAAAGGTATTCGGGCTTAACCTTATTTTTAACTTCCGCAACCTCTCCCTTGAACTGAAAACAGCGCACGAGCTGCCGGTGATCAGGGAAATCAGGCTTGCACAGATGCGCAGGAACCTGAACCGGCTGAAGGGAGAAGTAACCGCCGATACTACTCTTGGCAGGGATTATCATCTGTTCAGGGGCGGGATGGCCGACTGGTCGGTAATTTCAACCCAGATTTCGGAAGAGAAGAGCGAAACGCGCGCCAATCTCGGAATGGGTGCTGAACTGTTTGGCGGGGAAGCCAATGTGCTGCTGAATTATTCAACCCGTTCGGGCTTCGATGAGCGTCAACAGCAGTACCGCTGGCGCTGGGCCAACAACGATGCCGGCATCGTTAAGCAGGTAATGGCCGGAAAGCTGCAGCCGCGTTCCATATCCTCCATTTATTCACCGGTACTCGGCGTCTCGGCAACCAACACTCCTACCACTTTCCGAAAATCGTTCGGAAGCTATATCCTTTCCGACTATACCGAGCCGGGCTGGACGGTTGAGCTATACATCAACAACGTGATTGTGGAATACACTACTGCCGATGCCTCCGGATTTTTCAGCTTTGAAGTGCCGCTGGTTTACGGAGCTTCACAGGTGATGCTTAAGTTTTACGGTCCCTGGGGCGAAGAACGGGTTCGCGAGCAAACCCTGAACATCCCCTACAACTTCATCCCGAAAGGCGAGGTGGAATACCATGTGAGTACCGGTATGGTGAGGGATACCTCCAGGGCGCTTTTCAGCAGGGTGGAAGCCGGAGCCGGAGTGCACCGAAACATCACGGTGGGGGGAGGGGTGGAGTTCCTCTCATCCATTAAGGAAAATCCTTCCATTCCCTTTTTGAATACCTCGGTTCGATTTCTGAACAATTTCCTGCTGAATGCTGAATACGCTCACGGGGTGCGTTCGCACGGACTGCTGAGCTACCGTCTTCCCTCGGGTTTGGTTTTTGATATCGATTACGCCATTTATGAAAAAGACCAGCAGGCCATCAGCTTCAACTACCTGGAAGAGCGCAAAGCCAGTCTCTCGTTTCCCCTGCTAACGGGAAAGGTACGTTCGTTCGGACGGCTGATATACCGCCAGAATGTTTTAAAATCCGTAACCTACAATACGGCCGAGATGCTGGTATCCTCCTACATCGGCCGCACGGGCGTGAGCCTTTCGGGATACGCAACCTGGCTGGATGCCGGCAATCCTTACGTGTATTCCAATCTGGCACTTGGAATTCGTATGGGTCGCAGTATTATGTTCCGGCCGCAGGCACAGTTCGATATCACAAATGGCAGCCTGATATCGGCACGTGCCGAGCTTGAAAAGGTTTTCCGCCGGAAGGCTTATCTTTCGCTGGTTTATGAAGAGAACCTCCGTTCCGCTTACCGCAGTGTGGAAGTAGCCTTCCGCTACGACCTTCCGTTTGCACTCACCGCCACCTCGGTGCGCCTCACCAATACCAACCTGCATACTACCGAAAGTGCCAGGGGCAGCTTTGCATTTGGCAGCGGCAACGGATACCTGCATGCCGACAACCGATCCACTGTGGGAAGAGGCGGAATAACCGTAACCCCCTTCCTCGACATAAACCACAACGGCCTGCGCGATCCGGGCGAGCCTCTGGCATCGGGACTGAATGTACGCATCAATGGCGGACGGCTGCTGAAACCCGTGGGCGACAGCCTTATCCGGATCATGGAGCTGGAGCCGTACATCAACTATCTGCTCGAACTCGACGATAACAGTCTGGAAAACATTGCATGGCAGCTCGAGAAAAAGGTGATCGGGGTAAACATAGATCCCAACCAGTTCAAGCAGGTGATGATTCCCGTGAAGGTGATGGGTGAAGCCATCGGCAGCGTTTACCTTAAAGAGCAGGGAAAAACAAAGGGACAGGGCCGGATTACGCTTATTATCTCCGACAGCAGCGGGAGAGAAATCCACCGCAGCCTTTCGGAACCCGACGGCTTCTTCAACTATATGGGTCTGGCTCCCGGAAGCTATTCCGTTACAACCGATACCACCCAGCTTTCCCGCCTGGGCCTGATATGCGAACCGGCAGTGTACACGTTCGATATAAGACCCTTATCCATTGGCGATATAGCGGGAGATCTGGAATTCATTCTTTCAAAGCCCGGGATGCCTGAAGTTTTACCCGATACTTCCATGGCTGCTGCGGTAAAACAGGAAGGTTTGGGCGCATTGACCGGAGGAGCAGAAGAAGCGACTGCAGATATTCCGGCTGGTGCTTTGCTGGACAACATCAGCCGGGTAATGGCTTCTGCCTCTGTCCCGGGGCTTGAGGCTGGACTGGAACCTGCGGTAATAACGGCTGTAATTGAAGGAAATGTGAATGCTTCAGCAGGCAGATACTGGGTTCAGGCCGGAGCCTTTGCCCGCTTGTCGAATGCCCGGGCTTTTGCACGTAAACTCAGTGCTTTGAGCGATTATCCGGTAGGAGTTATTAAGATTGGCAAATTATACAAAGTCAGATTCGGTTATTTTTTAACGGCATCCGAAACCGTTGAATGTGCCCGGTATATGATGGCAAACGACGTGTTTGTATTTATCGGAGTAACCGATGAATAAGGATTCCTTAATTGTGAACAGATGCTGAAAGCCTTTGAAAATCCCTTTCCTGAAATTGTTACATCACGGCTGCTGCTCAACCGGTTTCAAACGGAAGATGCTGCTTCTGTGCAGAAACTCGCAGGCGATGAGGCTGTTGCATCCAACACTCTGGCCATGCCTTATCCGTATGCCGATGGAATGGCCGAAGCATGGATCGATACACACGAGCCAGGATTCAGAGGCGGTCAATCCGTGATTTTCGCCATCCGAATCCGCGAAAGCGCAGAGGTGATAGGCGCCATAGGACTCTCCCTGCAGCTGCAGTACAGTCTGGCCGAGGTCGGCTATTGGATAGGCGTGCCTTACTGGAATCGCGGATACTGCACCGAAGCCCTGGAAGCAGTTTTACAGTATGCTTTCCGCGAACTGGGGGTACACAAGGTAATGGCCACCCACTTTGCCTGCAACCCTGCCTCAGGCCGTGTGATGATAAAAGCAGGCATGCATCACGAAGCCCTGCTCAGTAAACATATGATGCACTGGGGAACGTATAAGGATCTGGTGTACTACGGCATTTTTAATCCGGAAGCTGAACGTTAGTCGCAGGACATAATTCTCAGGGAGCTCCGTAATCCGGAAACCGCTGACGTAAGGGTAAGGTTAGGATTGAGTCAGGCAGAAATTCCGCGAACTTTCAGCATTTTGGATTCTCTAAACCTTCCGGAAAGTATAAAGCAACAACCCGTACCCGCGAATACAAGGTAAAAAAACAATCCCGGTGTTATCGTACTGATGTGGCAAAAATAAGCGAAGCCGCTCAGGAAACATGAATTACACATTTCTGTTACGGATTCCACCTCAGCCTCACTTTATCAACGGTTTCAGAATTCCCTGATTCAGGCCTGAAATTATTGTAATTTAGCAAATGGTATCACCTTTTACGTCAGAACGTATTTATTATTAATTAATATCCGGATATGCATTACAAATCAGGTTTGCCCGTCTTAATTCTGCTTTTGGTTATTGCTTTGATGCAGGCATGCGGCAATGCAGACCGGGTTTCTGTGAAGCCGGCCAATTTCGGAGAACAGGCCGATCCTTACCAGGAGCTCGAGTTTGACTTCAGCCGCGATCTGGCATCCGATACAGTGTTTAACCGCTGGGACACGGCACGTTACCTGATCTTTGAGCCGGCTGTGCAAGGCCGCTACCGCTGGCTGTCGGCCTCGCGTTTGTCGTTTGTCCCTTCAGCCCCCCTTGCTCCTAATACAGAGTATAAAGTACGCATTTCCGATGCGATACTCTCCCTTTCGGGGAAGGCGCTGAAACCGGTAGCCGAAATACTCGGGTTTCACACCCCCTTTCTGACGGTGGAGCGTACGCAGGCATACTGGGGTCTGCATCCGGAAGATCCGCAGCAAATTCAGCTGAGGGTGAACCTGGTTTTTAATTATCCCGTTGAACCTGCTCAGATACGCAGTTTTATCACCCTCAAATGCGGGGGTCAGTCACTTGCCTTTGACATTCTCACTGCGGCTGCCGCCGAAGAAACCGAGCTGGCCGTTACTGTGCTTCCGGAATCCCTCTCGGGCAACGATCTGGAAATTACAGCCGCAAAAGGACTCCGTTGCGTGGGATCCGACCGTCCGCTGCCGGAGTCACTGGTACTGGCTCTCTCCATACCTCCCCGCGATCGCCTGGAAATTGCCGAAGCAAGAGGTACTTACGAAGAAGGTACCGGTATAATTACGGTGTATACATCTCAGCCTGTACGTCATGAGTCACTTAAAGCCTGCGTTCAGCTCAACCCCTACCTGCCTTTTGAGGTTTCGGCAGCAGGCAACGGTTTCAGGATACAGGGCGATTTTTCGGAAGGCACCATTTATACCCTTAGCGTTTCCGGGAAGCTCAAAGGCGTTTTCGGCCCGGAACTGGGCAACGATTTTACACAGCAGGTTACCTTCGGCCCGCTTAAACCTTACCTTGCCTTTACAGAACAGAACAGCTTCTACCTTACCCCTCAGGGAGCACGCAATCTGGGGCTTCAGATCATCAATATACCGCGAATAAAAGTTACCGTATTCCGGGTGTTCGAAAACAACATTCAGCACTACCTGCGGTCCGGAAAGGAGTGGGACTGGCATTACCAGGACGACAGCTATTACGAAAGCTATTCCTATCCCATGGACGAGAACGCAGGGATGGTGATTTCATCGCGCGAATACGAAACGAAGTCTCTTCCCCGGAAGGGCAACTTCCGCCTGCTGAACCTCAGCCCGTCCGATCTGGAGGTGACTTCCGCCCGTAAGGGGATTTATCTGATACGGGCTGCTTCCGCAGATAAGCCCTGGCTTGGCGACACACAGCTGGTTTCGGTATCCGATATAGGTTTGATCGTCAGGCAGGGTACCGATGAGATATTCGTTGCGGCCCGCAGCATTGCGACAGCCCTGCCGCTGCCGGGCGTAGAATTGCGGTTTATCAGCCGCAACAATCAGGAAATCCAGACACTCACCACCGGAAGCGACGGAACTGCCGTGCTCCGGAATGTAAAACAGCTGGCAGAAGGTTTTGCCCTCTCTATGATCTCTGCCCGCAAGGCCGATGATTTCAACGTTTTGCTTTTCGATCGCTCGGAAGTGGAAACCAGCCGGTTCGACGTTGCCGGCAAGCGCACTGCCGGACTCAACTACGACGTTTTTATGTATGGCGACCGAACCTTGTACCGGCCCGGCGATTCCGTTTACGTTAATGCCATTGTGCGTACCCATTCCTGGGAAACTGTGGATGGCCTTCCCGTAAAGTTCAGGGTAATTGCACCCGATGGAAGGGATTTCCTGTTGCGAAGGACGTTGCTCGGTAACAACGGCTCAGCACAAATCGATTTTAAGCTGCCCGTTTCTTCCCTTACCGGAGGATATACCATTGAACTGCTGGCTTCAAACGATGTGCTGATGGGAAGTTACAGGATACGGGCCGAAGACTTTATGCCCGACCGTATTCGGGTGGATGTTTCTACGGGGAAAAAAGTGTTCAGACCGGGAGAATCGCTGGAGGCTTCCATTGCTGCAACCAACCTGTTCGGACCTCCGGCAGCCGGTCGCAAAGTTGAAAACGAACTCCGCATCAGCCGCTACTCCTTCCGTCCTCAGCGATATTCCGATTATAACTTCGGAATTACCACGAAATCGGAACCTGTACTCGGAAGTCAGGTTGCAGAAGGGATTACGGATGCTGATGGAAAATTTGTTCAGCGATTTGAGCTTCCCGGTATAAAAGGTGCGGGTATCCTTGAGGGCGGACTTTACACCACTGTGTTTGATGAAACCGGAAGGCCGGTAAACCGCTTTGCGAATTTTCAGATTCTGACCCAGGATTACATGCTTGGAATTCGTGAGCTGCCCGGCTGGGTTGGAATACAGAAGCCGCTGGATATTAGCCTTGTCGCACTGGGGCCGGATGAGAAAACGGTAACTGGCCGTGCCCGCGTGGAGGTTGTGCGCATCGATTGGGAAACGGTTCTTGAGCGGAATTACGGACAAACGGCCTACAGGTCGCAGCGACGCGAAAAAGTGGTGTTTTCGCGCGAAATAAGTGTGCCGGCAGCGGGTGCGGTAATTCCCTACTCACCTCCATCGGCCGGCGAATATCAGGTGCGTGTCAGCCTTCCCGGAAATCCGGCATGGGTGGCTTCAACCTTCTATGCATGGAGCGCTGGCAACACGGGTAGTCCGGGCTTTTACGTTAACAGAGACGGAGAGGTAGGCATCGAAACCGATCGTGCCGGATACCAGCCGGGCGATGTGGCGGCCATACTTTTCAAGGCACCGTTCGACGGAGAGCTTCTGGTAACCGTGGAGCAGGACAGGGTGCTGGAACATCACAGCCTGAAGGTGGTAAACGGAGGGGCAGCGCTCAGGCTGAAAATTGGCGGGCAGCACATGCCCAATGCCTATATTGGTGCAACACTCATCCGCCGTACCGATGGTTCCGGTATGCCGCTTACGGTGGCACACGGCTATAAAAGCATTGCAGTAACCCAGTCTGAACGAAAACTGGATGTTGCTGTTCAGGCACCGGAAAAGAGCCGTTCCGGCGTAAGGCAGACCATAAAAGTTAAAACCCGCCCGCATGCCGGTGTTACAATTGCAGTGGTCGACGAAGGCATCCTGCAGGTGAATGCTCAGCCATCGCCCGACCCTTTCGCGCATTTTTACGGGAAGCGGGCACTTGAGGTCACACCCTATGACCTTTTCGATGAACTCTATCCCGAATTGCTGCAAGGCAGCTCTTCCACGGGGGGCGACCGGGCGTTTGACCTGATGCGCAGGCTGAATCCCCTGACGGCAAAACGGGTGGAGCTGCTGTCGCGCTGGAGCGGCGTACGTAAAGCCAATGCCTCCGGTGAAGCCACATTCGAGGTTTCCATACCGGCATTTTCAGGTTCGGTACGGATTATGGCAGTTGCCTGGAAAGACAATCAGTTCGGTGCTGCCTCACGCAACCTTACCATTGCCGACCCCCTGGTGATAAGCACATCCCTGCCCCGTTTTCTGAGTCCGGGCGACGAAGCCAACGTTGTGGTAAGCTTGTCGAATACCACCGGCAAAGCGATGAAGGTTAAGCCTTCGGTGTCGGTAACAGGACCCGTGGAAGCCGGATCGTTTGAAAGCCATTCATTGGAAATTCCTGCCGGAGCCGAAGTACAGGCTATCTTCCCGCTAAGGGCGAAAAAAGAGACCGGTATTGCACACATTACAGTGAATATGGCCGGGCAGTCCGAAACATTCAGAGAGAAAACCGGGATTGGCGTTCGTCCCGCTTCGGGACTTGTAAAACAGGCTGAGGCAGTTACGATTGCAGGCGGCGGAAAGCGAACGTTTAAAGCACCTTCAGGATTTCTTCAGGGTACGGTGCAGTCGAAACTGCTGCTCACGCAAAATCCTGCCGGACAGTTTGCTCGCGACCTTTCGGGATTGGTGAACTATCCCCACGGATGTCTGGAACAGACCATTTCGGCAGCCTTTCCCCAGCTTTACTATGCCGGACTTTCGGCCCTGCTGATGCAGGATGGAAAAGCCGGCCGGCAGGAGGTGAACGAAAACATAAGTCAGGCCATTCTGAAAATTGCATCCCTGCAACAATACAACGGGGGCCTGGTTTCATGGCCATCGGGCGGCGAAATCGACTGGTGGAGTACGGCTTATGCGGGGCATTTTCTCACGGAAGCGTCGAAGGCAGGTTACGCCTCAAACCCTCAGGTTCTTAAAAATATACTTGGATATCTCACCGAAAAAGTGAAGCAGCGTCCGGAAACAGCCAGCTATTATTCATCCGGAAACGGCGGCCCCTGGCAAAAGCGCATACAACCCGCCCGTGAAATATTCTATTCGCTGTATGTGCTGGCACTCAACGGAGAACGGCAGATACCGGTAATGAACTATTACAAGGCACGTCTGCAGGATCTGAGTTTCGACTCCCGTTACCTTCTGGCATGTACCTATGCGCTGGCAGGCGATATGCGCAACTTCAGCCAGATACTTCCTGCTTCCTGGGATCAGCGTGAAGAGCCCCGGGCCATGAGCGGCGGCAGCTACAGTTCGCCCGTACGCGACAGAGCCATATCCCTTTACACGCTTGTAAGCATCGATCCGGAACATCTTCAGGTGCCGTTGCTTGCGCGTCAGCTCGGAGAGATGTTGTCGGGAGCCTCCTGGTTGTCGACACAGGAACGGGCATTCTCGCTTCTGGCACTGGGCAAACTTGCCGTTGCCGGCAACCCCGGGAATCTTACGGCCACCGTTAACGTGAGCGACGGAAAAACATCCCGCTTCAGCGGAGAAGACCTGATCCTGACAACGGATGGCAGGGATGCCACAGTGGCAACCACAGGAAGCGGAAACCTCTACGCATACTATGAAGTCAGTGGTATTCCGGCTTCAGGACCCCCACCCGATACCGACCGTGTGCTGCAGGTCAGGCGCAGACTGCTGAGCCGAGACGGCGATCCCGTAAATCCGGCCGGAATAGCACAGCATGATCTGCTGGTTGTGGAGATAAGCCTGAGAACGACCGATAATACAAGCATTGAAAACGTAGTGGTTACCGATCTGCTCCCGGCCTGCTTTGAGGTGGAAAACACACGCCTTACCGAAGACAGAAGACCGGTATGGATTAAGGAATCTACTGCGCCTGATTACATTGATGTTCGTGACGACCGTGTGAATCTTTTTACAACAGCCGGAGGGAGTGTCTCGAGGTTTTATTATCTGGTAAGGGCTACCGGCAGGGGTACGTTCGTGCATGGTCCTGTAAGCGCCGAAGCCATGTATAACGGGCAGTATTATTCCACAAGCGGAGCTTCAACGATAAAAGTAAGATAAAAGACTATGATTGTATTCGGAGCAATGAGTGAGGAGTTCAGCTACTGGCTGGTTTTGTTCAGGCACAATCTGGCTTTGGTGCCGTGGTTGTGGTTTCTGGGATTCTGGATGGTGTATTTTTTAATTTTTGTACTGCTGCGGCGTAACAGAAACGATGAAAAGAGCATCTGGCACCGGGATTCGCCTCTCTGGCAGGGGCTTGCAGCCGGACTGGTAACAGGAGCTGTCGGGGGCTTGTTTTACGCCCTGGCACCGCGCCTGACCATCGCCTGGCTGCTTCTGATCGTGATACCGGCCGTGGCAGGCATAATCGCCGGACTGCTGAAGCTGAAACGGAAAGGTGACCGTTCGCTGTTCGATAACGCCTTATGCATTACCGAAGGCAATGTTCACATCAGCCCGGGACAGGGATTTTTAAACGGATCTCTGGAAGGGATTAGCAGGCAGATCTACGAGCAGCCCCAGACGCTGCTGGGTTACCTGATATCGCAGCTGCTGAACCTTGCCGGACTGGTCGAAACTTCGATGATCAGCGGAGGAGTGGTGCTTTCGCAGGGCAACATCCCTTTTGCCAGCGGAGTGTCGTTCGGATCGTTTATTCTTGCTGCAACGATGGGAAAGAAGCCTGCAGCCGGTTTTTTTCACGCAGGCCGCCCTTCGCGTCAGGTAAAGCTGCTTCGTCATGAATATGGTCATTACCTGCAGAGCCGCGGAAGCGGGTGGATCTATCTCTTTAAATACGGCATTCCCAGCGCCAGTATGTTTGTATGGACCGAAGCCGATGCCGAATACCGCTCCGACCGCCGGATGATGAAAGCTCACGGGATTACTCCGGCTTTCAGCAGCTACGATCAGGACTATAAATCCATCAGGCCGGGGGTGTGGGAGTACCTTTTGATGGCTTTTCTGATTATCGCCGGTGCAATAAAGGGCGGACTGGGCGGAAGCATCGGCGGCTGGCTGGTTGCGGCAGGAATAATTGCAGCCATTAATATGCGGACACGAAATATGCCGGCAACCGGGGAAAATATGTCGCCAGGCAAATAAAAAACGGAGGCCTTCCGTGAAGTGCCTCCGTCGAAACCGGTGAAAGAGTGCTGTTCAGCACAGCCCCGCTTTGTCTGATATTAAAATGGCCAGAACTGATTGTCGTACCAGATTTGCTCTTTCAGTTGCTCGTTGAGCTCGTGAAGGATTTTGTGATGCCCTTTTTCCCAGTCTGCCAGCCAGGAATAAAGCTCGCGTTCGTTTTCGTCTGCAGCTTCAGCGGCCTGTTTCGAATAAACATCTATGGCTTTGGTTTCCATGTCGATGGCTGCCGAAATGGCTGCTGCCTCGAAACTGGCGGCATTTATCTGCTTTTTAACATCTTCTGAAAGAATAAGGTTCACAATTCCTTCCTCAGGCTTGAGGTCGAGCCTGGCAAATTTCTTGTCTTTCGTGTAGCTGGCAAACTGCTTCGAAAGAAATTCAACGTGCATCTGTTCCTCATCGGCCATCATCTGAAAGATTTTACGCACCTCTTCGCTCGAAGATTGTTCCGCTACTTTCTGATAAAATGCCTTCCCTCTCTTTTCAAGCAGTATGGCTGTCTTCAGGATTTCCGTGGATTTGTTCTTTTCCATGACTTATGGTTTTATGTACAGATTTCAGTTCTTCGATATTCTGTTACAAACCTACGTGAATTCGGCATAATTCGCAAGTGCGGTTCCAATTTTTTCCTTTTCTGCGACTGCCGGTTTCTCAATCCGGTCAGTCGTTACGTTTGCTGCAGGCCTGTTCATAAACTGCCTGGCCTGTCCTGTGCTGCTTCTCTGTTCATCCATTGTATCTAAGCAAAAGCAAAAATCAGCCTGAGCTGCCTTGCCTGTTGAAACCTTTTTCGGAAAAAAGAGACCGCTGCTGAAAAAACTTTATACATTTGCAGAGCAATGGTTCCGGAAACGGATAATAGGGAATGCCGTGCAAATCGGCTACAGTTCCCGCTGCTGTGAGCTCCTTGCAGGTTTCAACAGAATGCCACTGTCAATCCCAAAACCGACGGGAAGGCGTTGAAAACCGGAGTAAGTCAGAAGACCTGCCATTCGCTTTGGGGATTTTGCAGTTTACGGAGAATGGACTGCTGATCGGGTGATGCTCGTATTCTTTTTCAGCTCACCTGTTTTCTTCGCCTTTTCACGGCTGCAGAGTCCACCAGTAACTTTATTAAACGATTAACACTGCGACCATGAAAAAACGTCCGTTGTACCTTACGCCAGTAGTTGTCACCGCTATCGTGCTTTTGCTTGCACTGAGCCGGCTGATACCGCATCCGTTCAACTTCTCTCCGCTGGGTGCTATGGCTCTGTTTGGAGGAGCACGTTACAGTAACCGCCTGGCAGCATATACCATTCCGCTCTTTGCCATGTGGGCAAGCGATCTGATATTAAACTACAGCTATTTCGGCGCCTTTACCCTTTTCTATCCGGGTGCCATATATACCTACGGCGCTTTTGCCCTGGTTGTGTTTGCCGGAAGCTACATCCGTAAAGCTGCGCCCCTCCGGCTGCTCGGTGCCGGACTTGCCGCCTCCCTGATCTTTTTTCTGGTTTCCAATTTCGGGGTATGGGCGTCGGGACTCATTTATCCTAAAACGGTCCCGGGGCTTACTGCCTGCTATGCTGCCGGTCTTCCATTCTTCAGAAATACTCTGGCAGGAGACCTGATTTACACCCTCACGATATTTTACGGCTGGGAAGCCATTGCCCGGTATTTCAGCCTTCCGTCAGCGGTTGCAGTCAGAAAATCCAGGTAACAGCTGCAGTTATGAAAATATTCCGGAGTGCCGCTTTTCTGTTTTTCCTTGCCGGGACGGGCTTCCACGTATATGGTCAGCAGCCGGTTTCCGATACCCTTTCGCTAAAAGGGGTGGAGGTGAAGGCCAGCAAGCCTGAAGATGCGGTACGCTCCGCATCCCCGCTGCGGCAGATCGGAATCCGTGAACTCAGGGCACTGCCGGGAAGCAATGCAGCGGATGCACTGCGGCATCTTTCCGGGGTTACGATCCGCGATTACGGCGGGCTCGGGGGCATCAAAACCGTAGTAGTCCGGAGTCTGGGCGCCAATCATACCGCTGTTTTTGTCGATGGCGTACCTATGAGCGACATAGCCTCCGGACAGATCGACCTTGGAAAGGTACCGCTTGCCGAACTCGAAGCCATTGACCTGGTGAGCGGACAGGAGAGGGGCGACTGCCGGCCGGCCCGCATGGCTTCCTCCGCGAGCCTGATCCGCTTCAGAAGCGTAAAACCGCACAGCAGTTCCGCTCCCCTTGGTGTGAAAGCAGGAATCCGGGGCGGATCGTTCGGGAGCTATAATCCTTTCGTCACCCTTAGCAGCAAAATCCTGAAACATACAGCCGCTGCCTTTTCTGTCGACTACAACCGGACCCGGGGCGATTACCCCTATCTGCTGCGCAACGGCTCAATGCCCGATACCGTGATGAAACGGATTAACGGAGATGTGAAGGCACTGAACCTGAGTCTGAGGACCGAAACAACCTTCAGCGACAGCTCCCTGCTGCAGGTAAAAGGATGGCTATACACCTCCGGCCGCGGCCTTCCGGGTGCGGTGGTTTATTACAACCCCTGGTCGGCTCAGAGAATGGATAATGCCGATTTCTCGGGAAGCGCAGGATATTCCTTTAAACAGGGACAAACACGGTTGCTCAGCAGCTTCAGCGTTACATCGGCCAGCCTTCGCTACCGCGATCCGGCATTCCTTAACCAGCAGGGCGGACTCGATAATACATACCGGCAATTTGAAGTGTATGGTTCACAATCGGCACACCGGCCGCTTTCGAAAATTTTCAGCCTGGGCGCTTCAGCAGATGTGATAGTCAACCGGATGAGTTCCGACCGTTACCTCAACGGGGATCCGTCGCGATTAACCGCTATGGGACTTATAACGCTGAATGCTGCAGGCCGGCGGACCGAAGCCACTGCAGAAGTACTTGCCACCGGTGTGCGCGAATCGGCCGGCGATGGTGAACGCACACAGCTGAAAGGAGCACTTACACCTTCTGTCTCCCTCTCAACCCGCATTACTTCCGATCCGCTGTTGCGGATGCGGCTGATGGCTAAGAACTCTTTCCGCATGCCAACGTTTCACGACCTTTATTACAACCTTACGGGAAATACCCGGCTGGAACCTGAAAAAGTAAGCCAGCTCAATCTGGGCATCATCCTGCAGAAGGAATGGAATCGTATGGAAGCCCGGCTGATTGCCGACGTTTTTGCCAACCGTGTCCGGAATAAAATCGTGGCCGTTCCCACCCGGAATCTGTTTATATGGTCGATGCGCAATCTGGGTGTGGTGGAGACTAACGGACTTGAAGTTCAGACTTTGGTGCGCATAAATCCTGCCGAAGCCACCAGCATATCACTCTCCGCTGCCTATACCGCTCAGCAGGCACTGGATAAAAGCGATCCCGATAGTCCGGTCTATGGTCACCAGATTCCGTATATACCTTTTCATACCCTTTCGGGGATGTTCTCTTTTCAATACCATCGCCTGATGCTGGGCTACAATACACTGTTTAACAGCCATCGATATTCTCTGGGTGAGAACATTACGGCCAACCGGCTTCCCGCCTGGAATGTTCACGATGCCTCCGTATCCTGGGAACAACCCTTGAAAAGGTTGAATCTTACAATCAAATTCGAAGGCGTAAACATCCTGAATGAACAATATGAAGTCATAAGGGGATTCCCTATGAACGGACGGAGTTTTTATGCCACAATTATCGCTGAATTCTGAAAACCAACACACCATATAATAATAACTAACTACTTACACCAATGAAAAAATTGCTTTTGGGAATGATGATTCCACTGGGTATGATGAGCGTTTCGTGTACCGATGAGCCCGACGACAAACCCGCAGCCCAGGATACACTGGTACGCAGTCAGGGCGTTTACGTGCTGAATGAGGGTGTTTTCAACGGTAACAATGCCTCCGTCACGCGATTTACTTTTGAAGATTCACTGGTATCGGCCGATTTCTTTATGCAGCAGAACGGAAGGGGGCTGGGCGATACCGGAAGCGATCTCGCCATTTACGGAAGTAAACTGTATGCCGTGGTTAACGTTTCGAGTCAGGTTGAAGTGATGGATGCCGCTACGGGAAAAAGCCTGAAGCAGATACCCCTGTTTAATGAAACTGTTGCCCGGCAGCCCCGCAAGATAGCTTTTCATGGCAAACATGCTTTTGTCTGCTGCTTCGACGGAACCGTTGCCGTTATAGATACTGCTGATCTGGTGGTGGTGAAAGACATTGCGGTTGGCCCGAATCCCGACGGAATTGCCCTTGCCGGCGGGAAAGTTTGGGTTTCTAACTCCGGCGGCTTAAATTTTCCCGATTATAACAATACTCTTTCGGTGATCGACCCGGTTTCGCTTACCGAAGAACGTCAGGTTACCGCAGGAGTAAATCCATATATTATGGCTCCGGACAGCTACGGCGATCTTTACCTTATCGCCCGCGGAAACTACGGCGATATTCCCGGCCGTCTGATGGTGCTCGATGCCGTAAGCGGAGATGTGAAACACACATTCGATGCATTCGAGGCGCTGAATTTCTCGATCGCCGGGGATACGGCCTATGTATATAACTACAACTGGATCACGGGTATCAGCACCATTCTGATGATCAATGTTAAGGATGAAACACTGATAACCCCTTCGTTTATTACCGATGGTTCGGAAGTGAAAACCGTTTACGGAATTGCCGCCGATCCGGTTTCAAAATTGGTGTATGTGGCGGATGTAATGGATTTTACCGGCACAGGTAAAATTCATGTGTTCAATACCCGGGGCGAACGGCAGTTTACCTTTAACGCAGGGATCAATCCAGCTGTGTTTGCCTTCCTCAACCGAACGATAACCGTAACCCCGTGAAAGGAATATCGCATACCTGATTAAACAAAGTCTTCTTCCTTAGGAATTTGCTTCCTGTATTCTGAAAAAAAATGGCCGTTTTTGAGCATTATGCGCAGAACCGGCCTTATCGTATCATTGTATCAAGCGGAATCACGGAGTACAGTATCCTGCAAAACTGCATATATTTACCCCGGATGTGTGCTGTCAGGAAGCGATTAAAGTTTAACGAGGGCGGGAGCATTTACCGGTTCCAGGCAAACGTTGCCCTGGCACTGGTAAAACAGTGTTTCGTCATCGCGGAAGCGGCCGGTGAAGATAGGCAGGCGGCTTTCGCCGGTTGAAGCGGCAAGCAGAGTGCCCGGGGCTGTTTTCTTCATGAATTCCCGGGCCTGGTTCAGTGCGTCGGGACCGGTTATTACCACTGTTCTGATTTCATGGGCAATTTCAGCGGTTACGGATGCCCAGCGGGCATAAGCCGAAGGATAGGATATCATACGGTAGCTGAGTAAACCTGCCATTTTTCCGGCCCGCTCGATGTACGCACCCTTGCTGAAGAAATGCCCGAGATACAGCAGTACGCCTGCCATTACGGCATTACCCGACGGCTCAACCCCGTCGGTAGTATCCAGAACGGGAATTAGCCCGGGATCATTGCCGCTGTTTTCGGAAGTAAACCAGAAAAGCCCGGTTTCGGGATCGGTAAAATGACCGATTGCATAGTCTGTCAGTTCACGGGCATCAAACAGCCACTGCTCATCAAAGCAGATCTGATATAACTCTGTGAAGGCATCGGCAAGAAAGGCATAGTCGGGGAGCACTCCGTTTATTCGTGCCGTTCCGTTTTTCCAGGAGCGAAGGATGCTGCCATCTGGCTGAATCATTGCTGTTTTTATAAAACGGGCGGCTTTAAGCGCGGCATTCATGTACGAGTGTTGTCCGGTAGCTCTGTACGCCGCTGTATAGGCCTTAATCATCAGGCCATTCCACGAGGCAAGCACTTTGTCGTCGAGTCCTGGCCGTACACGCTGGTTGCGGTGGCTTAGCAGCACGCCCGAAGCCATACGAACAAGTTGTTTCAGTTCTTCTGCGCTCAGATGCTGTCGTGAGGCAAATACCTCGTCGGTCAGTGGCCTGATAAGTATGTTTTTGCCTTTTTCCCAGGCTCCTTCTCCGCCTATGCCCCAGTATTCGCAAAGCAGTTCGCCGTATTCCGGCAGAAGTTGCATTATTTCATCCTTTGTCCAAACGTAAAATTTTCCTTCTTCTCCCTCGCTGTCGGCATCCAGTGCTGCGTAAAAAGCTCCTTCGGGGGAGGTAAGTTCCCGCTCAACGAAAGCAAGCGTGCGGTGTATAAGGCCAGACAGGTTTTCATCGCCGGTGACCCGATACATGCCCGAAATGAGCGATACCATCTGAGCGTTGTCGTAAAGCATCTTTTCGAAATGCGGCACTTTCCAGTCGGCGTCGGTACTGTACCGGCAGAATCCCCCGCCCGCCTGATCGAAAATGCCGCCCCTCGACATGTGGTCGATGGTTAGTTTCAGATGATCAAGTGCGCCGGGTTGTTTCATCAGTATGTGGCTGCGAAGTACAAATTCCCAAACCACAGGCATGGGGAATTTAGGTGCTCCGATAAGTCCGCCCCGGTTCTCATCAAACCGCTGGGCAAGTAGTTCATAAGCCTCAATTGCAAGTTGATGCCGGTCGGCATTCTCATCGCCTATGCGTTCGATGAGGCTGAGTCCTTCAATGCCTTCGCGCAGGCGCTTCGCCTGTTGCTCAATTTCATTCCGGCTTTTATGGTACAGGTCCGAAATTTGTTCAAGCAGATCGGTCCATTGCGATGGCCGGAAGTAAGTGCCGCCCCAGAATGGCCGACCGTCGGGAAGTGCAAAACAGTTGAGTGGCCAGCCGCCGCTGTTGTGAAGCAGCTGCACGGCATTCATATAAACCTGATCTACATCCGGCCTTTCTTCCCGGTCAACTTTAACACAAACAAAAAGGCGGTTCATTACTTCTGCAATTTCCGGTTTGCTGAAGCTCTCGTGTTCCATTACGTGGCACCAGTGACATGCCGAATAGCCTATGCTTATCAGTACAGGGCGGTTGCTTGTTCTGGCTTCGGCAAACGCTTCTTCACCATAAGGGTACCAGTCGACGGGATTGTTGGCATGCTGCAGAAGATAAGGGCTGCTTTCGTTAATGAGGCGGTTGGGCATGGTCGGCTAATAATTGGTTGGTTATTTGAATAACAAGAAACCGGCATTAGTGTTTGATGCCTTTCATCCCGTAAAGGAGATTATTTGACATATCCTCCCGTACACCACCTGTAGAGCTAAAAAATACCCGCTGATGCGCCCGGAAGAGTTTGCTAATTTACTGTATTGACCGGTACAGTGTATGTTTTGAGAGGTTATATAACTGGTACTGCCTGCAATTTTATACTGTGCGGTGGCATCAGAGGTGCAAATATTCTAAGCTACAGATAAACAGTGTGTTAAGATTAGATTGGCAAAAGGATTTAAGGATTTGTTAGGCAGTTATTTAGATTTATTATAATTTAGCCGCCGCACGCTGAATTTCGGAAGTAATCCCCATTATCAGTCTCACAACGAAATGCTACAGCCGGATGCCGGCCGCAGCAGGCCGGAGGATTGTCCGGAATCAGCAGAAAAAATTAATTAAACAATATACTGCCATGCGAATTTTACTTTTACTGATTTCAGCCCTGATGCTTAATCAGGCTGTGTCCCAGGAGGTTTACAGGGTAAAAAGGGGTGAACGTCCTCCCATCGATCTGGAGTCGGTACCCGAATCTGCCTATCACAAGGGAATATTAAAAATAAAGCTGAACGGAAATCATACCCGCCGGCTCGATGCTTCCCCGGTTACCGTTGATGCACGCGGAATCGTTCAATTCGGAATCGATGCCATTGACAGGATCAACGAACGGTACCAGGTATCGGATTTCGGAAAGACCTTCTCTTCCGGAGCTTTCAGGTCGGAATTTGAAGCACGGCATCGTGCCTGGGGATTTCATCTCTGGTATACACTTCATTTCGACAGTACCCTGGATGTGAAAGCACTGGTCAGGGAATATGCTTCCGTTTCCGATGTTGAAATTGCGGAGCCGGAATACGTAAAAGTGCCGGTACACATGGCCCAGCCAAAGGGCTCGCCGGAGGGTTTCAGCTTCAAGGGTGCCGCATGGACACCCGACGACCCGCGCTACAATGAACAATGGCACTACCACAATACGGGTCAGCAGGGAGGAACTCCCGACTGCGACATCGACTTGCCGGAAGCCTGGGAGATCACCCGCGGAAACCCGGAAGTTATCGTTGCAGTAATCGACGAGGGAATTCAGCATACCCATCCCGACCTGATAGCCAATATGTGGGAAGGGATCGGTTATAATTTTGTAAACAACTCTCCGAATATAAGTCCCGGCGACCATGGTTCCCACGTGGCAGGAACTGTTGCAGGGGTTAACAACAACGGTGTTGGTATCTCCGGCGTTGCCGGCGGAAGCGGGCCCGGCGACGGAGTCCGGCTGATGAGCTGTCAGGTTTTTTCGGGATGGTCGAGCGGAGGTTTTCAGAATGCCCCTGTTTATGCCGCCGATAACGGAGCAGCCATTTCACAGAATTCGTGGGGATATACAAGCGTAAATTACTACGACCAGAGCGTTCTGGATGCCATCGACTATTTCAACGTCAACGGTGGCGGCAGCGCCATGGTCGACGGTGGTATCACCATCTTTGCCGCAGGTAACGACAATGCCACCGGCAACTGGTATCCCGGATGTTATTCCGGTACTTTTGCCGTAGCCGCAACTACCAACCAGGATGTGCGCTCCTACTATTCCAACTACGGAGCATGGGTGGATGTGTCAGCTCCGGGAGGAGAGACCATCAGCGTTACCCCTCGCGGTGTACTCAGCTGCTGGCGTAACAGCAATTACGGATTTTATCAGGGTACCTCCATGGCTTGTCCGCACGTTTCAGGAACTGCCGCACTTATGATTTCCCTGGCTTACGGTCAGCTGAGTCCCGCACAGGTTGCCGATATCCTCCGCAACAGCACCGATGATCATTATGCCCAGAATCCCGGATATACCGGACAGCTTGGCAGCGGCAGGCTGAATGCACATCAGGCACTGCTGGCAACCCTGGATCAGATGATCCTGGTGAATGATCCCCTGGCCTTCACTGCCCTGGCTTCGGATCATACATCGGTAAACCTCAGCTGGGTGAAGAATTCTGAAAACGACGACGTTATGATTGTCTGGAATTCATCCGCTGAAATAGGGAATCCTGTTCAGGAACAGCCTTATGAAATCGGAGACACCATTGAAGGGGGCGGTATAGTATTGTACAGCGGCAGCGATAACCAGTTCCTGCATCAGGGGCTTAGCAGCAATACGGCTTACTACTACAAAGCGTTCTCTATGAATGAAATACCGGAGTATTCACCGGGCATCGCCGCCAATGCCACCACACTCAAGGATCCCATTACGGAATTCCCGTATCTTCAGGATTTTGATGACGAAGAGTTTCCTCCCCTGTCATGGGAAAATAAAAAGAGCGCCGGAACGGGTGCGGGAATTTGGGACAGGCAAACCGAAGGGCTAAACCCGGATTGCTATCCGCATTCAGGAGAGGCCATGGCACGCTTTAACAGCGATGAATATGCCGCAGGAACCGCCGGCCTGCTTGTTTCGCCCCCGGTAATGTTCGGTAGCGACGATTATGAGGTAAGCTTCTGGTTATACCGCGATACCGCTTCAGCCGCTATTGCCGACCGCGTGGATGTGTTTGCCAATATTACCCCCACCGCCGGCTTTGCCACACTGCTTGGTACCATTCACCGCTCACGTACGCTCGAACCCGTTGCAGAAAAAGAAGGCTGGTCACAATATGTTTTCACGCTTCCGGCATCGTATAAAAATAAAATGACCTATATTATTCTGAGAGGGGTAAGCGAAAACGGCAACAGCCTGTTTGTGGATGACTTCCTTATTGAAGTCCCCGTAACATGCTTCCCCCCAGAAAACATCGCCGTAAGCGGGATCACGTCTGGCACTGCCTACGTTTCATGGGATGCCGTTGCTCCGGCCTCCTTATGGGATATCGAATACAGCCCTGCCGGATTTGAACCCGGATCGGGGACCCTGCTTAGCGGCATTGCCGATACCTTTACTATACTCAGCGGACTGGAACCGGGAACGGATTACGATCTTTATGTGAGAGGCAGCTGTGCGGAAGATGATCCGAGTGCCTGGGCCGGACCTGTTTCGTTCACTGCTTTGTGTTATGCCGAAGTACCATGGGGTGAAGCGTTTGAAGGTCTTACGGAAGACTTTGGCTGCTGGCATATTATGGAGAATACAACAGCAGCCGGCGGACTGAACGGAGCCGGACTTGTTCATACCGGGGATGGAAGCTGGTTCGTATGTACACCCGATTCTCTCGGAGGCAACGGACAACAATACATCTACGAAGGGGAAGGATCGGCCGTTGTTCAGAATACCGGTGAAAATTACCATTGGCTTGTTTCGGGCGAGCTGATGCTTCCCGCCGGCGATCCGACCGACCTTACGTTCATGCTGTATCACACCGGGGGTGCTGACGCTCCGGATTTTTATGTAAATATTTTGTCGGAAGGCAGCTGGAATACCGTTTATTCCGTTTATTCTCATGAGGCATTATCTAACCTGTTTGAGCGTATGATCATCCTGAATATGGATGATTTTGCCGGGAGCGTAATCCGTCTGGCATTTGTCACCCGGGGCGCCGCAGACCAGCCGGTTGCCGTTGATAACATTACCCTCTCTCCTGCATCCAATTACTGGACAGGCCTGACAGATCAGCGCTGGAGCCAGGCCGGAAACTGGCGCACCGGAGTGCCCGGATCCGGGGAAACGGCCATCATCCTGCCTTCAGCAAACACTCCCGTAATTAACGGTGAAACAGAGCTGGAAGGTATTCACATCCAAACCGGAGGAATGCTTATCCTGGCTCCCGATGCCAGGGTTACACTCAGCGGAGAGCTTATAAATGCAAACGATGCAACTGCCTTACTGCTGCAGGCCGATGAAACCGGAAATGCAAGCCTGATTCACAACAGTTTTGATGTTCAGGCAACAGTAGAGTATTTCCGCATCCCCGTACAGGGACTTCAGAATTACAAGCTTATTGCGTCACCGGTATTTGCACAGACCTTTGAGCCATCAATTATTGGTGAAAACGATGTACTGTCAGCCTGGGACGAAGCTTCCGCCTCATGGGTTAATGCACGTCTTGGAAACGGAGACTGGAATCCCTCGTTTGAAGCAGGTTTCATGGATGGAAAGGCATACCTCGCCGGCTTCGGTGAAGGCGGCATCCGTAATTTTGAGGGCGTCCTCAGGGTTGCATCCGTTGAGCTCGATCTCAGCAATACCGGAAATGGCTGGCATTTGCTCGGTAATCCCTATACCGCAGCCCTTAACTGGAATGCAACAGGAACTCAACTTGCACACATTGCCAAATTGTGGAATCCTGTTACAGGCTCGTTTGCGGATCTGATGCCAGGAACAACCATTCCTGCGATGTCAGGAATAGCAGTGCAACCTGCCGGATCCGAATCCGTTTCTTTTGCAATTAATCCGGAACACCGCACGCACGAACAGCAGGGTGCATCCGCAATTCCCGATAAGGTTATTGATATAAGCGTTTCCGAATCACAGTTTCAAACGAATCAGCGCCTTGTGATTGCAGCAAACCCGGAAAGTACCGAAGGTTACGACAACGGGATGGATTCGCGCTTCCTCAAAGGCCTGGCTCCGGAACTTTACTGCCTTGCCGGAGGCGAAAAGCTGTCACTCAGCACCCTGCCCGAAGTGCTCAGCGGTACCGTTATTCCCCTTGGTTTTGTGAAAAACGATGCTTCGGAATATACTTTCTCTGCAAGCTTTACCAATGCATATCCGGGAGCACTGCTGTTTCTGCACGATCAGAAAACAGGCACAGTCCACAACCTGAGCGAAACCCCGGAATATGCCTTTACGGCAGAAGCGGGCGACGATCCCCTGCGTTTCAGGCTGTTTACCGGTACCGTAGGCGTGGATGAAAATCCCGCTGCAACCGGCGTAAGCATCTACGCAACCGGAGCCGACATCGTAATCAGTGCACCTGCAGCCCTCAGCGGCGAAGCACGGATTTACAGTCTGCAAGGCAAAACACTCTATGAAACCAGGATTTCAGGGACTTCGCGCCACATCATTCATGCCGGACACCTTCCGGCGGGTATGGTGGTAGTTACCTTTACCGGCAACGACGGAATTACCAGCAAAAAGGTATTTCTGGCCAGATAATCCAACCCGCACAGGAAGGCCTTCTGCACATGTGCGACAGACAAACAGGTTCCGGCAGACTATGCGCCGGGGCCTGTTTTTTTATCCCGCAAAGGCTTCGTTTTTAAATGACTCTGAAAGGAAGGTGCCGGTTTGCCTATAATTCGCCGAGCCAGTTTCGGATCATGCGCAAACCCATGGGAGTCATAATGGATTCGGGATGAAATTGTACCCCGCACATAGTGTAACTTCTGTGCCTCAGACTCATGATAACTCCGCGGCTGTCGGCAGAGGTAGGGATTAGGGCAGGCGGGAGGCATGCAGCATCAACGGCCCAGCTGTGGTAGAGTCCGGCATCAAACCCCTGTTCCATACCTGCAAACAGCGGATCGGCCGGATATGCCGGGATAATGCGGACCTGCTCCCCGTGCAGGATTTCTCCCGGCTGCTGTAGTGCTCCGCCACAGGCAACAGCCATTGCCTGCATCCCAAGACAAACTCCCAGGATCTTTTTCACCGGCCCGTACCTGCGGATAAGTTCGGTGGTTATACCGGCTTCCTCCGGTAATCCCGGCCCGGGAGAAATTACAAAAGCATCGAAATCCGCTGCTGCTTCCGGGCTTAGGCCATCGTTCCGGACTACCGACACATCAGAGGCACCGGCTTCGTGCAGAAGCTGAAGCAGATTATAGGTAAACGAATCGTAATTGTCGAGAAGAAGGATTTTCATCGTCCGGTAAATTGCCTGCAAAAATAGACAACAAGAGCATACAGAAACGGGGATTTTGAAATCCTCCGCCTTAGCCTTCCTTTTCGTACTTTTGCATATCTGAAAAAGCCATGATATCTGCCGCCGCCATACAGGACATGAACCGCCTGGGGAACAGGAGGATTCCCTTTTTGTTTATTCTGCCATTCGATTCCGGATCCGAAGTGGTGGTGCCGCTGGTACGCGCTGCGGAAGAAGGAATCTGGTATAACTTCAGGGGCGAGAGCAATGTTGCCGGCAGTGCAGTTTGTTTTAAAGATCCCCTTGAATTCAGGAAGTACCCGCTTGCATACGCCGATTACCTGAAAGCGTTCGGTATTGTGATGAGCGGACTGCAGCGTGGCGACACCTACCTGCTTAACCTTACCTTTCCAACGCCTGTGGAAATCAATCGTACGCTGGTCGATGTCTTTCATGCAGGAAGTGCCCCGTACCGGCTTTTGTTCCGCGACGAGTTTACGGTTTTTTCGCCCGAGTGTTTCGTGCGCATCCGGGAAAATGTGATCACTTCCTTTCCCATGAAAGGTACCATCGACGCCGGGCTTCCCGATGCCGCCGGCCGGCTTCTCGGCGATGCCAAGGAAATGGCAGAGCATCACACCATTGTCGACCTCATCCGCAACGACCTGAGCATGGTAGCGTCTGAGGTCAGGGTAAAACGTTTCCGGTATCTTGAGGAAATACAAACCCACGAAAGGCGGCTGCTGCAGGCAAGCTCGGAAATTACGGGCAGGCTTTCCGCAGACTGGCCTTCCCGTATCGGTTCGATCTTTGCTGCCTTGCTGCCTGCCGGAAGCATCTCGGGAGCTCCCAAAGCCAAAACCCTGGAAATCATCCATAAGGCAGAAACAAGCGACAGAGGATATTACACCGGAGTTTGCGGCATTTTCGACGGTGAAGGCCTCGATTCTGCCGTTATGATTCGCTTCCTGGCCCGGGAAGGCGGAAATATGGTTTTTCGCAGCGGAGGAGGGATCACCATCAACAGCAATCCGGAATCGGAATACCGCGAACTAACCGATAAAGTATATGTTCCCATTGTTTGAAACCATACTTGTTGTCGATGGCGTTGCGCAAAATCTGCACCGGCATGCCGCCCGGGTTGCTTCGTCATCCGAAGCCCTGTGGGGAATTCGGTCAGAACTTCAGGATGTATTACTGATTCCGCCCCCCGGCTTCGAAACCGGAAGTGTGCGCTGTCGTATCAATTATGCCGCCGGCGAACAAGCGGTTGCCTGGGCTCCTTATATTCACCGGCCCGTCGCTTCGCTTAGACTTCTATCAGAGGATGGAATCAACTATCCGCACAAATACTGCGACCGCACGGATCTGGAGAGGCTTTTTGCGCGAAGGGGTATATGCGACGATGTGCTGATCGTTCGCAACGGATGGATTACCGATACATCCATCGCCAATCTTCTGCTGAAAAGCGGCAACAGATGGTATACCCCGGCGCACCCTCTGCTGCCGGGTACATGCCGGTCACGGCTCCTTGCTGAAGGAATTGCCGAAGAAGCCGGGATACGGGCCGGTGATCTGCATCTTTTCAGCTGGGTGCTGACGGTCAACGCACTTCGCGGATTCCGGGAAAACGAAGCGTTTAGCATTCACCGAATCGTTTGACCGCGATTATAAACGATGGCAGCGGTATTGTTTTGTAACTTTCAGCCCGATGTGCAAATATGGCTCAAACCTTCCTGAAAGACCGGCAGTATTACAAATTTTGCGCCTACGGGTTCTTTAAAAACCTGAGGTTCTTCGAGCCTTTTCTGCTGTTGTTTTTTCTGGAAAAAGGACTGAGCTTTCTGGAAATAGGAACCCTTTACGCGATCCGGGAAATTACCATCAACCTGTTCGAAATCCCTACCGGAGTGCTGAGCGACAGTCTGGGCCGGCGACGTAGCATGATTTCGGCTTTCGCATTTTACATCGTCTCTTTTATTGTCTTCTTCTTTTCGCAGCAGTACTGGATGTTCGTGGCAGCCATCCTTTTTTATGCCTACGGCGATGCATTCCGAACGGGGACACATAAGGCGATGATCTTCGAATATTTGAAAATAAAGGGATGGCAGGATCAGAAAGTACATTATTACGGACATACCCGTTCGTGGTCGCAGATGGGTTCTGCGCTTTCGGCACTCCTGGCAGCAGCAATCGTCTTCTTTACCGGCAGCTACCGAATGGTATTTCTCTTTTCCGTACTTCCCTATCTGGCCGACCTGTGGCTTATGACAACCTATCCCCGTGAACTCGACGGACAGAGAAAGAATTTGAAAAAGGGAGAAATTGTTCATAATTTCCGGTCTGTTATTTCCGATTTTGTGGTTTCGTTCCGCAATACCGGTATCCTGAGGGCGATTCTGACCCAGGCGGTTTATACCGGATATTACAAGGCCGTGAAAGATTACCTTCAGCCGGTCATTAAAACCTTTGCATTAAGCCTTCCGTTCCTCGTTTACCTCGAAACCCGTCAGCGATCGGCTCTTATGGTCGGTATCGTGTTTTCGCTTATCTACCTGCTCACCGCATATATGGCAAGGCATTCGGGCCGCTTTGCCGAGCGTTTCGTTTCACTGGCAAAACCTTTGAACGTAACCATGCTCGCGGGCCTGATGCTCGGACTTATAAGCGGATTGCTGTTTCATTACGCATGGTTCCTGGGAGCCGTGCTGTGTTATACGGGAATCTATCTTGTTGAGAATCTGCGAAAACCTATTGGCATTTCGATAGTTGCGGAGCGACTCGAAAAAGATGTGCTGGCAACAGCACTTTCTGCTGAGTCGCAGGCTGAAACCATTTTTGCTGCTCTTATCGCTCCGGCCCTGGGTTTTTTAGCCGACCGGTGGGGAGTAGGTGTGGCGCTTATGGCCGTTTCCGGGATTCTGATTCTGTTGATGCCTCTCTATAATGCGGGTGATAAGAAATCCGCGGGGCAGGCCTGATCCGGGTTCTTATCCGCGAAAGCGATTCCGATTCGCTGCCCTTTCGGGGAAAGAAATAGGGAAATTGGGTTAAAACCCTTAATTTTGATCCCTCCCCGGAACAGATCCGGTAGCTGAATACAACACACGGATTGACAAATACCGGAACCGGCCGTAATAAGCTGCCGGAATGAACGCAATTAACTCTGAAAACCTTTTATAAACAAACGATCATGAAGAAAGTAATTCACACTGAAAACGCACCCAAAGCGGTAGGTCCTTACAGTCAGGCAATTGAAACGAACGGTATGCTGTTTATCTCCGGTCAGATTCCCATAGATCCGGCTACAGGCAAGATTGTCGATGGCGGCATCAAAGAACAAACCGAGCAGGTGATGAAAAACATCGGAGCCATTCTGCAGGCTGCAGGTTACAGCTACAACGATGTGGTTAAATCAACCTGTCTGTTGAATGACATGGACAATTTTGTTCCCATGAATGAGGTTTACGGTAAATTCTATCCTGAAAATCCTCCGGCACGTGCTGCCTATGGTGTTGTGAAACTGCCACTGGGCGCTCTGGTTGAAATAGAAACCATTGCCGTAAAATAAGCAGGTTTTTTTTCAAGGCCTTCCGTTGCCGGTGATGCCGGCGGAAGGCCTTTATTAAATTGCATTGCCTCAAAATCACTGAACCACGAATTTCTTGATACGATGAAAAAGTTAGTTTTTCTGTTTCTGGTTGTGCTTGTTTCTTTCGGTCCCGCCCGGGCTGGTGAAGGCATGTGGCTCCCTATTCTTCTGGAGCAGCTCAACGAGTCAGAGATGAAAAGTATGGGCATGCGCATCAGCGCCGAAGATATCTACAGCATCAACAAATCAAGCCTGAAAGATGCAATCCTGCTGTTTGGCAGAGGGTGTACGGCCGAAATTATTTCAGATAAGGGACTTATCCTGACCAATCACCACTGCGGTTACGGTCAGATTCAGGCACACAGCACCCTTGAGCACGACTATCTTACCACAGGATTCTGGGCGATGAACCAATCCGAAGAACTTCCAAACCCCGGGCTGAGCGTTACCCTGCTTATCCGTATGGAGGACGTAACCTCAAAAGCGCTTGCGGGCGTGGAGCCGGGTATGCCGGAAAAAGACAGAAGCGCGAAGATCAGGGAGAACATCGCGGGAATAGAAAAAGCTGCAATAGAAAATACCCACTACAATGCAAGGGTCAGGCCGTTCTATTATGGCAATGAATATTATCTTTTTGTAACCGAAACCTTTAACGACGTAAGGCTGGTCGGAGCACCCCCCTCAAACATCGGTAAGTTCGGCGGCGATACCGATAACTGGATGTGGCCCCGCCATACCGGTGACTTCTCGCTGTTCCGCATCTATGCAGGTAAGGATAACAAACCGGCCGATTATTCGCCCGACAACGTGCCCTATATTCCGAAACGTCATCTGAATATTTCTCTGAAAGGTGCTGAAAAAGGCGATTTCACCTTTGTCTTCGGATATCCCGGAACAACGCAGGAATACCTTCCCTCGCATGCCATTGAAATGATTACCGGAACCGAAAACCCCCCGGCAATACGTCTTCGCGGCAAGCGCCTCGACATCTTCGACCGTTACATGAATCAGAACGATCTGGTCAGAATACAGTATTCTGCAAAGCATGCAGGCGTTGCCAACTACTGGAAAAAGATGATCGGAGAAAACCGGGGCATCAAACGCCTCAATGCCATCGATAAAAAACAACAGCATGAGCGCGTATTTATGGAATGGGCATCGGCCGACCCGGAAAGAAACAGCAGGTACGGAAAACTTGTGCCTGAGTTTGAAGCACTCTATGCCCGCCTTTCCAGACTCAGCGAAGACGAAACCTACCTTATAGAAGCCGCCCTGGGAGTGGAAGCCTTCCGCTTTGCCTATTCGTTCAGCCGCCTGGTGTCGGCAGCAGAAAATGCCTCCGGAAATTCTGAGCAGCTGGAAAAGATTGTTGAACAACTCAAACAGACAGCCGACGGATATTTTAAAAATTACCACATGCCTGTCGACCGGAGCGTTTTTGCCACACTAATGCAGGACTGGTTCGAACACCAGGAAAGCGGAAGAATTCCGGTAGAACTCGTACAGGCTTCCATTCCCTTTGGAAGTAATTATGAAGCCTGGGCAAAGAACCTGTTCGACAACAGTCTCTTTGCCGATCAGCAAAAGGTGAACGAACTGCTGAATGGATTTAAAACAAAAAAAGTGAAGAAGATTACATCCGATCCGGTCTATAAGCTGGCCTCGGGGGTTTATAATCACTATTTCAATCGTCTGCAGCCGGAACTGGCAATACTGAGTGCGCACAGCGATAGCCTGCAGCGAATTTATATGCAGGGACTTATGGAATTTCAGCCAAACCGGCGCTTCTATCCCGATGCCAATTCCACCCTGAGGGTAACCTACGGAAAGGTGGATGACTACTTTCCGAGGGATGCCGTTCACTACCGCCATTACACTACCCTCGAAGGAATTATGGAGAAGGAAGATCCGGATATCTACGATTATGTGGTTGAACCAAAGCTGAAAGAGCTTTTCCACCATAAGGATTATGGCAGATATGCCGCATCCGACGGAACCATGCGTATCGCCTTTATTGCCAGTAACCATACAACGGGAGGGAATTCAGGCAGCCCGGTACTGAATGCCGACGGAAATCTGATTGGCGTTAATTTCGACCGGAACTGGGAAGGTACCATGAGCGACCTGATGTACGACCCCGATCAGTGCCGGAACATCAGCATCGATATACGGTACTGCCTGTTTGTAATCGATAAGCTGGCAGGTGCCGGGCATCTGGTGGATGAAATGACGCTGGTAAATTAGTCTTTGCCGTCGGTTACATCAGAAGCCTGGATGCCTGATGTATGGCAGGCGATTATTCCGGATCAGCACCTGAAGTTGTGCCTGCACTCTGTAACTCTGACAAACTTGTAACAACTAAACTATGAAACGACTGCTCGCCTTTCTGTTACTCATTTCTTCGGCTGCCGGCCTTTATGCCCAGACAGTACAATCCGTTCACATGGAACAATCTGCTGCCTGGTCGGGAATGGGCAGGCTCAGCAATCCGGAATACGACAGCATAAATCAATTCAGCGGCCGCATGGAACAGCCTGCCACCAGGACTTCGCTGAATAAGCGTGTATTTGGGTATCATCCTTACTGGAGTGGCAGCTCCTGGGTTAATTACCGCTGGGATCTGCTTTCGGATCTGTGTTATTTTTCCTATGAAGTGGATCCTGCAACCGGCAATCCGCTTACTACGCACGACTGGGAAACGGCAGCGGTAATCGATACCGCTCTGGCGCGGGGAGTGAAGGTTCATTTGTGTGTAACCCTTTTTTCGGGTCATGCAACCTTTTTCGGGAATCCCCAGGCAATGCAGAACCTTACCATAAACCTTATCGGCAAGGTGCTTGAACGGGGAGCGCACGGGATAAACATTGACTTTGAAGCGGTACCGTCCTCTCAGAAACAGCCGATGACCGATTATATTACGTCGCTTGCCGGGGCTCTGCATGTTGCCGCTCCCGGTACCGAACTGAGCATTGCTGCCCCGGCTGTTAACTGGAACAACACCTTCGATATGCAGGCGCTGGGTCCGGTGCTCGATCTGGTGATGATCATGGCCTACGATTACTATTGGGGCGGCAGCTCCATGGCAGGTCCGGTTTCCGGGCTGTGGCCCATGTCGGGAATTTTTCCTTACGGGGTGGCCCGTTCTCTGACAAGTTACCAGGCTGCCGGGATAATGCCGGAGAAAATCCTGATTGGAGTGCCGTATTATGGAAGGGAATGGCCCGTAACCGCCAATACATTCCCGGCAAATACTACCGGAACCGGCTCCGCAGTGCTCTACCGCACCATAATGGCAGGCAGCAGCGGTAATTATTCACCGGCAAACCGTTACTGGGATTACCGAAGCTACAATCCTTATTTCAGCTACTTCACTTCCCATTGGCGACAGTGTTTTTACGACGATGTGCGAAGCCTGGGAGCCAAATACGATCTGGTGCACCGGCGTAACACTGCCGGAATAGGCATCTGGGCGCTGGGTTATGATAACGGCCGCAGCGAACTCTGGAACCTTATTGAAACAAAGTTTACCGGAATACCCCTCGTAAAATGCGCCGATACCCTTGCCGATACCGGAGGGCTATGGTTTAGCTATGGTGCCGGCGAAGATTATACCGAAACAGTCACCGCTTCCTGGCCCGGCCCGCTGACCCTTTCGTTTGAAAGCCTGAGCCTTGAACCCGGATACGATTCTCTGTGGATTTACGACGGGGCAACCGCTTCAGATCCCCTGCTCTTAGCCCTTTCGGGGAATACTATACCCCCGGCCGTGCAAACAAGCGCCGAAATTTTTTCTATCAGATTCAAATCCGATAACCAGACAAACCTTGCCGGCTACATACTGCACTATTCCTGTCCCACAGCAGGAGTATACAATCCTGCTCCCGGACCAGCCATGCGGGTTTTTCCCAACCCGGCTTCAGACAGACTTTCTATTCAGCTGCCCGGGAAGCCTATACAAAACACACAGATCCGGATTTACGGCCCCGACGGCCGGCTGACCGCCGGGCCCTTTTTGCCGGAAGGTAGTGAAACGGTGATTTCCCTTACGGGGATTAAGCCCGGCATTTATCTTCTTGTTTGCTCGGCTACCGATTGGAATTCAGCGACCCGAATTATTATTCAGTAAGAATTCAGCGATTTTTCAGATATGCGCATAAAAAAAGCGGGATTATATTACCGGTTTATCGTGTGCATGTAAAAAATAATTACTTATCAAATTGTTGCATGTAATTTATAAGCCAATTATAATAAGCATTCTACGTGCATAGTAATTCTATGTAAATAAAATTGTGATAAAATGTAATAATTTTTATTGTTTTTCCGGTTTGTATTTTTATCTTTGCACCTTTAAAATTATTTTAGCCTCCGGTTTTCCGGACAGGCATATCCGGGCAGTAGGATGGGCCGGCAGGAGTGGGGCGTTTCCCGGTTATATTTTGGTTATTGATTCCCGAAACGACATGAATTGCTGATAATAAACTCATCATTACTGTTTTATGAAAGCTTATAGGTTATTATTAAAAGGCAGGCTTTTTCAAACCGGATTCCGGTTTTATGCTCTGAAAAAAGCGGTTGAATTAAATGTAAAGGGTTATGTTACGTATACTTCAGACCGTGATGTGCTTATTCATGCGGAAGGAGTGGAAGAAAATCTTGATCCGTTCATTCAGTGGTGCGGCAAAGGCTTGCTTTGTTGTAAAGTTACCCATACCGACATTTCGGAAACCACTCCGGAACAGCATCGGGAGTTCAGAATTTTGCGATAATCCGATTGTTTTGCCGGTGCTCATCTGTCCGGCAATTTATAAGAGTTCGTTTACCTGCCGGTAATTATTCGTTTGAGTAATTCCTTTCATCTCATTTGCCGGTAAATCACATCGTAGTATCCTGCGTATCGTAATCCCGCAAGGGAATGGTATTCATTCACATCCGGTGCCGGAAAAGTTCGCGGAAGGCAAAATCGCTTCCCGTTGTAGTTCCCGGTTTACCCGCTGCAGGATTGTCCGTTAATACGTTATCCGAACAAGGAAGGGCACTTTGCTTTCAGGTTTTTATTCCGGCTTCTTTCTGTTTCCTTAGCATTTTTCAATCCTCTAAAAATAGTTTTAGCGTTATGCCAGTATCAGAGCTTTGTACCCCGCCATGCTTTCCGGCTCCGGTTTACCTGTCCGGAGCAGCCTCCCGGTTCATTCTAGCAGCAAAACAGGGTACCACAGGAATCGTCCGTTCGCTTACACGATTAATCATACTATTCCCAACTTAAAACACCAACTTATGAAACAGATTCAACATGTACACATGCACCTTCTTCTCCTTGCTGTTCTTTTAATGCCGGTATGGGTCTCCGCACAAACCTATCTTATCAGCGAAAGCTTCGAGGATTCGTTTCCCCCGCCCGGATGGACCAACGGCGGCACCATCAAGGTCAGCAGCAATGCCCGTACAGGCGCAGCCTGCCTGGGATTCAACGGACAAAACGACGCCATCTTTACACCTTCTGTCACTCTGCCGCATTTGCTGAGTTTCTGGTATAAACGAAGCTCCAACACCGCCCAGTGGAACCTTGTGGTGGAGGTTTCAACCGATGCAAATACATGGGTTGTCCTCCAGACTATATCCAGTGCTTCTGTGGATTATCAGCAGTTTACTGCCGACCTCAGCGCCTATACTTCAGCTTTTATACGTCTGAGAGATTCCAGACCAGTAAGCGGTTCTGAAGTCAGATATGTGGATGATTTCTCCATTACACAGCGCGAAGCAGAACCGGAAATCATAGTCAATCCATTGGTATTAAATGGTTTCGCTTATTCAGGCGCAGGCCCGTCACAACAACAGTCCATTTTTATTTCTGGCCTGGCATTGCAATCGGTTGTTACCATTCTGCCTCCTGCAGCTTTTGAGATATCGCTAAGCCCGGGCTCCGCTTTTTCTGCTGCAGACCCGATCGAGCTTTCTCCTGTTGCCGGGATGCTCCAACCAACTGAAATTTTTGTACGGATGAAACAGGGATTGCCGGCAGGTTCTGCCCAGGGGAGTATCCTGTGCACTTCTGCCTCTGCCGAACCGGTTTATGTTCAGTGCTCCGGAATGGTTACTATTCCGGAGATTCCCGGGGCTCCCGTGGCCCTTCCGGCTACCGGAATTTCTCAATCCGGATTTACCGCCAACTGGCTCCCGGTGCAAAATGCATCGGGTTATCTTCTGAATGTGTATACACAGAACATTCAAACCCCGCCATCGCTGGTGATTTCGGAATATGCAGAAGGGACTAGTTATCGTAAAGCCATTGAGATATACAACGGAACAGGAACGGATGCCGATCTTACTGCCTACAGTATCAAAAAACAGTCGAACGGAGCAGGCAGCTTTTCCTCGGAACTGGCCTTGTCGGGAATTCTCACTGCCGGAGATACCTATGTTGTTGCCTATACCTCTGCTTCGTCGGGCGACTACATAACCGGCGACTTTGTGGATCTCTACAGCAGTTCATCTGCGATGTCGTTTAATGGAAACGATGCCATTGCCCTCTGCCTGAATGGTATCCCCGTGGATATAGTTGGAATCGCCGATCAGCCCGATCCCTACTGGGGCGCCGATGTTACCCTGGTTAGAAAGCCGGAGGTTATTCTTCCCTCCACGGACTGGAATCCGGAAAACTGGATATCGTTTGAAACCAACTACACCGGAAATCTGGGGGTGCATACTGCTTCACCCTCCAACCAGGTTGCTGAATACAACGATCTGCCGGCTGGTAATACCGTTTCGTATCCTGTAACAGGAATGCAATCTGCCACCGGGTATTACTATACCGTGACGGCAACCAGCACCGATGGCAACAGCGCACCTTCCAACAGCATAGAAGTCACTACACTGCAACCCGTTTACGTTTCAGCCCGCCACGGCGACTGGGCAGATCCTGCAACCTGGCAGGGCGGTGAGGTACCGGGACCCGGCAACAGCGTTCGTATCTGCCACGATGTCGCGATTTATACCCAGACAGGATGCGACCACCTTGACGTTTTGCCCGAGGGCTCTCTTACGGTTGCACCGCAGGGTTCACTGATAGCATACGGTACAGGCGAAGGCACCATCTCCGTAATCCGGGATTTTTCCGGCGGATGGAACAGCTGGAACACAGGATGGCATATGGTCGGAGCACCGCTTGCTGGACAGAATTTTATGGATTTTGCAACATCCGGGGCAGGAAACGATTACGATCTTTACGGATGGGACGAGTTGCAGGGCCTGTGGATGAATGCAAAAGATGCGGGATTTGCCGGCTGGAACGGAAGTGAAAATTTTGAATCGGGAAGAGGGTACCTGATTTCCTACGAGCAAAACGAGGTCCGGAAAATATATACCGGAACATTGCTGACCGGAGATCTGAGAATGGAAGGGCTGGGTGTTGCCCAGGGCGGAGGATGGCATTTGCTGGGGAATCCGTATCCCTCGCCAATTGTCTGGAACGATGGAAGCTGGCAGCCTGTGTCCATTTCATGGATTGCCAAGCTCTGGAATTCCGCCGCGGCATCATACACCGATCTGCTTCCCGGAATGGCCATCCCGCAAGGTTTCGGTTTTATGGTACAATCGGCCGGCAACGGGGCATCAATAACTATACCCGCAGCTTCACGAACACATAATCCATCGCAATGGATATATACCGAAACAGGAAATGCGGTAAAACTGGCAGTTAGCGAAACCGATGGCGGAACCTCGCAGGTGGTATGGCTGCGCGCCGATCCGGATGCGGATGCCGGTTACGACTTTGCTTGCGACGCCCGGTTCGTGCAGGGTTATGCCCCTCTCTTCTACAGCATTGCCGGCAATGATCGATTATCGGTAAATACGGTTCCTTCTTTCGGATCCGGCACGACATTCAGTCTTGGTTTTGTTAAAAACGCCGCAACCGCTTATACCCTTGAATTACAGCAGGCTCCAGAAGGCTACACTCTTTTTATGACCGACCACCTGCTTCAAAAAACCATCAACCTGAGTTCTGCAGAAACGTATCGTTTTGAGTCCGCCGAAGGCGATGATCCCGGCCGTTTTACCATCTTTTTTGGTACAGTTGGCCTGGATCCCGATCCTGCAGTGTCAATCCCTTCGGTTTCTGTTTACGGAAATATTATCCATGTCAGCAATGCAGAGCACTTTTCAGAACTGCAGATGCACAACATCGACGGACGTTTGCTTACCCGGCAAAAAATCGCAAAGGGCAGTGTTCGTATACCTTACGGGGATTATCCTGCCGGAATGTATATTCTGAGCATTTCCGGTTCCGGTCGGATCATCCGGCATAAACTGATTCTGAATTAACCGGCTTTGTTGCCGGCATTCTTATTTCCGGCATGTCCGGAATGGCAGCCGCTTCTTCCGGCTGGCCTGTAAAATCCTGATTGTATCGCCGGCATCGTTCAGTATTTACCGCATAAAACATTTAAAACCATATTATTATGAAAAAAAGTATAATACATCTGTGCTTTGTCGCGGCTTTCAGCCTGTCTTTGTTACTTCCCGGTTCAGGTTTTGCACAATCGGTGCCGCCTCCGCCCCCCGATCACGGACAAACAGGTAATCAGGCGGGAGGAAGTGCCCCTCTGGGTCCCGCACTCCCGTTTATTCTTCTGTTGTTCGGAGCTTATGGCGCAAAAAAGGTATACGAATTTCACCGAAATGGGAAGGATTAGTTCCTAAAAGGTACTACGCCCCTGGTCTGCTCTGCTTAATAACGATTAAATGATCAGCTTCGGAGCCTCCTGCCGTTTTCCCCAAACGGTAGGAGTTTTTTTTTCGTCCTGATGGTAATCCCGGTTTTTAATGCCTCTTAAAAGCTGTACGGGGCTCGCCAGTCAAGGATTCTTTGAAAATCAACTGAGAATCAGGTGCCTTTGTGGTTCAGGCGGTATCAGGCATCGCCTCTCTAACTTTTTTAGGGTTTGCATTAATTTTTTTTGCCTGGTCCAGGTTACTTAGTGAAAATTTAGATATAAAGCAATATATCCGCATTGATTTGGATTTAGTAACTGCGGGTTAAAACATGGCCTGCAGATAGAATAATTACGCCTGCTATTATTAGTAATCGCTTCATTGTTAAATTGTTAAGCGAAGATTCATACATTAAAACTTTTCTGTTATGAGAAAGTTTACCCTTTTAGTTGCTCTGATAATCCTGTCGGGCTGCCTGTATGCACAGTTTAGCGGGGGCAATGGAACTCCCGGTAATCCTTACAGAATTTCCTCAGCCGACGACCTCAGCAACATCCGGAACAGCATGAACGGATATTTCGTTCAGACAGTCGACATTGATATTTCGGGTTTTACCAACTGGGAGCCAATAGGAGGAGCCGGCAGCAGCCAGGCCTTTACGGGAAATTACGACGGCAAGGGATTTGAAATTACCGGCCTGCGCATCAACAGACCCGGGACTCCCTCCGTAGGTCTTTTTGGCATGATTGGAGAAGGAACCGTACAAAATCCGGTTGTAATCCGTAATGTAAGGCTGAGAAATGTAAATGTCACAGGAGGTGCAGGTACAGGAGCTCTTACCGGCACTGTGCTGGGAAATGTTTATACCCTTATCGAGGGTTGCTCGGTTGAAGGAGAACCGGGAGCCCGCTCGGTAACCGGCGATGGCTTTACAGGCGGACTAACCGGTTGCAACACAAGTGCCGGAGATTCTCCGGGCGGTGGCAATAATCCAACGATTATGAAATGCTCTGCCAATGTGGATGTGTATTATTCCGGTGCGCAGCCATCCGGTCAGAACCGCGCCGCTATGTTTGGCGGACTTACGGGATGTAACCGCAAGGGTATCATCCTCGATTCCTACTCCCGGGGCAAGGTAACTGCCGGAAAAACAGGTTCTTGGGAAGTTGCCTGTGCCGGCGGACTGGTGGGTTGCACCGGAAGTAATGGAATTATCGGCCGGTGCTTTTCAACGGGATTTATCGCTGCCAGCGGAGCCGTTTATACCGGCGGGCTGGCAGGAAGTACCGAAGATGAATCCGGGAACAAAGGATCCGTTACTCACGCATTCTGGGATACGCAAACGTCAGGAAAATCCACATCAGCCGGAGGTACGGGACTTACAACCGTTCAGATGCAGTCGGAAGACAGCTTTAAAGGATTTGATTTCAGCATGAACTGGATATTTTCTCCGGGTGTCAACAACGATTACCCTGTACTCAGACCCGTTATAAGCGGTACCTTCAACACCTGGAAAGGACAGCTGTCATCAGACTGGACCATGCCGGCCAACTGGAGCATGGGCAGGGTGCCAGGGAGGCAGGATATGGTTGTAATCCCGGGAGGGAGTTCGTTTTATCCTGAAATCAGTACCATTCCGGGCGACCAGGCTGTTCCCCAATGCCTGTCAATTTCCGGAGAAGGATACCTTACCGTTAATCCCGGCGGCAGTCTCCGGATACAGGGACCGGTTCTTAACGACAACGGCATTCATGGCCTTATCTTAAACTCCGATAACACCGGAACGGGAACTATTTCAGGTTACACTGCTTTGCTCGAGGCTACCATTAACCTTACTATTGAAGCCGCAGCCTGGGATACGCCCGGTAAAGGCTGGCATCTGCTGTCATCCCCTGTCGAAGCTCAGGCAATAGATGGGGACTGGACTCCCGGCGGAGAAGGAAACGACTTTAAGTTTTTTGCTTTCGATGGAAACCAATCCTCAAACTGCTGGCTCGATGCACGGAATCCTGCGTATCAGATTTCATCGTTCATACCCGGAACCGGATATCTGGTTGCATACCAGACGGCCGGCGTCCACAGCTTCAGCGGTACCCTGAACAGTTCCCCCATTGCACTGCCGGGCCTTAGCCGAAGCAGCACGGGAATGTTTCCCGGTTTTCACCTTGCCGGAAATCCGTTCCTGAATCCAATCGACTGGAACAGCGGCTCATGGATAAAAGAAAATATTTCGCCCTCGGCTGTATATCTGTGGAATCCGGAGAGCGCCAGCTATCTGACCCTCACCGAAACAGGTGGTTTAATCCCGCCGTTGAATGGTTTTATGGTGTATACGTCCGGCAACGGTCAGCTGACGATACCGCCCGATGCATGCAGCAGCAATAATTCCGCGGGTTTGAAAGATAATGAAGACTTTCTTCTTCTGAAAGTCACCGATCAGGATGCCGGCACATCTCAGACAAGCATCGTCCGTTTTGATATTCACTCTACGGAAGGTTTTGATATGGAGTACGATGCACACTTTCTTCCCGGATATGCGCCTATGTTTTATTCCCGCACCTGGGATGCATTCCTGGCTCTGAATACCCTTCCTTCCATCGATGAGATGCTCTACATTCCGTTTGGATTTGTAAAGAACGGCTCCAGCCTGTATACCATTGAACTGGCAAAAACGATCCCCGGAGCCAATGTTTACCTCACCGACTTGAAAACCAATAAAGTTACACAGCTGAGCAGGTTGCCCGTATACTCATTCATGGCCGATGAAGGCGATGATCCCGATCGCTTTCTGCTTCACTTTGGAACCCTTGGTACTGGCGAAGATAATCCCCTTGATCGTGTCAGCGTTTATGCATATAATGGCGTAATCCGCCTGAGCGGACTACCGGCCGGAGCCGATATTTCACTTGCCGGAATTATGGGTAACGTGATCCGGCAAACAAGATGCAAAAGACAGGATTCGCTTGATATGGATGCCACCGGATTGCCCCATGGAGTTTATGTGGTGATGGTTAGAAGTGAAGGAAAAATCAGCAGCACCAAAATTGTATTGTAAACGGAAAAGATACAATGAATTATGCCGGAACCTCAGGGTGCGGCATTTTTGCCCGTCGCAGTTGCGATAAAAACGGAGAATGATCTCTCCACCGGTTCAACCCGAGAATAACCGGAATCGAAAAATGCCCGACAGATATCTGACCGGGCATTTTCACCTTATGCTGGAAGTAAATGGTATGAGCGTTTCTGCGGCAGAAGATTACATTTTACCGTCGACGTACTCGGTAAGTTTTCCGAGCATATTTACGTAGCTGCCGAATTCGTTGTCGTACCACCCGAATATTTTGGCATGGCATACGGGGATCATAACATCCTGGTTCAGTTCGATGCCGAAGTTTTTCAGCAGTCCGGGGTTCAGAGCCATGAATCCGGTACGCGTGTGGGTTTCAACGCCTTCAATAACCACGGCGGCACGCCGACCGATGATGTCGGCCGATACGTTTTGTTCCTCGCTGAATTCCAGCATCCCGGCCAGCGGCCCCTCGGCTGCCTGAGCGTATATTTCGTTCAGGAACTCGCGGGTGACGATGGGATCACCAATTTCGTTGAGAGGCGAATGAAACGTAATGTTGAGAATGATCAGGCTGGCGGTGTTGGTAGGGATACGTACCGAATCGGCCATAAAACCGATCTTCTGAACCTGTGGAATGATCTTTTCGAGAGCCTTGGCTGCCCCGGTGGATGTAATTATGATGTTGTTGAAAACGGAACGGCTTTTCCTGAGGTCGCTGCTTCCGGTCTTTGGCACGGTATCGAGTATACTCTGTGTGCTGGTACTGGCATGTATGGTCGACATGCTGGCAGTCAGAATGTCGGAAGTCTCCGGTGTTTCGAGCAGCGGCTTTATCATGTGCGATAGCCCGGTTGTTGTACAACTTGCCGCTGAAATCAGGTGATGCTTTCGTACGTCAAAATCCAGGTGATTGATGCCGTAAACCATGATGGAAGAATCGCCCGGCATTTTTTGGGTGGAATCCTTGATTTTAAAAGGTGCACTGGCTATAACTTTTTCGGCTCCTGCTTCCAGATGCCCGCGCAGGCTTCCTTTGGCATTATCGGCCGGAACGGTGGGATCCAGAAATGCTCCCGTACAATCCACCACCAGCCTTACGTTGTGCGCCGACCAGTTGATTTCGCGGGGATTACGCGCATTCTGCAGAAATTGAACCGGAATGCCGTCGATGGAAACCAGGTTGATGGCTGAGTCGAGAATCTTTATCCCGCATTTTTTACCCGAATGTCCGTAGAGAAAATTGCTCAGCGATCCATAGGTCGAGTCATTCTGAATGTTGTGAAGCAGTGCTTCCAGATTTTTACCCACTCCGCGGCCTACATTCACCACAATGCCACCAAAGTGCTTGTTCATGATGTGGTTCCACAAGGTTAGCTTTCCAATGCGCCCGGCTCCGTTAATGCCGAGAATGTTCTTTCCGTTGATCTTTTCCATGGCAGGAGGGTTGTTTTTTGCAGGATATCAGAAAAAAATAAGGCGTCTTTTCGTTCCTGTGTTATTATCAGCTGTAATGAATGAATTCAGATCTATACTAAAACGGTACAAAGATTAGAAAAGTTTTAGGATTGGGGAAGCTTTCCCTGATATCATTTTTCCGTCACCATTCCTGCCTTATTCAAATCTCTGCCTTAGCCGGGTCAATTCGCTGAAAATCCGCTTCTTGGGTCATACTGCATTCTGAAACCCGCAATTTTCCCTGTTTGTCAGGAAGGTGCTGAAACCGGTTATTATCCCAATTCAGCGAGCTTTACCGGGTAATTACCTGCATATATGTTGCCCAGATTCCCGTCGATGGCTATTTTGTCACCGGGTTTCAGCGTCCGGCCGTTAATCGAGCATATCTTTTCCTTTTCGTTTACGATGAGCTCGGAGCAGTTAACCACACAGGTTTTATCAAGCCTCACGGCGGTAACTGCGGCATGCGATGTTGCACCGCCTCTGGCGGTGATTAGTCCGTCGCATGCGAAGATCATTCCTATGTCGTCGGGAACGGTGTCGGGCCGCACCAGTATTTTGTTGTCGGACAGTTCGGCAAAGCGCTCCAGATCGTGCATATCGAAGGCAAGTATGCCGTTCATAACCCCCTTGCCCAGGCCAATGCCTCTTCCCAGCAAGTCGAGTTCGCTTGGCTTGCAGTTGAATACAAAACTCAAATCCGGCTTACGGATTTCCTGGTCGCGGGTCTGAAGGATGTACAGATCGTCGGGATTTTCGCTTTCAAAGGTAAACTCAATCTCCTGATGGCTGAAACCGTGGGTTTCGGTGAGCTCTTCGGTTATTCTGAGGAGCTTTTCATAGATTTCCGGAAAACCCAGCTGAAGCGATACCCCTTTTTCACCAAACAGTTTTTTGCGCTGCCGTTCGGTAACCGGCCAGGGATGTACGAGTCCTGCAACAATATCCTCTCCCTGACTGCACAGGGTAAAGTCGCCGTACAGCTGGATGCCGGGCTGTTCCAGGTCGGGAGCATGCGTAAACAGCACACCTGTTCCAGAAGTCCGGTGTAAATTGCCCAGAACCATCTTCTGAACGATAACGGCCGTTCCCCATTCATCGGCAATCTGAAGGTACTCACGGTAGACTTTGGCCCGCTCGCTGTCCCATGATTTTAAAACGTTGAATATTACCTGGTTCAGCTGTTCATAGGGCTCGTCTTTGAAGTGTATGTTGTGGCTGTGCAGAATTTCTTTGTAAGCAAAAGCGATCTCACGCATCTGAACAGGGCTGAAGTCTATCTTCTGGCTGATACCGTAGCGGGTTTTGAAATCGATCATCACCTGGTCGAATTCGTCCCGGGTTACCCCGAATGCCATCCCCCACGATTGCAGAAAACGGCGGTAACAGTCCCATGACGTCCATCCGAAATTGAATTTCTTGCTTAAAGCTTCCACAATTTCGTCGTTGAGACCAACATTCAGGTATGTATTCATGGCTCCGGGCATCGAAATGGCCGTTCCCGAGCGCACCGATAACAACAAAGGATTGTCGGGATTGCCAAACTGCTGACCGGTAACTTTTTCAAGATTGGAAATCTGCCGCCTGAGCATCATGTCCAGCTCTTTTTCGATATACGGATTCTGCAGGATGGCTTCACGCCTGCGGAAGATCTCGGTAGTAAGCACAAATCCCGGAGGGATGGGGAAACCAAGAAGCGACAGCTTTTTCAGGAAGTACGCCTTCGATCCCAGAAAGATCTGATTGTCCATTTCCGGCGATTCGCGGTTCAATGGTGAAATCACCAGATCGGTGTTGTACGACATGATGCTGCGGATGGTCTCTTCGGGATAATTATCAACCATCTGCCGGAACGAGCCCAGGATGCGGACCAGGAAGTTGTCGAGACTCTGAACCAGAAACGCACTCGAAAGCATCTCCCGGTAGAACTGCTCCGACTGCTTCATGATGAAATGTTTACCGGTACTTTCGTCCTTCGATTCGCGCGGATGAAGCTGGGGTATCACTACCCTGAGCTGACTGTCGTATATACGCAGGAAGTATTTACTGATGATTTCGCGTACGCTCGAAAGCATGAACTGAAGGATGTTGATGTACTGCCCCACCGAGAAACTTGCGGAATTCAGGCTGAAACGGAACATCTTAAGATTGGAGTTGAACCCCTGGTCGCTGATGCCGTCGAGCTCAAGTCCCTGGCGGAACAACTCCAGTACCACATGGATGCGCCTGAGCGTTTTTGCCGTGATATAGTCGAGGTTGATGCTGGCAATCAGCTGGTCCATCAGGTGAGCCGCTACCTTTTCGAGACGGAAGGTAAGCCCCATAGCTTCAAACTTCGGTTCCCTGTATTTGCCGTACATACTTGGTATGCCTATGGCAATGTGGCGCTTATGGTAAATGTCTTCCCAGCCTTCGGTCTTCTCATCATTCATTATAATGGTATTCAGCTGGCGCATAAAGATGTACACCTGCCTTAATGCCCTGTCGGGATAGGGTTTCTCGAGAAGCTGAAGCAATCCGTCAATGTCGTTGCTGTTGAAGAAACTGAATTTCCGCATCAGAACGCCCAGATTAACGGTATTGAAGGAGTATTTTTCGCGAAGCAGTTCCAGTAACCGGAAGATATACATCAAACGTTGCCGGTCTATGTTGTTGTCGACCGGCAGGCTGTTGATGTTTTTCCGGATTTTCTCTGCCGGAAGGGTCATTAAGGTTTCAGGCATCACATTGAACGATTCGCACAGTTTGTGCATCAGTCCGTTGATGCCGGTAAACCATCGCGATTCCACCGACAAACTGAGTTCCACATCGCGCGGAAGCAGCCCCTTCAGATGCTCGCTGTTGCCATCGTACCAGTAGCGGATAATACTTCGCGTCAGATCAATGTGGGTGTTGTTGCTTTCGGTATGTATCTGTTTTCTCAGGAAATGAATCAGGCGGTCGTTGCGGTGCGACAGCTCATCCATGGCCGTTGTCACTTCCCGGAGCTCCCCCTCGGCGCCGATTTCGTTGAAGTATACCGGAAACAGCCGGGCAAGCTGCTTGATGTGCTTGAAAATAGGCCGAATGTCGGAATTCAGCAGTGCAGTAACATCCCGCTGAAACAAATCGGTATCCGAAACAAAAACCCCGCCCAGGCGCAGGTGTATGATCAGCGCCGAAAGCAGGTCGCGGAAGGTGAGGGGGGAGTATTCAATCAACTCCATCCATACCCGGATGTTCTTTATGTGATTCTCATCTACCCGCAGCTGCCAGTCATCGCTCACAAAAACCAGTCCCGGAGGTGTGAAACCGTACCGGATAAGAAGTTTTTCGAAGTGATGTATGTGACGCTCATTTTCGGTGCGGAAGATCTCTTTCCCAAGCGTAAGTATACAGTCGAGAACAGTCCCGGGATTGCTGGATTTCAGTTCATTGAAAAGTCTGAAGATGTTGTCGAGAAACCCGAAAACCTCATCGCTCGAGAGCTCACTCTTGATATCACGCAACAGGTTGTTGAAATCGCGCAGCAGCAGCTCCTTCTGGTTCTGCATTCCTTCCAGATGAAGCAAAAAGAGCAGGAAGAAAAATTTCTCATGAAACTGCTCAAAATCGTGGTGCAGCTGGCGGATGTGAAGTGCGATCTCGTTAAATCCGGGGATTGTCAACAGGCTTTCGGTATCGCCGGCATCTTCAATGTCTTGGATAATCTGTTCGAACCATGGTTTCCCGATGGAATTGATGCGTTGCCGGCTTCCGGCCGAAAACATCTTCTTGCGTTCCAGTAGCCATTCCTCAACCCGTGTATTGTCTCTCCAGTAAACAGCATTGGCAATCAGTGTCTTGCGGAGCAGACTGTACGCCGCCTCCTTCAGGGACTCAGGCCAGTCAGAGCGCAAAAATACCCGCTGCAGAAACGTGGAATTGGCAATCAGCGCCGGCATCGCCCGCCCGGGCAGAGTGTCCAGTATGGAGATCATACGCTGAAGGGCATCTGCATGAGGAACTGAATCCTGCAGCAGCTTTTCTCCGAATTCAAGCAGTGTATGAATAGCATCTTCAACCAGATCAGGCATGGATGTCCTCTCCAGTATTCCTTCGTAAAGATCGAGAATCACCTCCCAGGCGAAGGATGCTTCGGCATGCTTTTCATAAAACCAGAAATCGCCAAGCGAGATGCTCCGGAGCTGCCCGGTTACATACCCGCTGTTCGAAAAGGGGTGATTGTACTCCGTAAGGCATTCCCAGGCACGGGTGTGTATACTGTAGTAACTTTTTGAAAGTTCATGAAACCGCAGATGCTTTTCAGGGATCTCTATCTTGTCTGTCTTCGTTTCCCGGAGGTTGGCCGCCAGGGCATCCGATTTCAGGACTTGACGCTCATTCATATCATGCTATTTTGTTGCTAAATTAAGCCAATTTGTTATACCCGATAACCCCGCACCCGCCATTTTGTTGAGTGCAATTCAAGGATTTGACCGGTAAATGCGTCCGGCAAAGAAATGCCTTGAATCCTGTCATCATATATTCCGGGGATTACGGCTGTGCAGATCGCGGGGAGCGGCTGTAGCAGGCAAACTTTTACAGGTTTTATCTGTTTAGGGAATGCCGGACAATAAGTTCTTTTATAAATGTAATTTCTGTACTTCGCTTCATGAAAAAGAAACTGGATTTAACCAGGATAAGGCTCAGCCGGCAGCACGAAATTGCACCGGGCGTTTTTTTGCTGTCATTCCCACGCCCCTGGGATTTTACGGCCGGACAGGTTATTGGGATCAGCCCGGGACACGGACTTGAAGCCAGACTGTACAGCATCGCCAGCGGTGAGCTCGACGATGAGGCAGATATCCTCTACAGCCTTAACCCGGAAGGTAAATTAACGCCATGGCTTTCAAAACTCAGTACGGGCGATTCCATCTTTATCAGCGAGCCTTTTGGCTCATTTACCTGCGGAGGCGAAGATGCCTGGTGGATTGCCTCCGGAACGGGAATAGCCCCGTTCAGCTCAATGTTCCGTACCGGGCTTGTAAAAGGCAAGAAGCTGCTGCACGGAGGCCGCGACCTGAACTCATTTTATTTCAACGAACAGTTTTTACCGGTGCTGGGCAACAGGTATGTGCGCTGCTGTTCGCGCGAAGAGGCTCCGGGCATCTATGGCGGACGCCTGACCCGGTACCTGATGGAGCAGTCGGATTTGCCTCCCGGCGAAAAGTACTACCTTTGCGGCTCCGCTGAAATGGTGGTGGATGTGCGCGATATCCTGCTCACGAAAGGAATACCGTTCAACAATATTATTTCTGAGATTTATTTCTGATTCAGCATGCAAAAGGAACCCCTTTTCGGGAAAACGCTCGACGAACTGAAAGCAATAGCTCTGCAGCTCGGTCTACCCACATACACCGGCGGTCAGATCGCCTACTGGCTCTATAAAACCGATGTGGTTTCGTTTGATGAAATGAGCAATATCTCAAAGAAAACACGATCGCTCCTGGCCGAAAATTTTGAGATGGGAGTCCGGGATCCTGTAAAAGTCAATACCTCGGCCGACGGTACAAAAAAATACCTGTTTTCGGGCGGAAGCGGAAAGTTCATCGAAGCTGCATATATCCCCGACGGCAAACGCCATACACTTTGCGTTTCGTCGCAGGTAGGCTGCAAAATGGGTTGCCTCTTCTGCATGACCGGAAAACAAGGTTTTCAGGGTCAGCTGAGTGCCGGTGAAATTCTGAACCAGCTGCGCAGCATCCCGGAACGGAAACGTATGACCAATGTGGTGTATATGGGCATGGGAGAGCCTTTTGATAACCTTACGAATGTGATGAAAAGTCTGGAAATCCTCACCGCCGAATACGGATTTGCCATCAGCGTGCGTAAGGTTACGGTTTCAACCATAGGAATTATTCCGGCAATGCGGGAGTTTCTGGAGAAAAGCAAATGCAACCTGGCCGTGAGTCTGCATACCCCTTTCGAGGACGAACGCCGCCGTCTGATGCCCATTCAGAATGTCTATCCCCTGAAAGATGTAATCGAAACCATACGTGAGTTCGATATCGGGAAATACCGCCGCGTTTCCTTTGAATACATTTTGTTTAAAGGAGTCAACGACACGCGCCGCCATGTGAATGAGCTGGCCCGCCTGCTCAATAAAGTCAGGAGCCGCATCAACCTCATCCGTTTCCACGAGATCCCGGGAACCCCGTTGCAGTGCTCCGACGAGGCAGCCATCCTCGACTTCCAGCAGGCACTTAACGATAAGGGTATAGTAACTACGCTGAGAGCCTCGCGGGGGCAGGATATAGAAGCTGCCTGCGGACTTTTATCAACAAAGGAGCTTGTGAAAGCTCAGAAAGACGATTTTTAATACAATCACCGGGTCAGGGTAAAGACCTCCCGGCATATCCGGACCGCACTCTGCCGAAGCTGCCGTTTGCGAGTATGGTGTACCTGCAAATTATGAACTGTTTAACAACTGTGTATTACCTTAGCTGATGCATGACTTAACAACCGGCAAACCGGCCGGCCTGATCTTTAAATTTGCAACACCCATGCTGCTGGGGAATATCTTCCAGCAGCTCTACAACGTCGCCGACAGCATTATTGTCGGCCGTTACCTGGGAAAGGAAGCGCTGGCTGCTGTGGGAGCCTCCTTCCCGCTGATATTTATGCTTGTCTCCTTTATCATCGGCGTTTCTACCGGCAGCACCATCATCATAGCACAATACTTCGGAGCCAAAGACCTTGCGAAAGTAAAAAAGGCCATCGATACTATGAACATCTTTCTGTTCTTTGCGGCCATTGTAGTCGGTATCATCGGGATTGCCTTCAGCGCACCGATTTTCAGGATGATACGCCTTCCCGAAGAGGTAATACCGCAGGCATCTCTCTATATGAGCGTCTACCTTTCGGGAATTCTCTTCTTTTTCGGTTTCAACGGCACCAGCGCCGTCCTCCGCGGACTCGGGGATTCGAAAACTCCGCTCTACTTCCTGATTATCTCAACCGTTACCAATATCTTTTTTGACCTGCTTTTTGTGGTTGTATTCAAATGGGGTATCGCCGGAGCGGCCGCTGCAACCGTGCTGTCGCAGGCGGGTGCGTTTATTACCCTGGTGCTGTACCTCAACCGCCGTCATCCGGTAATCAATCTGTCGTGGCGAAAAATGGAATGGGACCGGGATATCTTCAGGACCGGCATCCGCATCGGAGTGCCTACCGGCTTTCAGCAGACTTTTGTCTCCCTGGGGATGCTCGCTCTGCTCAGGATTGTGAATGACTTCGGAACCGATGCTGTGGCTGCCTACAGCGTTGCCGGACGCATCGATAACCTTGCGGGATTGCCGGCAATGAATTTCGGGGCAGCATTGTCAACATATACCGGTCAGAACATCGGAGCCGGAAAACTAAAAAGGGTAGGGCAGGGTCTGAGAGCAACGCTGCAGATGTCGGGACTGCTGGCCGTGGTCTCCTCGGTTTTGATCATGATCTTCAGGGAACCGCTGATGACGCTTTTTACCACAGATCCTGGCGTAATAGAAATCGGAGCCCGCTACCTGCTCATAGTCAGCGGTTTCTACCTTCTTTTCTCGGGAATGTTTGTTGTTGGCGGTGTGATGCGCGGTGCCGGCGATACGCTTATCCCAATGTTTATCACCCTCTTTTCACTCTGGCTTGTGCGTATTCCTCTGGCTGCAGTATTGTCAAAACACCTCGGAATCGATGGTATCTGGTGGGCTATACCCATCGCCTGGTTTATGGGGCTGGTGCTTTCGTACCTCTATTACCTTACGGGAAAGTGGAAACTAAAATCGGTTGTCAGAAACCCTGAAGTTATGAAAGTTAACACCGTTGAAGAAAGGGGTGCGCGGCACGGATGGTTTCACCTTTTCCGCCGCCGTCCCTGATCTGCTATTCTGAAAAAGGCAGGTATTCGTACCTCAGACGGTAATGCTGGCCGGGTGCAAACTGCCTGGGTTCCGACTTAACTTCCGATATCCGGTTTCTTCCGTCTGCATCAAACGTACGGGTAATTTCGGTAAGCTGGTTGCCGGCTTCGTCCTCCTCTTTATACCTGGTATTGTTCCCCTTTTCGTCGTATTCCAGGGTGGCAATTGTTTTACCCCTGACTGTCTCTTCTTCAATTTTTGCGGGTCGTCCGCCTTCGCCTGTGGTAGTGATGCTCCTGGCTATCAGATTACCCCTGTGGTCGTAGCGTTTTTCGAGGGTCACGTTGCCTGCTTCATCAAATTCGGTAACGATGCGCGTGCGTTCGTCCCCGCTGTTGCGAATTTCAACCGAAGATTCGGGATGCTCCGCTTCGCCATAGGCAAAGGTGCGTTCCAGCTCCTTGTTGCCAAACGAATCATACTCCTCTTCACGTACCAGTCTGCCACTCTCATAAAAAAGCAGATGCTTTTCCATCTCATCGCCATCGCTGTCGTACGAAATTTTTGAGATCAGTCTGCCTGCTTCATATGTATATTTAATCTCATCCGGATCGCCTTCCAGGTAATGCCTCCATTCCCGGATGATCACACCCTCGCCGTTGAATTCGCGCGTGGTACGCTCGGCAACCTCTCCGCCGATCTCCAGGATTTCTTCCACCGGTTTTCCATTTTCATACTTCGTCAGGATTCGCTCCTCCGGTTCATCGTCGCCGTGGATGGTCAACCGCTCCGTCTCATTCCCGTCCGCATCCATAGTTACTTTACTGATAAGCATCTCTTCCCCCTCCTCCCCGGGAAGTATCAGATTTGTCCGGTACAGATTTATCTCCCTGAATTTCTCTTTCATGGCAGGTGTTTTGAGTTTGATGGATTATTTTGCAAATAAACGCAAAACCTCTCAATCGGTGAAAGCTATTTTCCGGGACACCGTTTTTCGCCGGCGAAATGATGAGGATATGGTTTGACTACGGTTGCAGTTGAATGCGTAACAGACAGCAAAATTTGGCTTTCTTATTGTTATTCAGTGGCTTAAGCCGGTTTTCATATAATTTCTGTATGCTTTAGCAAGTCTTCTGCAGGGAAATTTAATTTTTTAACCGGCATTTGCAATGCTTCATTTTTTTCTGTCTTCCTTTTTTTACATCTGCCATTTCGGTGTAATGATCTCCGTCAATATATGAATAAAGCACCGGCAGATTCCGGATCACGCCGGTACATGAAATTCAATCCGGCTTCCGGCTTCTGCCCCCAACCAATATGTTATTCCCCGTAATTTGAGAAAATGGGTTAATTTTGCCACAATTATCCGGTGTACTGCTTTGTATTCAACAAAAATAACCGACCATGAACAAGATTTTATTGACCTTAATTCCGGCATTACTGATGATGACAGGTTGTATGAACAATGAAAAGATCCGGTATCCGGAGACAAGGATGACCGACACGGTGGACACTTATTTTCGAACGGAAGTGGCCGATCCGTACCGCTGGCTCGAGAACGATACATCTGCAGAAACGGAAGCCTGGGTTACAGCGCAGAATGAAGTCACCAATGCGTATCTGGCAAAGATTCCGTACCGTGAGCAGATAAGGGAACGACTTACGGAGCTGTGGAACTACCCGCGTTACGGCGTTCCCTTCCACAAAGGCAACTTTTATTTCTTCTTTAAAAACGACGGAATTCAGAACCAGAGCATTCTGTATATTCAGGATTCTCTTGGCGGAGAGCCAAGGGTATTTCTCGATCCCAATAAGCTTTCCGGCGACGGAACCACCTCACTGGGTACCTACTCCGTATCCAAAGACGGAAAGTATTTCGCCTTTGCAATTTCAAAGGCAGGATCCGACTGGAATGAGATTTACGTGAAGGAAACCGCGAGCGGAGAACAGCTCAGCGATAAACTGGAATGGGTTAAGTTTTCAGGTATTTCATGGAAAGGCGATGGATTCTATTACAGTCGCTACGACAAACCCAGGGGAGGCGGTGAGCTTTCTTCAAAAAATGAATTCCACAAGGTGTATTTCCACAAAATCGGCGATCCACAGGAAAAGGACGTGCTGGTTTATGAGAACCCCGGTCATCCCCTGCGCAATGTAGGTGCCTATACTACAGAGGATGAGCAGTTTCTGGTACTTCAGGAAACGGAAAGCACAAGCGGAAATACGCTTTACATCAAAGATCTTTCGAAACCGGCCTCTGCATTTGTAAAAATTGCCGATGGATTCCGATACGATTATTACGTCGTAAGCAACGAGGGGTCTTCCTTTATGATTCGCACCAACGACGGAGCCCCGCGCTACCGCCTGGTGGGTGTCGACCTTAACAATCCCGCCCCCGCTGCCTGGAAAACCATTATCCCTGAAAAGGAGGAAGTTCTCGAAAGTGCGGAATTTGCAGGCGGAAAAATCATTGCACAGTACATTCAGCATGCAGCCAGCAAAGCGTTCGTTTACAATCCTGACGGAACCCTGCTGCACGAACTCGACCTCCCGGGTATAGGTACGCTTAACGGTTTCAACGGCAACCGCGACGAGTCACAGGCTTTCTTCGGCTTCACCTCGTTTACGTTTCCCTCAACGGTGTATACTTACGACATCCTGAAAAACGAATCGCAAGTCCTTTATCCCGCCGGCATCCGCTTCGATGCATCGCAGTTTGAGGTGGAGCAGGTGTTTTATACCAGCAAGGACGGTACACAGGTGCCCATGTTCCTTGTTCACAAAAACGGCATGACACTCGACGGTAACAATCCCGTTTACCTATACGGCTATGGTGGTTTCAACGTTAGCATAACCCCTTCGTTCAGTGTCAGCCGTCTGGTTTTCCTTGAGCAGGGCGGTGTTATCGCCATTGCAAACATCCGCGGAGGCGGCGAATACGGTGAGGACTGGCACAGAGCCGGAACAAAACTACAGAAGCAGAACGTTTTCGATGATTTCATCGCTGCTGCCGAATACCTGGTAGAGAAGAAATATACCAATCCGGATAAGATTGCCATTGCCGGAGGCTCGAACGGCGGACTTCTGGTGGGTGCCTGCATGACCCAGCGTCCCGATCTGTTTGCAGTTGCCCTGCCTGCAGTCGGCGTTATGGATATGCTCCGGTTCCATAAGTTTACCATTGGATGGGCATGGACCGACGATTACGGCTCGAGCGAGGATTCCACGCAGTTTCATTATCTGTTGGGCTATTCACCCCTGCACAACCTGAAGCCCGGTACCTGCTACCCCGCCACTCTGGTTACCACCGCCGACCATGACGACCGCGTTGTACCGGCCCACTCGTTCAAGTTTGCCGCTACCCTGCAGAAACACCAGTCGTGCAATAATCCCGCCCTGATCCGGATAGAAACAAAAGCCGGCCATGGTGCAGGCAAGCCCGTTTCGAAGATGATCGAAGAAGCCACGGACATCTGGGCTTTTACAATGTACAATTTGGGAATGAATCCTTCGTTTAAGTAATTGCCAAAAACGAAGTCAGCCCGCCTGCCCCGGTAATATCAGCAGGAATCCTGCGGCATATGCCGGGGCTGACGGGTAAAATTTTAACTAAATCAGTGCCCCGAATGACCCGCTTTATTAATTACCTGTTGATTTTTAGTCTGTTATCCGTTTTCGGCATGCAAACACGCCTGCGTGCCCAGGATACCCTTCCGCCTGCAATTACAGGCCCTGAGACAGCGCTGCTCTCCGATTCACTGGCTACCATACGGTTTATGCTTGAAGAAGAACGCTCGGAGAAGACCCGGATTCAGCAATCGCTCGACTCGAGCATGCACCACCTTGCCCGCTTGTCATCGGAATTGGAAAACCTGCGTGAACGCGAAACGGAACTGGAGGCATTCAACGAATCGCTGAATCGCAAAATCGTAGAACTCGGAGCGGAGCTCCATGCCAAAAATCTATACCTGGAAGAGCAGTTAAGGCTTCAGAGGGAAAAGGAAATGCTTTTCACCGAAAAGGAGCAGATTTACAAAGAAGCCGTAAATACGAGCCTCGTGGATAAGGTGAAACTGGAAGGCCTTATTTCAGCCCGTGATACCCGCCTTGAAGGTAAAGACCGGGAAATCGGTCTTCTGCAACTGAGCATAGATGAGAAAAACCGCGATATCGACAGCAGAAACAGGGAAATTCAGAAAATAATCGCCGACAAAGCCGCTGCCGACCGCCGCATCGATACCCTTCGTACCACCCTTACCGAAACAGAGAAAAACCTGGTTCGGGCAGGCGAACAACTCAAATATACCGAGCTGAAACTGAAGGATTGCGAAAGCCGGTATTCCACGGTGACCAATAAAAAGAAGAAAACACGCGTAGTTCAGGGCTTTGCTATAAAAGGGTACCGAACGCCCGATTTTGCACTGGCACCCAAAGATGCCAACAATCCCGGTGTGTATGTCATCACCAATAAAAATACCAGCGACGTGGAATTCGACTACGTAACCGGTGCCAGTTTTATGATCAGGGACCTGTCGAAACCCAATGCAAACCTGACGTACGATGCGGGCTTCTTCCTGGGTTTCGGGGGTAATAATCTGTTCAAGAACTTTTATCTGGGTCCCAACTTCAAGCTGTTCGACGTGCTGCACGTTAATCTGGGCGCAAACATCCGCGAGTATGAAGCCCTGAAGGAGGGCTTTAACGTGGGCGATAAACTCGATGCCGGCATTGCCATTCCCACAACCCGTGAATGGAAAATCAAACCCTATTTCGGTCTTACGTTCGACCTTGAACTGCTGACTATGATCGGGAAACGTTAAGAACCGGCGATTTCTTCTTCCTGTAAAGGCTTATGCGCCCCCCCGGCACATCCGGATTCCGGAATCGTGAAGGCGGGCGTTGCGTTTCCCGCTGCCCTTAAAAGTAAGTTACTCCCATTTGGTGAAAGCGGGCAGAATTACCGGTTTCCGTGAAAGTATCTGCCGGCCACCTGTTCATAGGTGGAGCCGTCGGGGAACACGGCAGGCGGGCCGAATTTGGGGTTGGTAAGGAATTCATCGTCCTGCAGCGTAAGGATAAATGCCTTAAGCTCGGCTTTCTCTGTCGGAGTAAGCTGAACCCCTCCGTTGGCAACGTGGTGCATCAGCGGATTTACCCAGGGAGACATCTGCACGTGATGCGAATAAAAATCGATTACCTCGTCGAGTGTTTCAAAACGACCGTCGTGCATGAAGGGGCCTGTAACTGCAATATTTCTCAGCGTTGTGGCCTTGTATGCACCCCTGTCAGGTTCAAAACCCGACACGGAAAAGCGGTCGCGCGGATCGTTGAATTCCGTGTCTTTCCCGTTGTTGTAAAACAGATTGGTGGTAAACAGGGGATTGCCACTGCTGCCATGACAATGAAAACAATCGGCACCTTCTTCGGTGGTAAAAAGTATAAATCCGTTGATTTCCTGCTGGGTAAGCTGAACATCGCCGCGCATGTAGCGGTCGAATTTTGAATTGGCGGATATCAGCGTCCGGACAAACTGGGCTATCGCGCGGGCCGTGTATTCCATGGTTACTGCAGAGGAACCGAATGCCCTTTTGTACAATTCGGGATACCCCGGAATCTGCTGTATCAAGGCCTTTGTACGGTTGGTGTCGCCGCTCATCTCATGGGGCGCGGTTACTCCCATCCATACCAGATCCTCAAGCCTGCGCATCCCCGGGTTCGGATTTGACGGATGTACGGATCCGTTCCACAGATAGCCGTTTTGATTCCAGATCAGGTTCACCAGAGGCAGCGGATAATGCGGAGTGTATGTGCCGCTCAGTCCGAACGTATGTCCTCCTGTAAATACCGGATGGTCGTTGCCCGGCTCAAAATTCCTTGATTGTATGTGGCAGCTTCCGCAGCTCATCAGCGAATCGAAATGGGTACGCCCCGACATACGTCCGTCGTAAAACAAGTAGCGCCCAAGCTCAACTCCTTCAACTGTAAGAGGGTTTTCTTCCGGTATGTTCAGTTTGGTAGGGAAATAACGCGGGATCTGCAGATCGTAAGGAACGGGTTTGTGCTGTTCCGGATCGTCGTCCCCCCTCTGGCATGAAAAAAACACCCCAGCTGCTATGGGAAGAAGGGAAAGAAGCAATACCGTAAAACGTTTGCGTATCTTCATTGCCGCCGGCTTGAGATGCTAAATTACATATTTCTTTTGTTCCCGGGATGCAGAACTGCATTTAATGCGGTCGTATATGCCTGTAAATGCTTAATTTTGCCTTTTAATCCTATGCCCGGTAAGCTTCGGGATGAGCCGGCCGGATGTACTTATATACCCCCGGGTATTACACTGTTAATTGTTGTTTAGATGGAATTAAAAGCCGGAGACAAGGTTCGTTTTCTCAACGAAAAGGGCGAAGGGATTGTTACCCGTGTCCTTGGAAATAATATGGTTAATGTTGCAATCGAGGAAGGATTTGAAATTCCCGTTCTCGCAGCCGATCTCATAAAAATTGAACCCGGTGGAATGGCCGGACGTTTTTTCGATCGTGAAGTCAGGGTAGATTTCCCCTATAGCGCAGCACCCGTTCAGGAACCTGCTGCCGCACCTGCACCAGTAACACAGGGCAGGGCAGAAGAGGAGGATTACGACAACAGCATCCTGTCGCTCTACAGGCAGTCGGGAGCCGGAATCACTGAAGGAATCTACCTTATTTATGCTCCCCACGACCAGAAATGGCTGATGACGGGTAATCTGGATATTTTTCTGGTGAATAACTCCCCCTACGATGCACTATTTTCGTTCCTGCTGCGCGATAAAGGACAGGATTTTGCCGGCGTTAACTACGAAGTGATCCCGCCCTGGTCCAGAATTCTGATAGAAACCATTACCCGTGAAGATCTCGACGGCTGGTCCGAGGGCATCGTCCAGGTTCTCTTTCACAGTCAGGAAACCCTGCCGGTACTCAGTCCGCTTCATGCCGCCTTTAAAATAAAGCCTGTACGATTCTACAAGGAGAGCAGTTACCGCGAGTTTCCGCTTGCCGGACTCAATGCCGTGGTGCTGAACCTGGGCGATACAGCCGGGCAGATTATTATCCCCGGAACCGAAGCTCTGGTATCGGCAGTGCCCGATCCGGCTGCCCGCCAGAAGATAACCGCCGCAGCCCCTCCGGCCTACATCGACAGTTATCGTACAACCCATGGTGAAGCTGAAGTCGACCTGCATATTTCCGCTTTGCGCGACGACTATTCTGAAATGTCGAACACCGAGATACTGAAGTATCAGCTCGATCATTTCCGCCGGATGCTTGATAATGCTATTACCAACAATTACCGCAAAGTGACTTTTATTCACGGCATCGGCAACGGAACGCTGAAATCGGCCATCGTTAAAACCGTTGAAGAGTATGAGGATGTGGAGTTTCGTACAGCTTCCTTCGCCAAATACGGCAATGGAGCCGTTGATATCATCATCCACCGGTCACACTGAACGTAACGGATTGCCCGTCTGCCGGTTGTTATACCGGTAAGAACCGCCATGCTTTGCAATGCGATGTTCCTCTTATTCTTACGTGTCTGCAGTTTGTTGAATCTGTTCTACGCCTTAATATCCGGGTGGTGGCAACGATGCCCCGCGTAACATGCCAAATCCCGAATCGGGTTCGTACCCCATTGGATACCAATATTTTTTGTATCTTTGCACCAACTTAGGTCTAAGAAACGGTAAAAGCAGCGTGTTCTGTCGCCCGAACTCAGGTTCGGGAGGAAAGTCGGGGCAACAAAGGGCGCCATACTTCCTAACGGGAAGGTTCCGCAGCCGGCGGAAACAGCAAGTGCCACAGAAAATGACCGTCCCGCCAAGGCGGGATAAGGGTGAAAATGTGGGGTAAGAGCCCACGGCTCAGATTGGTGACAGTCTGCGCGGGTAAACCTTATGGGTTGAAAGGCCAAATATACCGGATTGTTGTACCTCTGGTACATCAGGAGGCTGCCCGCCTCTTTCCGGGGGGTAGGCCGTTAGAGCCTGAAGGCGACTTCAGGTCGAGATAAATGACAGAAATCCTGCTTCGGCGGGACACAGAACCCCGCTTACAGCGTTGTACGGCACCGTTTTTCGAAGAGGTTGTCTCATCAGAGGCAGCCTCTTCGCGTTTTACACTCCTATTGCCTACGGCAAATTAACCGGACAGTCCCTCGTTTTGCGTGAATTTCAGATTCAATTCCCCGGCCTTTCTCTATGATTCCGTTTGTATTTCTCTATAGTTTGTCTTACTCCTGTCTAATCAGGCTATATCCGGATATAGACAAATCATAGAGGATTCACAGAGAAATCATAGAGCAATTATAGAGGAATCACGAAGGAATTGCTGGCGAAACAAAAAGCCGCCTGGAGTTTTTTATGCCCGCAATGCCCGCTCCCCTTAACCCTGAACCCCGGGCAAGGGCGTCAAATATCCGGCGATGGGGAAGAAAGGGAAAAAGTTAAGGTTGTGCTGACCTGACGTACTGTTTGCGGATGAATCATACGTACCTTTGTAACTCTAATCATAAAAGGCGGCGCATGAAAATAACCTTTACAATACCGAATACAGTTTTGGCGGCTTTACTGTTTCCGCTTTTGCTGAATGCACAGGATGAAATTCCCAATCCCGGTTTTGAGGACTGGAGCGGGGGAGAGCCTGTAGGGTGGAACACCATTAATCAGTCCATCCTGGGCACTACATTTACCCCGGTTACCCGTGATATGACAAATCCGCACGGAGGGACAAGCTGTGCCAGGCTGGAAACCATAACACAGAATGTTTTTCTGGTGGGTCCCGTTACCATGCCTGGTGTGCTTTCTCTTGGTGAAATCGTACTTGATATCCTGAATATGACAGGCACAGTTGAAGGGGGTGTTCCCGTTAGCGGGGCTCCCGTTATGCTCCGGGGCTACTACCGTTATCAGCCCGGTCTTGGCGATTCATGCGTAATCGGCATCGGTCTTTCCCGATGGAACGGAACAAGCCGCGATACGCTTGCCTATTCTTACCGTACCATTGGGGGAGCAACGCCTTCCTGGACGGAATTCTCGGTTCCTGTTGAATATTTTATTCAGGCTGAAGCAGATACGATGAATATCATGTTTGTTTCCTCCAATCTGCTTACCGGATTTATGACAACCGGAAGCAAACTCTGGGTTGATGACCTCTGGCTCGAATACGGAACGGTTTCTGTGCAGGAAACAGGCAGGTCGGTTTCTCTCCGAGCTTCCCCATCCTTGGAAGGCGGGCGACTCAATGTTTTTACTCCGGGAGGCGGAACCCTTCAGTTAATATCCATCAGCGGAAATGTGCTGTTTTCGGCTCCCGTAGCAGCAGGAGAAACGCTCACTTCCATCCCCGCCGGAAATCTGCCTCCGGCTCCTTACCTGCTTCGTTTTACAGGTAGCGGAGGTAATCAGCAGGTAATCAAAATTATAATTCAGTAACAGTACTTTTTTACCTTCCGGTTCAGCCGTTTACCCTTCGAGGCAAACAGGATGTATACTAAGTTTTTCATCCTGCCGTTAATGGTACGTGAGTTTTTAAATCTGCCCTGTTGAAAACTCCGGACATTTTGCGTAGAAGGGAAGCCCTGTACTGCGTAATTTTAAAGCCCAAACGGAATTCCGGTATGAGAAGAATTTTCATTGCTTTACCCGCCTTGTTTTTGCTCGTAATGAGCACCGAAGCCCTTGCACAGCAAACTCCTGCCAGGCAGTCACCAAATGTGGACATGTCGGCCGCTGCAGACCTTTTTAATAAAGAAAAGTACGGAGCTGTAAGGCACCAGCTCGAATCGGTTATAGCACCCGGCGATCTGCTTCAGGCGTTTGATACCGAAAAGGACTACTATACATCGGTTAGTGCCGCTAACCTGGAGCACCAGGATGCCGCAGCCCTGCTTAATGATTTTCTTGAAAAATATCCCGAAAATACCCGGACCAGTCAGGTATGGTACCAGCTGGGTAACCTGTATTTCCGGAACAACAGCTTCCGCAGTGCCCTGGAGGCTTTTAACAAGGTTGACCGTACCGGGATGAATGCTGAGGAGAATGCCGAATTTACCTTTAAACGGGGATACTGCTTTTTCAGGCAAAACGATAACGACAAAGCCGCCGATGCCTTCTATTCGGTCAAAGACCGTCAGACCCGCTATACAGGTCCGGCTACGTACTACTATGCGCACATCATGTACAGCGATGGGAAATACGAAACTGCGCTCCGCGATTTTGAACGGCTCCGCAACGATGAAACATTCAAAGGCGTCGTTCCCTATTATATCATTCAGATCTATTACCTGCAGAATCGCCACGATGAAATGCTGGAAATGGCACGTCCCTTCCTGGATGCCCGCCGCAACAAACGAACCAACGAGATTCTCAGACTTGTCGCCGATGTGCAGTACCGTCGCGGCAACTATTCCGAAGCCATTAACCTGCTCGAAGAATACCGCCGTACCTCCCGCAGCCAGTTCAGCCGTCAGGAAAGTTATATCCTTGCCTATTCCTATTACACCAGCGGCAACTATACAAGTGCCATCCCCGAGTTTCAGCAGGTGGCCAACGATACCGATGAGCTTGCGCAAAATGCATGGTTTCATCTCGGCGACAGCTATCTGAAGACATCACAGAAACAGTTCGCCTCCAATGCATTCCTGTCGGCGTGGAAAATTCCCATCCGGAATAGCCTGGCCGAAGAAGCCTTGTTCAACTACGCCAAACTCTCGATTGAGCTTTCATACAATCCATACAACGAAGCCATCAGGGCACTTCAGCAATACCTGACCGAATACCCTTCTTCTCCCCGTCGCGACGAAGCATATACCTACCTCGCAAGTTTGTATCTGGTGACACGCAACTATCGTGAAGCCCTGGAAACACTTGAAAATATCAAAAAACGCACTCCTGCCCAGAACGAAGTGTATCAAAAAATTACATATTACCGCGGACTGGAGTTTTTTGCCGATAACCAGTATGCCGATGCTGCAGCTATGTTTGTGAAGTCGCTCGACAACAAAACCGACGAACAGGTTGCCGCCGGTGCCGCGCTGTGGGCAGGCGAAGCTTACTACCGTCTGGCACAGTACGACAAAGCTGCAACCTATTACCGGGTGTTCGAGAATTCACCAGGAGCCAAAAATCATCCGTACTACGGAACGGCAGCTTACAATCAGGGCTATGTGCTGATGAAGCAAAAGAACTATGCCCAGGCCCAGCAGTCGTTTATGCGCTTTGTAGCTTCCCGTCCGACGGATCAGCGCATGCTCAACGATGCCCGCCTCAGGCTCGGCGATACCTATTTTATGCAGCGAAAATATTCCGATGCTCAGTCGCAGTACGACCAGGTGATCGGTGCGCGGGCTGCAGATGCCGATTATGCTCTATTTCAAAATTCTATCATCCAGGGTGTTAACGGAAGTCTGGACAAGAAAATCAGCACTCTGCAAAAACTGCTGTCCGACTATCCCCGGTCTACCTACAACGACGATTCCCGCTTCGAAATCGGGCAGGCACAACTGATGCTGCACCGGAATGAGGATGCTTTGCAAAGCTTCCGCAAGCTTATAGCCGATTATCCGCAGTCGAGTTTCGTAAAACGGGCTCTGCTGAATTCAGGATTGGTATACTACAATACAAACCGCGAAACACAGGCTCTGGAAACTTTTAAAAAGGTGGTGAAGGATTATCCTTCTACCCCTGAAGCTCGCGAAGCTCTTGCCGTGATTAAGAATATTTATGTGGACATGAATAAAATTGACGAATACGTCGATTTTTCCAAAGATATACCGTTTGCCAACATCACCCGTTCCGAACAGGATTCGCTCACTTATATGGGGGTCGAAAACCGTTATGCGACGGGCGATTGTGCAGCTGCCGTTCCCGGATTTGCATCCTACCTTCAGAAATTTCCAAACGGTATTTTTGCACTGAATGCACATTATTTCAAAGCCGACTGCGAAACCAGGGCGGGAAGACATGCGGAAGCCCTTGCAGGTTATGAATACATCCTCTCGAAACCCCGCTCGCGCTTTACAGAAAATTCAGCGCGCCAGGCAGCTGTTATACTTTTCAGGATGAAGGAATATGCGAAAGCACTTCCGATGTATGAACGCCTGGAGGAGAGCGCCGAAAACCCGGATAACCTTCAGGAGGCTTACCTGGGACAGATGCATTGCAATTATCATTTGGGCAACTATGGCATTGCGTATCAAAACGGCCAGAGGGTGCTTGGCATCGACAGGCTTTCGGCCGGACTTGCAGCTGAAACCCATCTTATCATGGGTAAGTCGTCGCTGGCGCTTCAACGCAACGAAGCAGCCCGGACCTCCTTCAGCGAAGTGCTGAAACTCTCACAGGGAGAAGCCGCCGCCGAAGCTTTGTTCAATATGGCTGCCATAAGTTACGATCTTCGCGATTATAAAACGGCCGAAGAGCATATCTTCAGACTGTCGGGAGATTTTGCTTCCTACGATTACTGGGTTGCCCGCTCGTTTATCCTGTTGGCCGATGTATACGTAAAGACAGGAAACGTATTCCAGGCAAAACAAACCCTGCAGAGCATCATCGACAACTACGAAGGGGAGGACCTTCGTAAAGCCGCATCCGAAAAGCTGGCACAGATCAACCGCGAAGAATCCAAAGGGAAACCTGCCGGCAATAAATTCGACGATGAAGAGGGAATAATTATCCGTTAACGAGCCCAAAGAAATGAAACGCTGTTTGACTATGACGACAATAAATAATTTCCGGAATCCGAAGTGCCTGGGTTATTTTTCGCTCCTGCTACTGGGGCCGGTGCTTCTGTTATCCGCCACGGGCGTCTTTGCCCAGGGAATCAACGAACAGGTTACCGTGGTCGGATCCTACGAACCTTCCATCCCCGATGTAAGCAAAATCAACATAAGCCCGGCACCTTCCGAGTCGGAAGTTAAGTTACCGGTGATCAGCTACAATATTCTCCCGGTCCGGCAGGAAGTTACCCTCAGTCCCGAAGAAATACCAGCCGTTAAGCTGGTAGGCGAGCCCCGGAAAACCCTGTTGCGCAATTACGTAAGAGCGGGGTTCGGTAATTATACCACCCCGTATGCCGAATTCTGGGCCAATTCGTTGCGGTCAAAATCGCACAGCCTGGGCGTACACCTGAAACATCTTTCTTCTTCGGGCGGGATTAAAGACTTTCCCATTAGCAGCAACAGTGAAAACCTGGCTGAATTGCAAGGCCGCAGGTTTCTGGATGAGCATACCCTGAGCGCTGGCATCAGCTTTAAACGAAATGTGGTGCACCACTATGGATTCGATCCCGGCGATTTTGAGCTTATAATGAAAGATGATCAACTCAAACAGCACTTTAACCGCTTTGGTGCCAGCGCAGGAATTCAGTCGAACTACTCCGATAACGACAGGGTAAACCATAAGGCATTGCTGGGTTTTAAAAATATATCCGACCGTTTCAATACCCGGGAATCGTCGGTTTCTCTGCTTGCTTCTGCCGACAAACGCTTTGAAGTCCTTGATTTTACCGATGAACAGCAGATAGGTTTGGATGCCCGGCTGGAATTTACCGGTTTTAAGGATTCAACCCTGAGCCAGACAAGTACCATCGTAAGTCTGAAGCCATATATCGGAACCACATTCAACGAATACACCCTCAGGGCAGGAATTGATCTGTCTTTTCAGGGTGATTCCGTTTCGAAAGCCTATTTGTTCCCGTTTGCCGAAGCCCGCCTTAGCATTGTGGATGAAGCCCTGGGCGTTTATGCCGGTATTACCGGTGGCCTCGAACGTAAAGGATTTGACAGGCTGGCCGCTGAAAATCCGTTTATTCAGTCGGTACTTCCGCTTCGGTATACACGGGAGAAGTTTATCTTTTACGGCGGAGCCAGTGCCAGAGCGGGCAAACGCTTCAATTTCTATGCTTCGTTTCGTGCGGGGATGGTCGACAATGCCGTATTCTTCGTTAACGACTTCAGCGCGGAACCGTATAACCGGTTTACCCTGGTATACGACGACGGAAGTATGGTAGCCGGCCGGCTGGAAGCCGAATTTGTGTCCGTGGAAAAAATCCGGATCAAAGCATTCGCGGCATTCGAAAAGTGGGATCTGAAGCACGAAGAGAAGGCCTGGCATAAACCCGGGACCACACTCGGTGCCGAAGCTGCGTATAACCTGGGCGACAAAATCCTGGCCCGCGCAACGGTTACCGCAGCCGGTAAACAATATGCCCTTTTGTCCGGCAGTGAGACATCCGGCCGGACCTACGAAACAGTGAAAGGATATACCGACCTGAGCTTTGCCTTTGAATACCGCTATACCCGTCAGCTTTCTGCTTTCCTGAATCTCAACAATGTACTTGGTTCACGGCAGTATTACTGGCACAATTATCCCGGCTACCGTTTCAACCTGCTGGGGGGTATTGCCTATTCGTTCTGAGCCCGGCAGAAACCCGTTATTCGGTTTATACGATTCCGGGAGCAAGCTCCGCATTTGGGCCGGATGTTTTGGCATGGTATCAATTCAGGAGATAATAACTTGATATTTAATCGTTTGGTGAACTATAGTCCCGCTAACGGACACCATGTTCCGGCAATTATGCGTTTTGTTGATAACTTCCGGTTTTTCCTCTGCGGAATACGGATTTCGTATTAATAAAAATGCTAACTTTGCTCATTAACTAAAAACCACTATTTTACTGAATATGAGTGAATTAAATAATGGTGCCGCAGCCAATGGCAGTACGAATGGCAATGGCAACGGCAATGGAAACTACACAGCTGAGAATATTCAGGTACTTGAAGGTCTGGAAGCAGTTCGTAAACGCCCTGCGATGTACATTGGCGACATCAGTTCAAGGGGCTTGCATCACCTGGTATATGAAGTAATTGATAATTCGATTGATGAGGCGCTGGCCGGTTATTGCGACGATATCCGGGTTTACATACATACCGACAATTCCGTTACCGTTTCCGATAACGGAAGGGGTATTCCTACGGATATGCATGAGAAGGAAAAGCGTTCGGCACTCGAAGTTGTTATGACCGTGCTGCACGCCGGCGGAAAGTTTGACAAAGGATCCTACAAGGTATCGGGCGGACTTCACGGTGTTGGTGTTTCGTGTGTGAATGCGTTGTCGTCCATGCTCAAAGTGACAGTCTTTAGGGAAGGAAAGATCTTTGAACAGGAGTACTCCGTCGGGAAACCTCTCCATCCTGTGAAGATTGTGGGAGAAACCGCTAAAACAGGTACTACGGTTCATTTCAGGCCGGATAATTCCATTTTCACTACCATAGTTTACGATCTTGAGATCCTGAGTTCACGCCTTCGCGAACTGGCATTCCTCAACAAGGGAATCCGCCTTTCCATTACCGACGAGCGCGATACGGATGAAAATGGCAATCCTATTCACTATTCGTTCTATTCCGAGAACGGTCTTCGCGATTTTATCGAATACCTCGACGGTATGCGCGAAAAGCTTATGCCGGAACCCATCTACATTGAAGGGGAAAAGAACGATATTCCGGTGGAGATCTCCATGCAATACAATACAAGTTTTGCCGAGAATATTCATTCCTACGTAAACAACATCAATACCCACGAGGGTGGTACCCACCTGGCCGGCTTCCGCAGAGCTCTTACACGTACCCTGAAAGCATATGCCGACAAATCGGGAATGCTGTCAAAGCTTAAATTCGACATCAACGGCGACGATTTCCGCGAGGGACTCACAGCCATTATCTCCGTGAAGGTTCAGGAACCGCAGTTTGAAGGCCAGACAAAGACCAAACTCGGAAACAACGAAGTAATGGGTGCTGTGGATGCCCTGGTGGCTGAACTGCTCTCCTACTACCTCGAAGAACATCCTAAGGAAGCCCGTACCATCGTTAATAAAGTAATCCTTGCCGCAACGGCACGGCACGCTGCCCGTAAAGCCCGCGAACTGGTTCAACGGAAAAATGTTTTGTCAGGTTCCGGACTGCCCGGGAAACTGGCCGACTGCAGCGAGCGTGACCCGGAACTGTGCGAACTCTACCTGGTGGAGGGCGACTCGGCAGGTGGTACCGCCAAACAGGGCCGCGACCGGCGCTTCCAGGCCATTCTTCCACTGAGGGGAAAAATCCTCAACGTGGAAAAAGCCATGCAACACAAAATCTTCGACAGCGAGGAAATAAAAAATATCTATACCGCTCTCGGAGTAACGATAGGCACAGAAGAAGACAGCAAGGCATTGAATCTTGCAAAATTAAGATATCACAAAATAGTCATCATGACCGATGCCGATGTCGACGGAAGTCACATCGCCACCCTCATCCTTACCTTCTTCTTCCGCTATATGCGCGAACTTATCGATAACGGTTATATCTACATCGCCACTCCTCCGCTGTACCTCGTAAGAAAAGGGAATACCGAACGCTATTGCTGGACGGAAGAGGAACGCATCGCTGTCGCTGCCGAACTCACCGGGAATGGCAAGGAAAGCTCGGTGCACATTCAGCGCTATAAAGGTCTTGGAGAAATGAACTCCGAACAGCTCTGGCTTACAACTATGAATCCGGAGTTCCGCACCCTGCGCCAGGTTACCATCGAAAACGGCACCGAAGCAGACCGCATTTTCTCTATGCTTATGGGCGACGAAGTACCCCCGCGCCGCGAGTTTATCGAGAAAAATGCGAAATACGCGAAAATTGATGTTTAATGCATCCTTATATCCAAACAAAAAACCGGAGTTATTTGCTCCGGTTTTTTGTTGCCTGATTGTTTATACCTCAGCAGTGTGAATACAGGCAGATTTGCCGCAATCCCGGTGCAATCCGGACTGAGTCCTCTTTTTTTGTTATTTCAGAATCCGGTACGATGCCCCGATCCGGAACCTGACCCCCGTCCAGTCGACCCTGACCGGCTCTTTTTTTTCGTTCTGGAGATAGGCTTTGCGGTTTTCCGACCATTTCAGCCGGCCCGGTATATTGTATTCATATCCGAAAAGCATTTCCAAACGTATTCTGTCGTTCAGCCGGTAATACCCTGTAAGGGCCGCCTCTCCGTATGGGTTCAGTGCTACAAATGTCATCGCCTCCTGGTATTCATATACTGTGGTGATTTCAAAGCGTTCATCGATATCGTACCGGCTCGAGGTCAGTCCGCCTCCAACAGCGAAATGGGTTCCCCACTTCTCTCCGCTGATAAACGGTACGCGATACTGTAAGCCCGAACGCAGGCCTTTCAGTTGCATGCTCAGCCGGTAATAGCCTGAATAGTCCGCATAATAGCTGCGGGCTCCGGTAAACTGGTAACCGATGTCGGCTGTCAGCTCCGAAAAGTCCTGCATATCCACTGCCACAAATCCGGTAAACGTAAAGTATCCGGGGAATGCGGCGGTTTCCGATAATACGGGCAGCTGTGGATTGCCGCCTATTTCATCCTGCAAAGCTTTCAGATTCTCTAAACGGTACGATCCGTAACCCCCGTAAAGCCCAAACCTAACTTCCTGTGCATGGATTGGACAAGCTGTTATAAAAAGCAGGAATGCCAGCAGGCTTATATATGCTTTCGTCATGGCAGATAAGGAGTTATATCAAAGACAAATCCTGAGTTGGAAAACAGCCGGTTATTATAAAGCTGCGGCTTAGAATCGGAACTTGGTACCTTCAGCACAATTTGCCAGGTATTTACATCCATCACATACAGGTTGGTATAATCGGTAAGCAGCAGATATCCGCTTTCCGGATCAATATTGCGCAGCACGCACTTGCCGGGCAAGGTTACAGATTGGATCAGACTGAAATCATGCGGGTTTCTCAGCTCCAGTACCGGAGATTCCTCAAGCGTGAGAAAGAGCCTGTCCGGATTCAGATCGTCGAACATGGCCGACTTGTACGACCTCTGATCACGGTAGGCGGTTTCAAAGGCATTGTTCACTATGTTGTAGAGCCATATCCCGTTACGGGTAACTATTACACACTGATCGCCGGAGAGAGAAGTGGAGATGCAGGCCCATTTGCTGTAATACGGATATTCTTCTATATCCAGCGTTGCAGTAATTTCACCCGTATTCAGATCAAGAAGGCAGTAGTCCCCGCCCAGAATAATGGCAGCAGTATTTTCAGAGGTTAAGCAAAAATGATCCGAATTGGCCGTTGGCGTGCCGTAAGGAATGATGGCCGGATTAGTCAGCTGCCGGTCTTCAAACAGGTAAATCGCCTGTCTGGTGGCAACGCCAACCCGGGTTGAATTGGGCGGGCAGTCATAAATTGCATCATACAGCAGATTCTGAATCCGATAGGCCGCCGTTGTGTTCAGACTGTAAATGTCGAAGGCCTTCATGTCATCGTATACGGAGGTATAAAACGTTTTCTCAATGGGATTATATGCATAAACCGGCCAGTTCGGGGCTACGTACTCCCCCAGGGTAAAGTCTACATACGTATACGGGTAGTATAACTCTTTGCAGTTACCGGCATACATCGGTTTGCTGGAGAGTTGAAATTGCCCGTGCTTTCCAAACCCTGGCTGAGCTATGGTTATGCTGGTGTCGGGCGAACTGTTGAGATAAACCACTATGGGAGTGTTAGTTGTCGATAAAGTGTAATGCGTCGGATAACCGGTTTTGTTCCATGTAAATGTCACACTGTCAAGATCTGTATACGAGACAACCGGTACGGGCGGCTCACGATTTATGTTAAGCGTTGTGTAGCTTGGTGAAGCAGATGTGGTGTGAACGGTATGGTAGAGCGCGTAGCTGACTTCGCCACAGGTATAACAACTGTCGGTAAACTGCCCCGGAAGTCTGGGATTAAAATACCTGCTGGAGGAATTAGAACCACTGTTCCTGCTAAGGCGGAGCGACTGCATGTTGAAATTTGATGAGGGTTGCCAGCGGATGCGCAAAAATCCGTTCTCATCGGTATCTGCCGTCATCTGAAGGTACTCGGCATTCCTGGTGTCGATCAGTGCCACCCATTCACGTGTCCCGGCGTAATATTCGTATCCTGACAAATCGGCCAGACTGCCGCTTCCGGTCGAAGTGAACATGTTGACCGAAAGTTTGTAGACACCCGGAATGTATTTCGATGGATCAATTTCAATTTCCCCTGTCGCATTGTATATTTCCCAGCGGTCATCTGCCAGCAACATCTCTGCAGCATGTATCTTTTGCCCGAAGGCACTCAGCTTGTAACTGAGTAAATGCCTGTTGAACAGAAATAAAGTGTCACCCGAGTTCATCAGGTCGATCTGCAATGGATAATAGGGAGCAGGAGGGTCAATATGTGTAATTTCATCATCAGTCAGCGGATATTCACAGGAGATCATTGCCAGCAGAAGAATTATAACCGGGCGCAGGATTACGGATTTTTCCCGGACAAAGGCCAACTGTTTTTTAAGGGACATGTGTTTATATATTTGAAATTCAGGATAATAAGTATTGATATCGATAATCCGGATTTTTATCTTTGTTAAACTATGCAGTGAACGCTGCCTGTTATTACCTGTGCAAACCCGGTTTTCACCCCCTATGTTCTTTCCGCAGCCAAATTAGCTTTATTATTTTGTTTGCAACACATAGGCATCCATATTTTTTTTTCGAAGTTTTGATGTAGGTTTTTTTTATCGTATCGATGTTAAGTGGTTGATAAGCAAATGGTTATTAAGTATTATGATGAATATGTTAATAGTTTCAGGAATGCGTTGCCTGCTTGCTTGTATTTGCCTCCTGTATATTCCACTTGTCACGTAAGCAAGACAATGGCACGGAATTTTCTGATAGCCCGCTGTCGAACCTAAAACTAGTTGTCAAATAAAAATTTCAAATCATGAAACCAAAAGTCGTTATTGTCGCATTCTTCTTACTTTTTACCACTTCGTTTGCCTTGAAGGCGCAGAACTATACCACGGCTCTCGGAGCACGCCTTGGTTTTTTTAACGGAATTACACTGAAACATTTTGTAGGCAGTTCCAATGCCATCGAAGGTATTGCAACATTCCGCTGGGGCGGACTTGCGATTACAGGACTTTACGAATGGCAGAAGCCCATCAAGGGAGCTCCCGGACTCGATTATTTTCTGGGATTTGGCGGACACGTCGGAGTGTGGGATAATGACCGTTACTACTGGCCCGACAACAATCGCCGCGACGGCCGTTTTGCTATTGTCGGTGTGGATTTTATTGCCGGACTTGAATATACCTTCAGAGAGGTGCCTTTTAATCTGGGCCTTGACTGGAAACCGGCGTTCAACCTGATAGGCGACAGCCACTGGTGGGGCGATGGTGCAGCCCTCTCGATACGATATACGTTTTAGATTATCTCAGGAGGGATAATTTCAGGGCAGAGGCTGTCGCAATGGCAGAATCTGCCTTTTTTTATGGTCTGCTTT
>DJVU01000015.1 GCA_002441345.1 Bacteroidales bacterium UBA6248
TTGATGGATATTTTCAAGTGAAACCAGATGCATTAACAGTGCTTACTGAACATAATCAGGACTTTATATTTTTTTAACATATTAATATTCTGCTTTTTGGCGGATTCCTTCGGGTGAAGGCTTTCTGCAGATCGTTGGTTTTCAGGTATCCAACTTATCTGTAAACAACCGGAACCGGATGCCGCAATAACAATTTACCTGTCCCGAATTATAACTCCTAAGATGCCACTGACAGGAAAAGCCGGGTTGGCGCGCATTCTGAAGAAGCCGGCTCTTTTCCGTATAAGCGGAATTTTACTTCGGCATGGGTTAGGGCGTTGCATGCAATTATTTATTATTTTTGTCGGCGTTTTGCATCATTATTTTACATCGACTGATTTACTTGTACGACTTTTTTTTATCTGGTATGCCATTAACAAATGTTTTGGCCGACAGGCGATTTCTCGCTTTTATGGCCGGTGTTCAGAACCTTATTCTGCATATTGACGGTAAAGGAAATATCCTCCGTTGTAAACCTGAGTATTTTTTGGAAAATTATTTTACAGAAGATTTTTCCGAAAATCCCGGCATTTTTACCCTGTTTGGTGTCCAGACGGGAGTGCTTTTATCAGAAGCGGTTGAAAAGGCAATCACAGAAGGATTTGTTTCGTTCCCTCTTGCTAACCCGGAAGAAGGACTTCCTGATTTCAGTGTTTCGATTACTGCCATCCGCGATCGGGAAGCTCTGATGGCTGTCAGCCGCATTCCGAAGGTTTCTGATGAACCGGAAAGGAAGCGGTTTGAAAGCAGCCGATTCCGCAGAATTATTGAAAACCTGGACGAGGTTATCTATGAATTGGATGCGGATGGAATTATCACGTATATAAGTCCGGCTGTTGAAAAGCTCACCGGTATTCCGGCTGCCGATCTGATTAATATGCCGGCAAGCCGTTTGTCAGGACGAGATCAGAAGCACCTCAGGGAGCGCATGAATATACTGAAAAGCCGGGAATCGCTGATAGGAGAATATAAATACAACAAAGCCGGCGAGGAGATCTGGATAGGTTTTTCCACACGGGCTCTTTTCAGGGATGGGGAATTCATCGGTGGTGTTGGAACGCTGATGGATATAACCGGAAAGAAACACGATGAAATTGACCTTCGCCGTAGCCGGGAAAAGTTCAGGTTGCTGGCCGAGAATATGTCCGACGTCATCTGGATTTTCAATCCCGGGAAACGGAAATACCATTACATAAGTCCTAAAGTCACCGACCTTATCGGGTATACAGCTGAGGAGGTTCAGGATTCGGATACAGAACTGCTGGTGTCGCCAGATGAGCTTAATATTGAAAAACAGGTATTTGATGATCATCTGAAACGGTTTGTCCGCAATCCGGGAGATCGTATGTTTACGCGCAAGGAATTACAAATTACGCATAAAAATGGTCGGAAATTCTGGGCGGAAGTCACTGCCTGGTTTAACCTGGATTGCAACGGAGAGGTTGAATTGTACGGAATAACCCGGAACATTGAAGACAGGAAGCAGTCTGAGCTGTGGTTGCAGAAATTTGCCCGGGAACTGGAGGTTTCCGAATCAAAGTTTTCACAGGTTTTCAATCTGGTGCCTGTGATTCAGGCGATTTGCGATGCCACAACGGGTGAGGTAATCGATGTAAACCAGCAGCTTGTCAACACCATGGGCTATTCGAGGGATGAGATGCTCGGACGACGTATGCCTGACAGGGAGCTTGTTCCCGATGAGGCAGCCGGCCGTCGGCTCGCGAAAATCATTCTTACGGGAGAGGAAATCAAGGATTTTGAAGTTACTGCCCGAAAACGCAATGGAGAACCTGTTGACCTTCTTTTCTCACTGAGCAGAATCAGCCCTCTGAATGCCGATTACCTGGTTGTAACGGCCGTGGATATCACAGCTATTAAGCGAAAGGAGAGGCATATCCGCCGTCTGCATGCCCAGCAGCGCCTTCTGGCGGGAATCTCTGCAATGTTTAACGAGCCTGGAGAGCCAACCGAAAAGATTGACACTGTGCTGCGAATGCTGGGACTGCATACCGGTGTGAGCAGAGTTTATTTGTGGAAACCCGGCGAACAACACAAGCCTGCCGTCTGGTGGAAGGAGTGGGTAAGGCCTGGTTCAGAGGCTCTGGGAGCAGGAATTAGCGATAGAACAAATCCGTCTGTGTCTGAGTGGAACAGTTTGCTGTCAGAGCAGGGCATGATTCTTACCTCCCGGACAAGCGAACTTTCCGGAGATTTGCACGAACTTTTAAAACGGCAGCTGGTGAAATCAGTGTTCGCCGTTTCACTGAGCAGTTCAGGAATGAACCATGGTTTTTTAGGTTTTGATGAATGCCGGAATATAAGGGAATGGACTCCGGAAGTACAACATTTGCTGCTTACTGTTTCGAATATTGTTTCGGATGCGTTTGAACGCCGGGAAGCTATTCAAAAGCTTGAAGATAGCCGTATGCGGCTGAACCTGGCCATTCAGAGCGCCCGGGAAGGCTTGTGGGATCTGAATGTCCGCACCGGTGAATTATACTATAGTGAGATGAGTAGTGAAATGCTCGGACTTGATCCTTCGGAAACAAATCCTCACATACGCGGATGGGAGACCAGAGTTCTGGAAGATGACAGACCCCGGACACTAGCCCTCTTTGAACAGCATCTAAGGGGGGAAACAGAATATTACGAGGCGGTATACCGGATACGTACCTGCGACGGCAGACTTAAATGGCTGCTTGATCACGGCAAAGTTGTTGAGCGCGATGAAAATAACCAGGCTTTAAGAGTAATAGGTATGAACATCGATATTACTGAACAAAAAGAGAATGAGATTCGTTTAAAGGAATCCCTTGAAACGCTTCAGAAACTCTTCTCCATCATTGCCCATGATCTAAGAGCTCCCCTCAGCAGTTTTCAAATGGCGCTTGAGCTGATCACAAGCGGGGCAGTTACCGATGGGGTAATGCGCGATCAGTTGCTCACCGACCTTGAAAGTGCTTCGCGCATCAATCTGGCATTACTCGAAAATCTTCTTCAATGGTCTCGAAGCCAGACGAATACCATCCGACTTAAGCCTGAAACACTGAACGTGATCGACCTTATCGATGAGAATATCGGCCTGGCTGCACCATCGGCTGCCCAAAAATCCATTGAGATCCGTAAACGCGGCAGTTCCTCCATTTCTGCATTCTGTGACCGGGAGTCGGTGAACCTGGTAATACGAAATCTGATTTCAAACGCTATAAAATTTACACCCGACAACGGCAGCATCACCCTTGCAGCTGAAGAAATGAACGGAATGGTACATCTGTCGGTGGAAGATACAGGAGTGGGTATGGAGCCTGTCGTGATGGACAAGCTTTTTCAATCCAGCGGATTTCATTCAACCTACGGGACAAGAAACGAGAAAGGCTCTGGCCTGGGACTTAGATTGTGCCGCGATTTTGCTGAAAGAAACGGTGGGGAACTCCGGGCGGAAAGCCGGCGTGGTGAAGGAAGCCGGTTTATACTTACACTTCCGCTGGCTTAGCCTTCTGTTTGCCGGCAAAGCGCAGGTAACACTCAGGCATCATCCGGATCCGGTTGATCAAATTAATTGGTCATTTACCTTTGATTGCGGTTTTCAACCGGCACCCTGTTTGTATTACCTTTGGGATACAAATCAATAACATTGTAAGATGAAAACCAGGATGTTGATTACCGGACTATTAGGTCTGGCATTGTTACTAAGTGTTCCCGAACTTGCAGATGCTCAGAATACTACTCCCCGCGGTAAGCCGGAAGGCGTAAAGAAGGAGCAGCAAAAGAAAAATCAGAATATACCCGTTGAAGTGGCCGAACCCGGAAAGCTTCCCCCGGGCCGGCAGGGTAAAGAGGTTCGCACGGATCAGGAGCCGGGATTTGAAAAGGCCGGAGATAAAGGCAGGAAGGAAGGATGGACAAAAGATGAGCCCGATCCTAAAAAACATGCGAAACTCCGTAAGGAACAGAAAAAGCGCGAAATAGAATTGCGCAAGCTGGAGAAACAACGAATGAAGGAAGCCCGCAAACTGGAAAAGCAGCGCTCGAAAGAGGTCCGAAAACTGGAAAAACAGGGAACAATTGAAAAACGAATCCCTTCATCGGCAGAGCCGGCACCAGTTAAAAGGTCAATAGAGGTTAAGTAAAAGCTATTTGCTTTTACGGCTTTGCCGGATTTCTGACAATGCCCATCCGATAAGATTGCCCACCAGGCAAAGGGGACTGCAACCTTCGGGCTCCTGCAGTTAAAGTAAGTTACAGAATGCAAGGGGGAGATTCGTCTTCCCCTTTTAATAATTATTCATATTAATTATCTTTGTTTGTAATAAACAGCAGAAGCTTAATAGTTGCTCATTTATCCGCTGAAGCCAGATGCTTTTTGTATGGCCGAAAACGCTTTAAGCACTGTGGTTAAGAATTCCGATACTATCAGGCCAAATCCTATTCATCTATGACAGTGCAATCGGATGATCTCAGTAAAATGCCAAATATTGGCATTGCGCTGAAAGAAAAATTATTACTGGTTGGGATTAACTCGGCTGGTTCATTAAGAATGACCGGAGCAGAAAATGCTTTCATTAAACTGAAAACAGTTGATAAAGATGCATGTATAAATATGTTATACGCTCTTGAAGGGGCAATTCAGGGTATCCGCTGGCACAATTTATCTGCATCCCGGAAAGAGGAACTTAAGGAATTCTTCAGGCTGGCGGATTCATAACGGAAGAGAACGCATCGCAACCCGCAAGCGGATGAACTGATTTTTTTCTTCAGAAATTTTCAAAAATTATTGCATGGCTTCCCTGAAGAGTATAATCCTATTTTGAACTGAGAAAATTTCAATTTTTTATAATTGGCTTGCTTAGTTGAAGATAATGAACGCTTATTGTCGAATCAGGTATTCTGTATACTTCCATGTCATTTTTTCTGCACTTTCTATATGTATGATGTATAGTTACATACAATTATAATTGCATTAATGTGCGTTGGTAAAAAAATATAAATTTTAATTTTAAATAGTTGTTGCGGATTTAGAATTTCTACATTTGCTGTTCACTGCCGAAATATAATATCTTGCTTTCCGATATTTTCTGAACTATTAAACCAACACACAAAAACTATCGTATGAAAAAACTAAAATTCATGAGCTTCCTGATGGCAGCTGTTACCCTCATTGCTGCCTGTACTGGTAAAGATGACGATGAGAAAACCGACCCGCAAATTTCCGTAGAATATAACGGTACCAAATGGGAAACCACTACTGTTGTGGCCAGTTATACTTCGGCCACCGACGGAACCATGATTAATGCAACAAAGGTATCGTCACAGGATCAGCTTGTTATCTCATTTACCGGAACTACTACCGGCACACACGTTTTTGCCGACCCGGGTGAAGGTGCCTTGTTCAGCATTTCATTGGCCGGACTGGGTGCATATACCACACTTTTTGCTGATGGTAATGTTGGTGAACTTGTTATCACAAAATACGATAATGAAAAGAAATTAATTTCTGGAACGTTCCATTGTACGGCTGAAAATTTCGATGGAGATGAAATTGAGTTTGCCAACGGTGAGTTCCGCAATATTCCTGTAATGAATTAATCCGTTGCTACTGAAAGTATGAGGAGCAGCCCAAATTGATCAAACGAAAATACCGGATTATGCAGAATAGCCTTTCCGCGAGAAGTGGAAAGGCTTTTCTTTTCCGGTCTCTCCGGCTAAAGAAAAAAATCTTTGCCGGATTTCCCGAAAAATAAAAATGCCCCGTAAAAACGGGGCACCGGCATTGTCTGCGGAAAGAGAGGGATTACCTGGCGGTGAACCCGAAAGGGGGGGGCGGCATACAATGCCGGTACCCGGCTGTCGCCGTCTGTTTTTCTTTTCCGGTCTCTCCGGCTAAAGAAAAAAATCTTTGCCGGATTTCCCGAAAAATAAAAATGCCCCGTAAAAACGGGGCACCGGCATTGTCTGCGGAAAGAGAGGGATTCGAACCCCCGGACCCTTGCAGGTCAACGGTTTTCAAGACCGCCGCAATCGACCACTCTGCCATCTTTCCGGGGGCAAAATTACACTATTTTTTTATTCTGCAATGATTTTTTTTTGACCGGAAAGGGCTCTGTAATCAGGTGTTTGTCGCAGATGCTCCGGAGCTGCCGTTAGCGGTACAAGAATTTCAGAAATGGGATTGGGCTCTTTGAATTATAACATTGCCGGCAGATTCCGATGATGAAACCTGCCGGCAGGATAATGGTCTGTTCTTTATGTGGATATGAAGTTTTACCAGCTTCCGCTTGCTCCTCCTCCGCCGAAGCCTCCTCCGCCGAAGCCTCCGAAGCCTCCTCTGCCACCGCCGAAGCTTCCACCTCCGCTCCAGCTGCTTCCACCGCGTCCGCCGTTACCCATCATGGATAAAAGGATCCAGAAGGGCAGGTTGGAAGATCCGATGTTATGGTGACGCTTGCCCGAATTCCGGTTCATGAAAATGATCAGGAGTATAACGATGATAATTGGAATAATGGCCGCTCCCGCACTTCCCTTTTTGTCGTAATCTGCAGCCGTAAATCGTCCGGAAGCCAGATCGATAATAATATCTGTTGCGGCATTTATGCCTCCGTAATAATCGTTATTCCGGAAGTAGGGAATCATCTCATTCTGGACGATCCTGCGTGCAAGAATATCGGGAATAATTTCTTCCATTCCATATCCAGTGGCAATGGCGGCTTCTCCTTTACTGTTGGGAGTTTTGGGTTTGATAAGGATTATAACTCCATTGTCGAAGGATTGCTGACCGGCACCCCACAACTGTCCGATACGCTGGGCAAGGTCGTCGATGTCGTAACCGTCCAGACTTTCCAGCGTCACAACTGTGATTTGTGTTGAAGTGGAATCGTTGTAATCAATCAGCTTTTGTTCCAGTTGACCGGCTTCCTCGGCGCTGAGTATGCCCGCAAAGTCGTTGACCAGCCTGGGCGGAACCGGTTTTTCCGGGACGCCTGCCTGCACAAATCCCGGTATCAGAGCCAGAATCGTTGCAATAAGGCTTAGTGTTTTCAGGCGAATGTTTGTCATTTGCAGGAGTTTAGTTGTTTCCGAATGAAATTTCGTCGGAGAGTTCATTTACATCGCCGGCCGAATAGGGGAAGTGTTGTTTCAGCTGTTTTCCGGTTTCCCTGATTCCTTCGATAAGTCCTTCAGCAAAATGCCCATCCCTGAAATGGCCGATCATAATTTGTTTGGTGCTTTCCCAAAACGCATCGGTTACCGCGGCATTAATCCCCGAGTCCCCGATTATTGCAAAGGAACGGTTTTCCACTGCCAGATAAAACAGCACCCCATTATGAAGTTCCGTTTTATTCATCTCCAGATTTTCAAATATGTCTGCAGCCCGCTTCAGTATATCTCCCTTATACCTGGTTTCAATATGAACCCTGATCTCTCCGGAAGTATCGAGTTCGGCATCCAGAATTGCCTGACGAATTTCATCCTGTTGTTCAGGCGTGAAGAATTTTTTAGCTGATATGCCCATTTCTGCAGTTGCGTTTAGCCGGGTATGATTAGAATTGCACTTCAGGGGCTTGCTCAGCACCGCTTTCAGCCTGGAAGTATGCTTTTTTATCAAATCCGAAGATTCCGGCCAGAATGTTATCCGGGAAGCGACGAATGGTAGAGTTGTACGTCTGTGCAGTTTCGTTGAAATTCCGTCGTTCGACGGCAATGCGGTTTTCGGTTCCTTCAAGCTGGGCTTGCAGGTCAAGGAAATTTTGATTGGCTTTCAGGTCAGGATAACGCTCCACTACAACCATAAGCCTTGAGAGAGCCGAGCCAAGTCCGTCCTGAGCCTGCTGGAACTGTTGCATGCTGGCTTCGTTGAGGTTGGTCGGATCGATGGTGACACCGGTGGCTTTTGCCCTGGCTTCAATCACCTGTGTAAGAGTGCCTTGTTCAAATTCAGCATAGCCCTTCACCGTATTTACCAGATTCGGAATAAGGTCGGCCCGGCGCTGATAAACATTCTCAACCTGCGACCAGGCCGCGGTAACGCCTTCCTCCTGAGTCACAATTTTATTATAACGTCCTGTGAACGACATGATCAGAAGCAAAATGGCTCCGGCAACTACAAGCAGTGTAATTAAGGACTTTTTCATGGTTTCCTGTTTTGGTATAAAAGGGTAAAGTTAAGCGTTATTGTTATTGATTGCAATGGCATACGAAAATTCCTTACGCATGTCAGGTGACTCTGTTTGTGAAATGCCGGTTACGGTTTAAACCGTAACCGGCAGTCTTTTTTATTAATGCATGATGTTGAGACTTCGGCGGATAAATCCGGTAAGTTCCTCCCCTTTAAGAAGATTCTGGGCCAGAAGTGCAAGATCAACCATCTGGCGTGCAAGGGTTGTGCGGTTTTCTTCCTGCTGTTCCGTATTCATACGTCCGATCAGGGGGTGATTTGTATTAACCACCAGATTAAATGAATCGGGAAGGCTGCCCATGTACGATGCGCCGCCGAGCATCGACATGTCTTTCATTCTCCGCATAAATTCGGGGCGGGTAATCTGAACGGGCATGTCGGTCTCGCTCAGGCTTTCAAAAACCACATGGAATTTTTCTTTTCCGGCAACTTGTTCAAATACCGGTTTCAGTTTCTCCTTTTCCTCATCGCTAAGTTTCGAAGGCATTGCATCTTCCTTATTGATAAGCTTGTCAACAACATCCGCATCAACCCTGACGAAGGAGGTGTTTTCGAATTTTTGCTCCAGTGTATTCACGAAATGGTTGTCGATGGGGCCGTCCATCACAAGAACATCGTACCCTCTCGCCTTTGCCGACTCAATGAATGAATGCTGTTCAACGGAATCGGAAGTGTACAGGTAAACCAGCTTCTTATCCTTGTCGGTTTGTGCTGTTGAAATGTGATTTTTATATTCTTCGAAAGTGAAATATTTGCCTTCGGTATTTTTCAGGAGGCAAAACTTCTCAGCCCTTTCAAAGAATTTGGGCTCTGAAATGATGCCGTATTCGATAAAAATTCTGACATCATCCCATTTCTTTTCAAAATCCCCGCGGTTATTTTTAAATATATCCTCCAGTTTGTCGGAGACCTTCTTCATGATGTGATTGGAGATCTTCTTTACGTTTGAGTCGCTCTGCAGATAGGAGCGGGATACGTTGAGAGGAATATCGGGAGAGTCGAGTACTCCGTGCATCAGTGTAAGAAAGTCGGGTACTATGCCTTCAACCGAATCGGTTACAAACACCTGATTGGAGTAGAGCTGAATTTTTTCCTTCTGGATCTCGAAATTGCGTTTTACTTTGGGGAAGTAAAGAATCCCGGTAAGGTTAAACGGATAATCCACGTTCAGGTGAATGTTGAACAGCGGCTCTTCAAAAGTTGACGGGTACAGCTCGCGGTAGAAGTTATTGTAGTCTTCCCCGGTGAGATCCACAGGTTTGCGTTTCCAGGCAGGGTTAACGTTGTTGATTATACGGGGTTTCTCAATTTCATTGTATTTGTCGTTCCCATTCTCATCTTTTTCGCCTTCAGCCTTTTCCCACGTTTTTTCGTTACCGAAGCGTATGGGAACGGGCAGGAATTTGCAGTATTTTTTCAGAAGCTCAAGGATCCGGCTCTCTTCGAGAAATTCTTTCGAGTCGTTGGCTATATGCAGGACGATTTCGGTTCCCCGGGTGCTTTTCTCCGTTTCCGTAAGGGTGTATTCGGGAGATCCGTCGCATTCCCATTTTACGGCTTTGCTTCCGGGTCCTTTTTTATATGTTTTGGTTATGATTTCAACTTTTGATGAAACCATAAAGGAGGAATAGAAGCCGAGTCCGAAGTGGCCGATCAGCTGAGCCGATTCCGCTTCGCTCTTTCCCTTGTATTTCTTAATAAATTCTTCGGCTCCCGAGAAGGCTATCTGATTGATGTATTTATCCACCTCGGCTGCGGTCATCCCGATGCCATTATCTTTCACCGTGAGGGTACCCTTGTCTTTGTCGAGGATTACCTCAATGGTAAGATCACCCAGGTCTTCAGTCACCGTGCCCATGGAGGCGAGTGCCCTGAGTTTTTGGGTCGCATCCACTGCATTGGATATTAACTCTCTGAGGAAAATTTCATGGTCTGAATACAGGAACTTCTTAATGATAGGAAAGATGTTTTCCGTTTGTACATTTATTTTTCCCGTTTGCATGGCGTATGGTTTTAGTTATTGTTTTCCCCGGCTATGCAAAGCATGTGCCATTGGCGGCCGGCTGACAAATTGTCAATTTCCGGAAGGCATAAGCCATCAGCGCTTACGCGGATGTATGTCATCGACAAACGGGTAAAAATGTCTTTTAGTGATTGAGCGGCAATTAATTAATCCATTTCCTGTGTTTCAACGATAAAGGTGGTGCCGGATTCAGGAGAACTGATAAAGAAGACCTTTCCGTTAAGGTATTTCTCTGTCAGTATTTTCATGCTGTATGTGCCAAGTCCGCGGTCGGATCCCTTGGTTGAAAACGAACGGTTGAAAATTTGCAGTTGAACGGCTGGATTCATTGGTGTCGGGTTGTGAACTCTGATTACCGCATTTGAGCGGGTGCCGCGATAGATTCCCAGGCATATGGCGGCCGGCCCGGATTCAGCCTCAAAGGCATTTTTTATCATATTTGTAACAACCCGCTTGAGTATGGTGCGATGCGATACGAAGTCGAATTCTTCACTTTTTTTGTCAATCAGCAGTGAAATGGACAGGCTGGTATATGCTTTGAATTCGCCGGCCATTTCCATGATAAATGATGTTGAGTTAATGGATTCAGGGGGTGTGTCCTGCTCGATAAACTGCTCGGTTGAAATCAGCCTGTGAAGATTTATTTCTTCGATCAGCCGGTTGGATGAATTAATCAGCAGAGAGATAAATTCATCCCGGCTTTCTTCGAACTCACCTGTTGACAGCAGTTCAGCCATTCCGCTGATATTGTGAGCTGTATTCAGTATATCGTGGTAGAAGATGCGTTCGAGCAGCACACGCTTTTTATCGTTGCTGATATCCTGAAGGCAGAAAAGAACAAATTCCCTGTTGCTGATGTGGATTTTTGAGGTGTTTACCTGGAGGTTAAGAATTCCGGCAGCCGTATTCAGAACACTTTCGCTATTTGATGTGCCGTCTTCGATGGCGATGCGAATGGAGCGTAGTGCTCCGCATACCCTGCAGCGTTCCGTTGATCCGCATTGTTCGCCTTTGTGACTTTGTCCGCAGCAATTCATCAGCTTGCCGGGTTGTAATCCGAGATATGGCTTTATGTCGGTGATCCCAAATTTAGTCATAAATGCCTTATTGGCATATACCATCTGGTTTAATGTATTTAGTATCAGGATCTCGACAGGTACGCCGTTAAGGATGGCAGCGGCAAAAGGATTGGATTCGATCAGCTCCATATCCTTCAGCAGTTTATCCGGGTCCCGGATATCTGCCGTAAGGGGTTGGTGTTTTTCGTGCATGTGCAGAATAACTCTAATGAGGTTCAAATGTAAAGAAAATTACGCTAAATTTGTTAAATCAGAATCAATTTGTTTGAAAAGTATGTTAAAAGTATGTTAATAAATTGTTAATCAATTTAATAGAATAAAATAACTATGAAGATAAAAAGTATATATCATAGATGCTTATTCAGGTCCGGAATGGTCTGAAGGTATCCTGTTTTCAGGCATGCCCACAATCCGGTGAGTATTGCCTCGGCTGCATCGTGGGTTGGATAATTTTTGGATGGTGCTTCGCTGTTTTTAATCAGTTGCCAGGCGATTTTTATCGCATTTTTTTTTGCTTCCTGTCCCGTCCGCCGCGCTCGTATCGTAAGAAGTTCGCTGCGCCAGATGCCCGCATCGGTGGTAATTATACGGATACCCAGCGAAACAGCTTCCCTTGTCCATGCCTGAGCTACGGGTCCTCCACCTTCTACAGCAAGATATTCGATATGTGCTATGCTGTTTAGTAGCGTATACGCTGCTTTCCGCAAATTTTTAACCGAGCCCATGTTGTGCGAACGATACCATAACAGCTGTCCTTTGCTGTTATACAACGCCAGGCCGGTTTTCACTCCGGCGTCAACGGCCAGCAAATGCCGGATTTCAGGTAACTCAGTTATCATGTGCGAAAGGTAGGAATATCCTTGCAAACGTATTAATTTCCGGTAGTAATACGGATTGTATCTGCCGTTTTAAACCCTCAGAATGTGATCCAGGGCAATATTGGTTGCCTGCCATCCTCCTGTCGCCCACATCATTATCTAAATATCTGAAAAGTAAAATGATAAGTATAAACACACGCATAATTTATCTTCATTTTTTCATTGCCATTCAGGGGAAAGTTCCTATTTTAGCCCGGTATTTCAGCGGATATATAACCACTTAAAATATAATCTTATGTTAGATCTCGATTGGACACACCTACCTTTTGGGTATGTAAAGACCGACTACAACGTTCGTTGTTACTACAGAAACGGTAAATGGGGAGAGCTTGAAATTTCCTCTTCCGAATTTGTCAGCCTGCACATCGCTGCTTCCTCTCTGCATTACGGGCAGGAAGCTTTTGAAGGGATGAAGGCATTTCGTGGCAAAGACGGTAAAATCCGTATTTTCCGCTGGGAAGAGAACGCCAAACGTATGGAAAGTTCAGCCAACGGAGTTATGATGTCTGTTGTTCCGCACGATTTGTTCCTGAAAGCAATCACTACAGCGATCAGGCTCAACGAGCGGTTTATTCCTCCTTACGGTACTGGTGCTTCGCTTTACCTCAGGCCTCTGCTTATAGGTACAGGTGCCAGGGTTGGTGTTAAGCCGGCCGATGAGTATTTATTCCTGGTATTTGTTACACCGGTAGGACCTTACTTTAAGGAAGGCTTTAAGCCGGTAGCCCTGCAGGTTGCCCGCGATCACGACCGTGCCGCACCAAAGGGTACCGGGCGCTATAAAGTGGGCGGAAACTATGCCGCCAGCCTTACCGCCGGCGAGGAAGCCCATGCCGCAGGTTATGCAGCAGCTCTGTTCCTCGATGCAAAAGAGAAAAAGTACATCGATGAAGCCGGACCTGCCAATTTCTTTGCCATCAAAGGCAATAAGTACATCACTCCCAAGTCCGAATCCATTCTTCCTTCCATTACCAATAAGAGCCTGATGGATCTGGCCCGCGATATGGGTATGGAAGTGGAAGTAAGGCCCGTTCTGGTTGAAGAACTCGCCGGTTTCGATGAAGTAGGCGCCTGCGGAACTGCTGCCGTTATTTCCCCCGTTTGCAAAATCGACGACCACCTTACAGGTAAGGTTTATCAGTTTTGTAAAGACGGACAGGCCGGCCCCGTTTCCACCAAGCTGTACAAACGCCTTCAGGCCATTCAGTACGGGGACGAACCCGATATCTTCGGATGGAACTATGTTGTTGAATAATAACACGCAACGAAATAAAAAAAGTCTGCAGATGCAGACTTTTTTTATTTAAAAACATCAGTGTCCTATAAAACTGAGGAAGGAGTTAAGAGTTTCTTCCCTTTGCTATCCCGCACGTGCGGGATAGTGAAGAACCGATCCGCCAGGGGCGAAGAGCTCTTGGAAGGTAATCTCATATTCAGCCGGACAGCGGTGATTTCATAAGATTATTCTTCCTGTTTATTGCAACAATTCAGCCATTTCCAGCTGCATGGCCCTGGCTTCGTCTGCTGCTTTTTCCGAAAAATCGGTGCCGTCCGATGCGAAAATAATGCTTCGGGATGCATTTACCAGTAATCCGCAATCTTTGTTCAGTCCGTATTTTGCCACTTCGCCAAGACTTCCTCCCTGTGCTCCGACACCGGGAACAAGCAGAAAATGATCGGGAACAATTTTCCTGACCTCTGCCAGCATTTCAGCCCGGGTTGCACCAACAACATACATCGTATTGCCGGGATTTCCCCAGTTTTTTGCTGTGCTCAGGACCCTGGAAAACAATTTTTCTCCATCTCTGTCTTCGGACAGCTGAAAATTGAAAGCTCCCTTGTTGGAGGTTAATGCAAGCAGAATAACCCATTTGCCTTCAAATTCCAGGAACGGTTTAACCGAGTCTTCTCCCATATAAGGAGCAACGGTAATTGCATCAAAATCAAATCCGGAGTTGTGCTTTCCGAAAAATGCCTTAGCATATTGTGAAGAGGTATTGCCAATATCGCCCCGTTTCGCGTCTGCTATTGTAAAGCACTGATCGCGAAAGCTTTCAAGGTAGTCCATCGTTTTGTACAGACTGCTGAGGCCAGCGATGCCGCGCGATTCATAAAAAGCCAGGTTTGGTTTGTAAGCAACGGCATAGGGCAGGGTTGCGTCGATGATCTGCCGGTTGAATTCAAAAACCGGATCAGCGGTATTCCTCAGATGTTGCGGAATTTTTTCCAAATCGCTGTCTAAGCCGACACACAGAAACGATTTTTTTTGCCTGATAAGGCCGATGAGTTGCTCGCGGTTCATTTTTTTTCGGATTGCAGTTAATCGAAGGCAAAAGTAGGAAAAATGCCTGCAACGACAAATGGAAGTACTCGTGTGTACGGACTTTGGCAGCGATGTATATCCTGTGTATTTGTAAACCGGGATTTTATGGCTTACGAATTGGCAGGAAGCGGAGAGAATGCTGTTATTTTTAACCTACTGCTTCTTTCAGCCGTTCGGCATTTTCGGCAAGCTGCAGCGAATCGATCATATCCTGAATGTCGCCGTCCATAAAGGTGGGCAGGTTATAAACCGTAAGGTTGATGCGATGATCGGTGATACGGCTTTGCGGATAGTTGTAGGTGCGGATTTTTGCTGAGCGGTCGCCGGTAGATACCATGGTTTTCCGTTTTTTGGAAATTTCGTCTAGGTATTTCTGGTACTCAAGCTCAAAGAGGCGGGTTCTCAGAATGGTAAGTGCTTTGTCGTAATTTTTGATCTGGGATTTCTGGTCCTGCATTGAAACGACGATTCCGGTTGGTACATGGGTAAGTCTGACGGCAGAATACGTTGTATTTACCGATTGTCCTCCCGGTCCTGAGGAGCAGAATGTCTCCTTACGGATGTCGCTGGGTTTGAGATCCACGTCAAATTCATCGGCTTCTGGCAGCACTACTACCGAAGCTGCAGAAGTGTGTACCCTTCCCTGAGTTTCGGTTTGCGGAACCCTTTGTACACGGTGAACTCCGGATTCGTATTTCATTAACCCATAAACGTTCTCACCGCTGATATTGAGAATAATTTCCTTGTAACCCCCAACCGTACCTTCGGTAAAGTCGACAAGGTCGATTTTCCAACCTTTGGTTTCACAGAATTTAGTGTACATTCTGTACAGGTCACCGGCAAAGATGCTGGCTTCGTCACCACCTGTTCCTGCCCGGATTTCAACAACGGCATTTTTACCGTCCTGAGGGTCGGCTGGTATCAGCATTATACGGATATCTTCCTCCATCTGATCACGGGTTTCGGTCAGGGAATTCATCTCCTCCTTGGCCATAGCCCTGAATTCCTCATCTTTTTCGTTGTAGAGGATCTCTTTTGCCGATTCAATATTGGCAAGTACCGATTCATATTCCTTGTAAGCAGCAATGATGGGTTGTAAATCCTTATAATCTTTGCTAAGCTTGATGTATGCCTTCATATCGGCCATTACAGCCGGGTCATTCATCTGTTTTTCAATATCCAGATAACGTTGGTATATTGCCTGAAGCTTATCGAGCATGGATGTCTGTTTTTGGGGTGCAAAGATACGAATTTCCGGCTTAGGTTCAGCCCGGCCCGATGGTTATACCGGTTACTTTATCGTGGGCAACAGCCGGATAATTATCAGGAAGAGAAAATCTCCGTGAATGAAGGAGCGGTATCCTATGGCCCGGTTAGTAGTTGAATGTACCGTTTTCGGTAATCAGGCTGAGCTTCTTTCCTTCCGAGGCTTCGCAGCGCCCTGCAATGCGGGCGGGGATTCCAAAACCTTCGGACAGCTGTATGATTTCTCCGGCAATAGCTTCAGGAACATAGAGTTCCATCCGGTGGCCCATATTAAAAACCTTATACATCTCGGGCCATGAGGTTCCGGATTGCTCCTGAATAATCCGGAATAGCGGCGGAATATCAAACAGGTTATCCTTAATCACATGCAGATTGTCAACAAAATGCATCACCTTGGTTTGCGCTCCTCCGGAGCAGTGAACCATGCCGTGTATCTGACTGTGGTAATTATCAAGTATCTGCTTAATTACCGGGGCATAGGTCCGGGTAGGGGAGAGTACCAGTTTGCCCATATCGGTTCCATACACGGGCGAAGGATCCGTGAGCTTCAGCCTGCCACTGTATGCCAGCGATTCGGGAATATCCGGATCGTAGCTTTCAGGAAACAGCGATGCATAGATTTTATTAAAAACGTCGTGTCTTGCCGACGTTAGTCCGTTGCTGCCCATTCCGCCGTTGTATGCTTTTTCGTATACAGACTGACCATCGGATGCAAGTCCAACAATTACATCGCCTGCCTGAATGCGGTGATTTGATATTACCCTTTCGCGCGGCATGCGGACCGTGACCGTAGAATCTACAATAACGGTGCGCACCAGATCGCCAACATCGGCTGTTTCTCCTCCGGTTGAATGGATGCCTATGCCATAGCCGCGCATTTCTTCGAGAAATTCTTCGGTACCGTTAATGATGGCAGCAATTACCTCCCCGGGAATTTTATTTTTGTTTCTTCCTATGGTGGATGAAAGAAGTATGTTATTGGTAGCTCCGACGCACAACAGGTCGTCGGTGTTCATCACGATGGCATCCTGTGCAATGCCTTTCCAGACGCTGAGATCGCCGGTTTCTTTCCAGTACAGGTATGCCAGCGACGATTTGGTTCCGGCTCCGTCGGCATGCATAATGTTGCACCATTCCGGGTCTCCGCCCAGGATATCCGGAATGATTTTGCAAAATGCCTTCGGGTACAATCCCTTGTCAATGTTCCGGATGGCGTTGTGTACGTCTTCTTTTCCGGCTGAAACACCCCTGCGGATGTATCTTGATTCCTGCGACATAGTTGTTTAATGGACCAAAGCAAACCGGCTGCCGAAGCAGCCGGTTATTATGATTAATTAAAAATCAGTTGTTTATTCGATTCGTCAATTTTGAATCTGCCCAGCATATTGATGGTGCTTTCTCCCATGATAACACCTTCGGTAAGTTTATGCGAAACGCTGGCTTCCACATTTGAAACGGTCTTGGGACCAATTTTAAACTCCTTGATCCTGAATACCGCCCTGTCGGTAATGGATCCTTCAGCCAGAATAACACTGGCATCGCCGATAAAATCGTTTTTGGTAATTACCCCTGCCTGAAGCAGTTTCTGCGCTTCGGGAAGCGAGAATATCAGCCCGCGGTCGTTGCGGTCGAGCATAATTTTTACGGTTATTCCGTTTACAATTGCCGGAATGGTAACTGCATTTCCACGACCCACTTCAATGGCAACGATGTTATCCTCGGGATTGATTTTGATATCGACCTTCTGGCTTATCTCCTTGTTTTTCGGTTTTGGGACGTAATCTTTACTCAGTACTCTGAATTCCGTTCTTCGGTTCAGGGCATGGGCAGCTTCTTTTTCCGGGGTCGTTTTCAGCGAATCGATAAACGATTCCGTTAGTCGTGTTCCTGTTTTAAACAGGAAGCCATCCTTGAGAATGTCTTTTGCCAGTACCCTGGGTACCCGTTCCCCGTAACCCTTGGCAACCAGTCGTTCGGGGTCAATCCCCCTGTCGATAAGGTAATTAACCACCGATTCGGCGCGACGCTGCGAAAGGATGTCGTTGCGTTCATCGGTATCGCGGGCATCGGTATGGGAAGCAAGCTCAACCACCACGGTTTCATTTTCAAGCAAGGTTTTTATAAGACCCTGCAATGAGTCCTGATACTGGGGTTTCAGATTCCATTTGGCGAGGTCGTAAAGAATGTCGGGCAGAACCACCGGTTTTTCCGGAATGGGTTCAAGCATAAAGTCAATAACGAAGTCTTTGTTTTTCTCAAGACCTACCGTGGTTTCCCTGGCTTTTTTGTTGAAATAATTATCTTTCAGTACGGTAAGATCATAGGTTGTATTGGGTTTGATCTGTGATTTGCTGAATGAGTAGAATCCTTTGGGGTCGGTTTTGGCATCGACCGATGAGCCGTCGGAGCCTGCAAGTCTTACGGTGGCCAAAGGAACAAACTGCAGGGTGTTGTCGTCTTTTACTGTACCCTGAAGGGTAAATACCAGCGGAGGATTGATGAAGTGGTAGATATCGTCTCCTCCTCTGCCGCCTTTGCGGTTAGAGGAAAAGAATCCCTGTTCTTCGCCAGGCTGGAAAACGATTGCAAAATCATCGGCCGATGAATTCACCGGGACTTCCAGGTTGACCGGACTTGTCCATTCATCTCCCCTTTTCACAGTCCGGAAGATATCGAGTCCGCCCAGTCCGGGGTGGCCGTTGGATGCGAAATACAGGGTAGTGTCGTTTTTCAGGAACGGGAATACTTCATCTCCGGGGGTATTTACAACCGCTCCGAGATTCATGGGTTTCTTAAATTCCTCGCCCGTACTGGTTCTTGTAGTGATCCAGAGATCTTTGCCTCCTTGCCCGTCTTTGCGGTCGCTTGAGAAAATCAGGGTAAGTTCATCGGAGCTGATTGCAGGATGTCCGTTTGTTATGGTGCTGTCTTTTCCGAGCATCAGCACCTGAGGTTCGCCCCAGCCTCTGCCAGAGCGTTTTACGGTGATTATCCGGCAATTGGTGGTTTCGTCGTCGGCACTGCCGCACCGGGTGTAATAAAGGGTAGTGAATTTGTCGTTAAAGGCCGGAGCACCTTCGTTTGAGCTGGTATTAATCCGTCCTTCCGATTCGGCCAGAACGGGTTCGCTCCATTCTCCTTTACGATCCTGGCGGGTAATGAAGAGATCGCTGAAGTTCTGTCCTGTCCAGTCGTCGATACCTTTACCGGTGCTGCCCTCACGGGTAGAGGTAAAGATCAGCGCATTGTAAAACTTATCGGCATAGGTTGCCGCAAAGTCGTCGTTTTTGGAGTTGATTTTTTTTACGTTGGTGATGGTAAACTTTGTTGGATTTTCTATCCATTCAAGTGCGAGTTCGCACGACCTCAGTCCATTGGTTCCGCGGGGATCGTCCGGAGCATTTTCGATGTACAGCTGGTAGTAATCCTTGGCGTCGTTGTATTTTTCGTTAGCCCTGAGCATGTTGGCATAGTGCAGATATACAACAGGATTACGGCGTGCAAAGTCGCTTTTGATAATTCTCCTGTAAGTGATTTCTGCCCGGCGTGTATTGTTCATTAAACGGTAACATTCGGCCATTTGAAACGAAATACGATCTTTTTCAGGGCGGCTTTTGGTTTTTGAGTAGGCTTTTTTGTACCGGTTGACGGCAAGATTAAACTGAAAGCTGTTAAAGGCTTCTTCGGCAGCTGCAATTCTCCTGCTTTGAGCCTGTGTATGCCCGGCAGGCATTGCCACTGTCAGGATGACAAACAGAATCAGGCTTGCGATGCCCGGAAATGATTGGGTGCGGTATGAGAGAGGTGAAACCATTGGTTGATGCTGATTTGACTGCTAATTTATATATTTTTCCCTTTGAGCCTTCAGTTTTTGCGGAAAGGCCTGCAGGTGCAAATGTTAAACGCTGCTGTAGAAACAAAATTGTACGATGTATGCATCCCCGTATGTATCGGCTATTAATGTTCTACCGGGTACCTTGCCCGTTGTCGCTGGTTTCGGATTCTGAAACATCCTCTATTCCGTAAGGATCGGCAGGAGGAGCTTCATTGCCGGTTTGGCCGGTATTCAGATTTTGCCCGGCTTCCATAACACTGCGCCGGATTTCTTCCCCTTCTTTTCGCAGTGTTTCACGGGCAGCTCCGAACTCACGGGCAATGGAACCGGTCTCTTCCCGGAATTCGCGGGTAATATCGTTCGACGCTTTCTTCAGCTCATTCATTGTCCTGCCCAGTTTCCGTGCAATCTCCGGCAGCCTTCGGGGGCCGAAGATCAGGAACACAGCCAGCAGAATAATCATGAATTCACCGCCGCTGATGTCGAGGAATAAAAGTGTACCGAATACCATATGCTCTGCTTAGGGAGTGTAAAAGTACAAAATTATACTGCGTTTATTCCCGTATGCCCGATTAGTTCCGGTCCGGGTAAAATAAAAAAATCCCGCAGCCTTTTTTCGCTGCGGGATTTTTTATTCGGGTACTCCGTATTATTTCTGAAGCTTTTTGGCTTCGGCTTTTTTCTTTCTGCGGTTTTGTGCGCTGCTGATAAAGTCGTATGCCAGCGGCGAGGCCACGAAGATGGATGAGTAGGTTCCGATGGTAACCCCAACAAGCAATGCGAAGATAAATCCACGGATAACTTCACCGCCGAAGATAAAGATAGCGATGAGTACCACGAGGGTAGTTCCTGCGGTGTTGAAGGTTCGTCCGAGAGTACTGTTCATGGCATGATTCATATTGTCGTTCAGCGCACGTTTCGGATAGAGTCCGATGTATTCTCTGATACGGTCGAAGATGATCACGGTATCGTTGATAGAATAACCGATGATGGTCAGAAGCGCAGCAATGAATGCCTGATCCACCTCCAGGTTAAACGGCAGGATTCCCGAGAAGATCGAATAGAAGGAGATCGTGATCAGGGTATCGTGTGCAAGAGATATAAGACCTCCGAGACCATACTGCCACTTCTTGAACCGGATAGCGATGTAGATGAAGATAATTAAAAGTGCGAAGAATACAGCAAGAACGGCTCCCTGCTTGATGTCGTCGGCAATGGTTGGTCCGACCTTCTGCGAACTGAGCCTTCCCAGCACTTTTGCGTCATCGTCTTTCGTAAAATCCTGAAGCGTCATGGGGTTCTGGTACAGTGATTTTACACCATTGAAGATCTTGGCTTCAACGAGTGAATCGGCAACCTGTGAATCTTCTTCAATCATGTATTTTGTGGTAATCTTCACCTGATTGTTGGAACCGAAAGTTTTAACTTCCGGAGCTTCCCCCATCTCTTCTGCGAGCAGGCTTCGTACATCGTTGGTGCTGACTTCCTTGTCGAAACGGACTACGTAGGTACGCCCTCCGGAGAAATCGACGCCGAAATTCAGCCCCTTGGTTGCAAGGGATACAATACCAATCAGGATGATAATTCCGGAAATGATATACATCTTCTTGCGAAGGCCGATGAAATCGATGTTGATGTTGGTGAAAGCAGTCCTGGTATAGGCATTGTCGAACGGGATGTTTTTATTTTTCTTCAGCTGAGCCTCAAAAATCATACGTGAGATAAAGATAGCAGTGAAGAGAGAGGTGATAATACCGATGATAAGCGTGGTTGCAAATCCCTGAACGGGTCCCGATCCGAACACATACAGCACGATACCGGTAAGAAGTGTTGTTACGTTACCGTCGATGATGGCTGAATATGCATTGCTGTACCCGTCGGTTATTGCAAGGCGGAGTCCTTTACCGGCGCGAAGCTCTTCACGGATACGTTCGTAGATAATAACGTTGGCGTCGACGGCCATACCGAGAGTAAGCACAATACCGGCGATACCGGGAAGGGTAAGAACTGCCCCGAGTGAAGTCAGTACGCCAAAGATGAAGAAGATATTGGTAACCAGTGCAAGGTCGGCAACCCAACCTGCACGGTTGTAATAAAGTACCATGTAGATAAGCACCAGAACAAAGGCGATAACAAAAGATGATAGCCCTGCCGTTACCGATTCACGTCCGAGTGAAGGTCCGACAACTTCTTCCTGAACGATGCGTGCAGGAGCCGGAAGTTTACCTGCCTTCAGGATGTTGGCAAGGTCAAGTGCTTCTTCAACCGAGAAGTTACCGGTAATGGACGAGCGGCCGTTGGGAATTTCATCGTTAACCCTTGGAGCCGAATACACATATTCGTCAAGAACAATGGCAATTTGCCTGCCGATGTTGTCGCCTGTAAGCCTTTTCCATGTTTTGGCACCTTCGGGGTTCATAAGCATGGAAATTTCAACCCTTCCGTTGGGGTCATAATCCTGACGTGCATCAACAACTGCATCTCCGCCGAGCGGGGCTTTTCCGTCGCGGCTGGTAATCCTGAGCCCGATGAGTTCCAGAATTTCGGGACGATCTTTTTCAGGTTTTACCGTCCAGGCGAGTTTCAGATCCCTGGGGAATACCTGACGGGTATCTTTCAGCATACGGTTTATGCGAGCGGTATCCTTGATGGAAGCAAAACCAACGGTAGCTCCCTGACCGGGGAAATATTGTCCCTGCTGATTCGGGAAAATGGCCGGGCTGAGGTATGCGAATAACGGATTTTCTTTTGCATAGCGCTCAAACGATTCTTTTTCCTGAGCGGCAGCAGTTGTGTCGCCGATTTTGTCGAGAAGACTGGAAGCAGTGGTATCTCCTTCTTCAGCTGCAGTTTCTTCCGTTACGGTTTCTGAAGCTTCCATCGCCAGAGCGGTGGTGTCGGCTGCAGCAGTATCGGTTACCTGGCTGGTTGAAGCAAGCCTTCTGTTTGCATCTTCAAAATAAGGTACAAGATCGGCAAATTCATAGGTTTCCCAGAATTCAAGCTGAGCCGTTCCCTGCAGAAGCTTTCGCACACGCTCCGGCTCTTTGATGCCTGGAAGTTCAACCAAAATACGTCCGGCAGTCTGTAACTGCTGAATGTTGGGCTGGGCAACGCCGAAACGGTCGATACGGGTACGCAGGATATTGTAGGTGCGGTCGATGGCGCCTTTTGTCTCTTCACGGATAACTTTCAGTACTTCTTCGTTGGTCGAGTTGTAGGAAATCCTGTCTTTCAGTTCAACTGTGTTGAAAATTGCTGCAAGGCTTGCGTTCGGATCAACTTCACGGAACGATTCCCCGAATAAGGTAACGAAATCGCTCTGACTGTTTCTCTGCTTGACAATCGCCATATCAATGGCCTGCGTGAACACAGGATTGGTGCTATTGCCGGATAAAGCCCTGACGATGTCAACAACCGATACTTCCAGCGTAACGTTCATACCTCCCTTGAGGTCGAGACCCAGGTTGAGCTCACGCTCCTTACACTCCTGATAGGTGTACTTGCGGACCAGGATGTTGAAAACCGGCTGATTCGACATCGAGTCGAGGTAGTAACGCTCCCTCGTCTTGCTGATGGAATCAAGCTTGGCCTGCTCCAGCACCGTGTTTCCTTTGGCCAGATCTTTTGCCAGACTAATCGCAACCTCATTCCTGGAGTATTCCCGGGCTTTTTTCTCTACCGATTTGGTAAAAAAGGTGAACGACAGCTGAAAAAGGCTCACAATCGCCAGCGCAATTGCGAAAAATTTAATAGCACCTTTATTCTGCATGGTGAGTTATTTAATTGAATTAGACTATTTTTTTGAGCCTGCAAATATAGAACTTCTATTGAAATTTAACAACCGCCATTTTCAATGATTTTTTTACCAGGGGAAAATGAGCGCTGCATACTGCATATATACGACGTGTATATATGAATAATAGTTGCATAACTTCGCTTTACCTGTCATTAAGCACCGCTTTTTGCTTCTTCTGTTCGCTTTTTCTCTATTTTTACGAAATTATCTGACAGAAACCCGTCGGCCATGCGATTAAGCAGTGTATTTTTTCTCTCTTTTCTGATGTTTTTTCTGACTGACAGCGGCAGCATCCGGGCACAGGAATCGTTCGGTTTTGTGATGTGGGACAATCTGCCTCTTCATATGAACGGGCAAACTTTACTTAACCCATGGGCCGGAGGAATAAATAATGCTCAGTTCGGACGGATAGACCTGAACGGCGACGGTCTGAGGGATCTGATAGTATTCGACAGACATGGAAACCGGCTGATGCCGTTTTTGTTTGAACGAAGCGGAAGCGAATGGCATTACGTTTATGCCCCCGTTTACCGGCGCTTTTTTCCGCCGTTAAGTCATTGGTTTCAGTTGCTCGACTATAACGGCGACGGTAAGACCGATCTTTTTACCTACACGCCCGGGGGAATTATGGTGTATCGCAACGAGGGCGACGATGTTCCCGGTTTCCGGCAGGTAACCCATCCGTACATTACCTCCCTTCAGGGAAACATTTATACAAATCTGCTGGTGACGTACGTGGATTATCCGGCAATTGCTGACCTCGACGGGGATGGAGATATGGATATTCTGACGTTTTGGGGATTGGGCTCATTCGTTGAATTTCACCGGAATATGTCTGTCGAGACTTACGGATCTCCCGATTCACTGATCTTCGAAAAAGTTTCCAACTGCTGGGGCCGCTTTGCAGAAAACCCCGAGTCAAACACAATTTATCTTGATACCTGTTCCGGTAAAACCGTAAAAAGCTCGTTCAACGATACCCCGAAGCATACCGGCTCCACCTTTTGTCTGCTCGATATCAACGGAGATCAGCTGCTCGATCTTTTGCTCGGAGATGTGGATTATCCCGACTTTGCAGCTCTGATCAACGGTGGCAGCAATAACGCAAATGCCGTTATAACTGCCCAGCTGCCGGCTTATCCTGTGCAGGATGCTGCGTACATGTGGTCGTTTCCCCTGGCATGGGTTTCGGATATTGATAACTCAGGCCGGGATGAGTTGCTGGTATCTCCCTTCGACCCCAGCCTAGTTAAGTCAGAAGGCAGCAATAGCGTCTGGCTCTACCGAAATGTATCGGCTTCCGGCGCTCCTGAATTTGTGCTTGAGCACCGGGACTTTCTTCAGAATACCATGGTGGATCTGGGTCTGGGTGCGCATCCGGTATTTGCCGATATAAACGGCGATGGCCTTACGGATATGATAGCTGGAAACTATGGCTTGTTCGATACCTGTATCGTGAATGATTACGGGCAGCTGAAGTGCTATTTCTACAGCCGTCTGGCTTTGTTTCTCAACAGGGGATCAGCTCTGCAGCCCTCCTTTGAGCTTTATGATGATGATTTTGCTGATGTTTCAGCCTTGCAGATACAGGGTGCATATCCTGCCTTTCTGGATCTCGACGGGGATGGCGATACCGATATGGTTTTGGGCAGCGACGACGGAACCCTGAGGCTGTTTATCAATCTGGCTGGAGAGGGGAATATGCCTGTTTTTGCGGCTCCCGAACCTGATGCATTTGGTATCGATGCCGGAACATACAGTACACCTGTGTTTTTCGACGCGGATGCCGATGGTTTAAGCGATCTTGTAATAGGGAATGCTGCTGGAAAACTTTGGTATTACCGGAATACAGGCACTGTCCATACTCCTGAATTTCAGCTTGTCAGCGATTTCTGGGGAGGGGTTAATGTTACCGATCCCATGGTTTCGTATACCGGTCATGCAGTGCCTTCGTTTATTCGCTCACCGGATGGTACACAGCTTCTGCTTGTGGGTTCGGAATCGGGGCTGATGTCGCTTTACGGAGGTGTTTCGGCCGATGCCGGATCTCAGTTTACCCTTTTAGCCAGGCATTTTATGTATATCAGTGAAGGCATTCGCACATCACCGGCTGTTACTGATCTAAACAACGACGGTTATCCCGATCTGGCCGTGGGGAATTATACGGGTGGTATTACCTTATTCAGAGGAACAGCGCCGGGTCCGGAGGGGATTGCCGGTGATCCTGATGCGAATGACCCATTCCGGATATTTCCAAATCCTGCATCCGAAACGCTTACCGTTTTATTCTCCAGGCCGGTAGGCATTACAGTGAGGGTGTTTGACCTGAGCGGCAGGATTATAAAAGCAATTCCTGCCGCAGGTTCCGCTTCCGTAACAATCGGAGTAGGAGACCTTTCGGCAGGAATTTATATACTATCCGTCAGCAGCCAGGAAAGGCAGACATTCAGGAAAAAGTTTTCAGTTATTCGATAACAGCATTTTTCGGGGGTTCGGCAGGCTCCTCCAGATTGTCGATGATCAGCTCTCTGGTTTCAAAGTTCAGGGTTGCCCTGCAATGACGAAGCAGGTCGCAGCCAAGCAGTCCGTCAACCTGAGGATTTCCCATTCCCCGGAAGGTACGGTTCAGCTGGCTGAGGTCAACGGCAGCGATGGTGTAATCCTTAATGACCACCGATCCTATTTCCATGCTTTCGATGTTTGCGATGTAGCTGTATATACTTGTAGCACCGGGAGCCAGGTTTTTCCTGGGGTTGCGTTTAAGTTCGGTTTGTTTGACAAACTTCTGCATATGGTCGGTATCGAGAACGGTTTTGGGCGCTCCGGTATCAACCATCATCAGTGCAGGTTTGCCGTTAATGATAACCCTGGCCAGAAGATTGTATCCTCCGGTTTCGAAGTTAAGCTGAATTAACTTTAAAGATGTCATGTCGTAAGGGTTTAACGTTTGTATGATGTGAAAAATGAGACCCGATTCCCGGCAAGTCTCAGAAGTTAGGTTTGAGTGCGTACTTGTTGTAATATTCCTCGATTATGGCAGCAGCTTCCTCGGCTGTATCAACCATTGTAAAAATATTAAGATCTGCCGGACTGATGTTCAGTTCGGCCAGCATGCGGTGTTGAATCCAGTCGATCAGGCCCTTCCAGTATTCGGTTGAAACCAGAATAATGGGGAATCTTACGGTTTTGTGTGTCTGGATCAGGGTAATTGCCTCAAAAAGTTCATCGAGTGTGCCGAAGCCACCGGGTAGTACAATATAGCCCTGGGAATATTTCATGAACATCACCTTTCTAACAAAAAAGTAGTCGAAGGTTATGAGTTTGTCGGGGTCGATAAACGGATTGGAGCTTTGCTCAAACGGAAGTTCAATATTTAGTCCTACCGATCTGCCACCTCCAAAATGTGCACCTTTGTTGGCAGCTTCCATAATACCCGGACCGCCTCCCGAGATTATTCCAAATCCTTTTTTTGTCAGCAGATAGGCAACTTCTTCTGCCAGTTTGTAGTATTTGTGAGTGCTTTTAGTACGTGCGGATCCGAATATAGTAACACACGGTCCTATACGTGCCATTTTCTCGAATCCATCCACCAGTTCAGCCATTATTTTAAAAACAGCCCAGGAGTCGCTGGTCATGATCTCGTTCCAGCTCTTTGGAGTTATCGCTTCCCTGATCTTTTCCTCTTCATCAAAACTTTCCGAATACATAGTACAGTTCAGTGTGATTTATTAATAGCAAATTAATTTTTTTTAAGAGGGTGTAAATATAATGCTATCCCTGCAGAATATCAAAATAAATCAAAGTTTGTTTTATATGGCTTTTTAAGACCTATACAGCTCGTCTTTCAAATACCTTCCGGTAATGCTGTTTTCGTTAAGCATGATTTCTTCAGGTGTGCCGGAAGCAACAATCCGGCCGCCTTTTTTTCCGCCTTCAGGTCCAAGGTCAATAATGTGGTCGGCAACTTTTATTACTTCCATGTTGTGCTCAATCACCAATACGGTATTGCCCCGGTCGACCAGTCTGTTCAAAACCCCAAGCAGTACATTTACATCCTCAAAATGGAGTCCGGTTGTGGGTTCGTCGAGGATATAAATGGTTTTTCCCGTGTCTTTTTTCGATAGCTCCGTAGCCAGTTTCACCCGCTGAGCCTCGCCGCCTGAAAGGGTGGTAGACTGCTGCCCCAGGGTTATGTATCCCAGACCCACTTCTTTAAGTGTCCGGATTTTTTGCAGGATGTGGGGGATGTTTTCAAAGAACTCAACGGCCTGATTAATGGTAAGATTCAGCACATCGTTGATGGATTTGCCTTTGTATCTTACTTCCAGGGTTTCACGGTTGTACCGTTTTCCACCGCAGGTTTCGCAGGGGACCTGAACATCCGGCAGGAAATTCATTTCAATTAGCCGGAGTCCGGCACCTTTACATGTCTCACAGCGCCCGCCTTTTACGTTGAACGAAAACCGCCCCGCCTGATATCCTCTGATTTTTGACTCGGGCAAGGAGGCAAACAGTTTTCGTATTTCATCAAAAACTCCGGTATAGGTTGCTGGATTTGATCTGGGTGTCCGTCCTATGGGCGACTGATCGATTTCAATTACCTTGTCGAGATGCTCCAGGCCGAGAATCTTTTTGTATTCGAGCGGATTCTTGTCGGACTTGTAAAAGTGCTGACTCAGCACCGGATAAAGGGTTTCATTTATAAGGGTCGATTTTCCGCTTCCCGATACCCCGGTAACACAGACAAAAAGTCCCAGCGGCAGATGCAGGTCAACGCTCTTCAGGTTGTTGCCCGAAGCTCCCAGGATCGAAATATGCTTTCCGTTGCTCTTTCTGCGGATTCCGGGGACAGGTATCTTTTTTCTTCCGTTCAGGTAACAACAGGTTATTGAATTGCACTGAAGCATCTCTTCCGGGGTTCCCGTTGCGACGATCTTACCGCCGTGCCGGCCGGCCCCAGGACCAATATCCACGATAAAATCCGACGACAGTATCATGTCCTTGTCATGCTCCACAACTATTACGGAATTGCCGATGTCGCGAAGATCCTGAAGTGCTTTTATCAAACGCTGGTTGTCGCGCTGATGCAGCCCTATGCTTGGCTCGTCGAGAATGTAGAGTACACCGACCAGCTGGGATCCGATCTGCGTTGCCAGTCGTATGCGCTGAGCCTCGCCTCCCGACAGGCTGCCTGCTGTACGGTGAAGTGTAAGATAATCCAGCCCCACATCCAGTAAAAAACGGATGCGTGTCCGTATCTCACGTATAATCTCGTGGGCAATTGTCTTTTTTCTGAGGTCGGTAAAGAGATCCTCGCGGGTAAACCAATCGTCGAGATTCGCAAGCTCCATTAAGGAAAGCTCTGCAATGGTGCTGCCGCCGATTTTAAAATTCAGCGATTCCTTTTTCAAACGACTGCCGTTACATTCCGGACAGGGCTTCAGATTCATGAAGCTACCGGCCCATTTGCGGATGCCGGCAGCATTACTCTCAACCGACTGGTTGGTAATGTAGTTTACAAGTCCTTCAAAATTAAGTGAATAGGATGAAGTTACGCCAAGATATTCGTTCTTTACCTTCAAAACTTCATCGGTTCCGTAAAGGATTGCATTAACGGCTATTTCTGGAATTTCTTCGATGGGAGTATCGAGGTTAAATCCGTATTTTTCACCCAGAGCTTCTATCTGTCGGAATATCCAGGTTCCCTTTGCTTCGCCCAGCGGTGCGATTCCTCCTTTTTTTATGCTTTTCCTGGCATCGGGTATAATCTTGCCCAGGTCAATTTCGGTAATGGTTCCCAGCCCGTTGCAATGCGGGCATGCGCCATAGGGAGAGTTAAAAGAGAAGGAATTGGGCTCGGGTTCGTCAAACGAAAGTCCGGTTGCGGGGTCCATAAGGTTGCGGCTGAAATACCTTCCGGATGAACCGGCCATTTCTGCCACATACAGGCTTCCTTTGCCGTGACGCAGAGCAGTTTGTACCGATGCAGGGAGTCGTTCGGCCGAATTTCCTTTCAGGTTGATACGGTCAACAACCAGTTCGATGTCGTGTGTCTTGTAACGGTCGAGCTGCAATCCGAAGCCGATTTCACGCAGCTCGCCATCAATACGAGCTTTCAGAAAACCTTGTCTGCGCAGCTGCTCGAACAGCTCGCGGTAATGTCCCTTCCGGCCTCTTACCAGCGGAGCAAGAATCAGCAGGTCGCGGCCGGCAAACTCTTCCCGTATTAGTTCGATGATCTGCTGCTCGGTATATCGTACCAGCGGGTTGCCCGTAACCGGGGATATAGCCTCCGATGCCCTGGCAAACAACAGCCTGAGAAAGTCATAGATTTCGGTTATGGTACCTACGGTTGATCTGGGGTTGCGCGATGTTGATTTCTGTTCAATAGAAATTACCGGACTAAGTCCGTTAATTTCGTCAACGTCGGGTCTTTCCAGGTTGCCAATAAAGTGCCTGGCATAAGCCGAAAAAGTCTCCATGTACCTGCGCTGCCCTTCTGCATAAATGGTGTCGAAGGCAAGAGAGGACTTTCCGCTTCCGCTAAGTCCGGTGATTACTACCAGGCGGTTACGGGGTATTGCAACGTCGACATTCTGAAGGTTGTGAACCCTGGCGCCGTAAACGCGCAGCTCCGGATTTGCCTGGTCTGTTGTTGCTGGTTCTGCGATGTAACTACTGACTTCCTTAATAGCCATGCTGTATTAGTTCTCTTTCGGGAGGGAGGGCCGGCGGTCGTTGAAGATCGCATCCCCGTCTTTTATCCCGCGGTTCAGCTTTTGTACTGAAGTATACCCTTTTTCCGGCAGTTCGATGCTGTAACTCTTTCCCTTTGCGACGGTAAGCTGGTCGGTTCTTAGCCAGGGATTGAATTCTTTAAGAATTTTATAATTCACCTCGTTCCGGGCTGCAAAGTTAATCAGATCCGCAATACTGGTGTCAACGCTCAGCGTATAGGTGGGAACCGGCGGGTACAGATCGCGGTTTCGCAGGAAAAAGCCGTAAGAAGTTGGATTTTCATAGATGAGTTTAAGCGCCAGGATCCGGTATATGTACCTCGAGGTCTCCTGATTCAGGTAGAGATTGTAAAAGTCGACAGCCGACTGCCGCTCCTTCTCGCGCGAGATGCGTCCCATGCCTGCATTGTAGGAAGCAGCGGCAAGGGCCCAGTTTCCATACTGACTGTAAGCGCTTTTCAGATACCGGCAGGCCGCTTCCGTCGCTTTTTGTGCATGATATCGTTCATCCACCTGATCGGTGACTTCCAGGCCAAACTGTCGGGCGGTTTTGTCGAGAAACTGCCAGAAACCGGCAGCATTCGAGGGTGAAACAACATTCATAAGCCCGCTTTCTATTAATGCCAGGTATTTGAAGTCGTCGGGTACGCCGTTTTCAAGGAGAACTTTTTCCATCATCGGGAAAAAGCGGGCGGCCCGCTTCAGCATAAGAATGGTGTTTGAATGCCAGTACGTATTTACCAGCAGCTCCCGGTCGAGGGATTCCCGAACAAAATACTGGTCGAGGGGTACTTCTTCTCCNNTCTCTTCACCGGAACCGGTCAGCCTGAGTGCCGCAAGTCCGGCCGATAAAGCGATGATCAGGATTGAAAAGGGGATAACATATTTCCGTTTCATAAATTTCATTAAGTGTTTCTTTACGGATATAAACGCTGATTTGCGTTTCCTCGTATAATTTTTTTATTTCCGGAGGCAGGAAAGACGGAATATGCACTGCATCCCGGATTCCGGTTATTGTGTATGCCTGGCAGCGTGGTTTGGCGGAAAGCTCAGGTAAAAACGGGGCCCAGTTCACGGAAGAGGGGAGCCTCACGGTCTTTGGCCGAGAGAACAGGATCGGGACAATTCCATTGGATGTTCAGGTCGGGATCGTTCCAGCGCACACTGCCCTCGGACGCTTTGTTGTAAACATTCGTGCACTTGTAAAAAAATACTGTATCGTCTTCCAGTGTCAGAAATCCGTGCGCAAATCCGGGCGGGATCCAGTACATCCATTTGTTTGTATCGTTCAGCTCTATGGCTACCCATTTGCCATACCATGACGATCCGCTGCGGAGATCTACGGCTACATCAAGTACCGCCCCGCGCATAACACGTACCAGCTTGCCCTGACTGAAGGGCGGTTTCTGGAAATGCAGCCCGCGCAATACGCCTTTCATGGATTTGCTTTCGTTGTCCTGAACGAAGTTAACGTCGAGGCCGGCAGCAGCGAACTTCTCGCGGTTGTAAGATTCGAAAAAATACCCGCGCTCATCGGTGAAAACACCGGGTTTGATAATCAGCACATCGGGAATTTCAGCAGGCACTATTTCCATAAGGGCAATTAAGAAAACAAAGGGGCTGATTAAATCCCGGCCTGCAGCCGGAAAAGAAAACAGCCCCTCTGCGGTGTATCAGATGTGAATTACTTCATCGTAGGCAGCAGCAACAGCTTCCATAACAGCTTCCGACATAGTGGGGTGGGGGTGAACCGATTTGATGATCTCCTCGCCGGTAGTTTCCAGTTTGCGGGCTACCACCACTTCTGCGATTAATTCGGTTACATTTTCACCAATGAGGTGTGCACCCAGCCATTCGCCGTACTTTGCATCAAAGATCACCTTCACAAACCCTTCTTTTGCACCGGCAGCGCTTGCTTTTCCGGATGCAGAGAACGGGAATTTGCCGACTTTGATATCGTAACCGGCCTCACGGGCAGCTTTTTCAGTCATTCCAACCGAAGCAATTTCCGGGTGAGTATAGGTGCACCCGGGTATGTTGCCGTAATTGAGCGGCTCAACATGCTTTCCGGCAATTTTTTCCACACAGATCATACCTTCGTGTGATGCAACGTGCGCCAGGGCAGGACCGCCGACAATATCGCCGATGGCATAAACGCCTTCCACGTTTGTACGGTAGTAATCGTCTACTTCCACCTTGCCGTTTTTAATGCTGACACCGGTCTCTTCAAGTCCGAGACCTTCCAGGTTAGTGCTTATGCCTACGGCAGAAAGAACGATTTCTGCTTCGATGATCTCTTCTCCTTTTTTTGTCTTGACGGTAACTTTGCACAGATCGCCTGAAGTGTCGACCGATTCAACGGTTGAAGAGGTCATGACTTTCATGCCGGCTTTCTTGAAGCTCCGTTCCAGTTGTTTCGAAACTTCTTCGTCCTCAACGGGAACAACATTAGGCATAAACTCCACCAGGGTTACCTTGGTTCCGAGGGCATTGTAGAAATAGGCAAACTCGGATCCGATGGCGCCTGATCCTACAACTACCATGCTTGCAGGCTGTTTGGGCAGGTTCATGGCTTCCCTGTAACCGATGATTTTTTTGCCGTCCTGTTTCAGGTTGGGCAGCTCGCGTGAGCGGGCACCGGTTGCAAGGATGATATGACTGGCTTGCAGCTCCGTCTTTTTGCCTTCCGCGTCGGTCACTTCAACGGTTTTACCTGGTTTCAGTTTGCCGGTACCGGCGATGAGTTCAATTTTATTCTTTTTAAACAGAAACTGTATTCCTTTGCTCATTCCATCGGCAACACCGCGGCTGCGTTTTACGATGGCTTCAAAATCTGCTTTTGCTTCCCCTTCAAGGGTGATCCCGTAATCGGCGGCATGGCTGACGTATTCATAAACCCGGGCACTTTTCAGCAGTGCCTTGGTGGGGATGCATCCCCAGTTGAGACAAATGCCGCCCAGTTCGGAACGTTCAACAACACCTACTTTCATCCCAAGTTGGGAAGCCCGGATGGCGGCAACATATCCGCCTGGGCCTGAGCCGATTACAATAAGGTCAAAATTCATAATGAATGAAATGTTTTAATGTTTTGCAAAGTTAGAAAATTACAGGGCTTCAACAAGCAGGAAGTGGTTTTGTTTGTCCGAAGCCCGCTCACCTCTGTATAAAGCTGGTCAGGGTTGCAGATTCCGCTCGAAGCCGGTTTCCAGGGAAATGAAGGTTTCCGTGAACGTTATTTCGGGGATCGACTGTATTTGCTCCACAATTACCCGCTTCAGATCCTCGTTGTTACGGGTGTAGATTTTTACAAGAAGCGAGTATTTCCCTGATATATGGTGACATTCAACAATTTCGGGAATCATCCGGATTTTTTGAAAGACCTCGTCGTGGGTGGAATTGGTGGTTAAATTTACCTGAATGCCAATAAACGCACAGGTGTGAAAACCCAGCCCCCGCGGATTCATGCGGAGTGCCGAACCGGAAATCGCTCCGGCTTCTTCCATGCGGGCTACCCTCTGGTGGATGGCAGCTCCCGAAACCTTGCAGCGGCGGGCAACTTCGGTGTACGGCATACGGGCATTGATGCCCAGAAAATGGATGATTTTCCGGTCGAGACTGTCAAGATGAAAGTTGTGTGCCATATTTAGCAGGTAATAATCAAATATTTCAGCAAAAATACGAATATAGCTTATGGATTTTAAATAATCTCTGCTTTTTTACGTAAAGATGTTAGTTATTGCTGAAATATAACATAATACTGATATTTTTGTACGATACCCGAAACGAAGTTTTTCAATTATGATATTCACCTTAAAATCTTACCATTATGAAATTTGATCCGGCTAGCCAGCTTCAGGACCTTCGTCAGTTCGGCGAGTTTGGCGATGTAAATCCTTCCGTTTGCGATTCTGCAACGTTTACGTTCATGCAGGCAAAAACTATGACCGATACGTTTCATGGTGAAACGGAAGGTTGTTTTCTTTATTCACGGCACTGGAATCCCAGCAACAAGTATCTGGCCGATGCCATGGCTGCCATGGAAGGCACCGAAGCTGGCTGGGTAACCGGCAGCGGAATGGGCGCTATAACTTCCACCATCCTTCACCTGGTTAACTGCGGCGATCATATCGTTTCAAGCGTTACCACTTACGGAGGGACTTTTGCTTTCCTTGCCAACTACCTGAAGAAATTCAAAGTTGAGGTAACTTTTGTCGATATTACCGACCTGAAAGCCGTAGAGGCAGCCATTCGTCCCAATACCCGGCTCATCTACACCGAAACCATGACGAACCCGCTGCTGCAGATTTCCGATATCCCAAGTCTCGCCGGTATCGCAAATAAAAACGGGATCAAGCTTGTTGTTGACAATACCTTTACACCTATGATCGTAAGCCCGGCCAGACTGGGTGCACACATCGTGGTTTACAGCCTGACCAAATTCGTTAACGGTAAAAACGACTGCGTTGCCGGTGCCATCTGCTCAAGCAACGAATTTATCAACTCCCTTATTGATGTTAACGACGGGACAGCCATGCTACTGGGGCCGGTACTCGACCCGTTCCGTTCCTCGTCCATACTTAAAAATCTTCACACTCTGCATATCCGGATGAAACAACACAGCCATAACGCTGCTTACCTGGCCGAAAAATTTGCTGCCATAGGTCTCCGGACCATTTATCCGGGATTGCCCTCTCACCCCGGCCATGAGTTGCTGAAATCGATGATGAATCCGGGCTACGGCTATGGCGGAATGATAGCCATCGATCTGGTTACTGCCGAAAAAGCCTCTGCCCTGATGGAAGATATGGAACTCAACGACGTAGGTTATCTGGCAGTCAGCCTGGGCTACTTCAAAACGCTCTTCAGCAATTCCGGAAAAAGTACCTCCAGCGAAGTTCCCGAGGATGTTCAGCGCAAAATGGGACTCAGCGAAGGACTCGTACGCTACAGCGTGGGTCTCGACAACGACATCGAGCGTACCTGGGAACGCATTGAGCAGAGCATGAAAACGACCGGACTGATTAAATAACTGCGGATTCTGACTGATTCGGAATCAGGTGTATAAATAATCCTGAGATGCAAACAAAAAACGGGACTTTCACAGGTCCCGTTTTTGTGTCTTCATAAAAAATATCTGACGTTTGCCGGATTTCCGGGAACGTGTTAATTCCGAATATCTGCGGATGGAGAACTATACCCTATGCATATGCCGGTGCAAGGCAGAGTTCCGTTTGTCGCAGAGCAATAGCGATAAACTCCCTGTAATCGCCCGGCTGCAGTCTGTTGTTGTAAAAAAGCAACATGCCCGTCACCGAATGGCGAAGATTGCCGAGTATATCCCTGTTGATTTTTTCTGTATCCGGAAGTTTGCCGGTAAGCGCAGCTACGTCTTCCCCGAACAAGCGGTCGGAAAATTCATAAATCGTTCGTGCTGTCGGGTGTTTTGAGCCGATATCGTTCATCTTTTCCACAAAAAACAACTCAAAAATTCCCGGATATTGGGTGAAGTAGGAGATGTAGGCTTTCACGCGCACTTTCAGCCGGTCTCTGCCGGGTTCCATTTCTGTGCCGGCTTCGTTTACCAGGGTCTCACATTCTTCCATAAAATCGTTGACGCAAAGGAAAATGAGCTCGTTGAGATCGCGGAAATAGTTATACATCGTTGCAAAGGAATAACCAGCCCGCTCGGCAACGGAACGTACGCTCAGGGCTTTTAAGCCTTCTCCTTTAAGTATTTCGCGGGTGGCATCTTTAAAATATCCACGCATGCGCTGCTCCTGAAGTTCTTTGTTAGGTGTCATAGTTTTCAATTTAACGATGCAAATATAACGTAATACTATTAAAATAATAAACAATGTTAATTATTTTTTAATTTTATTCCTGATCCGGATGGCTTCGTACGGTTAATGTCTTTAAATACGGGGTGTTGAAATGATTTTCGAGAGCGTATAAAATAGTCCATTCCATAGGTCTTCATGGTTTATCGTGTGCATTGAAAGCAAAAAGCCCGGCGTAAACCGGGCTTTCTGGAAAAACAATCACAAGCAGTTGTTTAGTGGGTAACCATAGGTTCAAGACCTTTTGCCTGTTCAATAAAGTCGGCAACTTTGTCGAGCGAAGGAACAACACGGGTTAACTTTTTTGCTTCATTCACTTCTTCGAGTTTTGCGTGCAGGTTCTCTGCATTGCGGTTTCTCAGTTCTTTAACGGTATCAACGCCTGAAGCTTTAAGCAGTTCGGCAAACTGGCTGGCTATGCCTTTTATCCTGAAAAGATCAGCCATATTAACCCAGTCAAGAATTTTTCCTTCGTCAATTCCGCTTGCTGCGGCTATTGCCACGCGTCCTTTTTTCGAAGCGCCCTCTTTTAGTAATCCTTCAACGGTTTTTATGCCGGCTGCCCCCAGTTTTTCCTGGTAAACAGGTCCGATTCCTTCAATATCTGCAATTGATGCCATAATGATAAATTTTTGGTTTTTAATCGTTTTTTTCAAAGTTAACCACAAAGGAGAAAATTACAGGCGTTTTATTTTGTTAAAGTGACGTATGCAATTTATCAGAGCATATCAGGTGTACGTTTCAGGCTTCAGATTTTGCTTTTCCCGTTTTGGCGTGCACTGTTTTTGAATTTGTACTGTAAAGCCTTGCGCTGCAGTTCGCCCTTGCTTCTCCGGTCGCTGATGAGTTTCATTATCTCACCGGCCGAATAGGTGTTCGGGTTTGAGGGAGAAACAAGCGTTTGTGTTTCGGTACTGGCAAAAAGGCCCGGAGTTTTTCTGGCACCAGATTGTTTGGCAACAGGTTCGCCCTGGATTACCCCGTTTACAAAGTCGAACGGCATTCCATCGGGTTTGCTGTAGAAAAAGAAGTTGTTGTCTTCGTTTACTTCGCTAAGATCGTTGAATCCATCGGCAAGAAGCACAAGGTAGTACTTCCCGTTAAGGTGGGAAGGCATGCTGTAAGTGAAAAGGAAGTCGGCTTCCGGATCGTTATAGAGGGCTCCGGCCACGCTTTGGGCCGAGGGTACATCGATGTAATTCCACCAGCTGCCGGCAATGCCGTAGCCGTCGGGCCAGTATTGGTTGTCGCCGGGTGTGGTGCTGAACTCATTCGTATAGTAGTCGTGAATGATGATGTCGTAGTCGTTGGCGTCGTAAGCATTGTAATACATGTACAGGATGCTCCAGCGCGAGGATGCCCTTACGGTTTGGGTGCCTGAGTTGTATACATTATAGGTTATCTGACGGTCCAGGGGATCCTGCGATCCGGGATTGTCTTCATCCCTGAGGTTCCAGGCGAGAACGTCCAGTCCTTCGGATATGTTCTCGTTGCCTACCTGTCCGGATGAGATGTTTACATCGGTTTTATTCTGGGCGACAAAAGCGGCAACACAAAAACTCTGGACAAAGAAGTCGTAATCTACCCATATTGTTCCTTCATTTCCCCAGGTGCTTCCCCAGGTATTCATCAGTTTGAATGCGTTTTTGGAGTCGTCGTACCCTGACATTACCATGGCATGGTAGGCATGCTGCATGCCGGGGTTAAGATAGGTGTCGTAGTCGATAACCGCGCTGCTTTTCCATTGCATGAAGCGGTCGCCAAGCCTGGCTCCTATCACCACCGGTCTGCCTTCGGCTAGATATGCCTTGAAATTTTCGACCGTCATGCTGGCTGCATTGTTCTTGTCGGCAATCTTACGGTAGTTAACCAGGCGGTTTTCTCCGGCTTCCTGATTCCAGGCCGGCAGGGGTGTTTCGCTGCAGTCGCCCAGATTGGTGTAGGGTGCAGATGCCAGCGAGGCGCCACCCCGGACTATCAGCTGATCCATGGCCGATTCAAACTGGGTGCCGTTGCAGTTGCTGCCTTTCTGAGACGAAGGAATGGCAAGGAAGAGGTCGCGCGGACTCGTTTGATTGGATGCCTGGGCAAGCTGTGTTTTTGTCCACTGATTGTCGATTCCGTTAAGAGCTGTTTTCATATTGTAGCCTACAGCCCATGTAACACAGGTTCCGTATTTACCCTGATCGCCAATGGGGGGAAACTTGCTGCTGAGGTCTGTTGCCGTTGGTAAACCTCCGGTGTTTTCATTGATTACAATATCCTGGGGTATTTCCTCAAGATTTTCGTCCTGGGCGTTCCAGCTGGCAAGCACACCTACCAGAAGCTCGGTAAGGAATTCGTTAACGTCCTCATTCTGGCAGGAAGTAAGGGCAAAGGGAGAGACAGCAATGGCCAGCATGGGAATGGCAATTCCGTAGATGGCGGCTTTTTTTATCCTCAGTTTCATCGTTTGGAAATATTGGTTTATTCTGCAATTAACGGGGTCAGATCGTTGGGATCTGCAAATTTCGTTCCGCTGGTGTTCAGTTTCGTCAGATCACTGATCATAAGTCCTCCGGTTTTTGGCCTGCCGTTCATAAAATAACTGTTGCTCAGATCGAATCCCGAAGTCGCAGCCGATTTCTCGAAACTAACCATTCCGTTGAAAATACAGCCGCTGATGATGGTTTGTCCGTCAAATCCGGCGTTATTCAGGAAGGTAGTTCCGGAGAATCGGGAATCCAGAATGCTGAGCCCGCCGGCAAAGCGAGCATAGGAGAATTGGGCATCGTCGCGAAAGCGTACCAGCGAGAAATCGCACCTTCCGACGCAATCCAGGTTACTGAAACGTGCTGTACCCCTGAAGTCGGAGCCCTGAAACGATGTTTTTCCTGCAAAGGAAGCCTTGAAGAAGTCGGCGCTTCCATTAATCAGTGCTTCCTGCATGCTGAAAGCCTGCTCCGCCTGAATGCCTGTGAACCAGGATACTTTACCATAAAAATGTATGTTGTTAAACGATGCTTTTTCGCGGAAGACTGCTTCGGTGAAGTTCACATCCCCTGTAACTGTGCTGTTGCTGAAGTCGGCATCCTTTCTGAAATCGCAGGCTTCGAAGGTGAGGGTTGATTCGAACCGGGTGTTGACGCTGCGGTTGCCGTTTACCGAATTGCAGCTTACACTGCCCATGAAGATGCAGTTGAGAAAGGTAACGGGCACCCCAATACCGGCAGTCTCGCCCGAAGAGCTGTATATTGTCCTGCTTTTCACCGAGGTGAAATCAAGGTCGCCGGTTATGATTTTGTTGCTGACAACAACAGGCTTGCCCCGGTCTATGGATTTGAGTATGGCTGAAGGACTTATGCCGTTGTTGGTGTTGCTTTCGGTCCTGCCCTGGCAGCCGGCCGTAAACAACAGTATGGTGGCGAATACAATGACAATGCGTTTCATGATAAAATTGTTTTTCCTGTATACAAAGTACGAGATTATTCAGATATAAAACAGCCCGATTCTGCATTGCCGAATGGAATTGGTCATTTTAAGGATGCAGGCCGTTAAATGCGCAAAGAGGAAATAATCCGTTGGTTAATGTGTAAATTTGCAACAGAAACTGAAATTCTATGACATTTTCCGAACTCATCCATACACGGCAGAGCGTTCGCCGTTATGCCGCCACTCCCGTTGATTCTTCAGCAGTTGCAGCCTGCCTTGAGGCCGCCCGAATGGCCCCTTCTGCTAGCAACTCCCAGCCATGGAAATTTATCGTGCTTGACGAGGATCCGCTGCGCACCGATGTGGCAAAGGCAACGTTTTCCGATATACAGCTGATCAATAAATTTACCGTCCAGGCTCCGGTTATAGTGGTGATTGTCATCGAAAAGGCGCGCTGGTATACCCGTTTGGCCATGCAGGTAAAGAAAAAAGAGTGGCCGCTTATCGATATAGGTTTAGCTGCGGGACATTTCTGCCTGCAAGCCGCTGAACTGGGACTGGGTACGTGTATGATCGGCTGGTTCGACGAGAAAAAACTGCAGAAACTGCTGCATATCCCGGCCGGCAGGCAGATCGGGTTGCTGATTACCCTGGGATATCCCGAAGATGGGTATTCCTTGCGAAAGAAAATCAGGAAGCCGGCGGAGGAGGTGGTGGCTTTTCACAGGTATTAAAGGTTTTTCTGCAGGATGGGAAGAGCCGCGCATATATTATACTATTCATAAACTATGTAAAAATTTATTTTATGATTTATGTGATAACAGGAATGAGCCTGCTGTATGTTGCAATTGGATTTGTGATTACAGAAAAAAATGCAAAATATCTCCTTTCCGGATATAACACTATGCGTGACGAAGACAGAAAGAAAGTTGATATTAAAGCGTACATTCCGTATTTTCGTAATTTTCATATTTTTCTCGGAGTGTCCTTACTGGTGTCTGGGATTGCTCTGACCTGCTTTATCAGCAAAAATGCAGGTATTATATTTATAGCTGTTTATCCGGTTATTGCTTATATCTATTTTGTTGTGTCCAGTTCAAAAAAATCAAATGGATTAAGCTCAAAATGGAACAAGGCAGCTGTACTATTCCTTTCGGGTACACTTCTCTTTGTTATCGGACTTATTGGTTATGCATTCAGGGAAAATAAGCTGGTTATTAATTCTTCCAGGATAGAATTACGGGGAAGTTACGGAGAAATAATAAATCCATCTGAGATTCTAAATGTTGAACTAGTAAATCATTTACCGGAAATCATTTTTAAAACGAATGGGTTTGATCTTGGAACAATAAAAAAGGGTTACTTTAAGAAAAAAAATGGAGAAATAGTGAAACTGATACTGAATTCAGACAATAAACCAATTATATTATTTACTAAAACTAACGGTAAAGAAATATATTATTCAGCAAAAAACAAATCAGCCAACGAAGTAGTGGATGAAATGAAAAAAGCCTTGCCGGACATCGTATATAAGGAATAGAGGTTTTCGTTGTAATAATACTCCTATGTAATCAATAAAAGCTGTTTCAGACGGGTAGTGAGGTGCCTTTTAATTCGCTTTTTTATAAACACAAATCGCTGACAGGAGCATGTGATGAATATAGTCCCATCCATAGTAATCCGCGAAATCCTTCCGGGTGAGTACATCCTTCTGGAAGAATTTCTGTATGAGGCAATCTTTATTCCGGAAGGTGTTGAACGTCCGGCCAGAGAGGTAATTCAGCGTCCGGAACTGGCGGTTTACTACACGGACTTTGGAAAGGAAGCCGACTTCTGCCTTATTGCCGGATACGAAGGAATGCCGGTTGGTGCGGTATGGATCCGCTTGTTTCCGGAAAGCAGGAAGGGATATGGTTTTGTGGATGCCCGAACACCCGAGATATGCATGTCGGTTCTTCCGCCGTATCGTAACAAAGGCATCGGAGCCCTGCTGCTTGGTGAAATGCTCGAATGCCTTGTCCACAGGGGATACAAACAGGTGTCGCTCAGCGTGGATGAGGTGAACTACGCCTTCCGGATGTACCAAAAGGCAGGATTTGAGACCCTCAGCTCCGACGGAATTTCCGCTACCATGATCAAAACACTGAATACATAAATTTCCTCCGGGTGACCGGAGATTCGGCTGCTGAAGCGAATCCGGAATGCGTATGCTGGCATAAACATAGTTATTTTTAAAGGCGTTAATCGTAAAAAGAAACTGGCAATGACCGGATTTAATTTATTGCAGACGGCTCTGGACGAGCTTTACGTGAAAGGCAATACGGAAGCAGCGGGGAAGCTCTTCCCGGAAAATTATATTGCTCATGCAGGAAGTAAAACCTATAACGGCCGGAAGTTTATCCGGCAGTATATAACCGGACTCCGGAAATCCGTTTCCGGAATAAAAGTCCTGAAGACCGAAATGCTTTCCGAAAACGGAAATCTGATAACCTGGAAACGTACCCTGAGTGGTATACACCGGGCTGTTTTTCGTGGCATCCCGGCATCTGGTAAAAAGATTAGATGGGAAGAGATGTTGGTTTCCCGCCTTGAGGATTCGCTGATTGCCGAAGAATGGCTTTCGTCGGATCTGGCATTTCAGTTAATGCTTAAAAACAGGCATTAATTTAGATTGTGCCCATTCGTCGCATTGTCCGTTGCTATCCGGAACGTAGCGGATTTTAAAGAAGGTGTTTCAGAACATTGCTGACTGGCTTATTGTTTGCGAAGGATTTCCTTTAATGGTATTTTCTGAAAATACAATTCCCGGTTTCCTTCATATAAAATTCCTGCACACTTGTCTTTCGTTACCGTTAGGCAAGAGTAACCAAATCCGGTTTCTTCATTCAGTAATATCCGGAATGCTTCGGGCCATGAGTTTCCATCGTCCGTACTTGCTTTCAGGGTCATGTTCCTGCGTTCGGAGTTATGTGCCGGGTTGGAAAACAACAGCACAGGGATGGCTTTAGGATCGGTTTGTATGTTGCACGATATCAGACTGGCCATGCAGTTTGGCTCGATCAGCGCATGATTTGATGTAGGGTGAAGCTCCCAGCTTTTTCCCAGATCGCGGCTTATTGCTACCGCCCTGCCGTTTCCCACGTCTTTTACCCTACGGTTGAGATCGTCGCGCATGTTCAGCATGATGCTACCGTCGCTCAGTTCAACGGCTTGTGCCTCGGTAGTATTTGGTTTGGCACCTGCGCCGGTTTGCCAGGTTTTACCTTTGTCGGTGCTGTAAACTATAGTCGACTGACAGGTATATTGACCGCCATCCAGGGCTTTGCTGCCCAGATCGGATTTAAATTGTGCCGGAAATACCAGCGTTCCGTCACTTAGTGTAAGTCCTCTTCCCGGACCGGCCAGCAGCAGCTGCCAGGAAGGGTCCTTGATCTGCGGGGTGATGTTTACCGGATCACTCCAGCTGATTCCGTCGTCGGTACTCTTTGTCAGGATAAACTGCCCGGTTTCTTCGGGTGTCATTCCGGGTTTTGAGTCCCACCAGAGCATCTTATCGTGGTGCGAACCGCTCATCCAAAGGGCGGCCACCCATAAGGTGCCTGTGAAATGGTCGTACAAAATGCAGGGATCGCCGGTGCCGTTGAGACGTTCCGGTTTGCCGCCCCATTCTCCCATGTCCAGTATCACTTTCATGGGCTCCCAGGTTTGTCCGCCGTCGGTACTGCGGCTCATGCCGATGTCGATGTCTTCCTGAAGGTCTTTGCTGTTGTTGTACCGGATGTCGTATATGGCTATCAGTGTGCCTGCATTTGTTGTAATTAGTCCGGGGATACGGTAGGTATGCACGTTGTCCTGACCAGCACCTCTGAGTATTAGCGCCGGACGGTACCTGAACGTGGTTCCGGATGGAATCCGGAGCTTGCCGGTTTCCGAATATACAAGATCAACAGATTCTATTTCAAAACTTTGATCAAGTTTAACTCCGTGTTTCAGGATGAATTCGAAATACCAGATGCAGTTTCCCCCGGATGCTTTTATCCCGGCAAGGGGAGCAAACCGCTTTGCTGCATTATCTGTAACCGCAAAAAGTTTATTGCCAGCCGTTTCCTCGCTTCCGGATTCCTGTTTGTAAACCAGGATGGAGTCGATGATGTGCACCTGGCTGCCGCGGGAGTAATTGATTTTCAATGACTTCAAAATGTTTCCGGCACTGACGTTGGATACCTCCAGAGTAATGATGCCGCGATTGCTTCTGTCGGTGAATAAGGGGACTTTCTTTAGAAACAGCCTGGCCGTCACTGCAGACCCTGCCCCGGAAGCATGCGTCACCGACCCGCTGGTAAAAGCGATAATAAGGATGAAGGTAATCAGAGACGGCACAAAAAAATCATACTGGAAGCGGTTCGCACGCATATCTGCATAAATTGGTTTGTCAGGCAAACATACGTGAATTCTGCGGTGTCTGCAAACAGGCAGGGCTATCCTCTTCAGATTGTTCCGGTATGGCATAATATCGCGGTAAACGGCTTATGCATACCCATAATTCAACTTCAGGAGTATTATGGTACGGGATTAAATTTTAAAATTCCATTGTCAGGAAGTATTTCCCGTAAGATCCTGTTACCATATGAAACCATTACGGATTGTCCGGGTTTACCCAGAAGGGTAAGTTCTGTAAGCTTTCCGTCTTTCCAGCTCATTTCAGCTGTAAGGTTGCCGCGGGCTTTCAATCCCGATACACTTCCCGACGGCCAGGCTTCGGGCAGGGCGGGGAGTAAGCGGATTATTCCTTCATGACTCTGCATCAGCATCTCAGCGATTCCTGCTGCCAGTCCCATATTCCCGTCAAGCTGAAAGGGCGGATGGGCACTCAGCAGGTTGGAATAGGTGCCTCCTTTGTCCATTTGCACCGATTCTTCCTCAACGGGTGTCAGGATTTTTCGGATCAGTGCAAGGGCAGTATCGGCCTGCTGAAGCCTGGCAAAGAGGTTTATCTTCCATGCGAGTGACCATCCGGTGCCATCGTTTCCTCTGGCTCGCAGGCTTGTGAGGGCGGCTTCTGCCAGTTCGGGTGTGCCTGTAATGCTGATTTCCCGGCCCGGATAAAGGGCAAAAAGATGTGAAACGTGACGGTGCCTGCTTCCCGGGTCGTCTGTATCTTCCAGCCATTCCTGCAGCTGCCCCCAGCGTCCGATTCGAAGAGGAGCAATGCTGTCACGAATCTTGCGGAAGGATTCGGTTTCACACTCATCGATATTCAGTACCTGGCAGGCTTTCAGGATGTTGTTGAACAGATCGCGTACGATCTGATGATCCATGGATGCCCCTTGCGAAATACCCCCGTGCTCTGGTGAATAGGATGGGGAGGAAACCAGACAGCCTCCCGGTCCCGGCTTCAGGTAATCCATCCAGAAAAGAGCTGCCTCCTCCATCAGCGGAAGCGCGGTTTGCTTCAAAAAGGCAGTATCTCCCGTAAACTCAAAATATTCATACATATGCCTGGTAAGCCAGGCTGCCCCTGCCGGGAAATGTCCCCAGGGTAGATCCCAGCCGGGGGCTGTGTAGCCGAATGCATTGTTCATGGTGTGCACCACCCATCCCCTGCATCCGTAGAAATGCCGGGCAGTATTCGAGCCGGGAATAACCAGCTGCTGCAGATAGTCAAACAAAGGCAGATGGCATTCTGAAAGGTTGGTGACATCTGCCGGCCAGTATGCCATTTGCAGGTTGATGTTGGTATGGTAATCGCATGCCCATGGCGGATCCGTGCTGTTGTTCCACTTCCCCTGCAGGTGCATTGGAAGTGCTCCTTTCCGGGATGCCGATATCATCAGATAGCGTGCATACTGAAACATCAGAACCACAATCTGAGGGTCTTCCTGCCCCCGGGCATGGGCTTCAAGCCTCCGTCCGGTCGGAATTGTATCGTACGAAGGACCATGAATATTAAGGGAAACCCTGCTGAAAAGATGCTGATAATCTTCCTTCTGCATACGCTCCAACATTGCATAGTCTGTCCTTTTCAGGGATTCTGTCCAGGCAAGGGCTTCTTTTTCCCATTCCGGATTGCGGTACTCCGGATACTCGTTTTTGTATGCCGTATGCGCCGTGTGCTTTAAAACCAGGAATGTGGCATTCGAAACACCAATCATTCCATCCAGATACGTTACAATGCCATCGGTTTCTGCCGAAAGCGAACTCAGAAAAGCCATTCCGTTGTCGTTTACTTGTCCGTAATACATCAGTGTCCGATCGCAGAATAAAAGACTGTCGGTGTGATGGGGAGAGGTATGTCTTATCCGGTAATTGCAGCCTCCGGGCCGGTCGTTTTCGAAGCGGTATACCATCGTCCGCATCGGATAACAGCCAAAGACGATGCGCTGATGTGTAGTTTTTCCTTCACGGTAGCAAATGCGGATTCGGCCGTCAGCCAGGTTTAGTTCCCTCCTGTAGGATCCCGGTTCTGCGATATGCCCGGTTTCAACATAAATATCTCCCATGGCCTGTTGCGCACCGTAATCACCAAAGCTTAGGTACGGACGGGGATGTATTTTGCCGGTGAGGTGCTCACGCATAAAAACTTCCGCCTCAGTTGTCAGTCCCTGCACCAGTAGTTTCCTGACGGTATCTAATGCACCGGGAGCATTCTCCGAAAGTCCGTTGTTATACCGTTCACCCGATCCGGGACCTCCGGCCCAGAGAGAACCCTCTGAAAATTGGATGTGCTCCTCTTCCGGAATTCCGAAAACCATAACACCCATGTAGCCGTTGCCTGCCGGCAAAGCCTCACGCATCCAGCTGCCTGCCGGAGCGTCGTACCACAGTGTGAGTGGTTCCTGAGCATTCACGAAATGTGTATTCGCCAGAGCTAGTACTAACAGCAAATAGAATCGCATTAGTTGCCTCTGTTGGTTCATTGATCCGATAAATGTATTGTCTTTCATTATTCCGGTTTTTCACCGAACTCTTTCTGCTGCCTTTCCACCTCTTTAAGCTTTAGCTGGTTGAGTTCACGGCGCAGACGCTCGTTTTCCAGTTTTAGGGAATCCCGGCCGGGATTGATTTCTTTTACTGACTCTGCGGGATTCTGCACTATTTGCCTGGCTTCCATTTCATCATAAAGCAGCGGATACTGCGATGGCTCCGTTTTAATTTCCAGCACGGCCGAAACCGGTGTGTGTGTGCCTTCAGGGGTTACCGATGCCCTGAGTTTTACGGGCCCGGGTCTGAGTCCAGCCCTTACAAGTACCGGAGCCGTACCCCAGCTTGCCCTGACGGGCTTTTTGCCGTTCACCAGACTTCCTTCTCCTTCGATTTCAAATTTCACGCTTGCATTATTGAGTCGTTTTATGGTTCCGTTCTCATCGGTAATGGCAGCAATTACCGTTACCAGATCCGATCCGTCGGCCCGCAGGGGAATTCCTTCATCATCCGCAAACAGAAGGAGCTGTGCAGGACGGCGTGCAGGCATCACTCTGTGGGTTGCAACGACGTTTCCGCCAATCAGCCCTTTCGCTTCCAGGAATACCTCCTCCGGCCGTCCATTCATGGAACGTTCCTTATCCGCCATAAAGTTGTATGCATCCCGGAAAACAAGCGGGGGATGAGGAAGTGATGAAGTCCGGTAATCGGGAAAGAGTTCGGTGGTTTTCCCTCCCTGGCAGAAGGTAAGCCTTACCGATTCGCAATTGGAGTACACCGTTACATCGCCGGACGAAAAGGGAGTCATCTCGTGCGCGATGAATACCATGGGACCCGATACTTCGGCACTGCGTTGCGATCTGAACATGAAAGCCGAGGTTTTCGGCTGCCGGTAAGCATCCATAATGCCGCCATAGAAGGGGTCGGGATGGTATCCGCGGTTGTGATCAAACACATGCCAAAGGCATCCTCCGGCGTGCTGACGACTCACCTGGTGCAGGGTGTTAAGGCTGGTATAAACGTAGGGAGGTGATGCATAATGCACTGCCTGGACCAGCATGGCAGACTCACCCCAGCTCCTGTGTACCCGGCTGGGTGAATTGTGCGAGTTCCAGTCGTCCACGTTATCGCCCCATTCGCGGGTAAAATAACTCTTTCCCGGATCGGTATGCTGAAGTGCGCGATCCCTGTCGCCGTTGAACGGATGAGCGTAAAGAACCGGAAAATGTTCGCTGCCGGGGGCTTCGGCATCGCAAACGGTCCAGCAGTAGGGATACGGATACTCTTTTTTTACCAGTTCACCGGCTTGCCGTGCGAAGTCCTCCGGATACCAGGTTTCGTTGAGAACGGGTTCCCACATCCAAACCGATGCATGGTTGCGGTCGCGCCGTATCATCCTGCGGATGTCGCTGAAGATGCGTTCGCCGAACACCGGGTCTTCATTCCAGAACTGCCAGCCGGGGGTATTTACGATTACCAGCAGTCCCAGCGCATCGCAGGCATCCATAAATGCGGGATCCTGAGGGTAATGAGCATTCCGGATGGCATCAAAACCGGCATCTTTTATCTTTTTAGCATCCCGCCAGTGCAGGCTGTTTGGGAGGGCGTTGCCTATCCCGGCGAAATCCTGGTGCCGGTTTACTCCGATTACCGGATGCGGCCTGGGTTTGCCGTTCAGCCAAAAGCCATCACTGCCCCTGAATTCTATGCTGCGGATGCCGGTGCGCTGCATAAAACCGTCGACGGTCCTTCCCTTTCCATCGCTCAGGCTTACCACCAGGTGGTACAGAAAAGGCTTCTCTGGTGACCAGAGTGCCGGATTCCCGAGCTCCAGAGAAACATTGAAGTGATCTGCCCCATCAGCAGGAAGCACGACCTTTATTGTCTTTTCCACGGCCGTATTTCCGCCGGGCATTTCAAGCCGGCAGGTTACCTTCCCGCGGAAGCGGCTGCCCGACTCATTCCTGAGATGCAGCTTCAGGTTAATGCGGGCTCTGGCATCGCTGACATCATCAAACGAAATAAAGAGTCCGCCGCCGGCTTCCTCTGAGGCCAGATCGGTATCGGTGATGTAAACCCGGTTGTGGCTCACCAGCCAGCAGTCGCGGTAGATGCCGCCGAAATAGGCGAAGTCGAGCATGTCCTGCGCCTTTCCCGGCGGATAGGAGGGGTCGTCGCTGTTATCGGCTTTCACGGCCAGGAGATTGGGCCTTCCGTGAAGGATTTCTTCCGTAATATCCACAACTACCGGCAGGAAACCACCGTAATGTTTGCGGAGCAGTGTTCCGTTCAGCCATATTTCCGATTTGCCCATGATGGCTTCAAAATGAAGAATGAGTTTCTTTCCCTCCGTACCGGGTTCCGGCGTGAAATGCTTGCGGTACCAAACGATGCCCTGGTAGTTTACCCCTCCGCTGCCCTCTTCCGGTAGAATATCGGTTCCGTGCGGTAATGAAACGACCTGCCAGTTGCTGTCATCATATTCCGGAAGGTGTGCACCGGAGAAGTCGCCCTTCTGAAAACGCCATGCCGGGTTCATGGAGACAACCGTTCTGCCGCTGTTTTCAACACTGAAAAATCCGGCCGAACTGAAAACGGGCTGCCCGGTACCTTGTGCGCGAAGCTTTATCGCCGGAAGGGGAACAACGCAGAACAACAGAAAAACGATGATGAAGAAACGGCGGTGTTTACCCGCAGGATTAGCATGTGCCGGCATGATACTTGGGATTTAACGGGATGACCCCGTCAGTTTCCCCAAAAATAGCCAAAATAATCTACGACTTCACCCTTATTGCCGGCTTACTATTGCGTTTGATGAAACGGCAGAGAGATCAGATGGTTTCAGATATATACCGGGCTGTTGAGTGCAGCTGAATGCTTCTTGTAGTCTTCCATGCGGATTTCGCTGCGGCAGAAATCGTGTTCTGCAGCTACCGAATTGGAGCTGACAACCACAAGACGGTTGGCGGTGTTTTGTTCCAGCAGGTTGCGGAACCATTCTATGGCATTGTGGTCGAGGTTTGAAACCGGTTCGTCGAGAAGCAGGGCAGGGGTGTCGCTCATAATGGCAAGTCCCAGTTTCACCCTCTGTTTCATTCCTGAGGAGAAGTACCTGATGGCTTTGCCTGCGCTGTCTTCAAGCTCCAGAATGCGGATAAGCTCCGGAGTGCTCATATTGCGCATCAACGGCTTAAGCCTTCGGTGAAAACAAATCATTTCGGTGAGGGTAAAATCCTCGATCAGTTCCATATAGGGCGCGGAAATGGCCATAAGGCGGAATGCCTGCTCGGGACGTACATCGCTTCCCCGCAGATTGTATGTTATGGTTCCTGAAGTAGGCATTATGGCGGATGCGATTACTTGAAGAAGCGTTGATTTCCCCGATCCGTTGGATCCAAGGATGGCAAGCGGTTGACCGGTAGTCAGTGTGGAACTCAGACCTGAGAATATCCAGGTATGATTGTACTGTTTGCCGGCGTTATCCAGTGTTACAGTCAGCATGGCATGTGGCGGTGAAAGACCGTTTCCGCTGGATACCGGTCTCGTTCAAAAAAAATGTTAGTAAATACTTCTCAGGCGTTTTTCAGATAACCTTTCATAATTCCCCTGCTCGATTTCGAGATGAACGAAATAATTTCATCCCGCTCGGAAGTTGCCGGCAGATTTGCTTCGATGTATTCGAGCGCCTGCGTTACGTTGTTGCCCTTCAGGTAGATGTAGCGGTAGATATCCTGAATTTCGTTGATTTTCTCGGCCGTAAATCCTCTGCGGCGAAGTCCGATGGAGTTGATGCCCACATACGAAAGCGGCTCACGAGCGGCTTTGGTAAACGGGGGTACGTCTTTGCGAACGAGCGATCCTCCGGAAATCATAACGTGAGAGCCGATGTTTACAAACTGATGTATTGCGCTTAGTCCGCCTATGATTGCATAGTCGTCGATGGTGATGTGACCGGCAAGAGTGGCTGCATTGGCCAGAATTACGTTGTTACCCACAACGCAGTCGTGTGCAATGTGTACATAAGCCATAAGCAGGCAGTTGTTGCCGACTACCGTTTCCCAGTTTGCTTTGGTGCCACGGTTGATGGTAACAAACTCCCGGATTACGGTATTGTCGCCTATTCTTACAATGGTTTCCTCTCCGTCGAACTTTAGATCCTGCGGCACTGCCGAGATGACGGCTCCGGGGAATATCTTGCAGTTTTTCCCAATTCTGGCCCCTTCCATAATTGTGACATTCGACCCTATCCAGGTGCCTTCACCGATCTCAACATTTTTTTCGATGTTGACGAAAGGTTCAATCACAACATTTTTAGCGACTTTTGCCTGCGGATGAACGTAGGCTAATGGTTGATTCATATCAGGAGACGGTTTTTTTTGTGATTTGGGCCATAAGTTCGGCTTCAACTGCTACTTTATTCCCTACATAGGCTATTCCGCGCATATGGCTGATGCCTCTGCGGAATGGTGAAAGCAGCTCGAGGTGGAAGATCAGCGTGTCGCCCGGTACTACTTTCTGACGGAAACGTACGTTATCAATCTTCATGAAGTAGGTGATGTAATTTTCAGGATCCGGTACCGAGCTGAGTACAAATATACCCCCGGTCTGTGCCATGGCTTCGATGATCAATACGCCGGGCATTACCGGTTCGTCGGGGAAGTGACCGACGAAAAAGCCTTCATTCATGGTAACATTCTTCAGTCCGACAACATCGCTTTCGCTCATGCTCAGGATTTTGTCAACCAGCAGGAAGGGCGGACGGTGCGGCAGTAAGCGCTTGATTTCGTTGATGTCGTAAAGAGGTGGTTTCGCCGGATCATACTTTGGCGACTGGTCCTGAGAGGTTTCTTTGCGGATATGCTGTTTGATGAGCCGGGCAAAGCTGGTATTTGCAAAATGGCCCGGACGGCTGGCAATAACGTGGCCTTTGATGCGCGTACCGATCAGACTCAGATCGCCTACAACGTCAAGAAGCTTGTGTCTGGCAGGCTCGTTGTTGAAATAAAGTTCGAGGTTGTTAATGATGCCTTCATTCAGCACTTCCACCCTTGGTTTGTTGAAGAAGGTGGCAAGCCGGTCGAGTTCTTCCTGACTGATCAGACGGTTTACAAAAACGATGGCATTGCTCAGGTCGCCGCCTTTGATAAGGTCGTTCTTAATCAGGTACTCGAGCTCATGCAGGAATACAAACGTCCGGCACGGACTTATTTCTTCCTCGAACTCATTCAGGTGACTCATATGTGCATTCTGGGTGCCGAGTACCCGCGTTTCGTAGTCGATCATCACCGATACCTTAAATGTGTCGTCGGGAAGGATGAGCATTTCGGTTTTCTTGACGGGATCCGAGAACCGGAGTACATCGTTTACCTTAAAGTAAACCCGCTCAGCATCCTGTTCCCTGATGCCCGCTTTGCGGATGGCTTCCGTGTAAAATTTCGAGCTGCCGTCGAGGATTGGAGTCTCCGGTGCATTAAGTTCGATCATTACGTTGTCGAGATCCATACCTGTTAGAGCCGCCAGAGCATGCTCGATGGTGCTGATACGCACGCCCTTTTGCTCGATGGTAGTGCCGCGGGAAGTGTCGGTGACAAGGTCGGCATCGGCGTCAATTACCGGCTGATCCGGCAAATCGGTACGACGAAATTTGAATCCGTGATTCTCCGGGGCGGGTCTGAAAGTCAGGGTGACTTCCCTGCCCGTATGAAGGCCGGCTCCGGTTATGGTAACCGCCTCTTTCAGGGTTTTCTGCTTTTCTGACATGGGGCACAAAGTTAGTACAAATTTGTGTTCTGCAATATTGTATCAAAGTACTGTTGTGCAATACTTTGTAAATTCGTAAATAATATAGAGATACCCGGATCTCAGCTTTTGAGTTTCTTTTCCAGTGCCGAAAGCCGGTCAACCAGCTTTGGAAGGCTCCTGAAATAAACATATGCTTTCCGGTATATGCCGATATCGAAAGCCGGACTTCCCATTACGATTGCACCGTCGGCCAGGTTTGTTGAGATTCCCGATTGAGCGGCAATTTTCACGTCGTTTCCAATTTCGAGGTGGCCAATAATGCCGACCTGACCTGCAATCATGCAATTGCGACCGATCCGGGTTGATCCGGCAATGCCCGTCTGGGCAGCGATTACCGTGTTTTCTCCGATTTCCACGTTGTGAGCAACCTGAATCAGGTTGTCGAGCTTGACTCCTTTGCGGATGATGGTAGAACCCAGGGTTGCCCGGTCGATCGTGGTATTCGCGCCGACTTCAACGTTGTCTTCAAGCACTACATTGCCTATCTGAGCCACTTTAGCGTAATGGTTATCCGTTTGCGGGGCAAAACCAAATCCGTCGGCACCGATTACTACACCCGAATGCAGGGTGCAGTTGCTGCCGATGTGGCAGTCGTTATAAATCCTGACTCCTGAATAAATGGTAGTATTGTCGCCGATCACCACGTTATCACCAATGCTGGTGTTGGGGTGAATTTTAACTTCTTTGCCAATTCTTACGTGCTCGCCCAGACTTACAAAATCCCCGATGTAGCAGTCATCTCCGATTTCTGCCGATCCGGCTATTGCAGCATGGGATGACATTCCCGTTTTCTTCGATGTCAGGTTATTGTATGCTTCCAGCATGGTTGCAAAAGCATTGTATGCATTATCCACCCTGATCAGCGTACAGCTTACCTGCTGCTCGGGGTTGAAATCGCGGTTTACAATCACCGCCGATGCCTTTGTCTGATAAATGTAATGGGTGTACCTGGGATTTCCCAGAAACGAGATGGAGCCTGGCTCCCCCTGTTCGATTTTGGATAACTTATGTATCTCGATGTCAGGATTCCCTTCAACGGTACCCCTGATCAGGTCAGCAATTTCCCTGGCGGTAAATTTCATCAGGTTCAGATTGGTGGCAGTAATTTAATTTAAATAATTTAAGCCTTTGCTAAACAGGTCTTTAGTAATAAGGCAACGTATTATTGAAAAGTTTCGCAAGTTATAAAATATTCCCTTACCAACAGCGCGAAGCGCAAAATTGGGGCAATGCCTGCAGCCAGCGACGGTCTTTGCTGTTATTCCCGCCCTCCGGATAGGGGATCGGGCAGTTATCACATTTCGTGTATGCTCTTGGGGTAGGTGATGAAGTGCTTTGATACAGCACTGGTAAGTACTGAGATGTTCAGCTGGTCCGACGATTCGGCTATGTCGCTCACCTTCCCGTCTTTATACAGCAGATGGATTTTATCGTGTTCGGGGATGTATGCGTTGTTAGTGATCACTCCACTGGTTAGCAGGTATGCCGTAGCCTCTTCTCCGGCCTCTGGCCAGGTTTCCCTTACAGCCCGCCGGAGATTGCGTGTTTTTTCTTCCGGAAACGGCGTATCGCTCAGCTCAATGCGAAAGAGCTGGCGGTTGACCATAGCCCGGCTGATCATCGATAACAGAAAATCGGGATGTGATGCCCATACCTTTATTCCTGTGAAAATGTCGTAATCGTCGAGCCTGGCAAACTCTTCAAGCAAGCCTTCGTTCTCCTGAAAGTCCTCCCTGCCGAACGGTTTGCGAAGAAACAGGCTTAAGGCGGGACTGGCAAACAGCTCTTCGTTTTTCCCGGCAAGGTATTTTGCCCGCTTCAGAAGGTTAATCAGCATGCTTTCGGCAGCAACCACCGTTTTATGGTAATATACCTGCCAGTACATAAGCCGGCGGGCAACGATAAATTTTTCTATGGAATAAATTCCCTTATCTTCTATCATCAGCTGGTCGTTATGCACCGTTAGCATTTTGATGATGCGCTCGGTATTGATAACCCCTTCCGAAACCCCCGTGTAAAAGCTGTCGCGTTTCAGATAGTCCAGCCTGTCCATGTCCAGCTGACTCGAAACCAGTTGGTGCAGAAACTTTTTCGGGTAGCGGTTTGTGAATATCTCTATGGCAGGCTGCAGTTTGCCCTGAAATTCCCGGTTCAGGCGTTCCATGAACAGGAGGGAAAGCTCTTCGTGACGCATTCCTTCCACAACGCTGTGTTCCAGGGCATGGGAGTACGGGCCGTGACCGATATCGTGCAGCAGAATAGCCGCCAGTGTGGCTTCCGCTTCTTCGGCGGTAATAATAAAACCTTTTATCCGGAGGGTATCTATGGCTTCCTGCATCAGATGCATGGCTCCCAGGGCATGGTGGAACCGGGTATGCAGTGCCCCCGGATATACGTAAGAGGTCATGCCCAGCTGACGGATGCGCCGCAGCCGCTGAAACCAGGGATGTTCAATCAGATCGAAAAGCAGATCCGAAGGTATCGTGATGAACCCGTGTACCGGATCGTTCACGATTTTTCTTTTGTTGCGAAATCCCTGACTCACGGTTTTCAAGTATCTTTGTAAAAGCGAAAAAATGTTAATTTAACTGTCTGCCGGATAATAAAACACCCCGCCCGGCATTATGTTGACAGGGTATATCCGACCCGCAAAAATACGGAATAATAATCCGCCTGCCGGAAAACCACACCAATTCACATTTACGACATGGAAAATATAACGATACTCTGGGCTGACGACGAAATTGACCTTCTGAAACCACACATAATGTTTCTCCGCGATAAAGGGTATGAGGTGCATACCTCCAACAACGGGGTGGAAGCCATAGAAATACTGAAAACCAAGAATTTCGATATAGTCTTTCTGGATGAGCAAATGCCCGGCCTTTCAGGGATTGAAACCCTGATCCAGATAAAAAATGCCTTCCCCGAAATACCGGTGGTTATGATCACGAAAAGCGAGGAGGAGGCCATAATGGAAGATGCCATCGGCTCAAAAATTTCTGATTACCTGATAAAACCGGTAAATCCCAAACAAATCCTTCTCAGCCTTAAAAAGAATCTGGAGAATAAAAAGCTTATCAGCGAGAAAGCAACCTATAGCTATCAGCAGGAATTCAGGAACATCGGTATGGAAATCAGCAACCGGCTTACGTTCGATGAGTGGACCGGAATATATAAAAAGCTGGTGTTCTGGGAACTTGAACTGGCACGCTCGAACGATACGGGAATCATGGATGTGCTGAAAATGCAGAAAGATGAGGCAGGCCAGGTTTTCAGCAGATTTATTGAAAACAATTACGTTGAATGGATAAACGGTCGCAGCAGTGCCGGCCGTCCCGTAATGTCGCATACCCTTATCCGGGAAAAACTGATGCCTCTGCTCGATGAAGCACCGGTGCTCTTTTTCATCCTTATCGATAACCTTCGCTACGATCAATGGAAGATGCTTCAGCCGATTATTTCGGAACTCTACCGCGTTGAAAGCGACGAAATATATTGCAGCATTCTGCCTACCACGACTCAGTTTGCCCGTAATTCAATGTTTTCGGGACTTATGCCCACCGAGATCGAAAAAAAATACCCCCGATACTGGGTGAACGACGATGAGGAAGGTACAAAAAATCAGTTCGAAGGAGAGCTTCTGGGCGAACAACTCCGCCGCTACGGCAAGGATATTAAATTCTCCTACAACAAAGTTCTGACACTGTCTGCCGGGCGTAAACTGGTTGAAAGTCTCCCGAATCTCATGGGCAATAAGCTCAATGCCATTGTCTATAATTTTGTGGATATGCTCTCGCATGCCCGGACCGAAATGGAGGTGATACGAGAACTTGCCGACGATGAGGCTGCCTATCGCTCCATCACCGTTTCCTGGTTCGAGCATTCCCCTCTTTACGATATCATCCGGTATCTGGCAGAGAAAAAAATCCCCGTAGTCATCACTACCGACCACGGCTCTGTGAAGGTGGATGCCCCGGTAAAAATTGTAGGCGATAAGGCCACAAATACCAACCTTAGGTATAAAACAGGACGCAGCCTGAGCTATAGCAAAAAGGAGGTTTTTGAAGTTAAAAACCCGGCCGATGTCTTCCTCCCCAAAACTAACGTCAGCTCAAACTACGTTTTTTGCCGGAATACCGACTTTTTTGCCTATCCAAACAACTTCAACTATTACGTCAACTACTACCGCAATACCTTCCAGCACGGCGGTATTTCCATGGAGGAGATGCTGATTCCGTATATTACGCTAAAGCCTAAATAGGCCGGCGTTTAGCATTGTTATTATTTCACTAGTGGGCATTAAAATCGCTT
>DJVU01000085.1 GCA_002441345.1 Bacteroidales bacterium UBA6248
ACTTTATTTATTAACAACCAGGATGGGCAGATGATTAGTCCTTCCCGATCATTACTTCGGTTGATTTAACGATGGATTACACCGTATCGCCCGGTTTCAGTTTCAGGTCCTCCATGCTTTCCATTGTATTAACGGAACTCAGCCTGTTTCCGCCGCCGATATCGATAATTACGCGGGCAGTAACCACACCGGGTTTTATTCCGGCAACAACACTTTTATCTGATTTCGTGCACTGATTTTCATTCCGTTTGAATTTAGGGTTCAGAAGAATACCACCGGCCGGCCGGATAAGTTCAACCCGGGACGAAGACAGAATTACCGCACGAACCCGGCAGCAAACCCAATTTTTAGGCCTTACCTCCTTTTTACGTACTGCTCTTCGTAATACTTCTGGTAATCTCCCGATGTTACATCGTTGAGCCAACCTTCATTTTCCAGGTACCAGTCAACGGTAGCTTCAAAACCTTCGGTAAATTTAATGCCTGGTTCCCAGCCCAGTTCGCTTTTAATTTTACCAGCATCTATGGCGTACCGGAGGTCGTGTCCTGCGCGATCCTTCACGTAAGTGATCAGTTTCTGTGACTCTCCTGCGGGGCGGCCCAGCTTCTGATCCATGATTTCACACAATTTTTTTATGAGAAGAATATTCTGCCATTCGTTGTCGCCGCCTATATTGTATGTTTCCCCCTCTCTTCCTTTATGGAATATCAGGTCAATGGCCCGGGCATGGTCTTCAACGTACAGCCAGTCTCTCACATTTTCGCCTTTACCGTATACCGGCAGGGGTTTGTTGTTTCGTATGTTATGGATAAACAGAGGTATCAGCTTTTCGGGAAACTGATAGGGCCCGTAGTTGTTGGAACAGTTGGAAAGCACTGCCGGAAGGTGATAGGTATGGAAATAAGCCCTGACCAGATGATCGCTGCTGGCCTTACTTGCCGAGTAAGGACTGCGGGGGTCATAGGGTGTGGTTTCCAGAAATTTACCTTCAGCACCCAGCGAACCGTACACCTCGTCAGTAGAGATATGATAAAACCGTTTACCCTCCCGGTCGTCTTTCCATGCTTCACGGGCAGCATTCAGCAGATTTACGGTTCCAACGATGTTGGTCATAATAAACTCCATGGGATTTGAGATGGAGCGGTCGACGTGTGATTCGGCAGCCAGGTGAATTACTCCGTCGAAACGGTATCTGACAAACAGGGATGCTATGGTTTCCGCATCGGTAATATCGGCTTTTTCGAACACGTAATTGGAACTCGGTTCCACATCGCGGAGATTGGCCAGATTGCCGGCATAGGTAAGCTTATCGAGGTTAACAATTTTGTAGTCAGGATATTTTTTTACGAAAAGCCGGACAACATGGGAGCCGATAAAACCGGCGCCACCGGTGATAAGGATAGTTTTCATACGTATAAGGTTAAAGAAGTTCGTTATTTTCGGCCAGTGCCAATTCCCATTTCCAGGCCGAAGCCATCATTTCATCGAGCGACTTTTCGGCTTTCCATCCCAGCTCACGGTTGGCATAGCTGGTATCGGCCCATACTTTCTCCACATCACCGGGACGGCGGCTGCAGATTTTATAGTTCAGGCTTTTTCCGCTCACACGCTCGAACGATTTGATTGCTTCCATAACGCTGTAGCCGTTGCCTGTGCCAAGGTTAAAGACTTCAAAAGGCTGTTCTGAAGTTTTCCGGATCAGCCGGTTAACAGCAGTTACATGGGCTTTGGCCAGATCGGTAACGTGTATGTAATCGCGAATAGCCGTACCGTCTGGCGTATTGTAATCGTCGCCGAAAACACTCAGTTCGTTTCGGATACCTATAGCCGTCTGGGTAATGAACGGCACCAGGTTGTTGGGTACTCCAAGCGGAAGTTCTCCGATCAGTGCCGATTCGTGAGCTCCGATCGGGTTGAAGTAACGCAGGGCGATGCTGCTGAGGTTATGCGCTTCAGCGGAAAAGCGGATGATCTGCTCCGACATCTGCTTGGTATTGCCGTAAGGCGACCAGGCTTCCTTAACGGGTGAAGTCTCCTTTACCGGCAGCTCGTCGGGTTGTCCGTACACCGTACAGGAAGAGGAGAAGACCAGGTTTCCGCAACCCGACTCCTTCATGCCTTCCAGGATATTCATCAGTGAATCGAGGTTATTGCGGTAATACATGAGTGGTGCGCTCATCGACTCACCCACCGCCTTGAAGGCAGCAAAGTGTATAATGCCACCGAGGCCCGGATGGGTGGCAAAGAAGGTACGGCATGCTTCTCTGCTTGTAAGGTCGAACTGATGAAATTCAGGTGTGATGCCGGTGATGGCAGCAATGCGTCCGATCACCGAAGCCCTGGAGTTGCTGAGATTATCGATAATTATCACTTCAAATCCCTGTTGCTGCAACTCCACTACGGTATGCGAACCTATATATCCGGCACCGCCGGTAACGAGTATTTTCATTTCTGCCTATCGGTTAAATTTTATTCTGTTTACCGCCCGTAAGCGGTGTTATATCATCTGTTAAAAATATGTTATCCGGCTTTTTCTGATTTCCGTACGCTACCCGATTCCAGCCTGTAGGTTTCTCCGCTTTCGGGGCAGATGGCGAGGCCTTCGGGGTTGAATTCAAGGCGGTGTCCGTATTCGCTCATCCAGCCGATTTGCCGGGCCGGGTTTCCAACTACCAGTGCATAGGCAGGTACGGGCCGGGTAACAACGGCACCGGCACCCACAAAAGCATATTCACCGATATCGTGTCCGCAAACAATGGTGGCATTGGCTCCGATGGAAGCCCCTTTCCGGACCGTGGTTTTCAGGTAATGTCCTCGGCGTACAACGGCGCTGCGCGGATTTACCACATTGGTAAACACCATCGACGGCCCCAGAAATACGTCTTCTTCACAGGTAACGCCGGTGTAGATGGATACATTGTTCTGCACCTTCACATTATTGCCCAGCACAACACCGGGCGACACAACAACGTTCTGGCCGAGATTGCAGTTTTCACCCAGAACACATCCGCTCATAAGGTGAGAAAAGTGCCAGATCTTACATCCGTTCCCGATAACACAGCCTTCATCGATGACGGCCGTTTCGTGTACATAATACGTGTTTTCCATAATTCTGTATTCATTATTGTCCGGGAAATAATCTTCGCTGGAACCGCCACTAAAACACCAGAACGTATAAATGAACTAAGATGCTGTAATGGTGATTATTATAAAAATCACTCAGGCTCTGTGCCGTGTCGGACGGATTGGCCCGGAACGCCCGGCATAAAAAAATGTGAAAGCCGCTCAATCCATTAACTGTCAAGAGTTTCCGCAACTTTCGTATTAAATTTTCCGGACGGCAGTAATTCTGCAATCAGCGCTTCCGGCCGGTTATGGGTTCTAAATTAAGCAAAACCCTGTCAGGATTTACCCGCGGGGCATTGATTATTATCGGTTAACGAATTCGAGCACCGATTTGGTGATATATTCCAGCTGTTCCTCATCAAGTTCGGTATGCATGGGCAGGGAGATTACCGTATTGCAAAGGTGTTCGGTAACGGGGAAATCGCCTTCGCGGTAGCGCGGATCGAGATACGCTTTCTGCATATGCAGGGGTACAGGGTAGTAAATCATAGCAGGGATATCTCTGGATGTCAGGAACTCCTGCAGTGCAGCCCGGTCAATGCCGCTGGTTACGAGGGTATATTGATGAAAAACGTGGGTTGAGCGTTCGAAGCGGGCCGGAATCTTAAGTGCGGGATGTCCGCTGAAGGCGCGATCGTAATAATCGGCTGCTTTCCTGCGGGCAGCGGCATATTGGTCGAGACGGGCAAGCTTTACTTTCAGCACGGCGGCCTGTATGCTGTCGAGCCGGCTGTTGACGCCCACATAATCGTGGTAATATCTTACGGTCATGCCGTGATTTACAACCACTCTCAGCTGTTTTGCCAGATCGTCGTCGTTGGTAAAGATTGCGCCGCCATCGCCATAGCAGCCAAGATTTTTACTGGGGAAAAAGGAGGTGCAGCCGACGTGCCCGATGGTTCCTGCCATTTTCCTGGTTCCGTTTTTGAAAGTATAGGCAGCACCTATTGCCTGACAATTATCTTCAATTACAAATAGGTTGTATTCAGCAGCGATTTGCATGATGGCATCCATATCGGCACATTGACCGAACAGGTGAACGGGAACCACAGCCCTGGTTTTAGGAGTAATAGCCCGGCGAACGGCTTCGGGATCGATGTTGAAGGTATCTGGATCCACATCCACCACAACCGGGGTAAAGCCCAGCAGTGCGATGACCTCAGCAGTTGCGATAAACGTAAAATTGGTTGTAATCACTTCATCACCGGGCTTCAGCCCCAAAGCCATCATGGCCACCTGCAGGGCATCGGTACCATTGGCACAGGGAATTACATGCCTGACCCCAAGATACTGCTCCAGGTCTTCCTGAAACGACTTCACGGCGGGACCGTTGATAAAGGCAGTGGAATTAATAACTTCCGTAATGGCCTGATCAATTTCAGGCTTGATTTTTTCATATTGACGCTTAAGGTCAACCATTGCAATTTTATTCATCTGCAACCGGATTAGATGGGATGTAAGAAAAAGGCAGAAACGTTTCTGCAAGGTTTTTGGCGTGTCAAAGATACAAGTTCCCGCTCAAATATAGCAGAGAACTGCGCAAGGTAGAAATGTGCTGCGCGATACGGAAATTAATATAGGTGGAAATCCCGCGATTTGCGGGTTAAGTTACAGAAATGATATTCCAATATCCTGATTATAAATTACATACATATGCAGTGGGAACTAAATCTGCATCGGGCGGAGGTACTCCGCCAGAGGCAATACGCAATCCGGACTTCCCGACATGCGAATGTTATAAAATCTGCATTCTCTACTCCACTCGGTAATCCGAGTCCTGAAGATTTTTGTATACCGGAATGATGTCGATGTGCTGGCGGTGCAGTTCTTCTTTGGCTTTTTCGTAGTCTTCGGTAAAGCCCAGCAGAAAACCGCCGCCACCGGAGCCGCAGAGCTTCAGGTAATACGACTGGGTATCAAGTCCGTAGCGCCATATCTTGCGAAAGGCTTCGGGAATCATGGGTTCCAGGTTATCGAAAAGGAATCCTGAAAGATCGCGCAGAGTATTGAAAAATCGGGCGGTTTCACCTTTGATCAGGCTTTTGATACAGGCATCGTTCAGAGGTATCATCTCATTTTTTACCCGCTTGCCAAATTCATCCAGCTTGCATTTCTCCAGGAACATATTCACCAGGGGTCCGGTTTTCCCGGGGCTGCCTGTATTGATAAGAAAGATGGCCCCCTTTTTGTCGTGCTTATTCCTTGGGATTCCAACCATGCACACATCTTTGCGGTTATGGATGAGCAGCGGATGCTTGATGTAGCAATTCAGCGGATCCATCCCCGAGCTGGTGCCATGAAAATAGGATTCGAGCTGTGCGAAAACCTCTTTCAGATGCAGCACTTCGTGTTTGGGCAGCCGCCGTGCACCCGAAACGTGACCCGCTACATAACGTTCATACAAGGCAGCGACCAGCGCACCCGAGCTTCCTACCCCATATCCCTGCGGGATGGTAGATTCGAAGTACAGACTGTTTTGTATGTCTCTGTCAAACGCATCCACATCAAAATCGCAAAGAAGGGTTTCCTTTTCTTTTAATGAACGGATGTAGACAGAAAACTCCCTGAGCATGCGGTTTGAGCTCACGGCGAAGTCGTAGTCCGTGTATTTATCCTCGCTGATAAAGCTTAGCTCACCCCTGAAATGGGTATAGGGAATAGTGAGGGCCATGGAATCACACAGTATGCTGTATTCGCCGAACAGCAGGATCTTGGCATAAAATATCCCGGATTTATTTTTCATGTTTATCTGCAGGTTAATTTGACGGGTCCTTCCCCAATGGTATCGTGAATTTGCTGACCGTTATGGCAGAAGGGTTCAAGGCTTTTCAGGAGCGGTAACACGAGTTCAAGTTCCGCAGCGGGGTAGATAAGATGTATGTTTGGCCCTGCGTCGAGGGTAAAACAAACCTTTGCTCCCGTTTGTTTTCTGAAATTCTTCGTTTCTTCGATGATTCGAAGGGTGTTGGGATGCATCAGTACAAACCACGGATCGGATGTGAGCATCATGGCATGCAGACTGAGTGCCTCGTGTTCGGTAATCCGGGCGAAAAGATCCCAGTCTCCCGACTCCAGGGCTTTCATCAGCTTGCTAAGGTTTTTACCAGCCTCTTCAAATCTAAGTGCAGCATAGGGATGACCATTCATGAGTCCGTGTCCTGCCCGGCTCGAAACCTTTTTTGTCCCAGGATCCACGATCAGAATGGAGTCGTGAAGTACTCCAAAAGCGGATTGAAACTTATTTTCGAGCGGTATGGCATATTCATCCGAAGAGCCCTGCACATCGGCATGTACGCCCCATACGGTAAAGCCACCGTATACCGAGCGACAGGCACTTCCCGAACCTATTCGGGCAATAAACGAGGCTTTACGAAACATCTCCGGGCTTTCTTCATCCTCTCCTTTAATCTGGGCTTCAAGCGAGCAGAGGCACAGAGCCAGGGCACTCATCCCGGAAGCGGAGGAAGCGATGCCGGCCGAATGCGGAAAGTTGTTCCCTGTTTCAACAGAGAGATCTGTATCCTTCAGATATTCCAGCCATGGTGTGACCGAACGCAGAAATTCCCCGATACGGGCGGCAAAAGCCGTTTGCAGTTCCCCTTCGAAGCGTAAGGACAGATTCGGACCATTCCCGGGATCGGCTGATGGAACAGCCCTGACACGGGTTACGGTATAGGCCTGATCGAGGGTAATGCTTAACGAAGCATTGCGCGGAAGCTGCTGCCCGTGTTTTCCCCAGTACTTAACAAGAGCAATGTTCGAAGGACTCTTCCAGCAGGACGTAAGTCCCTGCGCGGGGATGAATGCCGTATTACTCATATTCCGGTACTTTTTGATGGTTCGGTAGCTGTCGCAACAAGTCCTGTTTTGACCATTTCCCTGAAGGGAATAACCGTATGTAGTCCTCGGGAGCCGAAATAATACTCGATTTCTTCACGACCGCCCTCTCCTGCTGCCAATACAAAATCGCCGCCCCAGGCACCGAGCGACTTCACCACACCGCCGAAGTCGCTGAAAAGCCGCTTTTGCACAGCTTCCGCGTTCAGCAGCTTCGACATAATCTCCTCGTGGCGCTTAAGCAATGCCGTAAAATGTTCAAAATCGGTGACACCGGCTATGCTTTCGCTTATCCGGCTGATTTCTTCTGCTTCATTCAGAAGGCCTTTTTTTGGTATCTGCAGGAACCTCTGCACTTCGGCACCCGAATCCTGTTTTTTTCCAAGATACACCAGCCACAGTTTACCGGCAAAGGGAGGACAAAACACAAGTGGCCGGATTTCCGGCTTATCGTTAACGATACGGTAAATCAAGGGACCATCAGCGGCAGCGCAGGCTACATCATACCCGGAGCCCTGGGATATCTTCCGGTGCAGCTGCATCGGACCGGCACCCGTGAAGGCTGCCAGGAGCGATGTAAGGGAGGAGCTGCTTCCAAGCCCCCACTCTCTGATGAAATCGAGACGGGTTACCACCTTCAGCCCGGCAGCAGAAATTTCGAAATCCGGTTTCAGCTCTGCCAGCGCTTTCAGCATGCGCTGCAGTTTGAATGCAAGAACAGTATCGGAAGCTTTTACGATTCCGAAGCCGGGCAGGCTGAAGGAGACGGATAACCAAAGTCCGGAAGGATCGAAGGCTTCCCATTCCAGGCACTGTTTACAGGGACCCGGCTCAACCTGCATATGCTGTCCGGCATAGAGCGGAACGGCCAGGGCAGCAGCACCGTGCAGCACCAGATATTCTCCGGTGATCATCAGCTTTCCGCTTGCAAAGCCGTTCCAGGGTATATTCATTGTTTAGTTGTAAGGTGAAACGCCGTTGCGAATCGATGCCAGAAAGGCTGCAACCGCATTGTGCGACACTTTATGATGCTTGAAATATTCAACCGCACGTAATTTTTCCTGCTCATCGGCCAGCAGCATATTCAGGATATTGAGCAGGTGCATTTTCATATGACCTACCTGAATACCTTTGGTGGTCAGCGATTTTACGGCTCCGAAGTTATTTGCCAGGCCAATGGCTGAGGCGATTTGCATCAGCTCGGGGGCTCCGGGATTTCCCAGAAGCTGAAGCGAAAACCTGGCCATAGGGTGAAGGGAAGTAAGTCCGCCCACGGTTCCGATGGCTATGGGAAGCGTAAGGCTGTAGTGGAATCGCCCGTTTTGTATGCTCACTTCGGTAAGGCTGCGGTATTTACCATCGCGTGCCGCCCATGCATGTCCGCAGGCTTCAATGGCACGAAAGTCGTTTCCTGTAGCCAGAGCAACGGCATCCACACCGTTAAAAATTCCCTTATTGTGCGTTGCAGCACGATACACATCCGCGGAAGCGATCTGAACGGCTTTTTCAAACTTCCAGGCAAATTCTTCCGCGCTGAGCGTTTCATCGATGCCGGCAAAGTCCTTTACGTCGCATTCCATCCAGGTACGAACCACGCATTCAGGAGTGAAATTCGACAGTATGGCCATGATAACCTGCAGAGGTTCTCCCCCGAATTCGTCGCTTTCGTTCACAAACTGCCGCAAACCGGCTGCATATTCTTCGAGGCAGGAGTTTATAAAATTGGCACCCATCGAATCGCGGGTATCAAACTTCACCGAAAGCTGATAATAACCGTCAAGTCTGGAGGTCATATCCACCAGCTCCATGCCTGTAACCCCTCCTCCCCTTTTCTCCATATTGGCAGTAATGGATGCTGTGCGCCTGAGAAGCTGTTCGCGCAGGGCGGGAAATGCGGCCTGAAGTTTCCCGAAGTTTCCGTTCCAGATAAAATGTACCTGCCCGTTCTTGATGGTTGAAATAATTTCGGATTTAAACCCACCCAGTCCTGACCAGAACCTGGCACTGTTGGCCGCGGCGGCAATTACCGAGCTCTCCTCTATGACCATGGGAACCATATAAATGTGCCCGTTAATCATTACATTGGGTGCAATTCCGTAAGGGAAGTAGTAATTGGTCAGGGTGTTTTCGCTGAATTCGTCGAACGTCTTCTGCATATCCGCATCGCGGTGCCAGAACGAACGCAGGAGCGATTCAGCTTCTCCGGGGATTGTAAAACGGGAGGCTATCAAGGAGAGTTTCTCCTCTTTAGATAATTTAGAGAAACCCTTAAGTATATTTTTGTCTGACATGCTTTTTCAGTTATTGCTGCATTCTTGCGTCAGCAGCGTCTGCAAAAATAGGAATTAACACCCGCTTTCCGATTTTTTTGCCCTATAATCGTATTACAACTTGTTAACAATTAGCTGAATAATCAGTATTACCAGTGATTTTCCGAATCAATTTTGAGGTTTGCAGAGAGCAGGCGTTAACCACCATCTCCGTGCAATTAAACAAGTTGAGAAAATAAACGGCAGAACCCGTCCTTTTGTTCAAAAAAAAATCATATTTATTAAACAATACCAACAAATCAGCTTGTATTACATATTATTCAATTCTGGCAGACAAGGCATACATTCACAGAACCGGAGATGAATTTTTATGGCTGAAATCAACTTGTCAGATTTAACTTTTTATCCTTGCACTTTAAACAAATATTGTCGTAATATTGAACGTGAAAAATACCGGGAAAACTCATGAAACTATTCATCAACCAGATTGAATTCCAGATCTACCGCGGCGCGAAGGTAATGGACGCTGTCAGAGCTTACTACACTACTACCCGTCAGGATGTTCCCGCAATTTTGCCTCCTGCATTCGACAGATACGGAAATTTGCTGGAACCCGACGGAGAGCTCCTACCTGAGCAAAGAGTTTTTATCTTTGAGCCACAATTTGATGGCCGACATGATTAAAAACATCCTCCTTTTAGCAACCCTTGTATTCCATTCGTTAACGATCAGCGTACAGGCCGGCACACCGGTTCCTGCCGATACAACGACACTGGTACTGCTTTCGGTAAACGATATGCATGCACGCATCGATCAGTTTCCACAGTTTATTTCACTGGTCGACAGTATTCGAAGCGAACACGAACATGTGCTTCTGTTTTCGGCCGGCGATATGTTTACCGGCAATCCCGTGGTAGATCAGTATCCCGAAAAGGGATATCCTATCATCGAGCTTATGAACATTGCCCGCTTTGATGCCACCGCCACCGGTAATCATGAATTTGATTATGGTCAGGTGACCTTGCTGAAACGGATGAAACAGGCTGAATTTCCGTTTCTTTCGGCCAATATTCATACTACTGCCGACAGTCCGCTGAAGTTCAGGCCCTACCACATTATCACCCTCGCAAACGGAATTAAAGTCGGGCTGATCAGCTTCATACAGCTGAATGAAGCCGGACTTCCCGACAGCCATCCAAGCAGGCTCGGAGGAATTACATTTACCGATGCCCTTGCAACAGCTCCGGCATACGCCTTCCTGCGTGACAGCTGCGAAGTATTTGTCGCACTCACCCACCTGGGATTTGAAACCGATGTAAAACTAACGGAAGTCTTTCCTTTTCCCGACATCATTCTTGGCGGGCATACCCACACCCTGGTTACCAACCCCCGTACTTTCAACAACGTGCCGGTGATGCAGGCAGGTTCCGGTTTGCGGCATGCAACCATTGCTGTCCTTAAAGTGGCAAACGGAAAGGTTACACATCTGGAAACACGTAACCTGGATATAAGAACCCATTCCGGCTTCAATGCCGAAGCTCTTGCTCTGGTTGAAAAATATAACGACAATCCGGAGCTGAACCAGGTTATTGGTACTGCCGTGGCCGATATCGCAGGATCCGACGAACTGGGCAGCCTGATAACGGATGCCATGGCTTCTGTCGCTCCACTTGAAATTGCTTTCCAGAACAAGGGAGGCATCCGGACCGACAATCTGCCCAAAGGCGATATTACCATTAAAGATGTTTTCCGGCTCGATCCTTTCGGCAACGAACTCATACACTTCATGCTTTCGCTCGACGATATTAAATCGCTGATAATTAACGCATACAACAGGGAAAAATCCATCGACCTCTACCCTTCCGGAATCACATACACCGTTATTACCGATCCTGAGGGGATGGCTGCCGACGTGGAAATACGCTTGCCCGACGGATCGCAGCCCGTCCCGGGAAAATTATATCATACCGGTGTCAGCAGCTATGTGGCCAGCAGCTACACCTTTTCGCGCAGCAGCGAAGGTGAAAGCCTGTACATCATCACCGCCCAGTCGCTCATCAACTTTATAAGGAACAAAAAGCTAATCGATTACAGCGGCACAAAACGGGCGTTTGTAAGGCAACCGTAAACACATCGCGGTTTCGGTTGTTTTCTGCATACCAAAGCAGGCAGATTGCCATTTTTCTTTAAAATCCCGATTTATGAATACCCCTTCAAAGCCTTTCACCCTGAGCGGACAACTGGTTGATGTGGTTGCAGGAACCATTTATCCGGCCACGCTAACCATCCTCGACGGCCGTATCCTTTCGGTGCAGCCTGCTGAAAAAGCCGGCAACCGTTATATTTTACCCGGACTTATTGATGCACATGTGCACATCGAAAGTTCCATGCTTCTGCCTTCGGAGTTTGCGCGCCTTGCTGCAGTGCACGGAACCACAGGCACCGTTTCTGATCCGCACGAAATTGCCAATGTCCTGGGCGTGGATGGCGTTCGCTTTATGATGCGTAACGGACAAAAGGTACCTTTCCGCTTTACCTTTGGTGCTCCATCGTGCGTTCCGGCAACGCCCTTCGAAACATCGGGCGCGAGTCTGGGTCCCGAAGAGGTGGAGGAAATGCTTTCCTGGCCGGAGATCGGTTACCTGAGTGAAATGATGAATTATCCCGGTGTGCTCAACGGCGATGCCGGGGTGGTGGCCAAGCTTAATGCAGCCGCAAAAGCCGGCAAGCCCGTCGACGGACACGCCCCGGGACTGCTGGGAGAAGACGCCGCCAGGTACGCATCGGCAGGCATAAGTACCGACCATGAGTGCTTCACCATGGAAGAAGCCATCGACAAAATCGGCGCCGGCATGAAAATATTGATCCGTGAAGGCAGTGCGGCACGCAATTTTGAGGCGCTTGCCGGATTGCTGCATACGCACCCGGAAATGGTGATGTTCTGTTCCGACGACAAACACCCCGACGACCTGATAAAAGGGCATATCAACCTGCTCGTAAAGAGGGCTCTTCAAATGGGATATAATTTTATGGATGTGGTCAGAGCCTGCACGCTGAATCCGGTGAAGCATTACAGCCTCAACGCCGGATTGTTGCAAACCGGAGATCCCGCCGATTTTATTCTTGTTGATAATCTAAGCGATTTCAATGTATTAGAGACATACGTGGGTGGCCGGAAAGTAGCTGAAAACGGCGTCTCCCTGATCGAGCGCGTTGAGGAGGAAGAACCCAATCATTTCAATGCACTTTCCGTTACCCCGGATATGCTGCTGGTACCTGCCCTTGGCACACACATCCGCGTACAGTCGGCATCCGACGGACAGCTGATTACGGATGCTGTCCTGAAAGAAACTCCGTTAACAGACGGCTTTGTGGTAAGCGATCCCGCAAGGGATATTCTTAAAATTCTGGTAATGAACCGGTATCAGCCGACACCTCCGGCTATAGGTTTTGTAACGGGTTTTGGACTCAAACACGGTGCTCTTGCATCCACCGTTGCTCACGACAGCCACAACATCATTGCCGTGGGGGTTGACGACACCTCAATAGCCCGCGCGGTGGCTATGATTACAGAGGCACGTGGCGGCATCGCCTGTGTGGAAGGCCCCGACCCTGCGTTCGACAAGGGCGTGCTCTTACCCCTTCCGGTTGCCGGAATTATGTCGGGCGACGACGGCTATACCGTTGCCGAAAGCTACAGCAAAATCAACGAAATGTCGAAAAGGCTGGGAACTAAGCTGGAAGCGCCCTTTATGACCTTGTCGTTTATGGCTCTGCTGGTTATACCATCCCTAAAACTTAGCGACAAAGGACTCTTCGATGGCGACACCTTCCGTTTTACGTCACTATTTTCGTCGGAAATAGAAACCGGAACAGGACTGACTTCATAAAAATTCGGGAGCAGGCAGCGCAAACCCTTTGTAATCAGATGTTCCAAGAGTATTTCTTTTACAAAATAATAAATCTAATTACATGGGTTACATATACGGTTTTGTAAACATTATTTGTTTACCTTTGCCAAAAATATTTTAAACCCGAATATCATGGCAAAGGAAGTTGTTCTTGACATCGTGAAGCTGGAAGCTGCGGCCAGTAAGCTGCGCGCCATAGCTCACCCCATGCGGATCGCGATCATCGACCTGCTCAGCGAAAAGAAAAAGCTCAGTGTAACTGAAATTTACGAGTATCTGAAAATTGAACAGGCAGCCGCATCACATCACCTCAATATACTGAAAAGCAAAGGCGTCCTTGTTTCGAAAAGGGAAGGCAAGCAGATTCACTATGCAGTGAAATCAGCAGCCATCAACGAAATAATCCAGTGTATCGACAAGTGTAACGGTTAATCCGTTCAGGTTAATCCAACCGCAAACAATCCGGGGAGAATACAGTTGTGTTCTTCCCGGATTGCTTTTTATATCATTTTACTGATTTCTAATCCAGCTGCCACTCCTCCTCAACGGTCCAGTTGGCACGGAGTTCGGTCTCTTTGTGGAAATAGGAAACCGGCTCGGCTTGTTTTTTCTGAAGATAATTTCCCGTATCCCACATACCGTTTCCATTCAGGTCGTGGATGGCACGAAAACGGTATTTGCGCGGACTCAGGAACGGAAAATCAATTTCGGCATCGCCATAAATTATGTGCCGGGCCATCACACTTTCCTTTTCTCCCAGCATCTCTACAATATACGATCTGCTGCTACCCCCGGTTTTTATTATCAGTTTTATCGAACCCGTCTCTTCTTCGGTCAGTGTCCTGAAGCGGAATGCCGTGCTGTCGTTCGGGAAACCAAAAATACTTACCAGAGCGCTGTCTTTCAGCTCAAGTCGATAGGACACCCCTGCTTTCCACGGATACTTCAGCATGAGTTTCATCTTCAGGGAGTCGGCAAAGGTCAGTTCCGGTTTCAGGCTGAGCGAATCGGCAAAAAACCGAATGCGAGCCGTATCCATCAGAACCAGAGGGTCGCTGCTTGTAATCACCAGCGGCAATCCGGGTTTGATGCGGTTTGCACTTATACCGGCGGTAAGCGTGGGCTGGCGCTTGGGTGGAACGGCCAGCTGCCCTCTTGCAGAGGCAGGCGGAGGAGGCACCAGCGTCAGATTCAAAGTATCCTGCACCCGGCCGTTGGCAGTAACTTCCAGCATCAGAGTGTCGGAAACCGGCTTCGGCACCCAAAGTGTAACGGTATCGCGACGGCTGCTAAAAGCTGTCAGCAGCCAGTCGCCCTCCATTTCAGGTTTCAGCGAACGTAACTGCAACGATTTCACCGGTTGCCTGAAATAAAGGGCAACGACATTCTGCCGCAGCACCGTCCCCTTTTGCAAACGTTGTGTGGTATCGCTTTCGCGGAATTGATAAAGGATATACGAAGGTTCCTTCCGCAACGGAGCCGCTTTCAGGGTATCCGGCGAAAGACTGTCGTGCACCTGTGCCGTACCGGCCACCGGGATCGTATCGGCCACCTTCAGGGAATCGGCTGCAACATCCGTTTTCACTGTATTGGTAACAGAGCTGTCGGGCAGTTTCAACCCGACAGAAGGCCCCTGAAACAATGAAAGATCGTGGGGCCGCACCAGCGAATCAGAAAACGCGATATCCTCGGTTGGCATATCGTACAGGTAATTTCCATTGATATCACTCAGTGCAAACATCTTATACTCCCCTTCACGCAGATTTGCAAGCCGGAATGCCCCCTGATCGTTGGTGCGGGCAACGTAATAGGGGCGTGTGGTATAGGGAATGCTGTCAGCAATACTATCGTAAAGCATCACCAGCGCACCTTTTACAGGCTGACGTGTAAAGGCGTTGATAACCTTCCCCGCAAGGGAAAGCGAATCAATCACCGGACCTGTGGCGATGGTGAAATTATAGGCAGCCAGGGGATTCGACTCGGTAAGATCCACAATGGCATCGCCGAAAAAGAAGTTGTACGTGGTATTTTCCTTCAAAGGCTCTTTAAACCGCATTATCAGATTTTTACCCCTTTGCAGGAAATCCGGCTGTTCCGACAAAGGAGGCGAGACCATCAGCTGATTATTGATATCCTTGAGCGATATAAATTCACTGAAGGTAAGTGTTACCCTGTCGTCGCTGAAATTCACGCTCTGGTTTTCGGGTACCGAACGTATAACTTCGGGCGGTGTAGTGTCCTTAGGTCCGCCCGTAGGAGCTACAGGCTGCGCACAGGCAGCAAGCAGCAACAGGCCGGAGACCAGCATGCGCACCAGACTATGTATTGGAACAGGTTTCAGGGTTTTTGGTTTTTTAAAATGCAAAGATGGGAATTTTTTGAACAGTACCCTTCCGGCCGTTCAGATAATCATGCAGTACGATCCGGCGTTATAGCAGGAAACACACGGTCACAGCCTGCCGTTCCCTGAACGGTTTTCACTATCTTTACAACGCATCAATCGTGCCTATGCGTCTTCGATATCGTCTTATACTCCTTGTTTCTCTGCTGCCGCTGGCTCTCTCTTCCCAGCATCCCGGGAGCGGTGTCTGCTTTTGCAGCCCGAAACACCGGACAGCAGCCGTTGCCGACCATTACCGGACAGAGACGGAATTCAGCGCCTTCGATGTTACTTTCCTGCAGTTTAACCTCTCCATTGATCCAGCCATTGAGCCTATAGAAGGATCGGTGCTCACGCAGTTCCGCTTTACGGGCGTACCGTCTTCCAGCCTCGGAATGGAATTGTCAACGGCTTTTACGGTTGACTCGGTACTTTTTGATGGAGTTCCTGCTGCTTACGAACATACCGGGGAGTACACGCTCCGGATTTTTTGTCCATCCGGCCTGACTACCGGCGGTATTCATTCGGCAGAAGTATTTTATCGCGGCATACCGCCTCAGGGTGAGGGTTTCGGCTCGGTAGGCCGAATCCCCCACAACGGCTATCCGGCTTTCTGGACCCTCTCGGAGCCTTATGGCTGCCGCGACTGGTGGCCCGGCAGGAATGATCTGTTCGACAAAGCCGATTCCATGCGGATGAATATCCGCACACCGGCCTCCTTCCGGGTTGCTTCCAACGGAATTCTGATAAGCGAGGAGGTTAGCGGAGCCTCCCGCACTACCATCTGGGAACACCGCCACCCAATAGCACCTTACCTTATTGCTCTGGCCATCACCAACTACCAGGTACACACCGATACCGCATACCCGGGCGGTCAGCCCCTGCCGGTCATCAACTACCTGTACCCCGAAACGGCCTCCGTGAATATCCCGCGTGTTGCCCAAACTCCCATGATAATCGAACTCTTTTCGTCGCTGTTTACCCCTTATCCCTTTATGGATGAAAAATACGGACATGCGCAGTTTGGCTGGGGCGGAGGAATGGAACACCAGACCATGTCGTTTATGGGCCGGTTCGATTATGAGATCATAGCCCACGAACTTGCCCACCAATGGTTTGGCAATATGGTTACCCTGAGGCTCTGGCCCGAGATATGGCTGAATGAAGGTTTTGCTACCTACCTGTCGGCCATCACCTATGAGCATTTTTTCGACGGTTACTGGTGGCCGCGCTGGAAATCGCAGGCCATTGAGTTTGTTACTTCCGAACCCGGAGGCTCGGTTTACTGCCCCGACACCACCAGTCTCGAACGTCTCTTCAGTGCCAGGCTAACCTATTACAAGGGCGCTCTTCTGCTTCACATGCTTCGGTTTGTGATGGGCGATGAAGCCTTTTTTTCCGCCTGCCGCAATTACCTTAACGACCCCCGGCTGAAATACAGCTATGCAACCACGGCCGATCTGAAAGCACACCTCGAAGCCGCTCACGGAAGCAGTCTCGACCGCTTTTTCAGCGACTGGTATACCGGTGAGGGATATCCTTCATGGCATGTACAACTTGTCGGACAAAGCGGTTACGATTACCGACTCACGCTCTCGCAGCAAACCTCCCACCCTTCGGTCGGCTTTTTCAGCATGCCCGTTCCTGTGCGGTTCTACGGCTCCGGACGCGATACCACATTGGTTTTTAATCATTCACACAATGCGGAGTCCTGGATCATCAGCCCCGGGTTTATTGTTGATTCCGTCCGCATCGATCCGGAACAATGGCTGATATCGGCAGGCAATACCTACGAAATTGCCAGATCCGGGCCGGAAGTAAGCCTGAGCCCCAATCCTGCAAATGCATACGCCTTTCTCCGCACTCCCGACAGCAATGCCATTTTCAGGATTTACAATTCTGCCGGAGGTGAGGTATCGGCACCTTTCTCCCGTAGCGCCGATGGCATTGAGCTCAGTCTGCTGAACCTGCGCGCCGGAACATATTTAATTCATTACACAAGCGGCAATGAAAGCGGCATACTTAAACTCATGATCGCCCGTTAAAGCTGAATTCCGTCCCCGGAAGGGAAGCAGCACGAATGTTGCGGGAAAAACGGTAATTGCAAAAAGCACGTACTGCGTTGCCACGTCGGGAAGGAATTACGGACCGGCCGGCGGAACGAAAACCGGCGAATGAACCATCAAATATTTATCTTTGTCGTGACAAATCATCTCCTACCTGGCAACAAATCCATGAAAAAGACTCTTGCAATTCTGCTTCTTTCACTCACAGTGAATGCCGGTATTATGGCTCAGTACAGCATACAGGACTCGGCAATCTCCACCAACCTCATTTTCGGATCGTTTTCCTATCTTTTGCCGGGCGGCGACATGGCCACCCGTTATGGGTCGTTTGCCATGATAGGACCGGGCTATATGTTCAAAACCAGGTCGAACTGGATTCTCGGCCTGGAAAGCAACTTTATGTTTGGAGACCGTTTGAAGAATGAAGACAACATACTGAAAGGCATAACCACCTCCGACGGCAACGTAATCGACCTGGAAGGCACCTATGCCGATTATCATTTCTTCATGCGCGGATTCAGCGCTGTCGGCAGGATTGGCAAGGTAGTTCCGGCATTCGGCCAGAATCCCAATTCCGGCATTCTGGTGAGCATGGGTGGTGGTTACGTTCAGCACAAAATACGTATCGAACACAAAGACAAAACCGCTCCTCAGATCATCAACGACTACGCCAAGGGCTACGATGAACTGAAGGAAGGGCTTGTGACAAACCTGTTTTTGGGATATCTTTACCTCAGTAACAACAACAAGGTCAACTTCTTTGCAGGAATAGACGTTTCGCTTGCCTTTACGCACGATGCCAGGCCGTACAGCTTTTCCGGCCAAAAGTATCTGAACGGTGAATTTATTGATACCTTTACCGGCATCAGGGCAGGATGGATTTTCCCCGTTTACAGGCGTGCGCCAAGGGAATTCTACTATTATTAGGAATAAAGGCAGTATCAACCAAACAGTGAAGTAATGAGGCTTCTGTACAGTACCGGCATTGCGATCTACTATCTGGCAGTCAGGCTTGCCGGACTGTTCAGTGCAAAGGCACGATCGTGGCACTACGGACGCCATTCTCTTTTCGACAAGCTGGAAGAGGTGTTTACTGCCCATTATGCAGCCGAAGACCCGGCTCCCGTTGTTTGGTTCCACTGCGCATCCCTTGGCGAATTTGAACAGGGAAAACCCGTTATCGAAGCCTTCCGCAAACAACATCCCTCTGCCTCCATACTGCTGACGTTCTTTTCACCATCGGGCTATAACCACCGCCTGCAGAACGATTTTGTTGACCACGTTTTCTATCTTCCCATCGATACCATCCGGAATGCCCGTCGCTTCGTACGCATTACACGACCCGCAATGGCCATTTTCGTGAAATATGAATTCTGGTTCAACTACCTCAACGAGCTATTCAAACACAACATCCCTGTTTTTACCATATCTGCCATATTCCGGCCCGATCAGCACTTCTTCAAGTGGTACGGTGGATGGGCCAGAACGCATCTGCGAAAAATCAGGCTGATTTTTGTCCAGGATGAGGAGTCGGCCGAGTTATTGCGAATGGTGGAAATCAACAACAGTTTAGTTGGCGGGGATACCCGTTTCGACCGGGTAGCTGAAATCCGTCAGCACCAGACCGTCTTTCCGCTGATCGAAGAGTTTATCAGCGGCTGCAGGGTGGTGGTAGCCGGCAGCACCTGGCCTCCCGATGAACTCCTGCTGCACGAATTGAGCAGGCATACCGACGAAAAGGTAAAATTTATAGTCGCCCCGCACGAAATCGGCGAAACGCACCTGAAGGAGCTCACCGCCAGGCTGGGTTCTTCAGCCATATGCTACAGTAAGGCCGGCGATGCCGAAATCAGCAGCAAGCGCTTCCTGATCGTCGACTCCATCGGCATGCTGTCGCAACTATACCGCTATGCTACCATTACGTATGTTGGGGGAGGTTTCGGTGTTGGGATACATAATACCCTTGAAGCTGCAACCTGGTCAAAGCCCGTTTTTTTCGGACCCAACTATCACCGCTTCCGCGAAGCCCGGGAGATGGTAGCCGAAGGTGCTGCCTTCAGCATCAGCGATGCCGGATCGTTTGTTCTGCTGGCCACTCGCCTGCTCAACGATCCCGCTCATCTCCGTGATGTATCGGCCCGGGCGGGCAACTACGTTACCGAACGTACAGGAGCCACGCAGCGTATTATGGAGGCCGTTACCCTGCAGACCGGCAACAACCGCGCATAGCCGGGCATCTGAATTCTTCCGTACTGCATCCCCGCGTTCCGATTCCGGATTTTATCCTTCCGATATCCCTTCAGAAGTAACAATATACCTGGCATTATCCTCAGGATTGTCGATCATAAACCTCACCAGAGCCAGCCCCGGCCCGTCGTAGGCCGCCGTAAAAGAAATTGTCCGGCCGAACTGCTGTTTCCAGCTGCCGGTAAGCCGTGACGATTCGTGCACATGACCGTGGAGGGTGATGTACGGTTGCCTGCTTTCGATAAACCGTTGCACGGCAATACTTCCAACGTGCACATCCAGAGGCACATGATCCACCTTCTTCCCGTCAAGCTCTGCCCGGTCGAGAAAGCTTCCGTAGGGTGGAGAATGCATCATAAAGATGGCCTTCTCCATGGAATCGCTCCCCGCCAGCTGTTCCAGATCACAGGCTATAGTAGCATATTCTGTGTCATAGTCGGGTTCCGTAGTACGATACCCCGACGAAGGATCGCTGCATCCCGGATCCACATACCTCGAAACATCAAACTTTTCCCAGTCCTTGATCTGAAACGGGGTTGGAGGAACAAACGGATAGCCATAAATATGGTAAGGTCCGAATTTAGCTTTACTGCAGTTCAGATATTTCCAGAGCTCCTTCTCCTCCCCTTCACGGAAGGCCGTTTCGCAAATGCGATGGTCGTCGTTGCCCATGATCACGAACACTTCGGGATAGTTGCATCCCAGTTGTTTCGACACCTTTTTAAATCCTGGAATCAGATATTCCCTTGCAAAATCGGGTATCTCGCGCCCCTGCACCCGCACGGAACGATGCACATGCGGCAGCAGATCGCCCCCGAGGAATACAAACGCCGGTTTCTGACGGATAATCTCCCGAAAAAGAAGTTCGTATTTTTCGGTGTGGCCATGCAGGTCGCTTACAAAAAAACAGGTAGTCATAGGCAGGGAGAAGGATTATAAATCAATCTTCCGGAGAAGTCTTGCAGGATCGTTAACTGCACCTATCATCACCGCGAAGCTGGTTTGTCGTGCAATGTCGCTGTCGGTTACCAGATGAAGGTCAATCAGCCCTTCCGATGGATATCCGGTTCGTTGAAAATTTTCTTCGGCAAGACATTTACTCCATCCGTCGAGCCAGGCTTTAAGGCAGTTTAGCTGCTGTTCGTCCGCCTCGTGGTGTATCAGCAGATCGATATCGCTTGCCGGTCCTGCCGAAGCATTCTTGGTACTTCCGATGATGTATACAGCTTTTACGCCGAGCCGGCGCATCTCCATCAACTCGCTGATACGTTCGGCCATGCGAAACCGCCACTTCCAGTGCTGATCGGATTCGGCTCCAAGTACTCCGGCATCGCCCTCTACGGCAGTACCATTGGTTTTACCGGTATCGAGCAATCGAAGCGAATTCCGCAAACGCTGCTGAAAAATATAGTTACCGATGCGATCGGCAATGGTATTGATAAGCCGCTGCTCCTCAGGATAAAACTGACCTCCTTTATGCTCCTGAATCAGCTGGGTGTAAACCACCCGTATCTCACCGCTGATGCTGTTGTCAATCACAACATCGGCCTTCAGCATCCAGGGAGTTTCGCGGTAATCATCGGTCTTCCACTCCTGTCCGTCAAACAATACCCTGATCTCGCAAATGGTGGTATACTGAAATCCAAGGGGAACAAACCGGATAAGCTCCCTGAACAGTACATCGGCAGACAGCTCCTGATCCGATAACAGACTGTTGAGTCTGTACAGGGTGTTCAGCTCTTTCTCGCGCTCTTTAAGCCGTTGCAGTACAATATCGTTGATCATATCTTCAGGATCTAACAGAGGCTAACCCGCCATCGCAAGCTATTTGCAACTGCAAAAAGCTTCAACACAAACTTTTCCCGTAATTCTTACTTTTCAGCAGGTTATTTAAGCCCGGTACATTTAAATGCTAAATTAGCAAAATCTTATCTTTGCGTGAACATACAGACAAACAATCCGAAAAATGTCAGAAAATGAGAAGAAGCCGGTAGTGGGAATCACTCATGGCGATATAAACAGCATAAGTTACGAGGTAATTATCAAATCTTTTGTTGATAACAGAATTTTCGAACTGCTGACGCCCGTGGTTTACGGCTCATCGAAAGTGGCATCCTACCACCGCAAGATGCTTAATGTCAGTGAATTTAACTTCAACCTCATCAAAAAGGCCGATGCAGCCAATCCCAAACGGGCTAACATCGTAAATATCAACGACCAGGAAATACGTATAGAGCTAGGGAAGTCAACCAAAATAGCCGGTGAACTTGCCCTGCTTTCGCTGGAAGCAGCTATTGATGACCTTAAAAAAGGGCTTATTGATGTGCTGGTTACTGCTCCCATCAACAAGCAGAACATACAATCAAAGAACTTTCATTTTCCCGGGCATACCGAATATCTTGCCAGCCGCTTCGGAGCTACCGACGATCTCATGCTGATGGTCAGCAATAAACTCAGGATCGGAATGGCTACAGGCCATCTACCCCTTCGGGAAGTTCCGGGCGCACTTACCGAAGAGTTGCTGCTGCGCAAAATCGGAATATTACATCAGTCACTCATCCAGGACTTTGCGATCCGCAGCCCCCGCATTGCCCTGCTGGGGCTAAATCCGCATGCCGGTGACAACGGGCTGCTTGGCGAAGAGGAGCAACGGGTTATCAAACCTGCCATCGACAAGGCATTTGCCGAAGGAAAGCTGGTATTCGGGCCTTTCCCGGCCGACGGTTTCTTCGGATCGGGTAATTACACCCGGTTCGACGGCATCCTGGCAATGTTCCACGACCAGGGGATGCTGCCTTTCAAGGCGTTCTCGTTCGATTCGGGTGTAAACTATACCGCCGGATTGCCCGTGATTCGCACCTCGCCCGCTCATGGAACTGCCTACGAGCTGGCTGGCAAGGACATGGCTTCACCCGACTCATTCAGGGCAGCCCTCTATCTGGCCTGCGATATTTACAATAACCGAAAAATGTATGCCGGCATCACAGCAAATCCGCTGCATGTCAGCAAACAGGAAACGGAATAAAACCCATAAGTTCACATTATGGCCCGAACCCTTTATCTTTTCAGGGATTTAGCCGGATTGCTGGGAGGCAAACTCCATGGGAATCCCGGTAACGGGCATATTGCCGAACTGCTGACCGACAGCCGCAAGCTGTCAACGCCGCTGGAAACTGCATTTTTCGCTCTCGTTACCGCCCGTAACGACGGGCACCGCTACATCAGCGACCTCTACAAAAGAGGTGTCCGGCATTTTGTTGTTTCATACATCCCGGAAGGCAATTTCAGCGATGCTGCCTTTCTGACTGTAAGCGATACACTGCGAGCCCTGCAGCAGCTGGCCGCTCTCCACCGCAGCCTGAGCACTTGTCCGGTTACCGCAATAACGGGAAGCAATGGCAAAACCATCGTGAAAGAATGGCTCTGGCAGCTGCTGTCTCCCGAACATGTAATTGTTCGAAGCCCCAAAAGTTATAACTCCCAAACCGGTGTACCCCTTTCAGTATGGCAGATGAATCCCCTGCATACCCTGGCTATTTTTGAAGCCGGTATCTCCGAGCCGGGAGAAATGGAACATCTTGAATCCATTATAAAACCGGGCACTGGAATTTTCACCAATATCGGGCAAGCTCACGACCGCTTCTTCCGTTCACGGTCAGAAAAAATCAACGAAAAGCTCAAGCTGTTTGTCCACTGTGAAAAGCTTATATATTGCAGCGATCACGAAGAAATACGACAAGCCATAGCAAACCATCCGCACATAATAGCAACGATATATGACTGGGGTTTCAACCCCAACGCATGGCTGCGGATCACCGAAACCCGGGTAAAACGTTCCTCCACCCTTATCAAAGCAATTATGGGAGGCGTGGAACGGGAGATCGCCATTCCGTTCACCGATGAAGCATCGTTCGAAAATGCCATGCACTGCTGGGCATTTATGCTGATGATGGGCTACGGACCCGATGTAACGGCCGGACGAATGCTCCGCTTGCAACCGGTAGCCATGCGCCTCGAAATGAAAGAAGGCATCAACGGATGTGCTGTCATCAACGACACCTACAGCTCCGATCCCGAGTCACTGGCCATCGCCCTCGATTTTCTGGCACAACAGGACAAGCACGAAAAGCGTACCCTGATTTTGAGCGATATGCTTCAAATTTCAGGAGATGAGGAGGAGCGTTACCGCGAAATCGCAGGGCTGCTAACAAATAAGAACATTCAGCGCTTTATTGGCATAGGACCTGCACTGTCAAAATACTGCAGCTTTTTTTCTATGTCATCGGAGTTTTACCCCGGGACGGCAGAATTCCTGGAACGATTCAGCACCACTGCTTTTCGCGATGAAACCATACTTCTGAAAGGTGCCCGTGTATTTGAGTTCGAACGCATCAACGAAAGACTTCAGCAACGAAGCCACGAAACCGTTCTGGAGGTTAACCTGAATGCTCTGGTTCATAACCTGAACTACTATCGCTCAAAGTTACAGCCGGGAGTAAAGCTGATGGCAATGGTTAAGGCATTTTCATACGGCAGCGGCAGCTACGAGATTGCGAACACCCTTGAATGGCACCGTGCCGATTACCTGGCCGTTGCATATGCTGACGAAGGGGTTGCGCTGCGAAGGGCAGGCATTAATCTGCCCATACTGGTTATGAATCCCGAAGACAACGGGATGGATGCAATCCTGCGTTTCAATCTGGAACCGGAAATATACAACTTCAGAACACTTGAAATGCTTGCCGGTGCCCTCCGGAACAATGGAAACGGCTATAAGCTGCCTGCCGGAATACACCTGAAATTTGACACAGGCATGCACCGGCTTGGATTTGAACCTGCCGATATCACGGAGCTGGCACACCGGCTACTGACAATGCCCTCCATTACCGTGCAATCTGCATTTTCGCATCTGGTAGCCAGTGAAGATCCCGGTATGGATGCGTTTACAGGAAAGCAGATCGACTGCTTCAGCCGAATGGCCGCTGAACTTCAGCAACAGCTGGGATACGGCTTTATCCGGCACATCCTTAATTCTGCCGGTATCGTCCGCTTCCCCGAAGCACAGTTCGAAATGGTTCGCCTGGGAATATCGCTTTACGGTGTATCGTCTGACCCCCTCGAACAGAAGCAGCTCGAAACCGTCAGCAGCCTTAAAACCAGTATTTCACAGATAAAAACAATAAAAAAAGGCGACACCGTCGGGTACAACAGGCGGTGGACAGCCGTTCGCGACTCGGTGATCGCTACTATACCTGTAGGGTATGCCGATGGCCTGAGCCGGCGCCTGAGCAACGGAAGAGGGAAAATGATGGTTAACGGACAGATAGTACCGGTGGCAGGCAACATCTGTATGGATATGACCATGCTCGACATCACGGGAGTACCCGCCAGTGAAGGAGATGAGGTAATTGTATTCGGGCCGGGGATGCCCATTGCTAACCTGGCCGGTGCCATGGATACCATTCCTTATGAAGTGCTTACCGGTATCTCGGGCAGGGTAAAACGTGTTTACTTTCAGGAATAAAAAGCAGGAATGCAAGCTTCCGCAGAGCTGAACGAGCAAAACCCGGGCAAAAGGGCGAAGCTGCGAAAAAAATGTGACTTCTGAAAATGCTATATAAACTCCGCTATCTTCCTTATCTTTGAATCGAAGGAAACAAGGTCTGCCGTTATAAAAAGAGATGCTGTTTCCGGGTAAACGCCGGCCGGAGCTGACTTAAAGCAAGCGGAGGCACAAACTGACACCTGAACCCACAACACGCGCATGAAACGCCTGTCAATCGTAATTCCCGCCTACAACGAGGCCGCCACCATTCACCTTATCCTCGACAAAATTCTGAACGTTCGTCTCAATTACGATATCGAAAAGGAAATTATCGTCATCAACGACTGTTCGTCCGACAACACCTCCGGGGTACTGGCCGGATATGCATCCGCTCATCCTGAAACCGGGATTGTTCTTTTTGATCAGCCGGTTAACAAAGGCAAGGGCGCAGCCATTCACAAAGGGATAGAACTGGCTTCCGGTGATTTTGTAATCATACAGGATGCCGATCTGGAATACGATCCGGCCGATTACAATCTGCTGCTGAAGCCACTGATGGAGGATGTTGCCGATGTGGTTTACGGTTCCAGATTTATGGGGTCAGGGCCCCACCGCATTCTCTTTTTCTGGCATTCCATCGGCAACCAGTTTCTCACCTTTATCTCCAACATGTTCACCAATCTGAACCTTACCGACATGGAAACATGTTACAAAATGTTCAGGGCTGAAATCATAAAAAAGGTACGGCTGAAAGAGGCGCGTTTCGGGTTTGAGCCCGAAGTAACGGCGCGCATCTCCCGCATTCCGAAAATCCGGATATACGAGGTTGGCATTTCATACTACGGGCGAACGTACGATGAAGGCAAGAAAATCGGAGCAAAAGACGGATTCCGGGCAATCTACTGCATTTTGAAATACAATGTTTTCGACCGGAAAATCTGGAGAAACAATCACTCAGAGTAATGGAATTTCTGCCCTAATTAACAAATTTTATTTTGTTCATGGCATAAGCTACCATCCTGAGCAGCAGAAATCCGTGCTTAAACCGTGAGATATTGGTATCTCCGTATTTACGGGCCCTGTATCGGATGGGAACTTCCACCAGTTTAAGGTTCAGCTTAGCCGATCCGAAAATAAGATCAAAATCACCAAAAGGATCGAAATTCCCGAAATACGAGCGGTTGGCTGCCAGTTTGCGGTAGTTTTCTGCCGTTAACACCTTGGTGCCGCACAGCGTATCTTTAATCCGCTGGTTCAGAAGCCAGGAGAACATCACCGAGAAGAACTTGTTACCCATCATGTTCAGGGTGCGCATCGCTTCATCCTCCATAGGGTATACGAGGCGTGTTCCGTTTATGTATTCGCCTTTGCCTGTAGCCAGTGCATTGTAGAATTTTGGCAGATCCTCAGGCGGAACCGTGAGGTCGGCATCCAGAATCATCAGGATATCGCCGGTGGCATGGTCGTAACCCTTACGCACGGCGTCGCCCTTTCCCTTACCATCCTGAACCAGGTACTTCACATCCCTCTTATCTTTATACGCTTCGCATACGCGCTTGATCTCATCCAGGGTATCGTCGGTGGAATTACCTTCAACAAACAGAATCTCCGTATGTTTCCCCATTTCGGGTGTGCGCAGAACGGCATCCTCAATATTCCCTTTTTCGTTCCTGGCCGGTATGATCACGCTTACGCTGAAGTCTTTATTATCGGCAGGCCTTGTTTCCGGCAGCCTGGCAATAATATAACCCGTTAGGCAAAGGCTGTTGAACAGCGGCAGATAGGCAACGTACTTGTTTAAAAACCAGGAAATAACCGGAATATTCACAGGAAAAAGAAAACGTTTCCCCGATTTAACCACGTCAAATCCTTCAAGTTCCAGCAGGTTGATTACATCTCCCCTGCCCAGCCAGTTTAACCTGCGGTGCGGCATCTTCAGCCCAAGTTTCTGGACCAGCCACAGGGCTGGCTCCCAAAGGAAGTTATGGTACGAAATCAGAATGCGGGTTCCGGGGTGGATTACTTTTCTGAGCTGCTGAAAAGCCACCTGAATATCTTCAAGATACCCGAGGGTATCGGAAAGGATCACATAATCAAACTTCTCATCAAGTTCCAGATTCTCAGCATCCATAACTCTGAAACTGAGGTGCGGATGCTGCTGCTGAGCCATGCTTATCATGGAAGGCGACAGGTCGATGCCCATGCCGTACGACGGTTTTAAGGCATTCAGCAGGTAACCGGTACCACAGCCGATTTCGAGCACCCTGGTACCTGCCGGTATGTTGAACCGGAAAAAGTTTACCAGATTCCGGTAGTAATAGTTGCTGCGCTTAATATAACGGTTGCGGCGGGGTGCAACGCTTTCAATGCCTTCCAGGACTTTCTTCTTATTCTCCGATAAATTGTTCATTTGGGTTAGTTTCAGGGGCTTCCTGCACCGGTTTTTTCCGTTCGCAACGGAAATCATCAAGATAAACCGTTTGTCTGCCCTTATTCCATACATAAATTTTTAAAATTCCTTCTTCAAGCTCCCTGGTAGTGGTAAAATCCAGATACAGCTGCTTCCAGCCCTTATTCTCCTCTTCGCGTACCACCTCTCCGGAAAAGCGGTAAAAATCATCGCTGTTTAAGGCGGAGGCTACAAGCACAACCTCTTCTGCATCGCCCGAAACCCAGACGCTTGCCATAAAGCGCTCTCCGGGTTCAACATTCTGTTCTTCCATTCCAAGAGCGAAAGGGTGCAGGGGATCAGATTTCACCGAACTCTTTCCCGAACGGGCACGATCAAATGAAAGCACGCCCTGATCACCTGGCTTCATATTTTCCGGAATTCGTATGGTAGAATCGTTCACACCCCTTATTTCAGCGGAGTTGAAAACGATGCGTGCCAATCCTGTCCGGCCATCAGCACCTTCAGCCACCGGAACAAGCACTATTCCGCGGCCGCGGTATGCTTCGGCCAGCTGCCATCCGGGAGTACGGTTGAGCCGCAGCAACGCAGAATCGGGTTCAACCCAGCCCGGTGTATGCATTATTGCCATTCGGCCTTCGTAAAGTTCAAACAGGGAATCGGTCGAAAACGGCTCTCCACCCCAGTGCACAATACGGTTATTGTAGGCGTCAAGGATGTAGTAATCAGGATAAATACGCTGAAGTTCAGAAATATACCTGTTTCGGCTGTAAGCGTTTCCAAAGAATAGTCCGGCTACGGGGGATGTTCCCGGATTGGTAAATATTACCGCTGTTTTCTCGTTCCATCCCGTTGCGGCACCCCAGACTTCCTCAAACTCCGGGTTAAAATCGGTTCCGTATAATCCGTGTTTCAGCTCAAGTCCGTGCTTTATCCCGAAAAACGACAACACCAGAGCCAGGACTCCGGAAACGGCAGATTTCAGAACAGGTTTGCGCACCGGCAGTAAGGCCAGATGCAGCAGGACGATAACCGGAATTGCCGCAATGCTTTCATATGGTAAAAGATAGGCTGCTTTCGGCTGCTTAGCGATGAGCAGATAACCGGCAGCCTGGGCAATAACCACGGCAACCAGAAGCCGCACGGCTGGTTTGCGGGCGGTTTGTTTCCCCAGCCATATTGCCAAAGCCAGAAATACCACGGCAAGAATACCTCCGGCAAACAGTGCAAAAAGCCGGGGATTTACCTTGAACAAATCGACAAGCTCGGTGAAATAACGCGATGTATCAATGATGCTTTCGCTCCCGCTTCCGTACTGGCCGGAATGGATAAAAAGTCTGTAAATCCAGTGAAACATATGCGGGTACATCCGGATTACCGGCAGTGTAAAAACAAAAAATGCAAGAATGGAAAAGAGTCCGAACCGGAAGCGTTCGCTCCATCGCCCAAGCAGTATAAGCGGGATCAGCATGAGAGGGAAAAAGATAATTTTTGATGCCATGCCAAAACCTGCAATCACGCCAAACCAGAGCGAATAGTTCAGGTGGTTTTTTGCGCCGGATTTAAAATACCAGTGCAGAGCAAGGGCAGCCATCGCCAAGGCGGCCGACATCTGCATCACTTCCTGGGTAACTCTGGCAAAACCGTTGAACAAAACAAAGCCCGAAATGAACGGCGTCAGCTGGAACAAAATGCCATACCACACCATTCCGGAGGCTGTTGTAACAAACCACCCAAGGAGCAGAAGCACCAGGCTTCCCGTAACGGCAGTTGCAATATTCAGAATTCGGATGTAATGCTCCGGCTCTGCTAAAACGGCATCGGTAAAGTTATCTCCGCGTTTATCGAACAGCCATACCACTCGCAATACCACACCACCGGCAACCTGCATGGTTGTTCCGGGGTGATCCACGTGTCCTGCAAGCCGGAACGTGGCCATATTCAGCGAATTAAACAGATATGCATACTCCGGATCGTAACCACCGGCATACCATGCCTTATCGCGTGCACGAATGGTATCAAGCGAAGTGATAAACAGTATCAGTGGAATAACAAGCAGCAGACCTGCATGTACTATTCGTTTAACTGCCGGTCGTGTGATTACTTCGGTGCTGAGCATACAGCGTTTTTTTGAATCTGCCAAAGATACAAAAATAGCCTGTGTGACCCTCTTTCGTATATGGTTAAGCAATAATCGCTTCTATGCGGTCCAGCTCATCGGCTGAAAAGTACAGATTATCCAGTGCGGCGATGTTTTCATCCATTTGCGCAATGCTGCTTGCGCCAATCAGCACGGAAGTGATTCTGCTGTCGCGCAGTACCCATGCCAGCGACATCTGCGCCAGTTTCTGTCCGCGCGATGCGGCAATCTCTTTCAAACGTGCTGCCTTATCCACTTTGTCAGCGGTTACCTGATCGGGTTTCAGAAATCCGGATTCACGGGATGCTCTCGATCCCGGCGGAATGCCTTCCAGATACTTTTCGGTAAGCAGGCCCTGCGCAAGCGGGGAGAATGCAATACATCCCATCCCTTCTTCCTCCAGCACATGCAACAATCCTCCTTCCACCCAGCGGTCGAACAGAGAATAGCGGGGCTGGTGAATAAGACAGCGTATGCCCATAGACTTTAAGATTGCAACTGCTTCCCGCGTTTGCTGTGCCGAATAATTCGACAATCCTGCATACAGTGCTTTTCCCTGCCTCACAGCCTGTTCCAGGGCACCCATAGTCTCCTCCATCGGTGTTTCGGGATCGGGGCGGTGCGAATAGAAGATATCGACGTACGACAAACGCATGCGTTTCAGACTTTGGTCGAGGCTGGATATCAAATATTTTTTGGATCCGTAATCTCCGTATGGTCCCGGCCACATTGTGTAACCCGCTTTGGTAGAGATTACAAGCTCATCACGGTATCGTCCCAGATCGTTGCGCAATACCTGACCCAGCGTCTCCTCTGCCGATCCCGGCGGAGGGCCGTAGTTGTTTGCCAGATCGAAATGCGTTATACCCCGGTCGAATGCGTGAAGCAACATACTGCGGCTTACCTGGAATATATCGACACCCCCGAAGTTGTGCCACAGACCTAAAGAAACAGCGGGAAGTTTTAACCCGCTCTTGCCGCAGCGGTTGTATACCATGGAATTATACCTCGCCTCATCGGCTGAATGAGTAATCATAGCTTGCACTTTTCTGTGATCCACTAAAATACGAAAAATAGCTTACCCTTCCAAATCAGAACCCCGCTCATTACGCCTGCGACGGATATACTCAAGAAGTTTTCCGGAATCCTCCTTAACAAGTCCAAGCTTCACTGGTTTTAAAAGCCAGAAAATCAATCCGGCAATTCCTCCCCATAAAAAGAAGGCGGTAAACTGCAAAAGGGAAAATATAATGGCTGTTTCCGGATTAATGCCATAAAATCCAAGCACAAAAACCAGACTTGCCTCACGGGTACCGAAGCCCGCAACCGATACCGGAAGCAGCGTAGCCAGACTCATAAGGCTCAGAATAAAACCAATATCGACTATCGAAAGGTGCAGGCCCAGTGCTTTAAAAATCCATTGATTGGACAGGTAGAAGAAATAATAGGCCAGAAGGGTGAGAAGCCAGGGCAAAAGCATACTTTTCTGAAACATGTTGCCCCATAAATCTCTGACCATTAGCGGAAACGAGGATGCGTCATCGCCGACCATGCGCCGGAGCAACCATTTCCCGGCAAGCCAGGCAGTAAACATCAGCAAACCGGCAGCCAGCAGATAAACACTCCCGTGAAGGTCGCCCGCAACCCGGTAAAAATAAAGGAGACCGGTGGAACCGAACCAAATCAGAATGGCAAAATCAAAAATCCGGTCGCCCACAATGGTTTTAAATGAACGGATAAAACTAACTCCTGTATCCTCACGAACATAATACAGGCGTGCAATTTCACCCAGCCGCCCGGGGGTTATAAGACCTATTGTGTAGGATGCCAGATATGCATGAAAACCGCTGAAAAAAGAATACTGGCATCCTTCCTGTCTTAGCAGAAGACTCCAGCGGATGCTTTTCAGCCCCAGTACGATGAGTACTCCGGAAAGTGAAAAGAGGAACCAGCGAATCCTGAGCTCCTGCAAAATGACGGAGAAAGTGGCCATATCCCACGGTATACGGCTAATAAGCAACCATGCAATAAGAGCAGTTCCTGCAATTTTAGCCAGTGTACTCAGGTGATAACGCTTCATTGGTTCAGATTCTCGCGTTTAATTGAATAGGTAGCCTTTTTCCAGAATGTCCTTGTTTTTTCAAAAAGACGTCCGATGGTCGCCGGCGGAAGCAGTTCGGCCGTAAAGCGCGCCAGGCGCGTCGACAGCAGCAGGAACAGCGCATCTATAAGCAGCTCCATCAGATAACGGCCGGCGGTAAAGCCCGACACCGTATACCCGTAATCAGGGACCTGCAAGCCCAGCATCCGCCTGAAACGGATGCGGATAAAGGCTCCCCGTTTTTTCAGATCATACCCGTGGGAGTGCATCGTAATGGCTTCATCTTCACGAAGGGGCTGCAACTGAACAAGATGCTTTTGCTCCATTTCTTTCAGTATGCGATTGCCCTCAGCCGACCGAACAATAACCATGGAAAATCCCTTGCCTCTCTCTTCATATACCGGAGCCCAGGCATCCCCGCCCGAGATATCGGTAAACTCATTGCTCAGATCGGTACACAACAAACTGTTGCGTACTATATGAAATGGAATCAGGTAATTGGCATGGAATTTCGGCAACTCCACGCTGCGTCCGTCCTTCATCTCCACGCGCATATTACCCGGCCATTCGCCATACCGGAACCAAAGCCGGCTTATGTTATGGTAATCCTTAATTTTATAAGACTTCAGAAAGCTTCTAACCGACGAAAAATGAAGCGTATTTCCATAGAAAGGGCCAAAGATGTATTTAATGGAAGCTACTGACTTATCTCCGGCCGCCTGAAGTTTACGAATGCTCTGCACCTGACCGGGCAGTCCCACGTATGCTAAACGCCCGTTAAACGCAGCTATTTCAGGAAGTATTTCGTTTACCGATGTGATGATGTATTTACTCTGCGCTGCCTCCAGTATCTGCTGCCGTGTAGTGGCTATGAAAGGCCTGGTTAGCCAGGGCTTTTCTTCGTCCATACCCGTCACAACAGCTCCATCGATCTGGCCGCTTTCAAGCAGATAAATCAGTATTGCCGAAAGCATCCCTCCGCTGGCACCGGTTCTTCTCACCAGATCATCCGCTGCATATGCGATGTATATTCCGTAATAAGGACCGGTGTAGGTATGGAATTCAGGCGTGCCTGCGTAAAAGCGGGCGCGGAATTCCGGAAAATTAAACTCTTTACCCGCACAGGCTGTAAGCAGCCGGCGAGCCTCAGCCTCATCCGGTTCATTCACCACAACGGGCCGGTAACTGCCCTCACGGTCGGCAAATACGATTTTTCCTCCCGACAAGCCCGCACAACTGCCACAGCGGTTGCACAGATCGGATTTCATGATCCTGCGCAGTTCATCAATACTTTTCACAGACATAAAACTGACGGATTCCAAGTTCGGCTATAAATGTTCCCTGCATACCCTCCATAACCCGTTCTGCTATATTGCGCAGAAAAGCAGGGCCAACAGGCAACAGAACCGTTCCTTTGTGATACAACAATTTCCAGCCTATAACCCTGAACATGGCTTTAACTTCCCTTGAATGCAAAAACCTGTGCGGACCTTCACCATGGCCGCCAAATAATGCGGTGTAAATACGGTAAGCAGGCTCACTGGTTGCCGGCGGGCAGCTCAGCACCAGCCGGGCATCAGCGGTGGATACCCGATGCAATTCGGCGAGAAACGCCAATGGATCCGAAACATGTTCGAGTGTCTCCAGACTTACTATCCTGCTAAATTCCGCATCAGCAAAAGGAAGAGAACTGTACGTTTCCAGCTTTACCTGAGTAATTCCTGGTCTTATCGATGCTGCAACCTTCATCAGTCCTGACGATATCTCAGCATTCACAATAGGTACGCCGGGCTGTGCCTTCCGGATGTAATCGTCCGCCTCAGCATCGCGGGAAGTAATGTTAAGCACCCGTGAATCACCGGTCAGCTGCAGATGCTGAATGGTCTCCCTGAACCGCTGATCGTGCGTATCCTTAACCTTGTCGTTTTCCTGAACATAGATATGTGCTACGCGATCCCAGTGAGCTTCCACATCACTGTCGCTCCAGCGGTTTTTAAACGAATTTCCGCCTTCCATCGCTATCGCTTCCGGTTAAGAATGGCAATCTGATCGGCTAGCAGTCCAAAAAAGAACAGAAACATCCCGAGTGTAATCATCACCATACCCATATTCGAGAACCTGCCAAAAAACAGGTATCCGTAACTTCCCCACAACAGTCCTCCAAGGCCTATTACCACGCTGGCAGGGAAAAACACTTTAAGGGGATTAAACAGCATTATGATCCGGAACAGCAGAAGGAATGTTTTAGAGCCGTCGCGTATGAATTTCACCGTACTGGCCCTCCCTACACGCTGCGACACTTCGATGGGGAAAGTTCCGATAGTATAACCCTCTTTAAGGAATGCAAGCGTTGAAGTAGTTGAAAAGGAAAATCCATTGGGCATCAGATGCAGCAACTTAAAAATGAGTTCACGATGAAATCCGCGTAGTCCGGAGTTATAGTCGGGAAGCTTCTGATCTACAAGCATTTCACCTGTCTTACGTATCAGCCATTTTCCGCTCTTGCGGCTGCTGACCTGGTACGAAGTGGCTGAGCGCTCGCCGATAACCATATCGTACTCTCCGAGCATATCTGCTATCCTGGAAAGACCTGAGGGATCGTGCTGCCCGTCGGAGTCCATGGTAATCACTAACGGGCACGTTGCCTTGCGGATACCTGTTTTCAGCGAGGCTCCATATCCTTTATTCACACCGTGCCGTACCACACGTACCGGATATCGTCTGCCAACATCTGCCGTTTTATCGGTAGATCCGTCATCAACCAGTATAAACTCATAGTGATCAAACAACCCGAGTTCCTGAATGCGGTCGAAAAGCCCGGCAAGTCCCTCCTCTTCATTAAATGCAGGGATGACTACCGTGGCCCGCTTTTGATTATTTTCCATTACCATTTGTATATCAGTCTTTTACTTTCCCAACACCCTTATCCGAACGAGCAAAGATAGAAATTATCCCCCACAGCGCACCAAACACCCGTGGGGTTTAAACCGATGTTCACTGAGATAACAAAAAAAAGAGCCCTTGCGGACTCCTTCAAAAACGAATTAGGCTGGAGCTATTTAACTTCCGCATTTATCCTGGCAGCAATCTCCTGGAGTTGTTCCGGAGTAAATTTCAGTTTCGGTTTGCTGAAATCAATGTCGTAAATCGTATTGATAGGGATAAGATGAATATGTGCATGCGCAACTTCCAGGCCGATAACGGCCATACCAACCTTTTTGCATGGCACAACGGCTCCGATTGCAACCGCAACCTTTTTTGCAAACGTAAAATACCCGGCATAGAGGGGATCTTCTATATCGAAAATGTAATCTACCTCTTTTTTAGGGATAACAAGGGTGTGTCCCTCGGCAAGCGGATTGATGTCGAGAAAAGCAAGGAAATTCTCGTTTTCGGCTACCTTGAAGGCAGGGATTTCTCCACTCACAATTTTTGAAAATATACTTGCCATGTTGTTTTGGTTTTAGCGGATAATTTCAACGATTTCAAAGCTCATTTTGCCGGCGGGCACCTGTATCTCGACGGACTCGCCCATTGATTTTCCCAACAGTCCTTTAGCAATAGGCGAATTTACGGAAATTTTTCCAGCCTTCAGATCTGCCTCATTCTCCGGAACAAGGGTATAGGTCATGGTAGCATTGTTTTTGGTATTCCGGATTTTCACCGTTGACAGAATGAGTACTTTAGAATTGTCGAGTTTGCTTTCATCAATGATTCTTGCATTGCGAATGGTTTCCTGAAGCTTGGCAATTTTAAGCTCAAGCATACCCTGTGCATTTTTGGCTGCATCGTATTCTGCATTTTCCGACAAATCGCCCTTATCGCGGGCTTCAGCAATCTGTTGGGATATGGCAGGGCGTTCGATAGATATAAGCTGATCAAGTTCAGCTTTAAGTTTATTAAGTCCTTCCAGGGTATAATACATGATTAATACGTTGAATTGGTTAAAGGATAATAAGAACGAAAGACCCTCATTCAAGGGTCTTTCATAATATCGTCAGGATGTCTGGTAATCGGGTCCTGCGCTGTTACAGGTTAATTCGCGCCCCTATACTGTGGGTGCCGTTGAAGGGGTCGGTAGCTCTGTAGGAATAGTCGATAGCTATTGAAGATCCCTTTTCCTTATCGAGCGGCACTGCCACGGTAAAGCCTGCGCTGGGGCCCGTAAAGGCCGTGGTACGCTCGCTGTCGGAAGTAATGCCTTCTTCATAGGTATAGCCGCCTCTCAGCATCAGGTACGACTTTAACTCATACTCAGCTCCAACTACATACTGGTCTTTATTGAACGAGTTTGAGATAAAGTTTCCTGCAAGTGTAAGACGGTGCATCTCAGCAATATGAAAATCATACGAAGCTCCGATGGCAAGCTGTGTTGGAAGCTCAAAATCGGCGGAGCGCTGCTCAAGTGTAAAGTAACTCTCCTGTCCGGGCAGCAGGCTACGGATAGAAAGACCGTCGCCCGAGAAACGCATCGTAGGACCAACGTTCCTGAGAGTAATTCCGAACCGCACATTTTCGCGGGGTCCGGTTACATACTGAATACCAGCATCAAGGGCAATGCCCTGAGCGCTAACATCGGAAATAACTTCCGAAACAATTTTAACGTTAACACCACCATAGATGCTGCTCGAAAACGCTTTGGCATACGAGATGTTGATATTCATGTAACTTGGTGAAAAATTACCGATACCACCTTCGGGAAGATCCTCGGTTGTAATGGGAATATCACCAAAGCCCATCGACATAATACCCAGTCCTATCACACCCGATTCTCCAACCTTCTGGGTCAGTCCGAAAGCATTGATACTTATCTCACTGCCTTTGAGCCACTGTGTATTCGAAAAAATCAGCTCTGTACCTTTGGTATGGGCTGTCCCTGCCACATTCACAAAGAGCCCTTCCAATCCCTTTACACCGGCAACGTTGGCACCACCCCATCCCGAACTCCGGGACCAGGGGTTGATGAGTAATTCAGATGCACCGGCCTGACCCGACCTGTCTTTGTTACCGGCAGTCAGCTCAGTAGCAGGAATTAACAGTGCCCCGGTCAGCAAGATGGCAGCGAAGTATTTAGAGATCTTGTTCATAAGCAATAGTTTGAATGTTTTAACAATTTCTTTTACGTTACTTCCCGGTTTAGAATGAGTTAAGGTCAACAGGGCGGAGCGAGCCGAACCATTTAACAATCTTTTCACCTACACCGTCTGCTTTAACATGTACCAGGTAAACACCACCGGCAATAGGAATCCCGGCATGATTCTTAAGATCCCATTCAATAGCAGTGCCCTTCTCATCTTTTGTAAACCTTCGGATAAGTGTACCACTCGTTGTGTATATAGAGACTGTACATTTCTCAGGAAGGTTTACAATCTTAACCCGGTTGTCGAGCTGATTGGTTTCATACGTTGAATACGCATAATACGGGTTAGGAACTACCGTAATCAGGTCGAGTTCGCTGGCAGCCTTTGCAATATTGCCCGTAGTTGTGGCAATCTTTTCGGTGCTGAACTTATATTTCGGGAAATTCCTGTTGTCGCTGTGCTGTGCTGCATAGGTCGTGTCAATCTTACCAACGCTGTAGTTCCTGCGGTAAGGTTTTGCAATGCGGATCTTAACCTTGGCCTCGTTTGATAACCACTGCTGACCTTGTACGGCTAGAGGAATGTGTGTCCACATTGCGCTCGAGTATACAAGTGCCATCTGATTCTGTGATGTGGAACGAATGCTGTTCAGGAGCTTCCTTCCGGCATCGTAAGCAGGGATTTCAGCTGCCGGAAGCGATTTCTCGGTTGTGTGTGCAAATACATATACATAGTGCATTCCACCGAATACAAAGGTATTTCCGTTTATTACATTCGCCGTTGGGTTAAATAACATATCCCTTCCGTTCTCTCCGACGAGCCATGAGTTTTCACCAAAAACAATGTTGAGGCGCTCTCCTGTTTCAATATTGATGGCATATCCGGGGAACCAACCCATACCGGTTTCCGAAATGTAGTTGGGATCTTCCGGGTTATCGCTCGGACCACTTCCTACAGGTGCAGGTTTACCATCCTTGTCAACCGATTGTGCTGCCCTGATTTTGAAACGGTCAACACCACCTTCCGAAAGAGTTTTGTCAGCACACATTTCAATAACCGGACAACGGGTCCACTTGCTCTTGTCGGGTGTATAAACAAAGTCGATGCTGGCAAGATCTGAGAACTTAAATCCGTTTTTCGAGGTGATCCGGAATGCAGGTCCGTAATTGGGATCCTGCTCGGTAGAAGCTACCATTACATAGGGAGACCATGTACCAGCCACTACCTTTTCGAAATTGGCATCCGGGTCGTACGGCTTATTCGGCATATCGTAGTCGCTGTTGGCAGGTGTGGTAAGGTCACTGACAACACCAGACCTGATCCAGTTAAGTGCAGGAACTCCGTCAACATCCGGAAGGCCTGTGATCCACGTTTTCGAGCTGTCGGCAAACCGGAAGGTCGATGAAAGAAGTCCGTTGTTCGGCAGAATGATATCCCAGATAGGATCCTGATCGGCATTGGTACCAATCTTATATGGACCCGGATCGAGTATCTGACCTATTGTAATGGAAAGCCCAAGATCAGGGAATAACTGCTCATTGACAAACGAAGTTGTTGTATCGCTGCGATAAACGGTGTTTGTTTTCAGATCGATTAATCTCCAGGACGCCGTGGTGCTGAGAGCACTGTCAGCGCCGATTTTGTAGTAATACGGCCTCAGTGAGTCAAACTCCAGGATATACTCGGTATTCTTGACACTCAGCGGATCGATTACCTTAACATTCAGAGGACCGCGACCTGATTTGTATTTAACTTCATACGCAATCGGATAATTCGGGCTGCCCATGAGGTTAGTGGGGCTAACCGGTTCCTTCGAGAGAATCTCGGCAATGGTCTCATCACTCATCTCGAGGAGGTTACCACCGTTACCCTGGCCCTGTAGCCTTGTAATCTCTACTCCGTCGCCGTATTTTGCGTTAGCCATGGTTGTGCCAACCTGAATGTGCGGAATACCGGTGTATACCTTAATATTCTTCCGTCCGGCCAGATACGTGCGTTTCTGTCCATCCAGCCCTATAATTCCGGCTTCCTGAGATCCCGGATCGGCACTGTATTTCATATATTCATTGTAACCGTATGCCAGGGCCAGATAATAATACTGTTTGTGATTAACAAGAGTCTGACCTGTGAAAGCATCCTCGTTGAGTCTGAATGTATGTGTAATACCAAGGTCGGCACCAAACACCTCCTCCACCGGAACATTGGCATTCAGGGATTGATCAAAGTTATGGTTTACGAGTTGCTTTACGCCATTCTTGACGTCTGCCTGGAATACCAGACGTGCCTTCGACTGATCGTGGATATCAGCAATGGAAACATTGGCATCCTTCAGCTGGAAGACCTGGTATCCCTCAAAACGATAGTAAGGATCGAAGTCATAACCTGTACTGTTGGCAACTGCCAGGATAGCCGGATCCAGCTCTTTGTACGATTCGTTGAAGTTGTTTCCTGCATCGTTGGTCTTACGGTTGGTGATGTAGAACACAAATTCCCTGTTCAGTTCGCGGATGGTAAGATCCGGAGCATTGGGGCCACTGACAACAGCGAAACAGTTGTCGAACAGAAGCTGACATTTATCGTCAACCACCTGCAGCAGTTTCACGGATGCCCAGGGGCCTCCCGAAGCAGCACGTGCCCAGGGAATACCAACGGTAATATAGTTAACAGCACCCGGCTCAAGAATAAAGGGTCCGGCTGACTGCATAAAACGACGGTCGTGAGGCTGGTTTTGTGCAACTTCTTCTGTCCAGTATTTATCACCGGCAGGAGGAATGCCACCAGTACCCCAATCGCACTCATCGGTATCACCGGGGAACATAAAGTCGCAGGCAGGGCCGTAAGCACCCGAAGAAGCGTGGGCATTACCGCCATACATCATCTTGGTATTGTCTTTCCAGATACCGCGGAGCAGATTATAATACTGCGGAGCACGGTCGGGGTCAGTCATATAATCGGGAACACCACTGTTGTTGTGGTAAACAAACCTGCGCATTCCGAAACGCTCATCATCTACGATACCGTTTCCGAAGTTAACTCCGTTAATAGCCTCTGACCTTACAAGGAAACTTCCGGACTGAAGATTATCGGGTTCTCCATAGCTCATATCGAGGTATGAGCCGTTAAGACTTACGATGCTGCAATCGCCGTTAAACGTTGGTCCAAGCTTTCCGTCACCACGGAACGAAGGGTTATCCGATCCGTCGGGATCCATATAAGGACCCTGGAAGAAGTCGACTCCGATTGCGGGAGGCTGATCGCCGTATGCCCAGTACTGTCCGTCACCATCTTTAGGCTTTCCGTTGTACGAATAACCAAGTCCGCGGTTAACATCGCATCCTACGTAGTCGTCGGTTGCAAAACCAAGGTCGGTATCAACCCACTGGCTGAAATAGGTGCCGGTGAGGCGGTATGTGGAACGGTTGATGATCTCGTAACTGTAGAAAGTCATGTTGTTGATCTCATCGTTGGTAGCAAATCCAAACGCCTGAGCGCGGATTTCAAGACCAATCGGAGTACCTTCGGTTTCAGTATGGATATTTCCTTTATCGTTAAATACCCACCACAGGGTAGCATCCCCCTTGATTACCTGGTCGGCCAGCAAACCGCCGCGAACAATGCCTTCCTCACCTTCCTTGGTAGGAGTAGTGGAGTGGCAAAGCTCGTTATTAATGTCGTAGTATGGATAATCACCGTCTTCCGGATCGTAGGTACCATCACCCGAGCGATCGAAAAAAGGCGCAAGGTAATAGCTTTGCTTTTTGGAAATATCACCATGGGCAGGCCATTCGAGAATTGACTGCGGAATCTGGTAACCAGGGAAAGCAGCTCTGTTGTCCCACCAGGCCAGATACTCGTCGATTTCGGCACGGGTAATCGGGAACAATCTGTCGTATTCAGCACAGGTCTCCTCACCAATAGCAGCCGTTCCGTCAATAGTAAGAGGGCCGGGCCAGAAGTCGTTACCCGTTCCGGGAGCACCCGTATTGGGACCCTGACGGAACCGGAGAGCAGCAAGTTTCAGCTGATCGTTGACGTCAATACCACCAACCCAGAGAGCAGCGGAGAACATGGAAGTCTTACGCGATCCCTTGGGAATCTCGTATTGAGCAACTTCAAAGTCCCACCACATGTCACCACCGGTATTAATACGGGTTCTGACATTGTTGATCTCCAAATATTTGAAGCCTGCACCCGGAAGACAGCCGGCAGCTGTTGCCTTTACTTCGGCTACACCCGACTTCCTGGTGCCCTTATAGTATTCTGCATGACCCGGCACGGCCAGGAGGATACAGAGCAATGTTACTAAAGGTAAACGAACAATATTTTTCATAATCGGGAATTTTATAATGCGTGTCGTTACGTTTTCGAGTTTAGTTTGGTCTCACTAAGTGATCAGAAGTTAAAAATAAGTCCAAGACGGATCTGACGGGGCAGACTGTAGTTGAACGGGCTGTTGATCCTGATACTGTAAAGATCCCTGTATGCCTGTGTATCAAGCTGTGTGTTGATCTGTGTCTGATACTCGGCAGCAGCAAGGTATCCGTCGTCATCAGGATTTCCGGTAGCAGAATAAACACTCATGATATTCTTCGAGTCAAGGATATTGAGTACCTGCAGGTATACATTCAGATACGATTCACGTTTGCCTTCTCCCCAGCTCAGGTTGATATCCTTGTCGACGCGGCCGTCGATCCTGAACTGCCAGGGAAGCCTTGATCCGTTGACCGAACCATCGATAATTCCGGACTGTCCAAGGGGGAAAATCCTGCTCGACTTGGTGTACGGCGTTCCCGATCCTCCGAAGATGGTGAAGTTAACACCGGTATTTTTGAGAACCTGTACCGACCTGGTAACTTCTGCTCCGGTAGCGTCGGTTTTTGTGCGGCGGATTACGGGACCACTGTATTCTTTTCCATCAGCAAAGCGGTAGTCAAGCATCAGGTTAAGAGCATGACGACGGTCGAAGCTCAGGGGGAACAGCGTACGAAGGTTGGGCTGTCCTGTCTGAATCAGTCCTTTTGCAAATTCGGGATCCGAACCGGTTCCATTGGCAAACTGAAGCGTATAACTTGCCCTTACCCTGGCATTGGCCGTACGGCGAAGGTCGTAGGTAACGGTAAGACCCTTGACGGTTGAAAAGTCGATGTTATTATAGGAGTAGTAAGTCTTGGGATATGCAGCCGTGTAACGGAAAGCCTGAATCTGATCCCTGATCTCACGATAATAAGCCGAAAGAGTAAGTGAAGATGAATTGGTCAGCCTCTGCTGGAATCCAAGTTCATAGTCAATGGTCTTTTCGGGTCTCAGGTTAGGATTGTTGATTGTGGGACTTCCGAGAACCGGCAGGAAGAAGTAATCCAGCGGGTTCATACGCAATGCATACGTGGGACGCTGGGTAAGTACATCGTAGTGAGCAAAGAAAAGAGCTTCATCCGAAATCGGGAAGGAGAAAGAGATACGAGGCATTACAGAGATCTGGGGTTCGTAATCGCTGAAAGCCTTGGAGGTAACCGTAACGTTGTTGCGATCAGCCAGATAGGGAATTACACCATTTCCGGCATCCAGTGCAATAGAGGGGTCGGTAACGATCAGTCCTTCGGCGTTGTACCAGGTATCGCCGTCGCGGTATCCCATAATGGTGGTCGGGTTCTTCATATTATCAACATATACTACGAAGTCTTCACCCATATTCTGAGGATGTGCACCAAGGTCTCTTACATCGCGTACGCTCAGAGCTGGATAAATGGTGTAAGGATCGGTAAGAACCTGCTGATTGGCATCGAAGCGGTCTACCCTGACTCCAACGTTGAAAATAAGATCGTCGAAGGCAAATTTATCCTGAATATACCCTGCCATATAAATTGGCGAGAAAGGTGCTATTTCACGGGTGTAATTTCCGTTGGCGTCACGTTTGGTAAAGAAGTCGTCGAAACTGGGGCTGTCCTTCATGCTGATCCGCTGTCCGGTGTATGTGTATCCGCTGTAGCCTGCAAGGTTCTCTCCATTGTTAAACAGCTCGTCGGCTGAGAACATATCGATGCTGAGACCCTGGCTGAGGTTAGCCGTATGCATCTTGCCATTTGCATCGTAGTAATTGATGGTCATGGAATGAACATCGTACGAATCAATATCTACCCAATCGGTTCCATCCGTAGGCAGTCCTATGCGCTGGCGCAGACTTTTGTCGAAAAAGCGTTGGGAGAGGGCATCGTAGCGGCGGTCATAATAAATGGTATCCATGAAAACGCCGTCGAGATAAACCATTTTGGGATTCATCACGTCAAGCTGTTCGATATGGGCGTTGGTAAGACCGCGCATCAGACTCCAGAGTCCGGTGGGAGCATAGGAATAATAGCGGTCAACACGCTGCTCATAGATAAATCCGAACTGAAGGGCATGGTTTCCGATATCGGCGGAAGCATTGGCGTTTATTGAGTACTGTTCATTATCCACACGCTGGTAGCCGGCCTGATTCGCTCCCGGGCTGCCCCAAAGTCCGTAAACAGAAGTAGCACCCATACCGTTAATAAGACCACCACCTGAGATGATGTTATTCAGGTTGTTGTGATAAAAGCTCTCAGGATACAGTTCGTAATACTGACGGGTATAATTGGATGTGATCGGATTTGCCAGTCCGGGAGTAAAAGCTACCAGGGTATCCATAAATCCGTTGTGGATGTATCCGTATTTCTTTGTGATGGTGTCAAAACCATACTCATACGAACGGATCTTATGGGTTTCGTATTTGCCAAGATACCCATAGTTGAAGAGGTTATCCCTGTGCTCGGAATCCTGAACGGTCTGGTCGTACTTGGTATAGTCGGCCTGAATGGTGTAATATACATTCTTTATCAGCGACTTGCTTTCCCGGTCGGTGGGGAAGCGCTGTGTAAAGCGGCCAAACACCCTCCAGGTATTATCGGTAACCTGAGCATTTTTATCGTAATTGAACATCGTCTGTGCAAAACTGAATGCCTTTCTGTCGCTGTAATTGATGGAAGCACCAAGAGAGAGGTTGATGTTCGGACCGGTTTTAATGTCGATTTTACCAGAAGCGTTAACATCAATATTTTCGGTATTGGGCGTTGCCTTTGAATGTTCGAGGTCGCTCATCCGGATAAAATTCGAATTGTAATACGTACCGAAACCGGTTCCTGAAAGACGAAGGGGATTGGTTTCAATGGCACGGAGCACATCGTCCTTTACTTTATATACTCCGGTAGCCGTAGGACGGCTGTCTTTGTTATAAACAACTTCACCAGCTATAAAGTAACCGAGAAGCGAACTGGTTTTGTCTTTGTTCCAGAGCAGGGGACCCTGCATATTCAGGCCGCCTCTGTTGTATCCGTATGCATCCAGGTATTGCGAAGTCTGAAGTTCGATACCTGCTCCGAATTCACGGCTGGGGCCTTTGGTAGTTACATTGATAATACCACCGGTAGCATCCCCGTACTGAGCAGGAACTCCGGAAAGGATAACAGACACCTGTTCAATGGCTGATTCGGGAAGGGATGAAGATCCGCGAACCCTGATACCATCGATATACATTACAGTGCCTTCGGAACGCTGTCCACGCACGCTTCCCCGCTCACCGTCGGCTGAGAACACACCCCCTACCGTAGTTGCAATGGCGTTGGCAGAACGGTTGGGCATCTTGGCGATTTCTTCGGACGTTACGGTTGCACCAACAGATGTTTTATCCTTGTCGATCAGAGGAACTTTATAATCGACCACCTCGAAGGTCTGGATCTCGATCATCGTCGATTCCATCTCCACATTCTGGAATGTGATCTGGTCGGATTTAATAATGAGCCCCTGAATCATCACGGGTTTGAAACCAACAAACGTGGCTTTCAGATCATACCTTCCGGGTGTGATTGGCTTGATCGTATAGTTCCCATCGAAGTCCGATGTAGTGCCGCCAGCCTGTGTCCCCCCAAGTTCCACGATAATGTTGACAAAAGGGATGGGTTCCTTTGTATTTTTATCGATCACTTTTCCCCGGAGGGTTCCCGACTGGGAAAATACCAGCATTGTTGACGCCAGCACTAACCCAATAGTTAGCAGTAGATTTCTGATCATACCATTCAAATTTTATGTTAAATGTTCGTGTGTGTTGCGTGTGCCGTAAAAAGCGGGTAAAGGTAACAATAAAATAATTTAAGCTCCAAAACTTTTTGAAGTGCCATTGAACAATTTCCGGAATGAGCTAAACGTACCGCGGATTCAGAATTTCAGCGTATATCACGGCTTTGCGGAGATCAAATTCCTCCTCCTGATTGTCCGCAAATTCTTCCTCCGCAATCATAGGTTGTACCCTGTCCGGCATAACAGTATCAACACGTGCCCTGGCACGATACTGCTGTTCAAAATATGCGGCAGATACCTCCTCCTCTATCGTCTCAAGCGATTGATTCTCAACAAATGTTTCCAAAACTTCCGCTTCCCTTTCCTCCATCGTACCACCCTGGAAAATTTCTCTGCTGTACTCATCTTCCGTTATCTCGGGCTTACTCCCCTCAGGATCCAGAAACTCCTCGATTATCGAACGCTTTGGCTGAACAACGGGACCACCGGCCTTTCGCTGCTCCTCCAGAGCCCGCCGCCTCTCTTTCTTCTGCTTACTCGTATACAGCGAATAAACTACCCACAGTATACCTATTATAATATATAGGAAATCATCCATCAGCCCGGGTATTAATGAAATAAACCGTAAAAATATAAAAAGAAGCAAAGCCTTTCAAGTTTCAACCCGATGATTTACCCATTTCGATTACTTTTTCTGTTTGAATAAGGGCCGTAATTACCGTTTTTAATTCCTATCTATCTGTATATCTTTATTTTAAGTTAATTTTTCTGGAAAACACCAGTGGCCGTATCTCCGGTTTCTACCGCAGCAATTAAAATATTAATTTTACCGTGCCGTTCGTTACATCAAATACAATCCGCCCGATGAAAGCCTTGCGAATTTTCCTTTTCCTTGCACTAATCTTCTCTGCAGTATCCTGCGACGAAGAAAATTCACGGGATAATATCCCCTACGTTTATGTGAACTTTGTCATCTATCCGAATACGCTCGACTTTATTCCGGACGGGGGCTATGTGTATTCAAGCGGCGGATATAAAGGTATCATCATCTACAGGCTATTCAGCAGTGAATTCAGAGTTTACGAACGGGCCTGTCCGTTCGATCCGCTCGAAGAGGATGCACGCGTTGTAGTGGAACCATCCGGAATCATCGCCATCGACTCGGTATGCGGATCGCGCTTTCTTCTCACCGACGGTTCCCCCATCGAGGGTCCGGCAACCATAGGCCTGAAACAGTATCGTACCCGCTACGACGGCTATACCCTGCAAATCTCAAATTAACATCCTGCTTTCCAAAATACCTGATTTAAAAAGGCAGACAATAGAAAAACGAGATCGCCTTCCTCCTGTCTGCCTTTTAATTATCAAATAATCCCTGAAGCTTAGTAACGGTAGTGTTCGGGTTTGAAGGGACCGTCTTTCGCTACGCCGATATAGGCCGCCTGTTCGTCGGTAAGTTTGGTAAGTTTAACCCCGATCTGCTCCAGATGCAGACGCGCAACTTCTTCATCCAGTTTCTTCGGAAGCCGGTAAACGCCGGTTTCATAGTTATTACTCCACAGATCAAGCTGAGCCAGAGTCTGGTTCGAGAAAGAGTTGCTCATAACAAACGAAGGATGACCGGTGGCACAGCCTAGGTTCACCAAACGGCCTTCTGCCAGCAGAAAGATGGAGTTGCCTGATGTAAATGTGTACTTATCAACCTGAGGTTTAATATTTGTGTGTGCAACCCCCGGAGTTGAGCTTAGTTTTTCAACCTGAATTTCATTGTCGAAATGACCAATGTTGCAGACAATGCTCTGATCCTTCATCTGCTGCATATGTTCAAAGGTGATCACATCGCGGTTACCGGTAGCAGTTACGTAAATATTTCCCTCTTTCAGTGCCTCTTCCACGGTTGAAACTTCAAAACCTTCCATGGCGGCCTGCAGGGCACAAATGGGATCGATCTCGGTTACGATTACGCGCGCACCATACGAACGCATGGAACGGGCACAGCCCTTACCAACATCCCCGAAACCAAGCACAACCACTACTTTACCGGCTATCATCACATCGGTAGCACGCTTGATACCGTCGGCCAGCGATTCGTGACATCCGTAAAGGTTGTCGAATTTCGATTTTGTTACGGAGTCGTTTACATTAATGGCCGGGAAGAGCAGAGTGCCGGCTTCCATCATCTGATACAGCCTGTGAACGCCCGTAGTCGTTTCTTCGGAAACCCCGCGCATGCCTGGCACCATTCTGTGCCAGCGCTGGTTATCTTCTTCATAGGCCATTTTCAGCGTTTTCAGAACAGCGGCTTCTTCCGCATTGGAAGCGGGCTGGCCGAGCAAAGCGGGATTTTTCTCCGCATCGTATCCTTTGTGAACCATAAGTGTGGCGTCACCACCGTCGTCAACGATAAGGTTCGGACCTTCACCGCCGGGAAACGATAATGCCTGTAATGTACACCACCAGTATTCTTCCAGAGTCTCGCCCTTCCATGCAAACACAGGTATTCCACGGCTGGCAATGGCAGCAGCAGCATGATCCTGGGTTGAGAAAATATTGCAGCTTGCCCATCGGACATCAGCACCCAGCTCAACAAGTGTTTCTATAAGCACGGCCGTTTGTATGGTCATGTGGAGCGAACCGGTAATACGTGCTCCCTGAAGGGGTTTTGAAGCGGAGAACTTCCGGCGGATCGACATCAGACCGGGCATCTCCATTTCAGCAATCTCTATCTCCTTGCGACCAAAGTCAGCCAGGGTAATATCTTTGACTTTATAAGGCAGAGTTTCAATAAGCATTTCTTTCATTTTATCGGATTTCTCGCTTTAAATTTGGGGTGCAAAGATACATATAGTTTCAATGCAAACCACCCTGCATGTTTCAAGCCGCTATAAATCAATGCATCAAAAATATTTATAAGATCCGTCTACCGTTGCATCTGCCGGCTCCCCTGTTCATTAATTTGCTGCCCGTGCATGGGATGACGTTAAAAATCTTAGGTTTGCAGAGAAAAATATGGCACATATGACTGTACTTGAGACCATCAGGAAAAAAACCTCGGAAGGGCTGAAGCAGCTGGCCATCCTGATCGATCCGGACAAGACCGACGACCGCAGGCTGGAACAGATCACTGAATTGGCAGCCGCAAACGGAGTCGACTACTTTTTTGTCGGCGGAAGCCTCCTGATCAACAACCGCATGGATGAATGCATCCGGATTCTTAAGCAAACCGGGAATATCCCCGTGATTCTTTTCCCCGGCAACACCTTGCAAATGAGCTGGAAAGCCGATGCCATACTTTTCCTGTCGCTGATCTCGGGACGTAATGCCGAGATGCTCATCGGCAGGCACGTAGTTGCTGCACCATATCTTAAACTAAGCCCTCTGGAGGTAATACCTACCGGATATATGCTGATCGAAAGCGGCCGCCCCACAGCGGTTTCGTACATGAGCAATTCCGATCCCATCCCTTCCGATAAAGACGATATTGCCATGTGTACCGCCATGGCAGGAGAAATGCTCGGGCTGCAGCTGATTTTTATGGATGCCGGCAGCGGAGCACTTAACCCGGTATCGCAACAGATGATCTCCCAGGTGAAACAAAGCATCGGTGTTCCCCTGGTTCTCGGCGGAGGCATACGTACTCCCGAAAGCGCTGCAGCCGCAGCCGCAGCCGGTGCCGACCTGCTTGTCATCGGCAACGCCGTGGAAAAAGATCCTTATCTGATACAACACATCAGCCAGGCAGTAAAAAATCTGTAACTAAAATAACCGATAACATCAATCATTCTGCACAATGCGACTCTTTACCGTAGCACTTAGCGTACTTCTGCTCACATCCCCGCTCCTTGCCCAGGACCGCATGCTGGTTCCCGAAGAAATCATGTCGAACCGAAGCCTTTATCCGGGTAGCCTGTCCAACCTTCAGTGGAAAGGGAATTCAGGATTCTATACCTGGCAGGACGGGAACAACCTGCTTCAGGGTAACCTGAAAAACGAAACGACCGACACTCTGCTGAAAGTCAGTGATTTTAATGATATCCTCGAAAAATCAGGCATTAAACCGGTAAAACGGCTGCCTTCTTTCTCCTGGAAAGATGAAACTACTCTTTCCTTTTCAACCGGCAATGGGTATTTCGATTACAATACTGCCGGCAAACAACTGATTGCATGGAATTCCATTGATTCGCTGGCAGAAAATGCAGATCCGGCTCCCGAAACCCGCTACATTGCCTATACCGTGGAAAATAACCTCTATATAGCAACAGGCAGAGGCCGGATTGCCGTTACCAGGGATGCGGACAAGGGAATTGTGAATGGTCAATCGGTTCACCGCAACGAATTCGGTATTAACAAAGGCACCTTCTGGTCGCCCCGGGGCAGGCTGCTGGTATTCTACCGAATGGACGAAACCATGGTTACCGGTTATCCTCTGGTGGATGTTACCGAAAGAATAGCCCTTACCAGCGAAATCCGTTATCCCATGGCCGGTATGAAAAGCCATCATGTTACTCTGGGTATTTTCAGCCCGGAGACAGGAAATACCGTTTTTGTCAAAACAGGCATTCCGGAAGAGCAATACCTTACCAATATTGCATGGAGTCCGGATGAAAAGCATATATACATCGCCGTTCTTAACCGCGACCAGAACCATATGTGGCTGAACAAGTACGATGCAGTTACCGGAGATTTTATCCGAACGCTGATTGAAGAGAAAAACGATCGCTACGTTGAGCCGCTCAACCCCATGACCTTCCTTCCCGGTAACCCCGACATGTTTATCTGGCAAAGTCAGCGCGACGGATTTAACCACTTATATCTTTATGATACGAATGGCAAACTTATAAGGCAATTGACGAAAGGACCATGGGTAGTGACCGGATTACCCGGGTTCGATGCATCCCGCAAAGGGCTCTTTTACACCTCAACGGCAGCAAGCCCTCTCGAAAACCGGCTGTATTACCTTGAGTTTTCTTCCGGCAAATCCACCCTTCTTACAGAGCAAAAAGGAACACACAACGTCAGCATCCGTGCCGACGGGAAATTTTTCATCAGCCGCTACAGCAACCTCGAAACCCCCGCACGAATCTATGCAGGCGATATGAAAGGCAGGGAGGTAAAAAGTCTGTTTACTTCACCCGATCCGCTGAAAGAATACCTGCTCGGCGAAACAAGCATCTTTACCCTGAAAGCAGACGATGGCACCGACCTCTGGTGCAGAATGATTAAACCCGCTTCCTTTGATCCGGCAAAGAAATATCCTGTTTTTATATATGTTTACGGCGGCCCGCACGCTCAGCTGATTACCGAGAGCTGGCTGGGGGGAGCCGGACACTTCCTCAACTATATGGCGCAACAGGGATATGTAGTGTTTACGCTCGACAACCGCGGCTCAGCCAACCGGGGATTTGAGTTCGAAAGTACCATTCACCGCCGGCTGGGCGTTGTTGAAATGGCCGATCAGTTGAAAGGGGTTGAATACCTGAAATCATTGCCGTTCGTTGATTCCACCCGTATAGGCGTCGACGGATGGAGCTACGGCGGATTTATGGCAATTACTCTCAAACTCAAGAATCCGGGCGTATTCAGGGTTGCCACCGCCGGAGGACCCGTCACCGACTGGAAATACTATGAGGTAATGTATGGTGAACGTTACATGGACACCCCGGAGCAGAATCCGGACGGATACAGCGAAGCCTGCCTCATGAACCACATCGGCAAGCTGGAAGGCAAACTCATGATCATTCACGGTGCACTCGACAATACCGTAGTTTGGCAGCACAGCCTGCAATTCGTAAAAACCGCCATCGAACAGCAAAAGCAGCTGGACTATTTTATTTATCCAACCCACGAACACAACGTAAGAGGCATCGACCGGGCCCATCTTTTCAGGAAGCTGGCTACCTATTATAAGGAAAACCTTTGATTGACAAGCAGCAAAAAGCCTGCAGCCGGATTTACCAGCTGCAGGCTTTTTATTTTTATTATCAGGCAGTTACCGTGTCATCGTTTTAAAATACAGCTCAAGCAGATGTGCCGCAGCCTGATAGGGCGTCAGGCGATCGGCAAGCATTTTTTGTTCAATCTCTTTCAGGGCAGTTTTTATTTCTGAATTAAGGTAAAAATGATCATGCAGCCTGTTATCAATGCTGTCGATCATAATTTGTCTCGACTGCTGCTGTCGTTTCAGCCGGAAGAAACCGTTCGACTGTGTAAAACGGATGTATTCCGAGATGGTATCCCATACTCCCGGAATACCATCCCCGGTAAGGGAAGAGCAGGTTATTGCAGGAGGCGACCAACCCGAATCGGGCAGCGGGAAGAGGTGAAGTGCATTTTTGATCTGCGTACAGGCAATCTGTGCCCTGACTTTATTATCGCCATCCGCTTTGTTGACGGCAATGGCATCGGCCATCTCCATAATACCGCGCTTTATGCCCTGAAGCTCGTCGCCGGCTCCGGAGATCATAAGCAGAAGAAAGAAATCGACCATTGAATGTACGGCAATTTCCGACTGTCCGACCCCGACAGTCTCAACAATAATAGTATCAAAACCCGCAGCTTCACAAATAATTATGGTCTCTCTGGTCTTACGCGCAACGCCACCCAGAGAACCTGCAGAGGGAGAGGGCCGTATAAAAGCATTCGGGTGTGTCGACAGCCCTTCCATACGGGTTTTATCACCCAAAATGCTGCCTTTGGAGCGGGAACTGCTGGGATCAATTGCAAGCACCGCAAGCCTGTGCCCATTCCCGGTAAGGTAGGTTCCCAATGCTTCGATAAATGTGCTCTTTCCAGCCCCGGGCACCCCGGTAACCCCCAGCCGAACCGAATTTCCGGCATGCGGCAGACAGCGCGCAATAATTTCCTGTGCTAAAGCCTGATGTTCAGGCAACGAACTCTCAACAAGCGTAATAGCCTGACTGAAAAGAGTACGGTTAAAGTTCAGAATGCCCTCCATAAACGCATCCGGCGTAGGCATCTGCCGGCGGGTACGCTTAAACTTCTTAACGGCAGATTCATTTAAAACAGGCGGCTGAGGTATCCCTTCCTGAACCTTGAGCGCAGAATCGAAGGACTCATCTTCTTTCTTTTTTTTCATCTCCGTGACATATTTTTTGGCAAAGCGGGAGTACAATCATATAATGAATATATTTGAAGGGGTAACATCTTTATCTTGATTTTTCATACTTATCCGTAAAATCAATTATCATCTCGATAATGGTTTTATTACTAAATTTCTTATAAATAATATCGTGATACATATACCGAACGTTTTTATCTCTCCAATCTACTTGTTCGTAGGGGTTAAATTTAAGAAAACCTTGAATACTCTCAGCCGAAGTGAAATTACAAGTTTCAAGATTAGCTTGCACGCAAATAGCTGATGGATTATCTGCGTCTTCCTCTGCAATTAACAAAATAAGTTTATCTCCCAATTTAGCAATCGGGATTAAATCATTTAGATCAATATAATCTTTGCTCTCCATTTTTATTAAAATATTTTAAGTTTCAAATCTTTACGACCCGTTCTGGCTATAAAATCAGGAATGGATTCTGCTGTTTTATCTAAAGCATTTAACCCCGTTCCCGTAAGCTAAAGCGATCATACAATTGAAAAATGATGCCCGTCCGAAAAATGCAGGCTTCCGGACATGACAAAGTTAGGCAATTCACCTTCCGGAAGGCAATACGAATCGCCGGAGTTATCATCGGATAATTAACAATACTGCCTGACCGAATCGTCATTCACAACTAAATTGAATTACAGCCAATTGTATCGGGAGGCCTAATGCGGTTGCGATTTGATCCGCGATAAGATTGGAATACGTACAACAAAAATCAGGTAATTTTTATCGATTTATTCAAAAACATCGTAAATTTGCAGCCCTGAACAAAAAACTCTCCGTAGCTCAGTTGGTAGAGCAAATGACTCTTAATCATTGGGTCGAAGGTTCGAGTCCTTCCGGGGAGACTGACAATCAAACAGTTAGCAAATGCTAGCTGTTTTTTTTTGCCATTTTTGATGCAATATTGCACACGTCTGCCGTTGGAAAATCATCGGTACGCCAAACAGGGAAGTATTTTCTTCCCGACACATCCGCCAATCGGATATAACCGGCTCCGCCTCACAGCACAAACAGCAGGGCAACACCACTTAATACCCTGAAGACGGAGCAAAATAGCGGGGTACTCCTGTCCGTGCAAATTTCCGGACTGTGTGTTTAACCGATTTACAGAAAAAGGATTCATGAGCTTTTGCGATTTTTTGCACCATGCATTACCGTTAAATCCAACCGGAACGAAAAAAATGCAATTATTTTAATATTAATCTGTATCACAAAGCCTTAACATCATTTCGACCAATTGTATCCCGATGGCAATCCCAGCGATGCTCAATTCCGGACACCTGCTGATAAGTGCGACACTAAAAAATATTCATTAAATATTGACTTGCAAATCAGGGAAATTATTACTTTTGCAGCCCTGAATAACCAAAGTTCCCTCGGGATGTAGCGCAGCCCGGTAGCGCGCTTCGTTCGGGACGAAGAGGCCGCAGGTTCGAATCCTGTCATCCCGACCAACATATAAGCCTGCTTGTTGATTCCAGGCAGGCTTTTCGCCACTTTAGCTCAGTCGGTAGANNTTAGCTCAGCTGGTAGAGCAGCTCATTCGTAATGAGCGGGTCGGGGGTTCGAGTCCCCTGAGTGGCTCAAAGGCCGGATACAGATCCGGCCTTTTTTTTACCACTTTTAAAAAAAGTGCAAAGACACGAATTGGAGGGAATTGATTCCCGGTCGCGTTTACCATCATAACAAAAAGGCGAAGATTCCCGCTCCCTCTTCCGTTAAAGCGTATGTTGCCTGACTAAAGTCCGGAACTGCATCAATTTTAACGATCGCCGGACTATATTGATTTCTTTTCGGGAAAGAGCAGAGAGGCGCCGATACTCACACCCAGAATGATCAGTATAATGTAAAGCGAGTGCGCAGTGGTAAACCCGATTTCCTTCAGCCAGTGATGCGTCAGCATCTTAATGCCTATGAATATCAGCAAAACCGAAAGACCGGTTTTAAGGTAACGGAAAATATCGATGATGTTGACAACCATGAAAAACAAGGCTCTGAGTCCAAGAATAGCAAACACATTCGAAAAGAATACGATATACGGGTCTTTTGTTACCGCGAAGATCGCCGGAATAGAATCCACCGCGAATATCAGGTCGGTAAACTCAATCACCATCAGCACGATAAACAGCGGGGTGATGTAAAGCTTTTTATCCTTATGGATGAAAAAATGGTGACGAACAAAGACAGGATATACCGGGAGATACTTTGCCGCAAACCGGACAACCGGATGCGTGGCGGCATCGATTTTTTCCTTTTGGTTTCGTGTAATGAACATCTTAGCCCCTGTGAATATCAGCAGAGCCCCAAAGAAATACAGTACCCAGGCGAACTGCTGAATAATGGCTGATGCGGAAAAAATAAAGACAAACCTCAAAACTATGGCAGCCAGGATTCCCCAGAAAAGCACTCTGCGGTAGTAACGGGGCTCCACACCAAAGGCAAAGAAAACCATAACCATCACAAAAATATTATCAACGGATAGGGCTTTCTCAATCAGATAGCCGGTAAGGAACTCGAGAGCTAGATTGTTCTTATAGATTTTTAACGCTTCCGGATAAGCCAGCCCGTCGATTTTTACAGGATGACCGTACTTGCCAATCAGATGTTCAAGATCCGCGAGTGTCCCCTCCTTCCCGAGGTGAATCCATTCACCGTGGGTAATCAGCAGCACATAGAACCCCAGCGAAAAAGCAACCCAGAGCAGAGTCCAGAACAGGGCTTCCCTGAATGGGATCACATGATTTCTCCGGTCAAAAACCCCGAGATCGAGTAAAAGAATGCCCGTGATAACCGTTAAAAAAATGGAAAAGAAAATCAGCTCACTGTGGTTCATTTCAGATGACGTTACGGCTGGCAAATTTAAAGCGAATCGGGATTAACAAAACTGCTTTTTGCAAATAATAATAATTATTCAAAAGCTCGCTGTTTTAGTTGCTTGTGTTAAAAACTTTCTAATTTTGAACTCGATTTCCGCGCAAATTAACCCGTTAGGAAGTGAAGCCCATTATGGTTTTCATTCCGAACTTATATAAAACTACGTTGATATGACCGTTTTCACAGAACTCAATCCCAACCCGCTTGTACAGTACCTCAACAAGCCTTCGGCCGAATTTACGCGTGCCGACATCATCAAATTCATCGAGGATCACAACATTGAAATGGTGAACTTCAGGTACACCGGAGGCGATGGCCGTTTGAAAACCCTGAACTTCGTTATCAGTTCACGCGAACATCTTAATTCCATTCTCACCACGGGTGAGCGGGTCGACGGTTCCAGCCTCTTCCCGTTTATTCAGGCAGGATCGAGCGATCTTTATGTTGTTCCCCGCTACCGCACGGCGTTTGTCAATCCGTTTTCGGATGTCCCCGCCCTGGATATTCTTTGTTCCTACTACAACAAAGACGGAGAACCGCTAGAAAGTTCGCCCGAATATATTCTTCATAAAGCCCATCTCGCGCTGAAGGAAAAAACCGGATACTCATTTGATGTGATGGGAGAACTGGAATACTATGTAATCAGCGAGGAGGAGGATCTTTTCCGGGCCGTTGACCAGAAAGGATACCATGAATCCTATCCTTTCGCAAAATGGGAACAGCTCCGTACCGAAGCAATGACCGCCATGGCCAAAGCCGGGTGTCTGATTAAGTACGGACATTCGGAAGTTGGTAATTTTATTCAGGATGGCAAACTCTATGAACAAAATGAAATAGAGTTTATGCCCACCAATCTTGAAGATGCCGCTGACCAGCTGGTAATTGCCAAATGGATTCTTCGCTCACTGGCCTACAAATACGGTGTTACCGTAACGTTTGCCCCTAAAATTACCGTAGGAAAAGCAGGCAGCGGATTGCACGTTCACACCAAACTGGTGAAAAACGGCAAAAACCAGATGATTGAAAACGGAAAACTCAGCGACACCGCACGCCGGGCAATAGCCGGATATCTTGAGCTGGCACCGTCGCTTACCGCTTTCGGCAACACCAACCCCTCTTCCTATTTCCGCCTGGTTCCGCACCAGGAAGCCCCTACCAATATCTGCTGGGGCGATCGCAACCGCAGCGTGCTGGTAAGGGTCCCGCTGGGATGGACCGGAGGAAATTCCATGATCTACCACGCCAATCCACTCGAAGCTCCTGCCACCGACGATCTTTCACAACTGCAAACCGTTGAATTCAGGTGCCCCGACGGATCTGCCGATATCTATCTGCTGCTGGCCGGACTTACCGTTGCTGCACGACATGGTCTGGAGCTTGAAAATTCTCTGGAAATTGCAGAAAAAACGTACGTTGATGTCAATATCTTCGATGAAAAGCACAAATCAAGGATGGAACAGCTGAACAAGCTCCCGGTTTCATGCTGGGAATCGGCTGCCATGCTCGAGAAGCAAGCGGATATTTACCTCAGGTACGATGTTTTCTCACAGGGTGTGATCGACGGACTTGCACGCAGGCTGCGGAGTTTCAACGATGAACATTTGCGCGAGGAAATTAAAAATGACCAGAATAAAGTAATGGAGCTTGTGGAGAAGTTCTTCCACTGCGGATAATCCCTTCAGGAATAGATTTAGGAAAGCCCTTTGGTTTATCTGCCTGAGGGCTTTCCCGTTTTCCTGAAACGGATCAGCCTTCGTCCGAGATAAACACGTCTGAGCCAGAGAGGAAGTACAATGGCTCCGATAACGAGGTAAGGATAATATGAAATAATCCTCCACGAAAAAGCAACAAGCGTGGTAAGATCACCGGAAGGCCCTGCAATGAACTCACGGAGGAAAATCGGGAAGAAGTACTCTGCTATCCCGCTCCCGCCCGGAGTGGGACTGATAAGCATAATAACCCACATTAAAAGCTGACGGGCATAAATCAGGAAGTTATCGCCCAGTAAAATCGGCCCTGTAAACGCCATAATCAGAAAATTGACCACCCAGAAACGGGCCGTCCACGATAATACCGTTGCACCAAAGGCTTTCAACCAAAACCACAGGTTATTCCCCTTCAGGGTTTCAGCAGTCAGAATAACCTGGTCGCCGGTCTTTACAGCACCATCCCTGAATTTGGCCAGTATTTTCAGCGAGGTAAGTTTCAAAAGCAACCACTTAAAGCCTCCCGGATTGAAGAAAATACCGAAAGCAAGAAACAGCGTTAATGAAACAATGAAACCGTACCCGATAAAAAATACGTTCATCGAGCTTATTGAATGGCCAAACACCAGCAAATCCGAGCCGGCGACTGCAACACGGCTGTATCCGGCAATCACAAAAACCACCGGCACCATAACGATGTAAAAAAGCTCATCCAGCATTGCCGTTACCACAACAATGGCCGTAGACCTCCCTGTACCAAGCTTTTCTTTACTCAAAATGAAAATAGCTATCGCTGAACCGCCGACCACCGAAGGTGTAACGCTTGAAGCAAATTCCCACAGCATGATTACTTCAAACGATCGCCTCCAGCTTAACTCTTCTCCGGTTAGCAGGCGGATCCGGTACATATAGGAAAGATCCCTCAGCACCATCATCAGCAGGGCAAAAAATAAAAATACATACGAATACCACTTCCAGCGCAACGAAGCCAGATCGCTGTGGGATAAATCACCTGCAATCATGTAAATTATAACAAACAGCCCGATTACCACCGGAATAATAATCCGTCGGAAGGCAAACATGTTCAATATCCGGCGCTGCTGACTGGGCATTTGTTTCAATTCAAATTAAAAAACAAATATAAGGCCTTTCGCTCAGCAACAGTTCAAAAACATGTGTGTCGCAGTCCGCTAATAATTAATTTCCGAATGCGGATTTACATCATGTGTAATTAAGCGTTTTCTCCCACACTGTTCCCCGGGCTTAATCCCACGAACCATCACCGGACAATATCGGGAACATCCAAGCTCCCCGGGTGGCCGTTTATGGAAGCATCCGGAGGATAGCAGACAAAGATAAACGCCATTTTGTCATGTTTTCAAAAACAATGCATGTCATTTTGTCTTGTTTTTCAGACTTTTTCGGATAAAATACCGGATGGTATGCATATTGACACAGCCTGGAAAACCAAAATCAAAATAAAAAGGAGAACCATATTATGACACTCATCCGTTTCCATAACCAGCCGTTAACCGGCTATACGGCCAATCGTTATTACAACAGCGAAGAGCAGTCGGGCTGCGGCTGTGCCGTTCCGTCAAACATCATCCGCACCGGCGAAGCTATAATTGCTGAGCTTTCCGTTCCCGGGTTCAACAAAGAAGATTTCAATATTTCGCTGGAGCATCAGGAATTGAAAATCACAGCTAAAGCCGGCGAACAGGAGCAGAACGAAGACCGCTACCTGAAACGCGAATTTTTGCGCAGCGATGTAAGCAAAAGTTTTATCATACCTAAGACCGTGGATGCCGAAAGCATCACTGCAGACTACAAAAACGGAATACTCAGGGTAGAGTTACCCTTAAAAAAAGAAGCGAAAATAACCCGCGAAATCCGGATTAACTAAAAACCTGTATTCTGAAACGGGGCTGTTCCATTCCGGTCAGCCCCGTTTTCAGTTTTTGCGCATCCATGCATTCTAAATCCCGATCTTTGCATGCCTTAATAACTGCCTGATGCTTTCACCGCGGGTTAAATCCCATGCAGCGCTTGCCGTTGCGGGACTTCTGTTTGGAGCCAATTACTGGATTGCCAAGGGGCTTATGCCGGGCTTTCTCACCCCCATGCAGATTATTTTCATTCGCGGACTGGCTGCAATGCTGTTGTTCTGGCTGGTATCCCTGTTTGTGAATCCGGAACCCGTCCGCAAATCCGATCACCGGAGCCTGATCGTTGCCGCTGCGCTTGGAGTAGCCATCAACCAGATCTTCTTCTTCACCGGCCTGAGCTATACAAGTCCGGTTGACACTTCCCTGATACATGCGGCCAGCCCTTTGCTGGTGCTGCTTTTCTCGGCTTTGCTGATGCACGAAAAGATTTCCGCTACCCGGCTGACCGGCATACTCACCGGGGGAGCAGGCGCGGTATTGCTTATACTGCAGGCAGGAAGCGCTCAGAACAGCCAGAGTTCCCTTGCAGGAAATACCCTCATCCTGGCCAACATCACAGCCTATAGCCTGTATCTTGTAAAGATTAAACCCATGATGATGCGGTATTCGGCGATAACCGTTATGAAATGGGTTTTCCTGTACGGATTCCTTCTGGTGATACCTTTCAGCCTGCCTTCAATGACCCGTATTTCGTTTGTGCATTTTACTGCCCAGGCCTGGATGGCGATTTCTTACGTTGTTGTCGGAACAACTTTCCTTGCCTACCTCCTCACCACCTTTTCGCTAAAAGCCGTCAGCGCTACCGTTGCCGGTTATTATATCTACATGCAGCCGGTGGTTGCCGGCGGAATGGGAATCCTGTTTTTCGGGGAAACGGTCGGGCCGGTAAAAATCCTTGCCGGTGCTGCAGTTTTTATTGGAATCTATCTGGTTAACCGGCGGCCGGCATCTAAAACAGATGCCTGAAAGGAATCAGCATCCATCCCAGTACTTTTTCAAGAATCGATCGATTCTTCCATGCTTCATAGTCAAAAGGTATACAATCCCGCATTGTTTCATCCAGATGTTTCCGGAGCTGTCCGGCAATCGAAGGATGCTTTCCGAAAAGCATAATCTCGTGCTGATACCTGAAGCTCCGGTAATCAAAATTAGCCGATCCTATGGCATAGGTTTCCCCATCCACCAGAACCGCCTTAGCATGCAGATTTCCGGGAGTATAGAACTTAATATTAATATTATTGTGATAATAAAAACCAAGATACTTTCCCCTGAGCAGGTCAACCGACCACACATCGGAATGCAGAGGTACCAGAACGGTGACATTAACACCCCTGCGGGCTGCCAGCATCATGTACCGCCTCAGCCTGTAACCGGGTAAAAAATAGGGGGTTTCAATAATTACCTCCCGGCTGGCCTGGCTGATAAGCATTTCATACCGCATTTTAATCATTTGCCGGTATATAGATGGTAATTCCTGAACAATTTCAAAACCGTGGTAATGTATTGTCCGCTTATACGAAAACCGGTTAAAAATATACTTATTGCGGATTTTATAGCTTTCATTGAAAACTTTAACAAACACCTTTGCAAGGGAGCCGTCAATCCGCAGCATCAGTTCCCGCCACTTCAGCGAATATGCTGTAATATTGGCCGATCCCAGATACAGAATGCGATCATCAATAACAAGCAGCTTGCGGTGGTTCCGGCGATGGTTTTTGGTAACGAAATCGATGAAAAATTTAATTTTCTTAAAATAAACCACTTCCCCGCCATACCGGATCAGCTCTGAAAAAAAAGCTTCCGGGAGCACGGTACCCCAGGAGTCGAGCAGAAGCCTGACTTCAACCCCCTGCTGGCATTTTTCCGTTAAGAGGTCACGGAACCGGCGACCACTTTCATCGTTCGCTATCCGGTAGATCTCAAGATAAATATAATGTTCGGCACTGGCAATATCTTCAAACATGGCTGTTTGAAACCCCATAGGATCATCATACAAAACAGCAGACCTGAGCGGAATGTCTTTCATTTGTACGCGACAATTAATCACCTCTCAGCAAAGGTATTATTCTGCCGTCATCTCTCCAAATAAACATTACTGTCAGCTCTGAATCCTGGTCAGACCTGGTCGGTTTTGCGCGCAGCCAGCAATAGTTGTCTAACCTTTTCGGCAACGGATGCTGAAAAACCCTTGCATACAATCCGGCTCCGCGTGAAAGATTCTATGCAAATATCACTGCCTGCCCCGAATTTACTTATTTCAACGGAAATAACATTATTGCGCGGAATAGAAACCGTTTGATCACCTGAAAAGACTCCCCTCTTTCTGCGGTGAATAACAAATGTCTCATCTATTTCCAGAATATCGGGATGCAAAACACTCCCTCCCCACAAAAAATTAGATTTAAATTTAACTGTACGATTTGGTTCTAACATAATACTAAAACTCATTTTGTGAATCGTCTGACGGTATAGTCTTAAGATCCTTATAATTATTACTGATATAAGCCCTCTTTTGAAAACAGGCATTATGACGGACAAGCAAACTGCTGATCTCCTCATCATTCATTATACGAAACTCCCTTATTGCTTTAATCAGCGCTTCATTGCCGGAACCATATGAAAACGGACAACCGGTATCACGTTCCCCTGCCGGACATTCGCATACCAACCCGGCAAGATACGGCATAAACATATAACGGTCCATTTCAGAAATACGTTATATACATACAATGAAGCACTCTTTCAACCAACAAACTAAAAAACAATAACAAGATAATCTGTAATCACATATCTCCAGCTTTGTCAGCAGGCAAATCTAACTTCAGTAATATCTCTTACCTTTTTCAGTCAGCCTGAAAAACACCGGCAAATGAACCAGGCAAATCACTGCAACGAAAATCACTAACCTATGGCAATATTACCAATCTGAACATCAAAATTGTGAACGAATGTATATTCGTATACTTTTTTTTATCAAACGTACTTGTTTTGCCCGTAAGCGTTAACATGAAGAAAGGGAAAATACTTAAATAAACATACAACAACGGCAACAGTTTACAGCAAAAGAAACCTTCACTGTTGTCCGGCTGTATGATAAAATTACCTTCGGTGAGCGTATAACTCCCTAAAAAGTTTACCGGGCAATAATGAATAACAATACGACTAATTCATTGAATTAAGCCGCTTCAGCAATTCCTCCTTCTTCCGGTACGATACAGGAACTTCGGAATTATCTTTCATAACACATACGAGCTCATCTTTTACGAATTTCCGCAAATACACAAGATTTATCAGATGCGACTGATGTATCCTGAAAAAATTATTTTTTTCGAGGAATTCGGTGTATTCCTTAATAGACTTTGAAACCATGATATTCTCTCCCTCGTTCAGAATAAAAACCGTATAGTTGCGCTCCGAGGTAACCCTGACAATATTTTTAAGTTCCACTAGGTGAAGCACATCCGCCGTTTTCAGAACAATTCGTGCGTCATCTGTCTGAGCCGGACGCATGTATTGCTCCATCAGTGTCTTTATCTTATTGTTCAGGTCAGATCCTTCAACGGCATTAACAGCTTTTTCAATGGCGGCTTGCATCTCGGTGGGATCAATGGGTTTGGTAATATAATCGAGTGCATTAAACTTAAATGCACGAATTGCATATTCCTCAAATGCAGTAATAAAAATAAGCTTGAACTTAACCGGCATAATCTGACGTATAAGATCAAATCCTGAACCATCGGGCATTTTTATATCAAGAAGCACCAGATCGGGATTATGCTGTTTTATAACCTGTATACCCGATTTTACATCATGACCCTCAGCCACAACTTCAATATCCGCACAATAAATATCCAGCATTTCCCTGATCGTTTCGCGCGATCTGGTTTCATCATCAATTATTACAACCCTTAGCATAAGCAGTTAATTGTTTAAATTATTCAGAACCCAATTGCGTAAAATTACTCAGAATTAATCCAAAAAAAACGATCCGGATTTTTTTTTGCAGGAGCACTGTACCGGTTACGTTATCATACAGGTGATTTAAAATGTGCGTAAAAACTAAAAATACGACCCGTAAGCGGTTCTCCTGCGGGGGAATTTGAGTAAATTTGCCCTAAATTAAAAAAAATGATACGGTCAATGACAGGTTTCGGCAAGGCGACGGCCCTGCTGGAAGGCAAATCAGCTACTATCGAGATCAGGTCGCTCAACAGCAAACAACTTGACCTTAACCTGCGAATCCCTCCGCTTCTTCGCGATCACGAATCCGAAATCCGCAGTCTTGTAAGCCGGAAAGTGGAGCGAGGCAAAACGGAACTTGTAATTTCCATCGATTATACCGGGAGCGATGTCCCCGCCTCCATCAACAAGCCTCTCGCTATCGCATACTACCGCGAGCTGAAAGCCCTGGACCAGGAGCTGAACGCCGGAACAAACGACCTGCTGTCAACGGTTATGAAGATGCCGGAAGTTACAAAACAAGGCCGGGAAGAACTGGACGATCCGGAATGGCTTGCCGTCCAAAACAGTCTGGTACAGGCTCTTGACCAGTTAACCACCTTCAGAACCCACGAAGGCAGCATTCTGGAACAGGATTTTATCACCCGTATCGGCATTATCCGTTCCCTGCTCACCAGGGTTGAGCCCTTTGAAGCTGCCCGAAACCAGCAGCTGAAGGATAAACTGCGGAATAACTTCAGCGAATTCATCAATAATAACTCTTTCGATACCAACCGGTTTGAGCAGGAGATGATCTACTACCTCGAAAAACTTGATATTACGGAAGAAAAAGTCAGATTAGCCAAGCATTGCGATTACTTCCTTGAAACCCTTACCGAAGAAGTTGCTGTCGGGCGGAAACTCGCTTTCGTATCGCAGGAAATCGGTCGCGAAATTAATACGCTTGGAGCGAAAGCCAGCGATGCCAGCATTCAGAAACTGGTGGTGGAAATGAAAGACGAACTGGAAAAAATAAAGGAACAACTGGCAAACATCCTGTAAATATGCTCAACCATCATCCGGCGAAAGGTAAACTGATTATTGTATCTGCTCCTTCCGGTGCAGGCAAGACTACCCTGGTCAGGCATCTGCTCGGTGCAAACCTTAACCTGGGATTTTCCGTTTCGGCAACCAGCCGGCCGAAACGAACCGGAGAAACCGATGGCAAGGACTACTTTTTTATCTCGGAAGAGCAATTCCGCGAGAAAATAGACAACGACGAGCTTCTTGAATGGCAGGAGGTGTACCCGGGCAGCTTCTACGGAACTCTTATCGCTCAGGTAGAGCTTTTGCTGAACCAGGGTCGTAACGTTATTTTTGATGTGGATGTGGTTGGAGGGCTTAATATCAAAAAGTTCTACGGCAACCGGGCGCTGGCGGTTTTTGTAAGTCCGCCCTCGGTGGAGGAGCTTGGCAAACGGCTGTCGGCACGCAATACCGACACCCGGGAAACAATAGTAAGAAGGCTTGAAAAAGCACGCTGGGAACTCGAATTTGCACCGCAGTTCGACCTGATCGTTGTTAACGACGTACTGGAAGATGCCAAACGAACGATTGTTGAACACGTTGCAGCATTTCTCGGCAGCAAGCAAGATTGTGCGTAACCCCTGAATACCGAAAATCCTGTATTATGGAAAAAAACGGCGCAAGTAAATCAACACGCCCTACCGGACTGTTTTTTGGTTCATTCAACCCAATCCACAACGGACACCTTTGCATTGCCGAATATATGATAGAATTTGCCGGCCTCAGGGAGGTTTGGTTTATCGTTTCTCCGCATAATCCGCTAAAAGAAAAAGCTACTCTGCTCTCGGATCAGTACCGGCTCGATATGGTGGAAACAGCCATAGCCGGGGATGACAGATTCCGGGTTTCCGACATAGAGTTTCACATGCCCAGGCCATCGTATACCATCGACACCCTTACCCGGCTTTCAGAACTCCACCCGGGCAGAGAATTTGTCCTTATCGCCGGTACCGATGTGCTGCCTTCTTTTCACAAATGGAAAAACTACGAGCAGTTGCTTCTTCAATACCGCCTGATGATCTATCCCAGGCATGGCAGCGAGGATCATCCCCTGCTCAGTCACCCGTCCGTAACCACAGTTGACGCCCCGCGCATCGAAATATCGGCAAGCTTTATCAGGCAGGCTATAAAAGAAGGCAGGAAAGTACAATACTTCCTGCCTCACAATGTTCTTTCCTATATCGAAAAAATGGGCTTTTACCTCAGATAGAACCTTTCAATCCTTAATGTTACGCACAAAAAAATCCTTAAGGAACGGAAAAACTTTTTCCGGCGATTCCAGAAAACCCATGTGCCCTACCTTATCCAGGAGTAAAATCTCAGCATGCGGACACATCATCGACTGGGCTATAACCTTGTTATAGGGCATACGAGAATCGTTTCTGCCGATTACGAAACATACCGGTACGGGCGATTCAGACAGGAAGACAAGTGAACCGGCACGTTGTTTCATCCCCTCCAGCGCAGCAATTACCGATTTTGCGGAAGTAGATCCGGCCCTGTTTCTGAGAATTTCAATTTCACCGGCCAGTCGCTCCCTGTTTTCAGGAGCAAACAGCTCGGGAATAAACTGATTAATAAAGCCGCTGTGATTTAGTTTAACGATGTTGATGGTCCGTCGCCGGGCTTCCTTCGCATCCTCATCATCAGGCGCGGCATGCGAATGAAGCAGCGCTACGGCATTTACCCTGTCAGGATACATCGAAGCAAGCTCCAGGGCCGCATAACCTCCCATACTGTGCCCGCATACAGTAAACCGGTTAATTTCTTTCTGGTCTGCAACAGCCATCACAGCCTCCGCCATCAGCCGCATTTCGTGTACATCGGCAATCACACCGCTCCTTCCGTGTCCGGGAAGGTCAACCTGCAAAACGCTGAACCGGCGTTCCAGATCGCGGGCAAACGAATCCCAGATCTCCATCGACTCAAGGAAACCGTGAAGCAATACCACCCATGGCCCCGAACCGGATGTACGATAATGAATGGGGGTGCCTTTGAAAACAACACTTTCTGGCATAATCAATGAGTTAAAACCTTAAAATTTACGGATGACCGGTCTTAAAGAAAACCGGTTCATCCGCCATACACTGCTTATCTGCGCATCAGATTCTCTATCTCTTCAACCGTCTTGGGGATCGGCTTTCCAAGCACCCTGTATCCGTAATCCGTAACCAACACATCGTCTTCGATGCGGATACCTCCGAAGTCCTTGTATGCTTCCGCTTTGTCGTAGTTGATAAACTGCGTGAATTTACCTTCGGCCTTCCACTGATCGATAAGGGCAGGAATAAAGTAAATTCCAGGCTCTACCGTCAGCACAAAGCCGGGCTGCAGCCGGCGTCCGAGACGTAGAAATGCGGTTCCGAACTGTTTGGAGCGGGTGATTTCGTCGTCGTAACCCACAAAATTTTCTCCTACCCCTTCCAGGTCATGCACATCCATACCGAGCATGTGCCCCAGGCCGTGGGGGAAAAACAGTGCATGTGCTCCGGCAGCTACCGCCTCATCCGTATCTCCTTTCATCAGTCCGGCAGCTTTCAATCCATCCGTTATAACACGTGCGGCCAGCAGATGAATTTCCCGGTAAGGAATTCCCGGTTTAATGGCTTCGATGGCTTTTATATTGGCATTGAGAACAATCTCATAGATCTCACGCTGCCTGGGGCTGAACTTGCCACCGACAGGTACCGTTCGGGTTATATCGCTGGAATACAGCGTTTCTTCCGACTCACATCCGGCATCCACCACCATCATGCGACCTTCGGTAAGTACATTGCCGTGGTAGTGGTTGTGCAGGGTTTGTCCGTTGATGCTCAAAATTACAGGGAACGAAACCGGACCTGCATTAGCGAGGGCAATTCCTTCAATGGTTCCGGCGATCTCCCGCTCAACCACACCCGGATGAGCCATCTTCATAGCCGTGGTATGCATCAGGTAAGCCACATCCACCATCTTCTCGATTTCGGCAATCTCCTCTTCCGATTTAACGGCACGAAGCTTTACAACTGCCCTGATAAGATCAGCGGAAGCTGCTGCCTTTAACTCTCCGGGCATAATACCCAGTATTTCGGAAAGCTGAATTTTTGTCTCACCCCTGTAGGGCGGAAGAAAATGCACACTGCGTCCGGAAGATTTTGCCTTCTCAATATAAAGGGCAAAATCACCCGACGGAGCCGTTTGCTTTATACCGGCCTGTGCACCCCGCTCGGCTATGGAAGGTTGCGGACCCATCCAGATGATGTCGTCCATATCCACATCATTTCCGAACAGGATTTCTGCGCCCGTTTCAAAGTCGATGATACCCGCCAGATCTGGCTGGTTGATTCCGAAAAAATAGCTGAAAGCACTGTCCTGCCTGTAATGGTAGGTATTGGCCGGATAGTTGAACGAGGCTTCGGTGTTACCGGGGAATATGGCTATCCCGCTGCGGATTTCATCCTTTAAAGCCTTGCGGCGAAGGATATACGTTTCTGGTTTGAACATATGATTACGTTGGTTTAATTTCAGGAAATGGCTGACTTTTATGCTACAGCAATGGATGAAGTTTAACCGGACAGACCATTGCAGGCCGCGGTAGAAACTGCGGTTTCCAGGCTCAGCCAGAGGCAAATTTAATCAAATTATTTCAGCGACAGGGAATGATTTTCAGCGATTACTCTCTTGAAAAGAGTGTAACTAATTGTTTATTATACGTTTAAACAGATTTTTCCCTGCCGGGATAATGCATTTACCGGCCTCGGGGTAGTCAGGTCTGAAACGTTCCTTTCAGCGTGCCATCAGTGCTTCAATCTCGTCGGGTTCTACAGGAATGTGCGCCATCAGGTCAACCGGCTCATCATCGACAAGAATATCGTTTTCGAGGCGAATTCCGAAACCTTCTTCCGGAATATAAATTCCTGGTTCACAGCTCAGAACCATCCCTTTACGAAGAGGGTGCTGTTTGGTTCCCACGTCGTGAACATCCAGTCCCATAAAATGGGAGGTTCCGTGCATATAATACCTGAAAAATAAAGGACTTGAGGGATCCTGCAGTTCCACATCCTTCCGTGTAAACAGCCCGAGGCCAATCAGTTCGGTTTCGATAAGGCGGCACACTCCGGCATGGTATTTTTCGATGGTGGTACCGGGCACCAGCATGCGTGAAGCGGTGCGCAGCACGCGAAGTACCGCCTCGTATACCTGTCGCTGGCGGGGAGTAAATTTCCCGTTTACGGGAACGGTTCGCGAACAGTCGCCGGCATAATTCCCGTATTCGGCACCAAAATCGAGCAGAAGCAGTTCCCCGTCCCTGCACTCCTGATCGTTCTGGCTATAGTGCAGGATACAGTTATTTACACCCGATGCAACAATGGGCGGATAGGCATGGCCTGAAGCTCCCTGACGAACAAATTCATGGGTAATTTCAGCTTCCACTTCGTACTCCATTACACCCGGCTTCAGGAAAGCGAGTACCCGTCCGAATGCATCGCCGGTAATTTCACAGGCTCTGCTGATCATTTCAATTTCTTCCGGCTCCTTTACCAGCCTAAGCTCGGTAAGAAGCGGCGCAAGTCGCTCAAAAGCATGCAGGGGATAATCCCTTTTCAACTGAAGCGCAAACCTGAGGTCGCGCGAAGGAACTTCGGTAGCAAAGCGCGGATTTTCATTCTGATTAAGATAAACCACACCGGCTCTCGACATCAGGTCGCGCAGGATGTCGTCAAAATCGTCCAGCCATTTTACCGTCTTAACACCCGAAATGGCTGAAGCCTGTTCCAGGGTGTATTTGTGCCCGTACCAGGTTACCATATGATCGTTGGTTTTTACGGTAAAAACAATCTCACGCATATCGGCCACGGGATGATTGGGAAACAGGGTAAGAATACACTTTTCCTGATCCAGCCCCGTAAGGTAGAACATATCGGAATTTTGCCTGAACACAAAGCACTGATCCCCGTTACGGGGCATCTCATCGTTCGAATGAATGATGGCAAGCGCATCAGGCTTCAGCATCTTCTCCAGCTTTTCGCGGTTTTTGCCAAACAGACGGGGGGTAATGGGACGGTAACGCATACGCTTTTTATTTAGAAACATTCTAATTTAACGGCACAACTTGGATTGAAAACGTAAATGGCTAAATTTGTTATTCCATATATCGAGGGCTCTGCATATATGGTTTATGGCAAATGTAACAACATTACCGTTGCCGCTGGTTAAAAGTGCTTTTAAATTTCTGTTAACATTAATACATTAACCTCATGGCTTTGAAGTACTCATCAATCACCAAAAAGATTATTATGGCGCTGGCAGGTCTTTTCCTGATCAGCTTTCTGGGTGTTCATCTGGGCATCAATCTTTTAATACTGAAGAACGATGGCAGGGAGGCTTTTAACATTGCGGCGCATTTTATGGTCACCAATCCTGTGGTGCAATCCATGCAATGGGTCCTTTTCGGAGGTTTCATTTTGCACATTCTGCTGGGTGCTGTTCTGCAGATCCAGAACTGGATGGCGAGACCACAGCGGTATAAAGTGGAAGGTTTCTCGCACACTTCCTACTTTTCGAAGTTTATGATCCATACCGGACTGATTATATTTGCCTTCCTGATACTGCATCTTGTAAATTTTTTCTTCAAAGCAAAGTTTGGGGAGATGCCGGAAGTTATGATCGGCGATTATATGTATGAGGACATGGGCCTTCTCGTTATAGAGAAGTTCCGTAATGCGGGCTATGTTATTCTTTACATTTTCTGGCTGCTGTTTCTGGGGTTCCACCTCGACCATGCCTTCCACTCTGCCATGCAGTCTCTCGGATTGAACCACAGCAAATACACCCCTGTGTTCTTCGGTATTAGCCGTGCACTGGCCATTGTTATTGCCGGTGGTTTCATGATCATTCCGCTGGTTATTTACTTTAGCTGATTATTCACCGATTAAAACAAAGTTTTCGATATGGCCGAATTAAATTCAAAGATACCCAAGGGGCAACTGGCTGAAAAGTGGACCAATTATAAAGCCAATATTGCACTGGTGAACCCCGCCAACAAACGCAGGCTCGAGGTTATTGTGGTTGGTACCGGACTGGCAGGCGCATCGGCTGCCGCAAGCCTTGCCGAGATGGGCTTCAAGGTTAAAAATTATTGCTATCAGGATAGTCCCCGCCGTGCACACAGCATTGCAGCCCAGGGAGGAATCAACGCCGCCAAGAATTATCAGAACGACGGCGACAGCGTATACCGCTTGTTCTACGACACCATTAAAGGCGGCGATTACCGTGCCCGCGAAGCCAATGTATACAGGCTTGCCGAAGTCAGCAACGCCATCATCGACCAGTGTGTTGCCCAGGGCGTTCCCTTTGCCCGCGAGTACGGTGGATTGCTCGACAACCGCTCCTTCGGCGGCGCACAGGTCTCCCGAACGTTTTATGCACGCGGACAAACCGGTCAGCAGCTGCTGCTTGGAGCCTACAGTGCCCTCAGCCGGCAGGTTAAAAAAGGAAATGTGGAACTGTTTACCCGGCATGAAATGCTCGATGTTGTACTTGTGGAAGGCCGGGCAAGAGGCATTATCGTACGCAACATGGTTACAGGCGAAATAGAACGCCATGCAGCCCATGCCGTTGTACTGGCCACAGGAGGCTACGGCAACGTTTTCTTCCTCTCAACCAATGCAATGGGTTCCAACACAACAGCCATCTGGAAAGCTTACCGCCGGGGCGCAGTCTTCGGAAACCCATGCTTTACGCAGATTCATCCCACCTGCATCCCGGTACACGGCGACTTTCAGTCAAAGCTCACCCTTATGAGTGAGAGCCTTCGCAACGATGGTCGTATCTGGGTGCCAAAACTGAAAGAAGATGCCGAAAAAATCCGTAAAGGCACGCTTCTGCCAACGCAAATCAAAGAAGAAGACCGCGATTATTACCTCGAGCGCAGGTATCCGGCTTTCGGAAACCTGGTGCCGCGCGACGTCGCAAGCCGGGCTGCCAAGGAACGCTGCGACGCCGGATTCGGTGTTGGCGAAACCGGACTCGCCGTTTACCTCGATTTCAGCGATGCCATCAATCGCCTCGGCAAAAGCACCATCGAAGCCCGTTATGGGAACCTCTTCCAGATGTATGAAAAAATCGTGGACGAAAATCCTTACAAAACTCCGATGATGATATATCCGGCCGTACATTATACCATGGGCGGACTTTGGGTTGATTACGAACTGATGACTACCATACCCGGACTCTTCGCTATCGGAGAAGCCAATTTCAGCGATCACGGCGCCAACCGGCTGGGAGCTTCAGCACTTATGCAGGGCCTTGCCGACGGCTATTTCGTACTTCCCTACACTATCCAGAACTACCTGTCCGATCAGATCAGAGTTCCAAAATTCTCCAACGACCTCCCCGAGTTTAAACAGACCGAGGAAGAAGCTGTAAACAGACTGAAAAGGCTGATGAACGTCAGGGGGAAAAATACCGTCGACAACTTCCATAAAAAACTTGGCCACATTATGTGGGAATACGTTGGCATGGGTCGCAATGCGGAAGGGCTTAAAAAAGCCATTACCGAAATCCGTGCCCTGCGCGAAGAATTCTGGAAAGACGTTAAAATTCCGGGAGAAATGAACGAAATCAACCCGGAACTTGAAAAAGCCTCAAGAGTAGCCGATTTCCTGGAACTCGGCGAACTGATGGCGCGCGACGCCCTGCACCGTGACGAATCCTGCGGAGGTCACTTCAGAGAAGAGTTCCAGACAACCGAAGGAGAAGCCCTGCGCAATGACCAGGAATTCATGTATGCCGCAGCATGGGAGTTTACCGGCGATACCCAGGAACCCAGACTTAATAAGGAAATCCTGGACTATGAATTTGTGGAAGTAAAACAGAGGAATTACAAGTAAAAACCCGAACCTATGGATCTTACACTCAAAATATGGCGTCAGAAAAACGCTGCCAGCAAGGGTAAGTTTGTCACCTACAAAATCAGCGACATCTCACCCAACAGCTCCTTCCTTGAAATGATGGACATCCTCAACGAGTCTCTTGTACTCCGCGGAGAAGATCCCGTCGCATTCGACCACGACTGCCGCGAAGGAATCTGCGGAGCCTGCAGTATGTACATCAACGGCCACCCGCACGGCCCCGATAAGGCTATAACAACATGCCAGCTCCACATGCGCCGCTTCAAAGACGGAGAAACCATTGTAATCGAGCCCTGGAGAGCCAGGCCGTTTCCTGTTCTTAAAGATCTGATCGTAGACCGCACGGCTTTCGATAAAATTATTCAGGCCGGAGGTTATGTTTCCGTAAATACCGGCGGTGTTCCCGATGCAAATTCAATCCCCATTCCCAAGGTTAAAGCCGACCTTTCCATGGATGCTGCAGCCTGCATAGGCTGTGGAGCATGCGTAGCTGCCTGTAAGAATGCATCGGCTATGCTATTTGTTGCCGCTAAAGTGTCGCAATTCGCCCTCCTCCCCCAGGGACGGGTTGAAGCCTCTGAACGCGTTCAGGCAATGGTGGCCGAAATGGATAAACTTGGATTTGGAAACTGTACCAATACAGGAGCCTGCGAAGCCGAATGTCCGAAGGAAATCTCTATCAGCAACATCGCACGTATGAACAGAGAATTCCTATCGGCCAAACTGGGAGCCCAAAAACCCTCGGGTTCCGCAGGCGGAGATGCCTGAACCCGCTGATTACAGACGCAGGTATCACCCGAACCGAATGAATTCTGTTACAATGCCCGGACCTGCTGCCGGGCATTGCTGTTTTTATTAAAATGATGTTCTGAAACACCAGTCAGGGATACACGAATATTCTTTCCGGAACTCCATGTATGCCGGTATTTTGATTAAGTTTGTCCGTAGGAACCACAACAGAGTGTAGGCACAGGATGTGACTCAGAATTAAACTCCTTAAGGTTCCGGTGAACCTTACAGTTTTTTTATGAAAAGTATATACCTGATCCTGCTCGCATTGCTGTGCTCAACTACAAGTCCGGGCCAATCTATCTCAGGAACTCCCGGGGCCGTGCCGGGAATGCAGAAGCTGAAGCGCTCGTATCAGCCGGGGCGCAAACTGCCCGACTACCCGACACTTATCGCTTCATCGGAAGCTCTTGCACGGAGTTTGCCTGCCATTGCTGACAACTCGGATAATCCTTATATGCGGTCAGTTTTCCGGCAGCAGGGGGCTTCATGCGGGCAGTCGGCATCCATAGGGTATAACTACTGCTACGAAATTAACCGGCTCCGCAATCTGCCATCCGATACCATCACAAACACCTATACCGACCACTTTGCCTATAATTTCATGAATACCTCTACCCCTTACGGCGGTTTAGGCGTCAGCTATTTTCACACCTTTGATGTGATGTACGATGCCGGCACTCCTACTGAAGCGGTATACGGAAATATTGAAACCGATGATGACTACCGCTGGATGAGCGGTTATGAAAATTACTATTCTGCAATGCTCAACCGTATTGCAGGAATAAAATCAATACACGCAGGTACACCCCAGGGACTTGAAGTTCTGAAGCAATGGCTGCACAACCATCTTGAAGGATCGCCCGTTGGCGGACTCGCCAGCTTTTATGCAGGAATTAATGTTGTAACCCGACTGCCTTCCCAGTCACCGGAAGCAGGTAAATCCGTTATAACCCAATGGGGCTCACAGGCATCGCATGCCATGACCATTGTGGGTTATCACGATTCAATACGCTTCGACCGCAACGGCGACAACCAGTTTACCAATCACCTCGACATCAACAACGACGGAATTACGGACATGCGGGACTGGGAAATCGGGGGAGTGAAAATTGTTAACTCATACGGACCCGAATGGGAAAACAACGGATACTGCTACGTGCTCTATTCCACTCTTGCAACGGAATACGGAAAAGGGGGCATCTGGAACAATTCTGCGCACGTTATCCTTCCGGATACGGCATATAAACCTCTGCTGACTGCAAAAGTCATCGTAAGCCACAACCGAAGGGTGCAGCTCAGAATAAGGGCAGGGATAAGCAACGACACATCCCTGTGGACACCGGATTATCAAATGCAATTCTCCATCTTCAATTTCCAGGGCGGCGATTACTTTATGAAAGGAGGAAAATTACCCGAAGATAAAATGCTGGAACTGGGCCTGGATATAACCCCTCTCTTAAGTTATGTCCAAAACGAAAAACCGTACCGCATATTCCTGATGGTCGACGAAAATGACCCGGGATCGGGTGGCGAAGGCATGCTGCACCGGGTTGAGGTCTTCAGGCATACCGGAGAATCCGCGCTCAGCTTTGTTTCGGCTGATTCATCCCTGTCATTGGTTAATAACGGTACAACCACGGCCTGCGTCAATATAACTGCATCGGCAATGCCTCCCGCAATAAAGGGCGACAGCATTATAATTCTTCCCCCTTCGGGATACTTCGAATTTACCCCCCTTACCGAAGGAGGCACCCCTCCCCTGGAGTTTTCCATACTGCACAGATATGATTTCAGCGACAGTCTCGCACCTTACTTCCCGGAACAGGGAAACAATATAAACCCGCTGACAGCAACTTCGGTTGCCATACCTCTTCCCTTTTCCTTCCCATGGCACGGACAAACATACGATACCGTTTACATGCACCGAAACGGGTACATACTTTTCACTGAAAGCGACCTGCCGTATTTCTATCAGATTTACGACGAACCATACCTTAAGCAAATTAGTGCCATCATTCCAAATTTCGATAAAACGCTTAACGTATACACCTCTTCCGATTACATGAAGGTGCTGGTGACCTCCGGCAGCGTGCGTTTCAGCTGGAGAGCCTCGAACAGCACGGGCAGTGCGTTTGCCGAATTTTCAGCCACCCTCTGCAGCTCGGGTAATATCCGTTTTCATTATGGTGAATCAAACACGATAATCCCCTTTGCCGGTTTAAGCAACGGTTCTCCGGAAACATTCCTGCTTGCTGAATACAGCGGATCGGGAGTTCCTTCAGGTACGATACGCGACTGGATTCCTTCACACATACCGGGAAGGATTTCATGCACCGAAGCAGGTACCGTTAAAGTGGAAGATATTACCGGTCCGGCTGCCGGGAAATTCGTTTTTCAGGTGCGGGATAAAAACCGCCTGAGTGCTTCAAAACAGTTCGTACTGGCTAACGGACCAGTAATACGTACATCCCTTGCAAACCCAGGCAGTATTCTCTCTCCCGGTTCCGTCCATAATCTGAAGGTGGAAATTTTCAACCCTGGCTCGTCCGCAACCGAAAACACAACGCTTTCGGTTGAAGCAGCAACATCCGGCTGCATGATAACGGGAAAGCCTGTTGAAGGACTGCAACTGAAACCGGGTACAACAAGCATACCTCCCGGCCATTTCAAACTTATTGTGCACGATACCGTAAGCCGCCCCTCTACCCTGGGCCTAAAAAGCAAACTCACAGCGGATAGCCTGGAATTCAGCGAATACGAGACTTTTCGCACCGCCCACCGTGAAATTGCCATCACACCTCCTTCCGTTATTTCCGACAACAACGGCATACCGGAGCCGGGCGAAAACGTTCAGCTTTCATTTACACTATACAATTACGGAGAAGCATCCCTGGGAAATGCAGGCGTTACACTGAACGTCAACAGCCCTTTTGCTGCAATAACCGGCAGTTCCTTCCTTGACATCGGAATCATGGGAGCCCGTTCGGCACGAAGGTTTAACTTCCCGCTCAGCGTGAACACCGCAACCCCGCCGGGCAAAATTTTAGCCCTGGAGGTAATACTGAACTACGACGACGATAAATCATTTACTCAGATATTTTACCTTACATTGGGCCAACCGTCGATTGCTGTAATTGATTGCGACAACAACATCAACTCAGCCAGACATATAGCAGCAGCCATCAGACAAGCCGGATTTGAAAGCGAACAATTCGATGAAATCGCACGTTTGAAACCACACCACAATACCGCTTTTCTTTCGCTGGGATTCTTTCATCTGAACCACAAGCTAAGTCCTGCCGAAGACAGTCTGCTGGTCGGATTCCTTGACAACGGGGGGAATCTTTACCTTGAGGGTGGAGCGTTTTTCAGGCAGGATCCGGAAACCATGCTAAGGGAGAAATTATCGGTTACCGGTCTCAATCAGGCATGGGTTCACAAGGCTGACAGTCTTGAGGGCAATCCGGGAACTCCGGCTGAGCCCTTCCGGATCGACTACCGGGGAGACAATCTGAGAGGAGAGAATCTGCAGCCCGACGGAACGGCAGTCCCCTGGTTTACCGATAAAAACTCCGGTCTGCATTTCGTTGTCGCCAACCGCAGCGAATCGTTCAGTACCATAGCCTCTGCAGTAGAATTCGGCGGAACATTCATGTACGGATCAAGTCCGGGCAGACCTGAGCTGGCAAAAGAATACCTCAACTTCCTGGGATATGAAACCCATCCGCTATGCGCCACATTCGTTGCTGAACCGCTTTCTGTCTGTCCCGGTGAGCCGGTTACATTCCGGGCATTTACCAGCGGATCACCGGATGCGATTCAATGGTATTTCCCCGGAGGCGATCCCGAATACACTACCGGATCCAGCCCGGAGGTGAGCTATGCCTCACCTGGCTCTTATACCGCCACCCTAACGGTTCAAAACCAGGGAGGCGAAAGCAATACATTCAGCGTCAGTGAGTATATTCAAATTCTTAACTGCCTCGGAATACCTGGTACAAGTCAGCCGGCCTTTCATATATTTCCCAATCCAGCAAGGGAATTCGTAACCATAGTTCCTCCGGGTAACGATAAACCCTGGACGGCACGGCTTACCGATATGCGCGGCAGGGTAGTCAGGCTTTTGTCGGGCACCGGAAAGACAACCGCCGCACTTGGAAATCCGGATCCAGGCCTTTACCTTCTGACGTTAGTCTCAGATAATAAACAAATTACGGTAAAACTGGCTGTCTACTGATGCCGCAAAAGGCAAATCACGTAATTTAGCAAGCCAAAACCAGCATTCCCCGGATGAAATTCAGCGATATTCATGGACAGAATGAGTTAAAAGAGCGGCTCAGAAAAACGGTGCTCGACAACCGGGTAAGTCATGCCCAGCTGTTTCTTGGACCGGAGGGTTGCGGTAAACTGCCCATGGCACTGGCTTATGCCCAGTACATCAACTGCACAAACCGGACACACGACGACTCCTGCGGCATCTGCCACTCCTGCGTTAAATATGCTAAACTGGCACATCCCGACCTTCATTTCATTTATCCGGTTGCAACTACAAAAGAAATAACCAAAGATCCCGTCAGCAGACTCTTTATTCAGCACTGGCGTTCGCTGGCATTGACGAGCGGGGGCTATTTTAGTCTTAAGGACTGGTATCAGAAAATAGGGCTTGAGAACAAACAGGGAATCATCAACACCGACGATTGTAACGAGATAGTGCGAACCCTCAGCTACAAATCGTACGAATCGGAATATAAGGTGATGATTATCTGGATGATTGAAAAACTTTTCCACGCAGCTGCACCCAAACTGCTTAAAATACTGGAAGAACCACCCGATAAAACTTTGTTTCTGCTGATATCGGAGCAAAGCGACCTTATCCTTCCCACCATTCTTTCCAGAACCCAGCTGGTGAAGTTTCTGCCCCTTCCCGACAGGATAATAGCCGACACCCTTACCGCTGGCGGCGAATGCACCCGCGAAGAGGCAAACCGAATCATGTATATGTCGAACGGCAACCTGATAGCCGCACGCCGAATGCTTGAAACCGGAGAATCGGATCTGTCGGACTTTGAACTATTCAGAACCTGGATGAGAGCCTGCTACCGGAAAGATGCTTCCGCATTCTTAAAACTAACAACCGATTTTCAGTCCCTGGGCCGCGAAAATCAGAAAAAATTTATAATCTATGCCCTTAAGGCAACCCGTTATTGCCTTATGTATCAGTACGGACACGATTCTGAGATCAAAGCGGAAGGAGAAGAGCTGAAATTTATCAGGGACTTCTCACCGTTTATCAACCAAACTAACATTGGTCTGTTAAACGAAGCGTTCAACACGGCCCATTACCACATCGAACGCAATGGAGCCGGCAATATCATCTTTCTTGATCTTTCGCTCAATGTTATGAAGTGGCTGGCCAGAAAACAGGCCTGAAATTGCCGGAATTAACGATATCTATTTTTCGTTTTTATCCTTAACTATCAGGAAAATATCCTCATTCTCCTTTTTCATCAGGTATTTTTCCCTCGCAAACTTTTCCAGGGAAGCCGAGTCAGACATAAGCTCCTGAAGCCCGGTGCTGTCGCGATGGATTTCGGCCTTGTAAAATTCCTTTTGCTGTCGCTGATTATTAAGAATACGGCCAAGCTTTAGCTGGGAGATAAAGTTATTGCGGTCGAAAAACGTAAGCCATACGATGAAAATTACAAAAACCAGCAGGTATTTGTTTTTAAGAAGGGAAGGAATCTTTTTCCACATATACGGCCGAATTAATCACAAAAATAGGCAGAATTCCTTATAAAATTATTCTCTGAAAAATGAATGTTCCGCAGAAGACTGGCCGGCAGTTTAGTGCGCATCGCGCATCAGTCGTTCTGCCCTGCAGGATACTTCTTCTTTTCAGCTTCTTTCGCTTCATTCCAGAATACATCCAGCTCAGAAAGGTCCATATCGTGCATCGATTTGCCTGTTTCGTTTACCCGCTGCTCGATGTAATTGAACCGTGAAATAAACTTTTTATTGGTTCTTTCCAGTGCATCTTCGGGATTTACTTCAATAAATCGTGCATAGTTTATCAGAGCAAACAGCAAATCGCCGAATTCGTCCTCTATTTTTTCGTGAGAACCGTTAAGTTTCTCGTACTGCAACTCGCCAAGCTCCTCCTGAACCTTATCCCAGACCTGTCCGGCATGATCCCAGTCGAATCCCACACCCCTCGCTTTTTCCTGTATCCGGAAAGCCTTAACCATTGCCGGAAGCGATTGGGGAACCCCACCGAGCACCGTTTTTCGTCCTTCGTTCAGTTTGATCTTCTCCCAGTTATTCTTCACAGCCTCCGCATCGTTAGCGGTAACATCGCCGTATATGTGCGGGTGTCTGCGGATCAGCTTTTCGCAAATGCCGTTCAGCACATCGGTAATATCAAACGCTCCTTGTTCCGAGGCAATCTTTGAATAAAATACCAGATGAAGCATAAGATCGCCCAGCTCTTTGCTGATTTCATTCATATCCCCTTCAAGAATTGCATCGCTCAGCTCATAGGTTTCCTCAATGGTAAGATAACGCAGACTTTCGAGCGTTTGCTTCCGGTCCCAGGGACATCCGGCCCGGAGTTCATCCATTATGTTCAAAAGCCTTTCAAAGGCAGCAAGTCGGGGATCCATACAGTGGTTTCTTTTGGTAGTTCCAGAATTCAATTAAACGTATAATAACGGTCCGAAGGAATGAACCGGAAATGCAGAAATACAAGCAATAAGCAGCATTGGATTGAGCTTTTGCCGGTTACAGCCTGTTGACAGTTCATAACCGGATGTACCTGCAACTTAATCGTAACGCATAACGGCTGGCTGCAAAAGTAATCATTTTTTAAGGGGCTGGATTTTGTATTTTTGCCTCTTAGCCTCTAATCCGTTACTCTGGTGCAGTTTCACGTTAAATACCGGAATCCTGGGAAAGCCTGCCTGGTAAAGGTTCTGGCCTCGGCTCTTCTGATAGCCCTGGCAATACCTTCTGCTGCACAGCCACATAGGTTTCAGGCGTCAAACCTGCTGTTCGAAGCCCGGGCCAGCTATGGTTTCCTGATTGCCCATCACCTGGAAATGGAAATTTACAACAGCCATTTCCCTTCGCTTGAGTTCTCGGTATCACAGGCCACCTATGGAAAAAGGCAGTGGGAAGCACTCTACAACTATCCGGTTACCGGAGTTTCTTACTGGAATGCCAAACTGGGGAATTCACCGGACCTTGGTTATGCCCACGCTCTTTATCCGTTTATCAGCTTTCCGCTAATCAGGGAAGACAAACAGGAAGTAAATTTCCGACTGGGAGCCGGGCTTGCCTATCTGACAACGAAATTCGACCGGCTCTCGAATTACAAGTACAATGCCATCGGTTCGCATCTGAATGCAGCAATCAACCTGTTAATGGAATACCGCTGGAAACCGGTTAAACACCTGCAGCTTTCGGGAGGAATTCAGCTTATGCACTTTTCGAATGGCTCCACCCGAACGCCCAATTTCGGGTTAAACATTCCATCCATAACCGGAGGAGCTGCATTCAGACTCAATGCTGAAAACCCCTACATCCGCCGTCGCATACGCCCAAGCCTCAAAATGTACGAATTCGACGGGAAAGAATTTATTGAAGTAAAACTTGGAACCACTTTCGCCACCAAAGAGTCGGGCGACACCGACGGAAGACGCTTTTTCATTTATTCCGGATTTCTGACGGCAATGAAAAACCTTGATTACAAACATAAGGCCGGACTCTGCTTTGATCTTTCATGGGACGGTTCCGACTCTCTGCTGGTTGCCCGCAGCAATCACGATCCCTATAATCCGCGCGAACTGACAAAACCCGGCCTCAGTGCTGCTTATGAGCTTGTATTAGCCCGTACCTCATTCGCCTTTAATCTCGGGTTTTACCTTGGCGGGAAGGACAAAAGCGAAGGAATGACATACTATAAAATGGGAATTCACTACCTGATCTCCAACAACCTTTTCGCAAACCTGACGCTTAAGACCCACTTTGCACGGGCCGATTATGTGGGCATCGGACTCGGCTACAGGTTTAAATGGGGTTATTATCTGAAATAACGAGCCTTTGTGTACGTTTTACATCAGAATCATACAAACACGGCTTCGCTTTAGCCCGACAAGCGGGATTTTGTACATTTGATCCCCGGCAGCCGATGCTGAAATGCCCGAATGAAAAAACAGAAAATCACCGGAATACTTGTATTAACGCTGAGCGTTGTACTTCTTGCGTCATGCAAACCGGAGCAGCTCGACGACTGTTTTACAAGCACCGGCTCTCTGACCACTGAAGAACGCAGCCCCGACTTTTACAACCGCATTTCATTGAACGACAATGTGAATCTGGTGCTGGTTGCCGGCAACCAACCCATGCTTAAAGTCGAAGGTGGGAAAAACCTGCTGAAAGCCATCAAAACCAGCGTCTCCGACAGCACTCTTGAAATTCGTAACACTATGAAATGCAACTGGGTGCGCAATTACAAAAAAGAAATAACGGTTTATGCAACGGCTCCGGCTCTGAAAGAGATAAGATATGAGAGCTCGGGTGATGTGAGAACGATTGGTCAGCTTGCCGTCGACTCACTCGAGTTCAACATCTGGGGAGGCTCCGGAACCATAGAGCTGGACGTAAATTCCGAAAATCTGAAGCTTGCCCTGCACTACGGCACAACCGATCTGCACGTAAAAGGCAAAAGCATCATTACTACCATATTTGCAAACAGTTATGGCCCATTTTATTGCGATAATCTGATTTCAAATATTGTGTATATCCGAAACAGCGGTACCAATGACTGCCGGGTTTACGCCAGGCACATACTGGAAGTAGAAATTACTTCTGTTGGCAGCATTTATTATGCCGGGGATCCTTTTCAGCTGAAAAGCCACATCTCCGGCAGCGGAAAGCTCATCCGCATGGAATAAAGATTGTTTTTAATACGCTCTTGCAAATACCACCCGGCGAGCGGAAGGTTTACCGGTAAGGATGCATTTCCCTTCTTCCGGTTTTGCATCCAGAGGAATCAGGCGTATGGTTGCTTTGGTCTTCTCTTTAATTTCCTGTTCGGTTTCGGGAGTACCGTCCCAGTGCGCAAGAATAAAGCCCCCCTTATTATCGAGCAGGTCAACAAACTCATCCCAGGTATCGGCTTTGGTGGTCATATTCTCACGGAAATCGAGAGCCTTCTGGTAAAGATTTTCCTGTATACTCTGAAGCAGGTGTTCAACTTTTACATCGATATCGGCAAGCTGATACGAAGCTTTCTCGAGGGTATCCCGGCGAGAGACCTCCACGGTCCCATTTTCCAGGTCGCGGGGCCCGATAACAAGTCTCACAGGCACGCCTTTAAACTCATATTCGTTGAATTTCCAGCCCGGTTTATAGGTGTCGCGGTCATCGTATTTCACTGTGATGCCCTTAGCCTTTAATTTGGCAACTATCCCATCCACCCTGGCGGAAATGGCCTGCAGTTGTTCGTCCGTTTTGTAGATTGGAATAATAACAACCTGTGTCGGAGCAAGTTTCGGTGGAAGAACCAATCCATGATCATCCGAATGTGCCATAATAAGGGCACCCATCAGGCGGGTTGAAACGCCCCAGGATGTAGCCCAAACGTATTCCAGCTTATTTTCACGGCTCAGGAATTGAACTTCAAACGCCTTTGCAAAATTCTGTCCCAGAAAATGGGATGTACCGGCCTGAAGTGCCTTCCCATCCTGCATCAGTGCTTCGATGCAGTAGGTTTCAACGGCACCGGCAAAACGCTCGTTCGGCGATTTCACGCCTTTCAGAACGGGGACTGCCATAAAATTTTCGGCAAAATCGGCATATACGTTCAGCATCTGCTCCGTTTCGGCAATGGCCTCTTCGGCGGTAGCATGAGCTGTATGTCCTTCCTGCCACAGAAACTCCGCGGTACGAAGAAACAGGCGTGTCCGCATTTCCCAGCGCACTACATTTGCCCACTGATTGATGAGCAGAGGCAGATCGCGGTACGACTGTATCCAGTTTCGGTACGTATCCCAGATAATCGTTTCAGAAGTAGGCCTGACGATCAGCTCCTCTTCCAGTTTTGCGTTTTCATCCACAACCACGCCTTTACCGTCCGGATCGTTTTTCAGGCGGTAGTGGGTAACCACAGCGCATTCTTTGGCAAAACCTTCAACATGGCTGGCTTCCTTACTGAAGAATGATTTTGGAATAAAAATCGGGAAATAAGCGTTGACATGCCCGGTATCCTTGAACATTTTATCGAGAGCCGCCTGCATCTTCTCCCAGATTGCATATCCGTATGGTTTGATAACCATACATCCTCTAACCGCTGAATTTTCAGCGAGATCAGCTTTAATAACCAGATCGTTGTACCATTGAGCGTAATTTTCTGCCCTTGAAGGAAAATCTTTAGCCATTTTATGTTTTATGGTATGGAATTTGTTAATTTTCAGGGGTGCAACACACCCCGAATAAGTGGCACAAAATTAATAAAATTAACGCAGTACAAACATCCGGGAAATGCCCGGGAAGCAAACACTGCAAATCAAAGGGAGGACCTTAATATGAGAACTTTACTGTTATTCGTTGTATCCAGCGCTTTATTTGTTTCGGCATGTACAACACAATATCAGGCCCGTAACACCTACGACGACCTTTACTACTCGCCCGGCGATGCAGTTGCAACGCAACAGGTAACCACCGTCAGTCCTGCCGTTCCTGAAACCCGCTATCCCGATGCGGAAACACAGGTACAGTACTACGACAACCAGCAGGAACAACAGGCAGCCGAAGCCTACGACAACAACTACCAGACCGAAAGCTACAATTACCAGACTTCTGAACAATATACCGATCCCTATACAGGCAATACATACGTCACCAATAATTATTACAATACAGACGACTACTACGACTATGCGTATACTGCCAGGCTTCGCCGGTTCCACTCAAATTACCACTTCAACAGCTACTATTCACCATACTACACCAACCTTTACTGGTACGACTACAACCCCTGGAGCTGGGGAACAAGCATTTATCTCGGATACAACTGGTGGTATCCCAGCTTCTATTACGGATGGGGTTACCCCTACTACGGTTACGGAAGTTTCTGGAGGTATTCATACTGGGATTATCCCTACGGTTACGGATGGGGGTATCCATATTATGGTTACGGCAGCTACTGGAGCGGATACCGTCACGGCTACTGGGATGGATACTATGCCGGATCAAACTATTTTAACAGTCATGACTACAACTCCTATTACTACGGACCGCGCGGCGGCGGCATCAGTGGAAGCTCCGGCAGCGGACGCAATGCTGCTACCTTCGGCGAACGCTATGAAGCCGCTGTAAACAGTGGCCGTATAGAAGGACAGCGCACCTCTCCTATTGGCGTTTCAGGCTCTGGCCGGAACACCGGAACCCCAACTACCGGACGTACTGCTGATCCCGGCAGAAACACCGGAACCGTAAACCCCGGACGTACCACTGATCCCGGCAGAAACACCGGAACCGTAAGCCCCGGACGTACTGCTGATCCCGGCAGAAACACCGGAACGGTAAGCCCCGGACGTACCACTGATCCCGGCAGAAACACCGGAACCGTAAGCCCCGGACGTACCACTGATCCCGGCAGAAACACCGGAACCGAAACCCCCGGACGTACTACCGTTACCCCAAATCCCGGTGTAATTGTTCAACCCGGACGCAGCAACACACCAGCGCCCGGACGTACAGATCAGCCTTCTGCCGAACCTTCAGGAATTAACAGCGGAGCAAGGATGCAGCAGCCTGCCACCCAGCCATCGCGGTATTCCGCTCCTGCAAATCAAGGGGTAAGGGTTACCTCACCTCAGGAGAGAAGCGCCACGCAGGGCAACACCAGGGAATCGCAGAACCCGGCTTATCAGAGACCCGCAACCATGCAACAGCCTGCAGAAAGCGGCCGTACTCCTCAGTCGTATACTGCCCCGGGATACAACAAACCAAAATCCAGCAACGAATATACCAGTCCGAGGTATCGCAATATGCGCGAAACCAACGTAAACCCGGGTCAGCAAAGCGTGCCTTCGGGACAGCAGGGGACACCCAGAGTAACCACACCTCAGCGTTATTCCAATCCACGCACAACTCCCTCGCGCTCTAACGATCAGAACTATCAGGCTCCATCGCGTTCATCGGGAGGCAGCTATTCGGCACCGGCACGCTCCTCATCATCGGGAAGCGGCTATTCAGCACCATCAGGGTCTTCCTCCGGCGGCAGCAGCTATTCAGCACCGTCACGCTCATCCTCTTCTTCTTCACCCTCCTCTTCAGGAAGTGGCAGATCATCATCAGGAAGCGGACGCAGGTAAATCCGGAAGGTTCAATTCTCATTCTGACTAAAAAACAAACAAAATGAAACGATTCATTTTCCTTATTGCATTGCCTTTACTTACCGTTTCAGGACTAAAGGCCCAAAATGAAATAGATGCGCTGCGTTATTCCAGACTCAATTATTCTGGTTCGGCACGCTTTGTCTCCATGGGCGGTGCATTCGGAGCACTGGGAGCCGACTTCACAAGTCTCAGCCACAACCCCGCAGGTATTGGTCTGTACCGCAGCTCGGAAATTGTACTTACACCATCCATCAGCATCAGCAATTCCGAAGCCGTTATCAATGGCTCTTACCGCGACGATTCACGATATAACTTCAACCTCGGAAATGTTGGAATTATAATGAATAACAGTCTTGAAAAAAAGAACCCGCAGTCGGCCTGGCGTAACATTCAGTTTGGTTTCGGACTTAACCGGATGGCCAATTTCAATAACCGGGTAAGCATCGATAACGACAATAATTATTCAAGTTATCTGAGCTCGTATCCGGGTGCTGCCAACGGAAAACATCCCGGCGACTTAGGAGCATTCGACACACGACTGGCCTACAATACCGATTTGTTGTTTGTTACCGATTCCGCCACCTGGCAATATGGAGTGGATAAGCCTTATGGCGGGGTAAACCAGCGGAAGCTTATCGACAGCAAAGGATCGATCAACGAGATGGCATTTACCTTCGGCGGGAATTATATGGACAGGCTTTATTTGGGTGCTACCATCGGGATTCCGAATATAAGGTATTCGGAAACCGCCACCTATACCGAGACGGCACTTGCCGGCGACACCACGGTATTCTCGGGCATGACACGTACCGATATGCTTGAAACCAGCGGCACCGGAGTTAATTTTAAATTCGGACTGATTTTCAGGGCAACCGACTGGCTTCGGCTGGGCGGCGCCATCCATACCCCGACTTTCTTCAGTTCTATGGCCGATGACTATACCTCCACCCTCCGTTCGAGGTTCGACAACGGGTATACAGCCAGCGCAAAAGCATCGGGATATTACGAATACGAGCTGAATACCCCCATGCGCGCAATTGCCAGTGTCGGAATTGTTATCGGTAAATCCGGCATTATCAGCGCCGACTACGAATACGTTAATTATGCCAAGGCCCGGCTGCGCGCACCCGATTATGATTTCTATGATGAGAACAACGCCATCAGAGAAATTTACCAGGCTGCAAACAACTTCAGGCTTGGAACGGAGTGGCGGTACGGAGCCCTGAATTTCAGAGGCGGATATGCACTGTCGGCAAACCCCTATGTAACCGGAATCAACTCTGCCATGCCCTCCTACTCTTTGGGTCTTGGAATCCGTGAGCGTTCATTCTACATCGACCTTGGCTGGGTGTATTCGGAATACGACGATGAATATTACCTCTACAGCGGAATTGAAAGTCCGGCAAGGACCACCATTTCAAACAACACGTTTATGCTTACACTTGGCATAAAGTACTAAAACTTCAGTAAACTATTCAATTCCTATATATCCTCTGCCCGGCTGTATTTGTCAGCCGGGTTTTTTTATGTATAAGCAATTACTATGTTGAATTACTGCGACGGCTACTTCGCACCAAGGCGTGAAAGACCTGCTCTGGCTTTTTGGGTTATGCCGGTTCGGTACTCACTGTATTGAAGAGAAAGGCAACGCTTAAAACAAGATTCAGCTTTTACGTTTTCACCCTGCACTTCATAAATCAGTCCTAGCTGCAGGGATGCATTTGCAGCGTAATACCATGGCTGACTGCTTCCTTTATCAATCACCTCAGTGTAAAGCAAGACTGCGGATTCAATGTGCCCAAGCTGATGTTCGTTGCGGGCTTTCCGGTAATTCAGTTCGAGTCTTTCTTTTTCCGAAGGAAGCATTTGGGCAGTACATCCCGACAGCACTTGTGAAACCATTGGATAATATCCTCCGTCGAAAAGGAGACGTGCTTTCAGCAGGCAAACGGAGGGTGTATCGCCGCTTTCTGCATCGTTTAATGCCAGTCTGTCGCCGTCGATCCGTGCATTCCCCCTAACTTTCGCTTTAAGCATGGACTGACGGTATCCGTTCAGGTTGCCGTTGAGCAATTCGATCCATGCCAGCCGCTGGTAGGCCGATTTGATGAAGCTATTGCCTTTGTATTGATTAACATAACGAAGGAACCAGACGGATGCTCCTGCATCAAGCTTTTGGATGCGCACCAGTCCGTTCAGGTAATTCATATAATGAAAAGGATAATACTCCGGTCCGGCCGGGCTTCTGCTCAGAGCGGCAAGCGCTTCATCGTTATTGCCGGCATGCATATGAAAAACGGCAGCTGCATAGGCAAGAAGGGGGCTTGCTCCGGCCAGATCTCTGAACATTGGCTGACTCAGCAGATTATTTACATACCCTGAGCCCGCAGTTTGCTCCCCACCCAGATTGAAAGAGATGAAAGTGAACAAAAAGAGGCTTTCGGTCTGAAGGTAGGGAAATTTCTGTGAAAGGCCCGGCGACTCAAGTACGTCCTGAATCATAGACATGCCATCGGAAACGGTTCCCTGCATATCGAGAAGGCGGGTAAGCCAGCGATAGTTTTCAGGCACCGATCCTACGAGCACCTGCATAATTCCTTCGGCTGTCTGATTGGGAAGAAAATCCGGGAATCGTTTCCGGTTGGCTGCTAAAAGCCGGTAAGCCCTGTTGATCTCGATGGCAGCGGTGGTATAACCTCCGAACTTCAGCCGGAGGGCGGCCCATTGCATATCCGTCATTGCCTGGGTATAGAGTGTCCAGGGGGATTCGGGATTCCCGGCCTCCAGCGCACGGTAAACCTGGTATTTGGATGCAGCCAGTTGTTTAAAACGGACTTCATCCTCATCAATCATTAGTTGAAGGAAACGTATATAATTATTAAGATAAGCCACGATGGGTGCTGAAGCCGGATTTTTTTCATTGTGCAACAGGGTTTCAGCCTTTTTGAAACGAAGCTTCAGAATGTTGTTATAGGCTTCGGTACAGGCAGGCGACAGATCTGCGGCCGGGAGGACGGACAAGCTGGAGAATAGAAGGCTCAGTACAATCAGCAGTCGTTTCATCTGGAGAGGAAGCAGCAGCACCGGCAGGTGCCTGTAAAAATCAAAGATAAAAAAAAGGGAGAAGCGCTCTTCTCCCCTTTATAAATCGTTACCGGAATCTTATCCCTGGCTGATACTGGAAGCGAGACCGTGATCGACGAGGATACGGCCGCAATACTCGCACACGATTATTTTCTTGTGCATCCGGATATCGAGCTGGCGCTGTGGCGGAATGGCACTGAAGCAACCTCCGCAGGCATCGCGTTCAACGCTAACAACGGCAAGTCCGTTGCGGGCATTCTTGCGGATGCGTTTATATGCAGTAAGGAGGCGTTCTTCGATAAAGCGCTGAAACTCTTCGGACCTTGACTGCAGAGAGAGTTCTTCTTTTTCCGTTTCGCTGACGATATCTGCAAGTTCGCTTTGTTTGATTTCCAGATCGTTTTTACGTTCCTCGAGCACTTTCTGTGCTGCTGTTATTTCTTCGTTCTTGAGGTTGAGCTGGTGAGTAAACTCTTTTATTCGTTTTTCAGCGAGGGCAATCTCGAGGTTCTGGAACTCAATTTCTTTGGATAAAGAATCGTATTCCCGGTTATTGCGGACGTTCATTTGCTGCTCTTCGTAACGCTTGATCTGCAGGTGGCTGTCCTTAATAACATTTTCTTTCTCCTTAACAGAGACCTTGAGTGTTTCAATTTCCTGAATGTAGTTGTCGATACGGGTTTCCAATCCGATAATCTCATCTTCAAGATCTTCCACTTCAAGAGGAAGTTCACCGCGGATGATACGGATTTTGTCGATTTGAGAATCAATTTGCTGGAGGCTGTAGAGTGCGACCAGTTTTTTCTCTATGGAAATTTCGGTTTCGTCAACGTCATTTTGGGTGAGCGAAACATGGGCAACGATTGGATTTTCTACCGGTTCTTTTGCGTTTCCGGTTTCAGTTTCATTGGCTGATTTAGCTTTTGACGTTGATTTGGCCATATTTGCTGGGATTATATTACTGAATTACAGATAATTGACAGGGTTTGTCTGAATGCTGGAAATTCGGGTTGCAAAGGTAGTAAATTTTTCCTTAACAATTTGTACCAATAATTCTTTCGTAAATTGTTCGGTTTCATAGTGGCCAGCTTCCACCAGGAGTATTTTCTTATCGGCCAGGAAGAAATCGTGGTACTTAAGTTCTCCGGTCAGGAAAGCGTCAGCCTGAGCAGCCATAGCATTTCCGATCAGAAAATTCCCTGATCCTCCGCACAGGGCTACTTTTTTGATTTTTCGCCCGGTAAGTGGCGAATATTTCACACAGGAGGCATGGAAGGTTTCCTTCACCAGTTCCAGAAACTCCATTTCGCCGAGGGGTTCGGGAAATTCCGCAATCATACCGGAACCGGTCACCGGATTATCGTTAGCCAGCGGATAGGCATCCCAGGCGACTTCCTCGTATGGATGGGCTTCGATCATGCTGTTAACCACCCTGTTAAGATCATAGGCCGGGCATACCGTTTCAATCCGTATTTCGGGTTCGGTATGAAGCTCACCGGCCGTTCCCACAAAAGGAGCGGAATCTGCCAGGGGCCGGAATGTACCTTCACCCGTAAGATTATAACTGCATGAGTCGTAATTGCCTATGGTACCGGCACCTGCAGCAAACATAGCTGCCCTTACGTTACCGGCATGTGAAACCGGAACAAACACTACCACCTTTCTCAGTCCGCCGGAAAGGGGCTGGAGGATACGCATTTTCTTCAAACCCAGTCGGGAGCAGATCATACTGTTTACACCACCTGCCACATTATCAAGGTTTGTATGAGCTGCATAAATTGCAATGTTGTGTCGGATAGCTTTTATTATACAGCGCTCCACTTCATCCTTTCCGGTCAGTCGTTTCAAGGGTTTAAAAATCAGCGGATGATGTGCAATGATCAGGTTATATCCAAGTGAAATGGCTTCATCAACAACTGCTTCCGTCACATCAAGGGCAAACAGGCCTCCGATTGCTTTCTCCGCAGCGGATCCGGTAATCAAACCGGCATTGTCGTATGCCTCCTGAAGGGGAAGCGGAGCAAAATCCTCAATTACGCGTATTATTTCCGATATTTTCATCTTTCACTGATTTAACGAACGGTCCGGAAAGTTTGTCCCGCACGGGCCAGGGTCCCGCATACAACAAAATCCTTCCTTTAACTGGAATCCAACAAGAAAACGTTTGCGTTTGATAATGGTTTAAAATTCCTTTCAAACCTACAAGATTTCAAATCAAATCGCAAGCAGGAACGAAAAAATCAACCGGTGCCAAAGCAATACGGAAGGCATTGCATCCCGGAGAGGCATGGCATATATTCCGGACAATACATATATTGATAAACCGTCAGGAATGCCCCGGACGGAAGATTGCGGAAACCGGAATTCAAGAATCTCTGACGCCGGGATAAGGTATAAAAAAATTTAACTCATCATCCGGGGCATATCGGTAAACGCTATTTTGGTCGCATCAGACATATGCAGAAACGTATAGAAAAAATATATCGTGTAAAATATTTTGCAAGATAAAGAGGATTGTATACTTTTAAGCCATGGAAATACTGAGATTTCTTTTGTATCCGTTTGCAGCGGTCTACGGGATAGTAACTGTCATCAGAAATTTCCTGTTCAACTGCGGTATTTTACGCGGGATTAACCATGAATTGCCGGTAATCGTGGTTGGAAATTTATCGACCGGCGGTACCGGGAAAACTCCGCATATTGAATATCTTATTCGCCTTTTATCGGGCGAATTCAGGGTGAATACACTGAGCCGGGGATACGGAAGGCGCACGCGCGGATACATACGTGCCGGTGCCGGTGTGGATTGTACGGTGATCGGGGATGAGCCCATGCAATACTTCAGAAAGTTCAGCGGGATAGGCGTTAGCGTGGATTCGAACCGAAACCGGGGAATCAGGGAAATATGCATACAGGATCCGGAGACCGGAGTAATTCTTCTTGACGATGCGTTTCAGCACAGGTATGTAAAGGCAGGACTGTCGATATTACTTACCGACTACCACAAACCGTATTTCCGGGATCATCTTCTTCCGGTCGGAAGCCTCAGGGAACTTGCTATGGGAGCGCGCAGAGCCGATATCATAATTGTCACTAAAACTCCCAGGGTACTCAGTCCCATCGTAAAACGGCAGATGTTGTCCGATATCAGGCCGGGAGCTGGGCAAAGCGTTTACTTTTCGTTCATCAATTATGGAGAAATCACCTCTTTATGGGACGGGAGGAAGATACCACCCGGCAAAAAGTACAGCGCCATTTTGTTGTTTGCCGGCATTGCCAATACGTATCCGATCGAAGAGTACCTCTACCCTCTTTGCCACGACCTGACAATCGTAAAATTTGCCGACCATCATCCGTATTCGGAAAACGATCTTGACCGGATCAAACGAAATTTTGACGATCTTTACGGCCCGAATAAGCTGCTCGTCACCACCGAGAAAGATGCCATGCGTCTGTTGCAGTCAAAACTAAGTGCAATTGCCCAAAAGCTGCCGGTGTATTACCTGCCGATGGAGGTGGAGTTTCATGGTGAAGATAAGCAGGCGTTTGACGAACAAATATTAAACTATGTTAGAACGAATCAAAGAGAGTGCTGATTACATCCGGAAGCAGGTTAAAACTGTTCCCGAGGCAGGAATTATTCTTGGAACCGGTCTTGGCGGGCTGGTGAGGGAAATAAAAACCGAGTGCGAGATTCCATACAACGAAATTCCCAATTTCCCGGTATCAACCGTTGAGGGACATAAAGGCCAGCTGATTTTTGGCGAGCTGGGCGGAAAAGCGATTGTTGCCATGCAGGGTCGCTTCCATTTTTATGAAGGCTACTCGATGCACGAAGTAACATTCCCTGTAAGGGTTATGCAGGCACTTGGAATAAAAGTGCTGTTTGTATCGAATGCAAGCGGTGGCCTTAATCCCGGTTTTGAGGTAGGTGATATCATGTTTATTACCGACCACATCAATCTGATGGGTACTAATCCGCTGATTGGCAGGAATAACGATGCACTTGGCCCCCGTTTCCCGGATATGAGTGAGGCTTACGACCGCCGGATTCTTGATATGGCATCGAACATTGCCAGCCGTTCCGGAATACCGTTCCGCACGGGCGTATATGCCGGTGTTACCGGGCCTACTTTCGAAACCCCGGCCGAATACCGCTACATTCATATCCTCGGTGCCGATGCCGTTGGTATGTCTACCGTGCCGGAAGTAATTGTTGCACGGCACATGAGTCTCCCTGTTTTTGCCGTTTCGGTGATTTCCGACCTCGGAGTACCAGGAAAAATTGTGGAGGTATCGCATCAGATTGTCATTGATGCCGCCAGCAAGGCTGAACCCAGGATGACCCGAATCATCAGCGAATTGCTTGAAGAGATCGAACTCTGATTACAGACTGTTCCCAGATCCGGGAGGTTGCTTTACTTTTTCGTATGGCAACCTCCCTTGATTTTTAAACATCGCATGAAACGAAGAGCCATACACCTGCACTTCCTGCTTCTGTTGTTTGCATCCGCCTGCTTTTTCTCGTGCAGGCAGCCCGCCGGGCATGAACGTGCCTACATTACCGGAAACACCGGTTCACGTGCAGAGGTTATCCTGAGATGCATCGACACACTTCAGACCTACGGGACAGACTCTGTAAAAAGTCGGCGCAACGGGGATTTCAGCTTTACGCTGAAAATTACCGAACCCGGATTCTACTTTATTGAATCGGATAAGATTCGATCGGGCATCCTGGTAATACAGCCGGGCGACAGCATACAGATCATAGCCGGCGGGACGGATCGGGAAAGGATAAGCGGAGGCGTTGAAGCAGAACGCTATGCCCGCTTTTCTGAGAAGAGACAGCAGGCATTGAGGGAACTCGACAGCCTTTCTGCCTTCCTGGAACAGGCCAGATACCGGGGCGACTTTGTAATTCTCAGAGATTCGGCAACCTTAAAATTCAGCCAAATTGCAGCGCGTCTGAAGCAGCAAGCCACGGATTACATCCTCAACAATCCTGCAGCCCTTTCGCAAATACTGGTAATCAATGCCAAAATCGGTCAATTATCCCTTTTTGATGAGCTTGCCGACAGCCGCTGGTTTCTGTATACCGATTCAGCACTCAGGGAACACTATCCGGGAAACCGGCATCTGCTTCTGCATCAGAGGCGCGTTGACAATCTAAGGCAACGCCTCGCACTGGAAGAAGCATCCCGCAAGGCATTACAGGCAGGGAATCCGGCACCGCCTATCCGGCTTCCCGACATGAGCGGCAACCCGCGGGCTTTAGGCGACACCCCCGGCAAGTACACCCTGGTTTATTTCTGGGCACCGAACGATGCCGCCAGCCGAAAATCGAATCACGAGCTGAAGCAGCTTCATGAAAGGTACCGGAACCGTGGACTGTCCGTTTATGCCGTTTCGCTCGATCCGCTGACGGAACGGTGGAAGGCAGCAGTTAACCTCGATAAACTCTGGTGGATAAACGTAAACGATACGCTGGGGATGAATTCTCCGGTTACCGCAGAGTATATGGTAACAAAACTGCCCGTGATACTGTTGCTTGACGGCAAAAAGCAGATCATCGGCCGATTTGTTTCCGTTTCCATTGCCGGAGAATTTATGGAATCCTTTTTTAAGAGCGAAAACGAGCATTAATAGTAAAAAGTAGCTGTGTTTTTCGTAGGTTTACATTTCAAATAGTATAACAATTGCGAGCTGTGCCGGCCAAAATAGTGCAGACGGCAGGTGGCATCTGACAAACAGAATTAAAACCCGAACGCTTGAAAATATATTTTGCTTCTGATTTTCATCTTGGGATACCCGACCACGATTCAAGTCTGGAACGCGAGAAACTACTTGTAAAGTGGCTTGAAAACGTGCGCTGTGACGCAAGTGAAATTTTTCTTATGGGCGATATCTTCGATTTCTGGTTCGAGTATCAAACCGTTATACCCAAAGGATTTGCACGTCTTTTCGGGAAGCTCGCCGAATTAACGGATCAGGGAATACCGGTAACCCTGTTCAGGGGAAATCACGATATCTGGGCATTCGATTACTTATCGCACGAGCTTGGTTTGAAAATTATGCGTGAGCCGGAGATCCGCGAATGGGCAGGCAGGAAGTTTTTTCTGTCGCACGGCGACGGCCTGGGACCGGGTGACACCGGTTACAAGTTTCTGAAACGGGTATTTGAGTTCAGGCCAAACCAGTGGCTTTTCAACTGGCTTCATCCCGACCTGGGCACACGGATGGCCTTGTTTTTTTCGCGCAGGAGCCGGTACGCCAATATACTTAGGGATAAAAAGCAGCTGACGAACGAGGGAACAATTGATCTTGCTAAAGAGCGTCTGTACCTGTTTGCGGAAGAATATCTGACGCACAATCCCGGCATCGACTATTTTATTTTCGGTCACCGCCACATCCCGGCTGTTATTCCTGTTGGAAGACATAGTAATTACGTGAATCTGGGCGACTGGATAAGCAACTATTCCTATGCTGTTTTTGATGGAGAAAAACTTGAGATGATGACATTCAGGGATGGAGTTCCTGCATCCCTAACTTAAAAACACCGACATGCTTTTTTCGAGTATAGATATTGGATCGAATGCCGTGAGGCTGCTTTTTGCAAATGTTTTTGAAAGCAAGGCCGGACCGGTTACCGAAAAGGCCAGTTTAATAAGGATACCTCTAAGGCTTGGCTTTGATGTTTTCAATGGGGGTATGATTTCGCAACAGCGTGCCGATGACCTGGTAAAGACCATGCAGGCGTTTAAACTGCTGATTGATGTGTATCAGCCCGCCGGATACCGTGTAGCAGCTACTTCGGCCATGCGTGAAGCAGCGAATAACCGGGAGGTGCTTGACCGCGTAAAGCAGGAAACGGGCATGGAAATAGGTATGATAGACGGCATTGAAGAAGCAAATATCATCAGTTCACTTAGCAATGTATTTGTCAACAAGAACTTCAGCAAAACGCTTTACATCGATGTTGGAGGAGGCTCTACGGAGCTTTCGGTGCTTGAGGGGGAGCGTTTTATAACTTCCAACTCCTTTAAGATAGGCACTATACGTTTGCTTGCCGACAAGGTGGAAGAATCAGAGTGGGAGCAACTTCGAAAATGGCTCCAGCAGTTTAAAGCTGATTTTGGCAGGATGAACTGTATAGGTTCGGGCGGCAACATCAATAAAATCACAAAATTATACGGGCACGCCATTAACAACATGATCACTTTTGATCAGCTGGTGTATGCCTACAAACAACTGAACACCATGCCGCTTGCTGCCCGCATAGAGCGTATGGGCTTACGGCCCGACCGCGCCGATGTAATTGTTCCTGCGGCAAGAATATTCATCCGGATTCTTAAATGGACCGGGCTGGGTGTGGTTATTGCCCCCAGGATAGGGCTGGCCGATGGTCTGGTTCTGCTCCAGTACAAGGAGATGAAAGAAAAAGGGCTGATATAGCCTGAACCGGGGCTACAACATCTCCGACCGGAAAGATAGCCACAGGAAAGGCTGTTCATATCGCCGGGGTTCATTATCTTTGCCCAAAACTTACTAACATGATTACGTTTGAAGAAGCCCTGGAGATAACGGGTAATGTAACTGTTACACCCGTGAGGGAGACGGTTGACCTTGTAAAGGCGGCAGGCAGGGTTCTGGCAGAAGATATTTTCTCGGATGTTGAGATGCCACCGTTCGACAAGGCAGCGGTGGATGGTTTTGCCTGTCGCCGCGAAGACCTGCCCGGGCCGCTGGAGGTAGTGGAGATAATTCCGGCAGGTATTGTTCCCGAATCGGTCATCGGCAAGGGGCACTGTTCGCGTATTATGACGGGAGCCATGGTACCTCAGGGTGCCGATACGGTAGTCATGGTTGAGCATACGGAAACTATGGGGGACGCATCGGTAATTTTTACGGCCTCCGGAACCTCTTCCAATATTGCATACCGGGCCGAGGATGTAAAACTCGGCGCAAAGGTACTTGCGAAAAGCACTTTGCTGAAGCCTCAGCACACAGCCATTCTTGCTGCCGTTGGCATCACAAATGTTCCTGTATTCAGAAAACCTGTAGCCGGGATTATATCAACGGGAGATGAACTCACAGAACCGGGAAATAAACCACGGCCGGGTCAGATCAGAAACAGCAATTCATGGCAGCTGATTGCACAGGCTGAAAATGCGGGCATGGACTGGTTTTATGCAGGAATTGCAGCCGACACACCGCAAAGTCTGAGAGCAATGATTTCCGAAACCCTGGAGAAGTGCGACATTCTTTTGCTTACAGGAGGCGTTTCGATGGGTGACTTCGACCATGTTCCTGCTGTAATTAAAGAGCTGGGCATAGAAATTCTGTTTAAAAGCATTGCAGTTCAGCCGGGACGTCCCACCGTTTTTGGCACGGGGCGCGGCAAATACCTTTTCGGGCTTCCCGGGAATCCGGTATCGGCGTTTGTTCAGTTTGAAATGCTGGTACGCCCGCTTGCCTGCAGAATGATGGGTCATACTTACAACCCCAGGGTAATTGCACTTCCTGCCGCTACCGATTTTATCCGGAAAAAGGCTGTACGGAAATCGTTTATACCGGTAAAAATAAATTCCGGCAACAGCATTGAGCCCCTTGAATATCATGGTTCTGCTCATATACACTCTTACGCCGGGGCCGATGGCATAGTCGCCATTGAAATCGGTGAAACCAAAATACCTGAAGGAGCCCTTAAAAATGTTCGACTGCTATAATCGCAAAATCAACTATCTGAGGATATCGGTTACCGACCGCTGCAACCTCCGTTGTGTTTATTGTATGCCCGAAGACGGTATACGCATGCTCAGTCACAGCGAGATTCTTTCTTTTGAGGAGATTGCGGGAATTGTGCGTGCCGGTGTTGCGATGGGCATCGACAAGGTGCGGCTTACCGGAGGCGAACCACTGGTACGGAAAGGAATTGTTAATCTTGTGGAAATGCTTTCGTCCATAGATGGCATCCATGACCTTTCCATGACCACCAATGGCATACTTCTCGGACAATATGCCGGGGCATTAAAGAAGGCCGGATTGATGCGGGTGAACGTTAGCCTTGACACACTTGACGAAAACAAATATCGCCTCCTGACGCGCGGAGGCTCTCTTGCGAAAGCACTGGAAGGCATTCAGGCTGCCGCGAAAGCGGGGCTTGAGCCGGTAAAAATAAACTGTGTGGTCAAGGTGTCATCGGACGAACCCGATGCTCTGATTGTTTCGGAATATTGCAGGAAAAACGGTCTGGATGTACGGTTTATTCACCAGATGAACCTTTCGGAAGGGCATTTCAGCATTGTGGAAGGCGGAGAGGGGGGCGACTGTGCTCGTTGTAACAGGCTCCGGCTCACGGCCAGCGGAAAGATAATGCCTTGTCTTTTCAGCGAGCGGGAGTACGATGTGCGGCTTCTGGGTGCGGAGGAAGCTTTCAGACTGGCATTGCGGAATAAGCCATCGTGCGGCAGCATGAATCTGAAAGGTGAATTTTACAATATAGGGGGATAAAACCTCAGGCAGCAGTGCGATAAATTATTACCGGCATCGTTCACACAACATCACAAAAAAACAAATGGGCACATTTTCACATACCGACAATAAAGGCAAGGCCAACATGGTGGATATCAGCGCCAAACCCTTGCAGGTACGAACTGCATCGGCTTCAGGATTTATTCATCTGACGGAGCAAACCCTGGATCTCATTCGTGAAAACGAAATGAAAAAGGGCGATGTGCTTACCGTTGCCGAGATTGCAGGAATACAGTCAGCAAAGGAGACCAGCCGGCTGATACCGCTTTGCCACCCCCTTCAGCTGACTCGTGTGGAAGTAAAAACCAGCCTGGTGGCAACAGGTGTTGAAGTTACTTCAACGGCACGCTGTGTGGGTCAGACCGGAGTTGAGATGGAGGCTTTGACTGCTGTAAGCGTGGCATTGCTGACAATCTATGATATGTGCAAGGCAGTAGATAAATCGATGAAAATCGGCGACATTCATCTGATTGAAAAAACAAAGACAGAAGTATAATATGGCACCAAATCCCGGATGGTTTAAACCAGCCGTCCCAAAGCGCATGTTGTTTTTTGCCGCGGCATCGGTATGGGCTTTTGCTGCATACAGGGTATTCCTGCTGGCGCTCAGGTACATCCCGGAAGGGCCTTTACCTGTATGGGTAATTACAGTGCTGGGGTTAGCCGGAATAGCCGTTTTTTTTAACCTGGTATTTTTACGGGTAAGCCGGAAATATATTCGTAGAATAGCCGAAATGGAACAAAAAAATCCCTGTTTCTTTGCTTTTTTCGGATGGAAAAGCTATTTACTGATAGCCTTTATGGCCGGAATGGGAATTGTTTTTGCACAATACGATGTGATACCCTTGTTTTTACAAGGCATTTTCTATATTTCATTAAGCGGCTCTCTGCTTCTGTCGGCACTGATGTTTATCAATGCCGGGGTGTTGTACAGGGAAGTAAATCCTGAAAATACAAATCCGGAACTGTAACCGGTAAATAACAACTTATTATGGAAATTAAGGTGATTTCGGTAAATATTTCCGAAAAAAAGGGAACGATAAAGGTACCTGTCCAGGAGATAAATCTGACCTCAACGGGTGTAGAGGGCGATGCACATTCCGGCAGATGGCACCGTCAGGTCAGCCTGCTGGGAACCGAGAGTTTCCGGAAATTTGAAAAACTTGCCGGCAGACCTCTTCAATACGGTGAGTTTGCTGAGAACATCACCACGGAAGGCATTATCCTGTATGAAACCCATCCGCTTGACCGGTTTGTGATTGGCGAGGCTCTGCTGGAGGTAACGCAGATAGGCAAGAAATGCCATGGCGACAGCTGTGCCATCTACCGTGAAGTAGGCAATTGCGTGATGCCGAAAGAAGGTATTTTCTGCAGAGTACTAAAGCCTGGAAAAGTAAAAGCCGGCGATGCGATTATTTATCAACCGAAAGAGTTCAGGATAAAAGTGATTACGCTCAGCGACCGGGCTGCTGCCGGTGAATACGAAGACCGGAGCGGGCCCCGTATCGAGACACTTATGGCAGAATATTTCGGGCAATCCGGATGGAAGGCTGAAATTGAACGGGTTGTAATTCCCGATGATACGGATCTGCTGAGGCACACCATCAGCAGCTCGGGCGATTGCGATGTCATCATCACCACCGGAGGAACGGGAATAGGTCCGCGCGATATAACGGTGGATGTGGTCAGACCACTGCTCGACAAAGAAATACCCGGAATCATGGAGCTGATCAGGGTAAAATACGGGGCTGAAAAGCCCAATGCACTCGTAAGCCGGAGTGTAGCCGGAGTTATTGGGACAACGCTGGTTTATACCTTGCCGGGAAGTGTAAAGGCCGTTGATGAATATATGGCAGAGATCGTAAAGACGCTGCGTCATTCTTTTTATATGCTGAACGGACTGGATTTACATTAATAGGGACTGCGTAATAATTATTAATCTAAACGGAGGCATATTATGCTTTTACCCAGAAATGAAGCGCTGGAATTGTTGAGGAAATACATAAAAAATGAGCGGATGATTGCCCATTCCCTGGCTTCGGAAGCAGTGATGCGGGCACTGGCGTTACGACTGGGGCGTAATCCGGAAAAATGGGCTCAGGCAGGCCTTCTGCACGACCTGGATGTTGAAATCACCAATGCCGATCCGGCAGTGCATGCGCTGGAAACAGCGCGTATCCTTGGCGGGATGGGGCTGGATGCGGACGTGGTGGATGCCATCCGCATGCACAATGAAATGGCTACCGGGCTGGATCGTGAAACCGAGTTTCAGCATGCATTGGCTGCAGGTGAAACCATCACAGGGCTTATTACAGCAACGGCAATGGTTTATCCAGACAAAAAAGTAGCATCGGTAAAGCCTAAATCGGTAGTAAAACGAATGAAAGAAAAAGCATTTGCTGCTTCGGTAAGGCGTGAGGTAATACTGGAGTGCGAAAAAATCGGCATTTCGCTTGACGAATTTGCAGCCCTGAGCATTGCTGCCATGACGGGCATTGCAGACGAGATCGGATTATAGGACCGGATTCAGGAGAATAACAAAAGGCTGACTGCCATAACAGCCATACCGGCAATCAGTCCGTAAATGGTAAGGTGATGTTCCCCGTATTGTTCTGCAGTCGGGAGGAGTTCATCGAGCGAGATAAATACCATGATTCCTGCAACGATGCCGAAAATAATTCCGAACGTCATTCCGTTGAAGAACGGAAGGAGGAAGAAAAATCCAAACAGAGCCCCTACCGGTTCTGCCAGTCCGGATAAAAAAGAGAGAAAGAACGCCTTGCGCCTGTTTTCGGTTGAATAAAACACCGGTATTGAGACGGCAATTCCTTCCGGGATGTTATGAATAGCGACGGCGATTGCCACACTTATCCCAAGAGCAGGATCTTCAAGAGCTGAGAAAAAAGTTGCAAGACCTTCCGGAAAATTATGAATGGCTATGGCCAGGGCTGAAAAAAGTCCCATTCGGTACAGAGCATTTTTGTCACGTACCGAATGCTGAACGTTGCTGATATCGGTAATGCTCACCTGTTCGTGCGGGTTTTGACCGGTTGGGACCAGCTTGTCGATGATGGCAGAAATAAAAATCCCGGCAAAAAAAGCTGCAACGGCGTATGTATAGCCCATTCTTTCACCGACTTCAGCAACCAGGCTCTCCTTTGCTTTTGGGAAGATTTCAATCATCGAAACGTAAATCATGACTCCGGCGGAGAAGCCCAAAGCGGTTGAAAGCAGGCGGGTGTTTGTTTTTCGTGCAAAGAATGCCACGGCAGCGCCAATACCGGTCGACAATCCGGCCAGCAGGGTTAGCCCGAACGCAAACAATATAACTGACAGGGGGATATCGCCGTTCATCTTCTAACAAGGATCCGGATACAAACCTACGGGATTTTTGTCAATTCTCAAACACGGGAACTGTAATCGTGTGCCGGAGGCAGCATCAGTCCAGATCCGGGATTTCGCTGACATTAAACGTGATTTTACGTTTCTTTACAAAATCGTAAAGGGTAAGCTGCCGCAGCTCATAGAAGCTCGTCCAGTATGATGACAGCTCCCGAATATAACCCAGCTGAGCGTTGTCTTTTTCGCTTTGAGCCATGTTCAGGTCAAGGATCCCTATTTTACCGATGAGGTAGCGTTGCTTGGTAACTTCATATCGCTTCACAGCTACGGTATCGCTTTTTGCAGCGATGATCAGCTGGCTTCGCTGCATATTGAGTCCCATCACTTTTAGAAATATCTCCTGATCGAAGTCGATCATTCGCTGCTGGACATCGGTTCGAACAAGTTCGCGGTCTGATTCCGCCATTTTAATTTTTCCACGTGTAAGTCCCCAGTCGAGAATGGGGATTTGCACACCCAGAACCAGCCTTTGCTGTTCCTGTGGATTCCGGTAAGCCCCGGGTAAATCGGAAGAGCTTTGTGTAAGTCCGTAAATGGCATAAAGGTTAGCATTAAACCTGTTTTCGGATTTCTGACGGTTAACGGCGCTTTCGGCTTCAATCAGCTGCCTTTCGAACGCAAGGGCATCCGAGCGGTTTTCACGGGCTTCGGCGATGGCAATCTGAGCATCAATCACGGGAGTTTCCGGCGCTGCAGGTTCAACAAGCCTGATGCTGACATCCTCAGGCAGGCGCAGGTATGATTTGAAATCAAACATTTGCATTTCTACATTGAAGTTTGCACTTTCTACTCTTGATTGCGAGTTAAGCAGGGCAAGTTCTATCTGAAGCAGCTCATTTTCAGCGATGGTACCTATGTTATACCGTCCTCTGGCGATCTGGTAAAGCGTATCGTTGTTGGCGAGGTTCAACTGCTGAATGCGCAGGTTTATCTGGGCATCGAGAAGGCTGAAGAACAGGTGTATCGCTTTCAGACTCAGCTGCTCCACTTCTTCCAGGTAGCGGCGTTCGGCTTCATTGTAGCGAAGCGGTTCAATGCGTTTGGCCCACCGGTAGGGGTTGTAGTTAAACAAGGGTTGCCGGATTCCGATGTTCAGGGGCGACGAGAGGTAGGATTTAACGGTGCTGTCGCTGAACAGATCGAGTCGTTCGAGGTTTGAATTCAAAAAGAGCTGTCCGCCTGTAAGCCCCAGGTTTTTGGTAAGTGAGAGACCGGCAGAATAACTTGCCAGGTTACGATCGTAAAAGAAGTCTCCATCGGGGGTTGAAATTTTTTCAATACTCCGGCTCAGGCTGGGCAGTGTACCGTCGAGTGTGAGTGTGGGCAGAAATCCTGCCTTGTAGTTCCGGTATTGCCAGTAACTGCTGCGGTAGCGATGCTGGGCTGTAAGCGCATCGGGTGACTGTTGCCTGGCAATTTCTATTGTTTCATCCAGCGTCAGGTATTGCACCTGCAGCTGTGCGGAGGCCGTCCACGAAAGTGCAGAAAGAACAGCAAAAAACAAATACCTTAAATACTTCATGGGATTAAAAGGAATTAAAGCTGCCGTTACAGGCAACGATAAAACAGGATAAGAAATGACTTGTACTGCTATGCTATTCATACCTTAACGATGTTACCGGATCCTGCATTGCGGCCTTCCTGGCAGGCATATATCCAAAGATAATTCCAACCGAAGCCGACACTCCAAACGAGATCAGGATAGAGGAAAGTGAGACAATGGTAAGAATTCCGGTGAGCTGCATGATAATCCGGGCAAGTGCAAGTCCAAGAACGATACCGGTGACGCCTCCGGTCAGGCTTATCAGGGTGGCTTCTGCAAGAAACTGGAAGATCACATCTCTGCGTGTTGCGCCGGTTGCCATCCGAATCCCGATTTCTTTGGTTCGTTCCATAACGGAAGCCAGCATGATATTCATAATGCCGATGCCTCCGACGATCAGTGAGATGCTGGCTATAGCGCCAAGAACAATGTTGAAGATATCCTTTGTTCGCTGTTCCTGTTTGAGCAGCAGTTCCGGGACTTTGATTTCAAAATCGTCGACTCCCGAATGCCGGCGGGTTAGCATCCGCCGGATGACTTCGGTGGTCTGCCCGATAAGTTCCGTTTCTTTAACCTGAACCACGATTTTATCGATCTGGTTCATCCTATCCTCGCTGTCGCCCGAAGAAGATCTGAATTGCATCATCCCGCCATCCATGGCGACTGTTCCGGTACTTCCTCCGCGGATCATGGCTGTGGTAATCACCGATCGGTCGCGGTAGCGAAGGAGAAGCGTTTGTATTGGCGCATATACCTGATTATTGTAATCGCTTATGCCCAGGTTTTCGGAAAGATCGGCCGAAACGGCTCTGTTTTGCAGAACTCCGGTAACTTTCAGCCAGATATTTCCGCTTTTCACATACTCGCCAATGGGGTCGGTATTGGGGAAGAGCCGGGCTTTGAGGGACGCTCCCAGGATGCAGACAGCTTTTCCGTTTACCAGCTGCTCTTCGTTGAACATCTCACCGCGTTCGAGTTCCAGGTTAAAAACGTCGAAGAAGGCGGGCGTTACACCGCTGATTTTGCCAAAGGAGCTGACTCCTCCAGCTATGATGATGGACTCATACACAACTTCGGGGCTTACTTTTTCCACGGATGGAATAATATCGGCAATGCTTTCGGCATCTGCGACCGACAAACCGGGGGAAAACTTTTTCGTGGTTGTTTTACCCTGCGATTCCTCGCTTGCAGCCTCAAGGCCGTTTTCGATGCGCGGCATAATGATGATGTTATTTACTCCCACCAGTTTCATCTGTTCCAGAATTTCCTGACGGGCACCATTGCCGATGGCAAGCATGGCTATAACAGCAGCCACACCGAAAATAATTCCCAAAGCAGTCAGCATAGACCGGAACTTATTGGCTAGAACCGCTTCCAGGGCGATGTTAAGCAAATACAGTTTCCGTACACTAATGAATTTTTTCTTCATCATTCCAAATTACTGCAGAGGGTCAAATCCTGATTAACTTCCATTTTACAGCATCTTCGGGAGGTGAAAGATAGACTTCATCACCCTCTTTCAGGCCATCTGTAATGATAATCTGATTCTCGTTTGTCTGCCCTGTTTTTATCTGCTGCCGGGTTTGGTTGGTTCTGTATACGAATGAGACGGAATCGGTGGTATGAACGCATTCTATGGGCAGGAAAAGCACCTGTGGTATTACGGAGGTGATGATGGTATTTTTGGTTGTCATTGCCGGACGCAGAATTGAATCGAATTCATTCACCACGATTTTCACTTCAAACACCTTTGCGTTGGCATTACGCATCTGTTCGCCGATGTTGGCAACCTCGGTAACCTCGCCCGTATAGCTGCGTTCGGGAAAAGCATCCACGCCGATCTGGACTTTCTGGCCGGGTTTTACCTTACTTATATCGATTTCGTTAACGTAGGTTTTGGATATCATTTCATTCAGGTTAGGTAGGGTAGCCACCACGTTATCCCAGGAGCTCATGGTAGACCCTATGCCCATTTTGGAACCATCCCAGTTGCGCTTATATATGAGCATTCCCGATTTTGGTGCGGTAACGGTGAATCCTACCAGCACTTCGCGAATCTGTTCGAGGCGTCTTTTGGCCTGGGTAAAGCTCACTGCCACTTCCTGCATGTTCGCCTGGTTTTTATCGGCTCTTAGTTTGTAATTTCTGGTAGCCTGCTGGTAAGCACGCTGGGCTTTCTCAAGTTCGATGGCAGCCTGGCGCCGGGTTGCGGGAGGTTCATAGATCGACTGTTCAACGGTAATCTGGCGTTCTTCCAGAGCATATTTCAGACTGATGAGTTCCTCTCGGGCAGCGCGCATATCGATGGAAGTATCGAGCGTAGTTTTAATAAACTGCGACTCCAGTTTTTCGAGCTCACTTTCAAGGTCTTTCATCCGGTTCGTGATCTCGGTGCGGTCGAGGGTAGCTACGTATTGTCCTGAATCGACCAGCGTACCTTCGGGGATGATATCGCTGATTTGCACCTGCCAGATCCGGACTTCCCGTAAACCGGAGGGACCCAGGATATTCTCCGATTTCCGGGCTTCAAGCTCTCCGCTTGTTGTAACATTAATGCTGAAATCGCCGGATTGTACCTTTGCCGTAATACTTGGTCCCTTTGTGGTTCGGTCGGATGAATAATACCAGATAACTGCGATGACAAACAGAAGTGCCGGAAGGGCAAACCATATTTTCCGGCCTGGTTTTGGTAAAGACATATGCAAAAAATTAGATTTTCTGATGGGTTTCAGATTCACAACAACAATTGACAAACGGCAAAATTATGTAATTATTGGGGTGTGCATTCATTTCTTTTTGATGCTTTGCAAACAAATTTTCGGCTTACTCCGATCCATTGGAAAGGAAAAGTCCTGAATCTTTTAAAATAAAATAATTCAGACAGAACCGTGATTTAGCAGCAGTTACGACAAGCAACCGGCACCGGCGCACCTTTTCGAGGACAATTGGGAGATAATCTGAGGGCCTGGTTCTCCGTTATTTACTTCAGCAGTTCCTCCACAATTTGTTTTACTCCAATGCCTTCAGCTTCTGCCTTGTAGTTGCGCACGATCCTGTGGCGGAGTATGCTGGTTGCCACAGCCTGAACATCTTCGATATCGGGGGAATACTTCCCTTGCATGGCGGCATGGCATTTGGCTCCGAGGATAAGGTACTGGGATGCACGCGGTCCGGCTCCCCAGGTAAGATAAAGATTTGTCCACGGATGGGCACGGCTGGTTCCGGGACGTGTGCGTGAAGCCAGGTTTACCGCGTATTCGTATACGTTATCGGGGACAGGAATGCGGCGAATGAGGTTTTGAAAGAAAATTATCTCCTCGCCGGTAAGGACCACCCCGGGGGTTGCAAACTGACCCGTGGTAGTATTTTTAACGACATCTATTTCCTGATTGAAAGTGGGATAGTCGAGCCAGACGTTGAACATAAAACGGTCGAGCTGTGCTTCCGGCAGAGGATACGTTCCTTCCTGTTCGATAGGATTCTGTGTTGCGAGTACGAAAAAAGGTTCCTGCAGGCGGTGGCTTGCACCGGCAACGGTAACGGCTTTTTCCTGCATGGCCTCCAGCAGTGCCGATTGTGTTTTTGGCGGTGTACGGTTTATTTCATCGGCCAGGATGATATTGGCAAAGATGGGACCTTTCAGAAAACGGAATCTGCGGTTCTCATCCAGAATTTCAGTTCCAAGGATATCGGAGGGCATCAGGTCGGGCGTAAACTGAATCCGGCTGTAGGTGAGTCCGAGCGATTGCGCGATTGTATTTACAAGCAGGGTTTTTGCCAGTCCGGGCACACCTACAAGCAGCGCATGTCCTTTGCTGAAAATGCAAATCAGCACATCTTTCACCACATCGTGCTGTCCAACAATTACTTTTCCGATTTCATCCGTCAGTAATCTGTATTTCTCAACAAATGCGTCAACGGCTTCTACATCCGATTTATAGGTTGTCATGGCTATTATCCTGGATTAGAGAATGATTTGTCTTATTATTTAATTGACCAGTCGTGTCTGAAATTGCAGTTAAGATAGTTATCGTTAATTCTGAAATATGTTTTCCCGATCTTGCTGCTTATCCATTTATTGATGGCCTCATCCTGTTTTTGCGTCAGTGCCCATTGCTGAATTGTGCTGTAGTCGTCTTTCAGGTTGGCCCGGTGGGGTTCGGTACGTGTTTTCAGGAAGTAAAGGTTAATGGTTTGTCTGGATTCTTCATTCATCATAGCCATAGGCCTGGAGACATCGCCAACATTCATTTTATCTACGGTAAAAAACACTTTTGGATCGAGATGTTTTGCCTGAAACCGTGTATTTCCCGTAACGGGATTTACCATCAGTCCTCCGTTAATTTTTCCGGGGTCATCCGAAAATTTGAGGGCAGCTTCTTCAAAGGTCATCTTCTTTTCCTTTATTAACCCGGCCACACTGTCGAGAAGGCGTGAAGTACGAGCCAGATCTTCGTCGGAAATTTTTGGCATCAGAAGAATATGACGGGTATTTATCATTTCTCCACGTCGTTCGATCATTTGAATAACGTGATACCCGGCTTTGGATTTTATTATATCGGAGATCTCTCCTTTTTTCAAATTGAAAGCAGCTGCTTCGTATTCAGGATACAGTTGTCCCCGGCTTACGAATCCGACTTCACCTCCTTTTTTTGCACTTCCGGGGTCTTCGGAATAAAGAGCGGCGAGAGCACCGAAGTTTTCGCCTTTAAGCAGGCGTTCGCGCAAGGCACGCAGCCGGTCACGGGTTGCATCCATCTCTTCCTTACTGATTGCGGGTTCCTTAACAATCTGACCTACTTCATATTCCATTTCTATCATTGGAATGCTGTCGCGCGGTATGCCGTTGAAGAAACTGCGCACATCGGAGGGGGTAACCTTTATGTCTTTAACCAGTTTTTGCTGTACCTCTTCAACCATCATACGTTCGCGCTCAAGGGTGCGGAATTCTTCCCTTATCTGAATCAGCGGTTTCTTGTAGAATTGTTCCAGTTTCTCCTGTGAGCCGAACTGCTGTATGTAGTACCTGAATTTGGCATCCATCGACTGTTCAACTTCATCATCGGTAACTTTCACTGAATCAAGTTCAGCCTGATTCAGGAGCAGTTTCTGAAAGAGCAGGTCTTCAAGAATGGCGCATCTGGTAGCCCGGGCATCCCTGATATTGCCCTGCAAGCGATACTGAATGTACTGAGTTTCGATATCGGACTGCAGTATAAAATTCGCCCCGACAACGGCTACAACTTCATCAATAATCTGCTCCTGGGAGCGGACCTGGGCGGCGAACAGTATGAGTAACACCGGCAAAAACAGTTCAAAGGCTTTTTTTATCTTCATCGAATTAGATGTTATTCTTGTTTCAGAATTTCTCGAAATCCTTGTTTTTCAATGCTTCCTGGAAAATTTCATGCTGCATGCGGTTTATAAGCTCCTGTTTCCTGCGGTTCAGAATGATATTCCGGATGTTCTGCTGTTCCAGGCTCAGAGGCGAGGTGCTGTCGCGGAATTTGTATTCATTAATCCGTACAAACCAGGTAAAAAGGGAATCACCGGTCTCAAATGAGGTATGACCAGCCAGAAATCCTTCCTGGTCAAAAACATCCAGAGGGAATTCTTTCAGCAACTCTGCAAAACTCAACCACTGTTCATCTGCTGGTTTGCACACAAACAAGGATTTATCGCATAGTTCAATAAGTTTCTCCGTATCGTCGGGGTTATCCGAGAGAAGCAGTTTACGTACTTTTTTCGCAGCAGGTGTTTGCGCCGACTTTAACGGAATCTTAACGTAACTGATACGAACAATATTTTCACGAAGCTGAAAATCGGCACTGTTTTCGTTGTAGAAAGACTTAATTTGTTCTTCCGTAACTGCCGTATCCAGTTTCTGTCGTATCAGCTCGCTTTCGTATTCGTAGATAATCAGGGAATTCCGATAGTTTTCGAGTTGCTTTTCGAAATCACGGCGTTCTCTGGGAAGGTTTTTGGCGGCATGATTGAGCAGCACCTGCTGAAAAATCCAGTTATCGATATACTGGCTGGCAATCTCCAGGCTATCGGCAGGTGAGAGTCCCGGGGAGATAACATCTTCCAGTTCGCTGCGGTAAAGGTAGGTATCGAAAGCCACGGCTATCACCTCTTCTTCCGGCGGGGCGGTAAGATACCGGCAGCCCGCAGTCTGCAAAAGCACCGGAATTAAAAGGAGATAAACCAGCCGTTTCATACCACCACTCTATTTAATGGTTGAGAGAACTTCACGGTTTACGCTGAAGGGATACTTGTTTCTCAGTTCCTTTATCCACTCTTTTTCCAGAAAATTCTGATAATCAGCAGTAATAAGTCCGCGTGCTTCGTTCAGCTTTTTGGGTTCCGGTTTCACAAGTTCGTGAATCTGGATGATTTTCGTTTTCCCATCTTCTGCAATCTGATCGTAAATACCTGGTTTCCAGCTTACACTGTCGATAAGTTCATTATCGCCTTTTTCATATTTCTTTCGATCGATGGTAAGCATTAAGAGCGTATCGGAATTATACAGATCGAGCAGTTCATTCCCTGAAATACCTTTTGCAATGGAAGCTTTTACGGCAGCGACTTTAGCCGCATCGGCCGAATGGATGGTATAGACCGTTGCATCGGCCCGCTCTTCCCACATATAATTGTCGCGGTTGTTCTCGTAAAACAGTTCCAGGCCTGCGCTGTCGGCGACTGCTTTCGACCAGATTTTGCGATCGGTAAGTTCAAACAGCAGAATACCATCGCGGTATTCCTTTACAAGCATCCTGAATTCAGGATATTTCTGTTCGAGCTGCGAATCTTCGAAGGTCAGAAGACTTTCATTTACAAAAGCGCCATACATCTGGTTAACGAAGGTACGTATGTCTTCTTTATTGCGCTTCCGCTGATTTTTTGCGAGGTAAGCGGCAAAGTCCTGCTGGGTATACCCGCGGCGACCGATGGTAAACATGGTTTTCTCGAGTCCGGCAGCCATATCCATTTTCCATTTGGCTTCGAAAATGGTGTCGGTTACAACTTTATAAAAAGGAGCGAGGGTTTTTGGCTTTTCGGTGAACTTATATTCGTTCTTAATACGGCTGATGAGAGCCTCTTCGCTGCGTTTGGCGCGATCGCTTCTGGTCAGGCTTTGTTTCAGTTCATTCAGGTTTTCGTCGTAGGTACCTATTTCCTTGCGATCGATAAGCTTTACGATATGCCAGCCGAAGGAAGTAACGAAAGGATGGGCCAGGTCACCAGTCTTTTTAATTTTTGTAATTTCGGCAATAAACTCGGGAATCATTTTATTGGCGCCAAACCACGGGAGCATTCCTCCCTTGCTTGCGGTTGACTTATCGTCGGAGTACTGATCGGCCATCCGGCTGAAGTCCTCCCCTGCTAGAATGCGGTTGTAAATATCTGTTGCATTCTGAGCTACCCTGCTGCTGTCTTCCGCTGATGCTCCAGTGGGGATACGCAGCATAATGTGGGCAACCTGGACACGTCCGAGGGCTGGTTTACGATCGGTGACTTTAATCAGGTGATAACCGAAATCGCTGCGAACCGGCATCGAAATCTCCCCGGCGGGGGTATTGTAGGCTCCAGTTTCGAAAGGATAAACCATATCGAAAACAGTAAAATAGCCGAGATCGCCCTTGTTGCCTTTAATGGTACGGCCTTCCATTGTTCGGTCGCGGGCCGAAAGGTCGTCGGAAAGTTCCATTGCAAGCTTACCGAAATCTTCTCCTTTCAGTAATCGTTTTCGGATGGCCATCACCTTCTTGAAAGCAGCCAGAGTGTCGGCAGGAGCGGCATTGCGGTCGACACGTATCAGAATGTGGCTGGCGCGGATGTCGGTTTGCTTCCGGTCGAACGCTTCCTGCAGAAGGGCCTTGTTCATGTCTTCATCAATAAGATAAGGCTGTGCCAGTTGCTTGCGGTAGCCCGACAGTTCATCACGGAACGCACGCATGGTGTCCATCCCGAGCGCTTCTGCCTCCTTAACCTTCAGCCTGAAATTAATGTAGAGCTCCATGTATTCTTCAAGCGACTTGCGGTCGAGAACTTCGCTGTTGACATTATTCTTTAGGTAAACATTCAGAAATTCCGAGCGTGAAATCTGCTCCCCGGCAACAGTAAGAATTACCGGATCCTGATCCTGAGCGCTGAGATCTGCGGAACCGATTGCGAAAAACACGACTGCTAAAAATCCCAATAATGACTTTTTCATTGTATTTCGATTTGTTTGCTTGTTACGATCGTTATAAACTGAATCCGTTAACGGCCTGAAAATTTAAACACTCAGCCGTTTATTTCTTAACATCAGGATGCAGCCGGACTCTTTAGCTTAAAATAATTCCGGTTAACCGGTACTGTCAGTTCAGTGCAGGCTGCCATACCCGGACCGGCAAATTTTTGGATAAAGCGCGACATGCTTTTCTGAATTGAGAAGCGCAAAGTTATGAAAAATAGGTTTTCATCGGATTTATGAATGCGTTACCCCATCCGGCCGTATTCCGAATAAAAGCAGCCGGTCCGAATCATCCCCCCTGCCGATAACGGGACATGTCGCCACCGTTCTTTCCCCTGAAAAATACAGGCAAACAGGGCTTAAGCCGCTCTAGCGAATGTGTTTAACGGCAAGCACCGGTCCGGCAGACGGGTATGTTTGCCGCCAATGTTAAAAAATCCTAAATTTACAAGCCAAAAATCCAACGGCCTATTAAGACAGCCGCGACTTAAACCATTTTCATATGCGTTACATTTTTCTAACCCTGGTAATTCTTTTAACCTCCATGCTGAATGCTCAGACACCCCAGCACTATCGTTTACCACCCGCCGAGATCCTTGGGCTGGCAGATATAAAGCCCCGGCCGCTTATTCGTATTGATTCCCGCAACAGCGTTATGGTGATGCTGGAGCGACAGGCATTCAGGACGCTTGAAGAGATGGCTGAGGAGGAAATAAGACTGGCGGGGCTTCGTATTAATCCGCGCACCAACGGACCGGCAAGGGTCACATACACTTATGGATTACGTGTGATACGGATGGCTTCGGGAGAAGCTCTGCCAATCAACGGATTGCCGGAGGTTCTGAAGATCTCGGATTTCAGCTTTTCGCCGGATGAGCGAAAGTTTGCCTTCAGTAATACGCTTCCAAACGGAATTGAGCTCTGGGTTGTAAGCCTGGAAACCGGCACTGCACAGCGGGTTACAGACCCCGTCCTCAATGGTGCCCTGGGATTTCCATACCGGTGGATGCCCGACTCCGAATCGCTGCTGGTGAAGGTTATCCCCGGCAGCCGGGAAGATACGGGCAAGACGCTTCAGCTCCCGGATGGCCCGGCAGTTCAGGAAACCTCCGGCCGTAAAGCTCCGGCACGAACGTTTCAGGATCTTTTAAGATCACCTGCCGATGAACGCGAATTCGAGCACTATGTCATGGCTGAAATCGTGAAAGCGGGACTGGATGGAGAAACAACTGCGTACCTTCCGGCTGCAATCTACCGTTCCATGGATTTTTCGCCCGACGGCAGATATTTAATGGTTCAAACGCTTACCCGGCCCTATTCTTATCTCGTACCGTTCTATCGTTTCCCGGTTGATTATTCCCTGTACCGGGCCGACGGGAGTTTCTATATGACCTTCCATCAAAAACCGCTTCTGGAGGAGCTGCCTGCCGGATTTGATGCCACCGAAACGGGAAAACGCAGCATCGGATGGCGTTCCGACAAACCTGCAAGCCTTTACTGGGCAGAGGCTGCCGACGGGGGCGATCCCGAAAAGGAATCGCTGGTGCGCGACAACGTATACACCCTTGATGAACCTTTTCGCGGTGAGGGCCAGTTACTCGCATCCCTGCCACTGCGATTCAGATCAGTCGACTGGGGCAATGACGACCTTGCGTTAGTTACTGAAGGCTGGTGGAGAACCCGCAAAGAAACAACCTACCTGGTAAATCCGTCAAATACAAGGATTGAAAAAAAGGTACTGTTTGAACGTTCTACAGAAGACGCTTATAACGATCCGGGCAACTTTCTGGTGAAGCGAAACCAATTTAATTCCTATTCCCTTTGGTTTTCGGATGACGGGAAGAAACTCTATCTACAGGGCGAGGGTTATTCACCCGAAGGAAACCGGCCATTTCTGGATGAAATTGAGCTGAAAAGCCTGAAGAAAAAGAGACTCTGGCAGGCCGATGGCATTTCGACATACGAATCAATTGTCCGGGTAATCGATCCCGGCAAACGGAAAATGCTGACCTCCATCGAAAGCATGACCATAAATCCAAATTTCTTCATTCGTAGCGGTAAATCGCTCCGGCAGCTTACACACTTCCCGAATCCGTATGAATCGTTTATGAATGTTTCGAAAGAGCGGGTCAGGTATAAAAGGGCCGATGGCGTGGAATTGTCGGCAACGTTGTATCTGCCTGCCGGATACGTCAAAGAACGGGACGGAGCATTACCGATGCTGATGTGGGCCTATCCCCGTGAATTTAAGGATGCCGGTCAGGCCGGACAGGTGCGGGAATCGCCGCATACGTTCGTACAGCTCTACTATGGATCGCCTGTTTACTGGGCTGCCAGAGGCTATGCCATCCTGGATGATGCCGATTTTCCCATCATAGGAGAGGGCGAGGAACAGCCAAACGATTCATTTGTTGAACAGCTGGTTGCCAATGCTGCAGCAGCGATAGACTATTGTGCCTCGAGGGGCGTAGCTGATCCCGGCCGGGTTGCCATAGGAGGGCATTCGTACGGAGCATTCATGACTGCCAACCTTATGGCGCACTGCGATCTGTTTGCCGCCGGAATTGCCCGTAGCGGAGCATATAACCGTACGCTCACTCCGTTCGGATTTCAGGCCGAAGAGCGTACATTCTGGGAAGCTCCGGAAGTCTACATGAAAATGTCGCCCTTTGTACATGCCGACAAAATCAATGAACCCCTGCTTCTGATCCATGGAGATGCCGATAATAATTCCGGAACCTTTACACTGCAGAGCGAACGGTTGTTTGGTGCTATAAAGGGACTTGGAGGTACTGCCAGGCTGGTTCTTCTTCCATACGAAAGTCACGGCTACAGCGCCCGTGAGAACGTGCTGCATATGCTGTGGGAAACCGATGAATGGCTGGAGAAATACGTGAAAAACAAAGGGAAATAGTGCCTGACGCTTAACGCAGCAGCATCAGCGTTCCCGTTTTTAAAAAAGTGTTGCCGTTATAATCGGCATATGTAACAATAACAGCATAAATACCGGCCGGGGCTTCCCGGCCGTTTTGCCTTCCGTCCCATCCTTCTGCAAAAACGTTTGTCAGAAAAACCTGCTGCCCCCAGCGATTGTAAACGATAAAGCTGTAACGCACAGGATCGATGTTTTTAACCAGTGGACGGAACAAGGGGCTCAGGCCCGAGGGGCGGAAGGCCGTCGGAAGCACAACATCTGCTTCACCGGTAATTACTGCCGTGTTCGACCGGCTTGATACGTCATCTGATCTTACGGCCTCAACCAGATAGCTCACCCTACCGGCGCCATTATCATCGATTTGATCGTTAAACGAAAGTATCGCCGGAGCCACTTCCACCGGAAAACCCGCCGAGGGCTGATCGTTTTCGAATCGGTAGATTCTGTATTTCGCCGGGGAATCGCTCCATCCTTCCAGGGCATTCCAGTTAAGCCTGACATTTCCTTCTCCCAGATCGGTAATTTCTAGTAAAATACTCCGCATCACTGCCGAAGAGGCCAGTTCATAGCCGCAGGCATCGAGCACTGCCACCCTGTAGTAATAACTTGTTTGCTCCACTTCTGCGGTAGGTTCATTGATCAAAAGAGAGCCGGAGCTGCCCCAGCTTCCTGATCCAAGCAAGCTGAGCGATGCCGGGCCGTCGGCCGAACGGTAAATCTCGTAGCGGTGAATTAGTCCGGGAGGATCTCCGTTTACAAAAAGATCGATGTAATCGCTGTTGACAACCGTAAGGTTATCGAGTTCAAAAACGTCGAGCAACTCCGGATCCGGGATGAGTTCCACGCTGCAGCTTCCGGGCCCTTCGGGAAGAGCGCCGTTGTCGGCCTGAATGCGGTAAGTGTAAGAAGACAGAGGTGTAAGCAGTTCGGGGTCTGTAAAGGAATAGGGACCACTGCTGCCGGCTGGCAGCGCAGCAATTTCAACGGCAGGGGCGCCGTTGTGTGAACGGAAAACCTTGTACTGTGTCACCGGAGGATTCAGGTTATTGTAAGCATTCCAGACAAGGCTGGCTTTCCGGTTGCATTCGGGTTCGGTATCACCGGTAAGGAAAATCGTATTGTGCGGTTTCGAGTAATTTACATAGCCTGAGCTTGAATTTCCGCATTGATCAAGGGCCCGGACGGCATAGGTCACTACCTCGCCGCAAGGGTTGTGATAGGTTGGAAGTGTTGTATTGCCATCGATGAATGTTTCAGAATAGCCAATGGTTTCGTGAACGGACCAAATACCGCCTTCATTGACTTCAATCACATACCTGTCAACGTCCTGTGACGGACTGTGTGTCCAGAATAACCGGGCCTGTCCGTTTACAATGGTCACATGTTTCAATTCAGGATCCTCGGGCAGGTTATCGTCCTTAAAAACTCCGCTTGCAATGGCTGAGTTTGCTGAAACGTCTCCGGCCCTGCATACGATTTTGTACTGTATGGTTTGTGAACTGCAGTATTCCTGAATGGTATCAAAAAATACCTGCTGATTCGCTGAGCCGGAGAATGAAAAACTTACGCCGTCATCCGATCTGTAGATATCGTAAACTTCCGATGCGCCGGAGTTCATTTTATTCCAGTCGATACGGGCGATACCGGTACCTGATCCGGCATTAGAAACCACTGGAACAATGGATCTCAGACGAGCCGATTCACCGGAGCTGGATCCGGAATTCAGATAGGTCACCATAAAAAACTCGTAACCGCTTGTACCTGCATCGGGAACAACAATATTACCAGACACTCCTGACGAGGGAAAATCTGCCGATTGGTAGGCTGAAGTTGATCCGGCATAACGATAGAACACCCTGTATCCGTCGAACGTACCCGAAGCGGCCTCCCAGTATACGGCAAATGTTGTATTGTCCTCTACCGAAACGGCCGTTATCTGCGGTACCGGCTGGGCAGGCAGCTGCACAATAAGTAAAACCTGCAGCAATACAGCAGCCGGAATTATCCTAAGAAAAATCGACCTTAAGTCAGTCATATACCAAAGTTACAAAACAGCAGGCTATTGTAATAACTGCAGCAAAAAAGAAATATTATCCGACGGGATACCTGAAAAATTCCTGGTACAAGGGATAAACTTCATGCAACAGGAATTGTTTAATAAAAAAATGACGTGCTTACAATTTAGCAACTGTGAGCCAAAGCAAAAAAAGTTACTTTTGCTGCGGGCAGACAGATTTTAGCCCAAACAACCACATTTTTCATTAACAATACAACAATCAAATGAAATTCAAAAACTTACTTTTCATACTGTTCCTGATTCCGGCTGTTATGTCAGTAGCTCAGGACAGCATTACAAAGCCGGTATACACTGCTACCGGAACATTGTTAGGAATTTCAGCTCCTTTGCGGGACATTCCGGCAATGAGTCAGGCAGAATTTGATGAAATGGTGGCAAAGGCTAACGAGAAGCTTCTGAATCCCAAGCTTCGCACGCGTGAATATCCCTATGCAGCCACAGCACAGCCCAAGGGTCCCGACGGGGTATGGCAGCGAACGCTGGGGAACAACCGTTCGGCATTAAGCGAGCCAATTCTTAATTTCCAGGCTCAGACGTCTCCCTACTTTCCTCCCGACGAGTGCGGAGCTGCAGGCCCGAATCATTTCATGCAGGCCGTAAATACCACCTATGCCATTTATTCCAAGACCGGTCAGCTTCTTGCAGGCCCCACTAACATGAACCAGCTTTTCGGCAGTGTTCCGGGTGCGAACTGCAACGACGGTGACCCTATCATTTTATACGATCAGATGGCTGACCGATGGTTTGCAGCTGAATTTTCGCTTTGCGGAAATCCCGACAGGATGCTGATTGCCATTTCCACGACCAACGATCCTACCGGCACCTGGTATCAGTACTCGTTTAACATGGGTGGTATGCCCGATTATGAAAAGTTTGGTATCTGGCCCGACGGTTATTACATGGGAACCAATACTTCAAACAATACCGATATTTACGTTTTTCAGCGCGAGGTGATGCTCAACGGAGGTACCAATCCCAAGATGGTTGCATTCGACAACCCATGGAGGCCAGGTTCGGTTGACGGATTTATGATGGTACCCCCTGTTGACAACGACGGTCTTCCCGCTCCTGCCGGACAGCCGGGCATCTTCATAGCACATCAGGATGATGCATTCGGAGGCACAGCCGATCAGTTGTGGATTTATGAACTTGCTGTTGACTGGACAACCACCGCTAACTCAACCTTTACCCGGGTTCAGCAGATAAATGTTGAGCCATTCGACAGCAACTTCGGCAACAACTGGAATAACATCAAGCAGCCGAATACCAGCCAGGAGCTTGATGCCATCCCTCAGGTAATTATGAATGTACCGCAATACCGGAATTTTGGATCATACCAGAGCATTGTCTGCTGTCATACCGTTGACGTAGATGCTACAGACCATGCCGGCATCCGATGGTACGAACTGCGCAAAACCAGCGGCGACTGGACCATCCGCCAGCAGGGGACCTTTGCCCCGGATCAGCATTCACGATGGATGGGAAGCATTATGCTGAACGGCGCCAATGAAATCGGGCTGGGATATTCCATTTCGAGCAATACAGTTTTCCCGGGTATACGTTATACCGGCCAAACTGCCGAAGAATATGCCAACGCAAGCGGTATCATGGATGCCGCTGAAGGTATTATCTGGGAAGGTACCGCATCGCAAACCGGAGCCAACCGCTGGGGCGACTACTCGCAGCTGAGCGTGGATCCCGTGGATGATGAAACCTTCTGGTACACCAACCAGTACGTTAGCGGCGGACAGCGCACCCGCATTGCATCCTTCAGCATAGGCCCCCTTGGACCTACAGTGGCCTTTTCGGCCAACAACACCCTGCCATGTGTCAGCCAGACGGTAAACCTGCTCGACAACAGCACCGGCGCTCCCACTTCATGGAACTGGAGCATAACGCCCAATACGGTAACATACGTTGACGGGACGTCCGCCAGTTCACAGCATCCGAAAGTTCAGTTCAATGCACTGGGAAGCTATTCCGTTTCACTAACCGCAACCAACAGTGGCGGCAGCAACTCGCTCACCAAAGAGAATTTTATCGTGGTGAATGAGGCAAACGCAAACTTCACAGCCACACCGCTCACCATCGTAGTCAACAATCCTGTTATCTTCAGCGATGCATCTACCTGCGATGTGAATTCCTGGGAGTGGAATTTCGGCGAAGGTGCTGAACCGGCAACTGCTTCAGGCCCGGGCCCGCACAGCGTGGTGTATACCACTACCGGCGGTAAAACGGTAGTTCTTTCCGTAAACGGAGGAGCCAGTATAATGACCCGCCAGGATTACATCACGGTAATTCCCGATGAATTCAATATGACTTCCGGAACTATCTATACCTGCAACGGCACCTTCTACGATGCCGGCGGCCCTTCACAGAACTACAGTAATAATTCAAACCAGACCCTGGTATTTGTTTCAACCATCCCCGGCAACCAGATAAGGATTGATTTTACGGAGTTTGAGCTTGAAAGCAGCGCCAATTGCGGAAACGACTTCCTGTCGGTACATAACGGAATGACGCCCTTTGCCCCACAGCTCGGCAAGTGGTGCGGAACAGATTCACCCGGTACGCTAGTTTCCGACAACGCCAGCGGTGCTCTTACCTTTGTCTTCCGCAGCAACAGTACGGGTACCTTCCCGGGATGGAATGCCATTATCTCCTGCTTCTCTCCGGTTGCAAGCCCGATGAATTTCACGGCTGCAGCGCAGAGCGATACGGAAGTTTCACTTCAGTGGCAGAAAAACGCTGAAGACGACGATGTACTTATTGTTTGGTCAGACGGAGCAATCGGATATCCTTCCGGTGGCACCTCCTATGAAGCCGGCACCGAGCTGCCCGGAGGCGGAACCGTGCTATATGCCGGCCCTCAGAGCAGTTTTAACCACACGGGACTTATTACAGGCACCACCTATTACTACAAGGCATTCTCCTACACCAGCTCCTTCGACTATTCCGAAGGCGTGGAGGCCTCCGCCACCACAATAACAGCGCCGCCAGCACTTGCGGTTGAACCACGCTATCTTGAAGTTGAAAGCGAAGCAGGAACTGCAGCCTTTACGGTAAGCTCAAACTCAATCTGGAATGTTGCTTCAGCTGCCGGATGGTTCACGGTAAGTCCATCGGGAGGAGGCAACGGAGTAATTGAGGTAGTATACGAAGCTAACCCGGTTGCTGTGATCCGTTCGGAAGAAATCATCGTAAGCGTTGAAGGCCTCGATCCGGTAGTGGTAACCCTGACACAGGCAGGTGCTGCTCCCCTTTTAGCAGTAACCCCTGCGATGATTGTTGTCGGAGCCGGAGAGACATCCGCCCAGCTTGAGGTAAGTTCAAATGCTCTCTGGACTGTAACGACCGACAGTCCGGACTGGCTGACGGTAACTCCGGAAGGCATGGGTGACGGGATTATCAGTGCCACCTTTACCCAAAATGATTGGGCTGAGGAGCGTGTTGCTATCATTACCATTGCAACTGAAGGACTTGAGCCGGTGTTCGTTTCTCTTGTTCAGGAGGCTGCTGAGGCCAGCCTGGCAGTAACGCCGTCTGCCATCAGTGTTGATGCGAATGCAGGAAATGCCATTTACACTGTTGCATCAAACTTCAGCTGGTCGGCCGTGAGCAACGCATCGTGGGTCAGTGTTGGAGGAGGATCGGGCACAGGCGATCTGACTGCTGTTTATGAAGCAAATCTGACCCTGGACGGGCGGAATGCCCAGATTACCGTATCGGGAGCCGGGCTTGAGCAAACCGTTGAGCTGATGCAGGAAGCAGGATCGCCCATGCTTGAGGTGAATCCCGGAAATATAGAGGTTGACAAGCTTGCCGGATCGGTTCAGATCGATGTAATATCAAATACATCGTGGACTGCCGCCGCCGACTCTGCCTGGCTTTCGGTAACGCCGGAGGGCACGGGCAACGGAACCATTACTGCCAGTTACCAGGCCAATCCGTACTCCGGACAAAGGCAGAGTGTGATAACGGTAAGCGCCGAAGGTGCGGGACCACGTACAATAATTATTTCACAAAGCGGAACCGGACTGGGAGTAGATGAAAACGATCGTTCCGCGATCCGGATTTATCCAAATCCAGCCAGGGAAGAGTTTATCGTAGAGGTTAATCCGGCCGATTTCCCGGCATTTGAACTGCAGCTGCTAAGTCTGGCAGGCACCGAAATTCTTTCGGGCCACTACAGCGGACAGGAAAAATACATTGTTGACATCAGCAGTGTTAATCCGGGTTCGTATATGATACGAATTCGTTCGGGCGAAAAAATGGTTAATCGCATCCTCCTTATCATGAAATAAAGCGCAAAATATCAATTGCTTAGCAAAAGGCAGCCTCCAACGGCTGCCTTTTGACATTTTCTTTGTTTTGGGAAGTACCACATCCGTTTCCGGGAACAGGAATACAGAAGGCTCCGGGGAACGGCAAAACGTTGTAATCCATACCAATGCATAGATTTTTAAATATATACGCTTTCTTGGGCAGTACATTTCTTTTTATACCTTTGCAGAGCCCTTAAAAGCATCATTCGGGCCTTAAAACGGGAAACCAACCTTATTAAATATCAACTCATCATGAAAAAAGACAAGCAGGTTTTTGACCTCATCAAGCAGGAAAAAGAGCGCCAGATGAATGGCATAGAGCTGATTGCATCCGAAAACTTTGTCAGCGAACAGGTAATGCAGGCCATGGGCTCGTGCATGACCAACAAATACGCCGAAGGCTATCC
>DJVU01000063.1:0-2041 GCA_002441345.1 Bacteroidales bacterium UBA6248
CTTTTGGGCATTCGTTATCCCGCGCCAGGAAGCAAAAGCGCAAAGACGCAGGATGTTTTATTGCATTGCGTTAGTTGGATGATTTTTGTTCCTTTTGGACATCCGTTATCCCGCGCCAGGATGCGATGACGCAAGGCTTTTCCGGATCACCAGTACGAGGCCAGATCAGAACCTCACAGGATTTACAGTCTTACTTCTTACTTCCTGCTTCATGCCTCCCCCTTTATGCCTCTGCTCAATAAAAATAAATCCTGAACCGTAACCGAATCTCCCTCAACCGTAGCTTCCGGGTTTCTTAAGGCCTTTTTTACAATGCCGGTCCTTTGTCTTCGCTGGAGCGAATCGAGGATTATTCGTTAAATGGTGTGCTGGTTTTTCACATCGGTATTACTATCAGGTCATTAAAAACCAAATATTTATCAGAAAAAAATAATCCGTACAGGTTAAAGGTTTATCCCTTAAAATGTGACTCGTTGGTTCCTGGTAAAATAAACAATTACACAGAGCTCACCGAGGTATCACGGAGTAACACAGAGAAGAATACAACCCTCTTTGAATCTCTGTGTATTTATGTGTATCTCCGTGAAACTATTTTATAAGTACATTACAAATTACCAGGTACATCTTTAACTCCGGCACATCAAATAACGAATTACCCCGAATCGACACAGTCAAGATCCAGTTCACGTAAAATCAGGAAATGGAGCCGGGAACTGTGAGAATTCGAAAAAGATGAAATAGTACATTGATTATTAATTACATACGTATCCCGGAATAGACTACTTTCCATTGGGATAATTTCCTTATCTGTAACCTGCCTTTAGTCTGAGTCCTTTTATTGTGCAGTCCTGACTTTTTTCGGATTTCGTGTAGAATTCAGAAGGCTGAGCCGAAGTTATACGTTACCAAAGGCCAAATACCATTGGGCGGTTGACAGAAATGAGAAAGATTGTACATTTATTGAAAATTCTGCTGGCGGGAATAAGCTATTTTCAGAAGCGCCCGCCGGTATTTAGGCCCGGACGATGGGATTCATGCTTAAAACAGCCTGCAAACAATCACAGAATGTAATCTTAATGAAATATATTTTTTTGATTGCCGCATTCAACGCCTTATTTTTTTCATTTTTAATACTTCAGAAAAACAAGGCAATACATGATAAGATACTTATCTGTTGGCTACTGTATTTAAGTCTTTTTACGGGTATATATGGTTTGTTTTACGACAAGCTCTTTACAGATTTTCATCTCCTTTCGGGAAGTTTTATCTCATTACTCCTGCTTCACGGGCCATTCCTGTTTTTGTACATTTCTGCACTGATCGACTATAAAGCCCGCTTTAATAAAGAAAAGTTGCTGCACTTTGTCCCGTTTGTCCTGTTCAACCTGTTTATCGTTATCGCTTCTTTTTTTCCGGAAATTTCTGACCGCATAAGGTTAGACCATGCAGTTAGTGAACATGGAGCTCCGGTGTTGTTTAATATTTTTCTGTTGCTCACAGTGATATCGGGCCCTATTTATTTTATTTTATCAATCTTGCTTTTAAAAAAGCTGGATATCAATATTTTCAACAATTTTTCTTCCTACGAAAATGTCAACCTGGATTGGTTGCGAAAGCTAGTATATACTTTTGGTTTTATATGGACAGTTTTAATGATTTTCGCTACTGTACACCATGTCTTCCAGATGTTTTCATGGATTTTTTGTACCCACGGGTTAACGCTTTCCTTATCTGCTTTTATAATCCTGATTGGTTATTATGGCCTGAAGCAAAAAGAAATCTTCATTCAATATCCCAATCAGAATACCGAATATGTAACTGAACCAAAGAAGAAATATGCCGGAATATTCCTGAAAGATGATGATATTGAGCAATATGTAAGTAAAATAAGACATTTTATGGCTACGGAAAAACCATATCTGAATGCCGACCTTACACTCCCCGAGCTGGCCAATAGGCTGGATATTCCTTCACATCATCTTTCACGGGTAATTAATGAACAATTCGGAGCCAATTTCTTTGATTTTATTAATCAGTACAG
>DJVU01000063.1:2089-7283 GCA_002441345.1 Bacteroidales bacterium UBA6248
TTACTCCAAGTGAGTACCGGAAACTTTTATAAGCGTCTGCATCAAAGCAATAAAGACTCCCGCAAGGACAAATATTATAAAACAGGACGTAATGGTTCAGGTAAATACGTACTACTTTACAAAGCAGGTCGCACAGGGATAATCCCTAATGTACTTTTGTTCCGGATATTTCGATTTGTAACAATCAAAACTTACATTATCATGAGAACAAAAGAAACAAATTTGACAACTGCAAGTCCGGAGAGACTTCAAAAACGTAACAGTTTTAAATCAATTTTTCCGATGGTTTTATTATTCGCAGGAATGATTTTTGGAGCACTCCCGGCATCTGCGCACTGCGATTCCTTTGATGGTCCTACTATTAAAGATGCTGTTAAAGCTCTTGAAACTAACAACGTTAATTTAGTTCTGAAATGGATTACTCCGGAACAGGAACAGGTAATTATTCCACTTTTTAATAAAACCTATTCTTTAAAGTCCGGGGACAAGGAAGTTTATGAGATTGTTGAAAAACATTTCTTTGAAACCCTTGTAAGGCTGCACCGCGAAACAGAAGGAGCACCTTTTACCGGCTTAAAACCTGCCGGAACAACAAAAATGATTGTTCAACTCAGTGACCAGGCATTGGAAAGTAAAAATGTGGATGACTTTCTCGTTAAATTAAATACCCACATCGGAAAGACGATAAAGGAGAAATTTGATAAAGTTGTAGCGCTTGACAAAGTGAAAAACGATTCTCCTGCAAAAGGTCGTGAATACGTGGAGGCTTACGTTGATTACACGCATACCATCGAAGCTATCCATGATATCGCAACACAGAATGACGGTCATTCCGCTCACAAACATTGAATTAGCAAATAAATACTAAAATAAATCTTCCCTGAAATTAATCAGGGGAGATTTTCTATTTTTTTAGATTGAAAGAATGCATAAAACCTGATATTGTTGATTCCGAATCATCCTGTCCTACCCCTGATTTAAAATTCGGGATCAAGTAACATGAAATATTGAAGTTATCAAAAGACATCAGGAAGGCAGGAAAGACAAAACAAAAAAGTGCTGGTATACAGATTTTATTGCAATTACATCACGGGCTGACTATTCCGGTTGAATCGGCGACACACCGGAATTCCAGAAAAAGGTAAAAAAAATCACCTGATATTCCGGCAGAAACGGCGCCACCTTTCCGGTGCGGAAATTGAACCATAGGGTATCTCGTTACAACAGGTGCTATGACAAAACGACCCTTAACGAGGTTGTACATTCGAAACCTGATACAACTTCCGGAACATTGAATAATCCTGGAACAGATAGGCCCTGAGCCTTCATTCAGGGTACAATACCATAGATGGATTCAGTCATGGAATTGATCCGGAAGGACTGGAATTGCAGCAGTTAAACGGAATTCATATGCAGATCCGGGGGCTTTTTTCTTCACTGATAACAGGAATCAGGAGCCCGTTAGCGGCCGGCAGATTCGCAATCATTTCTTCCGTATCCCCATATGGGATAACAAACGGCAATATGAAACTATCATCCGGCGCGGTCGTCGTTTTCGTTTCCTGCTCTGGAAAATGAATGGATCTGCCCGGTAATTTCTTACTTCCATGGTCATCCATCCCGTATCATCCTGAACAATTCTTTACCTTTGTGCAATGAAATGGCAAGTTTATTTACTTGTATTACTCTGCTGTACAGTGCATTTCAGGGCTTCGGCGGTGGAGGCCGATACTTCGCGAACGACCCTGCACCATTATAATAAGCTTTTTTATGAAGCCTTTGAGAAGGGGGAGAATTATAAGGCTCGTGAATACGCGGCCAGGGCTCTGATCGTTGCCTTAAAAAGGGGACAAAAGCGCGATATTGCTATTGTGTACAGCAATCTGGCAATCATAAATGCACGGATGGGCGATTATGAGAAGGCCAACCAGTATAATCTGAATTCGCTGAGGATCTTTACTGAGCTGAACGATACCCTGCATATTGCACGGTGTAATCTGAATATAGGCTCGGTGTTCATCGAGCTTAAGGAATACAGCAAGGCATTGTCCTATATTGAGGATGCAAGGGATTCGTTTTATCAAATCAACGATCGGCTTGGGTACAGCATCTGCATGTCGAACATAGGTTCGGTTTACCTGGCGCTGGAGGATTACAAAACGGCACTGCCGATATTTTTTGAGGCGGTGGAGATTGATGAACGGAACAACGATCCATCGGGCACCTCTTCCAACTTCCTGAATATTGCAATAGTTTACCTGAACCTTAAGAATTATACTGCTGCCGCCGAATATCTGCGTAAGGCACTGGCCATCGACAAGGCCATGGGCGACAGAAGCGGCATTGCTTCGGCTCAGTTTAATGGAGCAAAGCTTATGCTTGCTACCGGAAAGAGCGATTCGGCCCTCTATCTCTGCAGAAAGAGTATACGTATGTTCAGGGAAACGGGCCAGCTTTCGGATGAGGCCAATGCCCTGCAATTGCTCGCAGAAATTTACGGGCAAACGGGAAACTACCAGCTGGCCTACAATTATCACGTGAAGGCTTCCGCGCTTAGCGACAGCTTGATGAACCTTGATAAGGTGGCCAGGATCGGAATGCTGGAGGAGAAGTATATTAATGAGAAGCTGAAGGGCGAAATACTTTCGCTGGAGTATCGAAGCCGGCTGCAGGAGACCAGGATAGAGAATCAACGGAAACTGATAGCCACCTGGCTTACGGGTTTTATCCTTTCGGTCGTTGCCATGGTGGTCATTATCGTACAGCTGAGGAAAAAGAACAATGCCTATAAGTTTATCGTGCAAAAAAACATCGACCTGATGAAAAAGGAGAGGGAGCTTGGGGGTGCAATGAGGGAGCTTGGTGAAGTGAAACAGGAACTGAAGCTGCTAATGAGCAAACAGGAAGTGAGTGATGCACCGGTGCCGGAGGGTGTTGCCGACGATAAAACGCGACCGGCACTGAGTGGTGACGAAAGGAAGAATCTGCTGCTGAAGCTGCATGAAGCACTGGCCAACGATAAAATGTACACGAAAGCCGATCTTACGGTGGAGAAGCTTGCCAAAAAGCTGTCCACCAACCGCACCTACCTGTCGCAACTGATAAATGAGGAGTTCCAAAAAGGATACTCCGATCTGATCAATGAATACCGCATCAGGGAAGCAATGTCGCTTCTGTCAGACCCGGTGTCGGGCAGCCGGTATTCCATTGATGCCATAGCCCGTGAATCGGGTTTTAATAACATCTCCAACTTCAATATGCTGTTTCGCAAACATGTGGGCACTACCCCCTCGGTATTTCGTAAAAACGCTCATTCTCAGTAAATTATCTTCTCACTTATAGTTATAATTTTACCAATTCACAACTATAAAAGTTGTGACTTCCGGTAGTGTACTATTATTTTGCTGTCCGGGCGTAGCACTACGCCGCTACGATTCATCACAACTAAATAAACGACATTTATGAACACCAGGGATTATCTCATGAAATGGATTTTTGTGCTGCTGCTGTTTGCCGCCGGCACTACAGGTGCCAATGCACAATGGATTATAAACGAAAGCTTTGAAGGTGGAGCCATTCCGGCAGGGTGGACCACCTATGATGCCAACAACGACGCCTCAACCTTCAGGGCCTTCAACAAGCCAACACATGCACATACAGGTAATTACATCTGTTTTGTTGACAGTTACGGCAACAATGGAAACGATTGGCTTGTAACGCCACAGGTGGCCATACAGGCAGGCGATGTGTTCAACTTCTTCGCCCGCTCGTGGTATGGTACCGAGGATATGGAGGTTAAACTCTCTACTACCGGAAACGCCATCTCCGACTTTACCGTTACACTGGGCACCGTTACCGGATTGGGTTCCGCATATCAGGAATTCAACTACGACCTTAGTGCCTATGCCGGCCAGAATGTATATCTTGCCATCCGCTGGATGCAGGATACCTACGGCTTTATAGTAGACGACATAAAGGTGGGTCAGCCGCAGGCGAACGACGTGGGTGCCCTGAACGTTATTAGTCCGGGTAGTTTCATCGTTGTTGATACACCGGTAGTGCCGGCTGCCACCGTAAAGAACTATGGAACCGGAGAAGTTACCGCCGATTTCCCCGTAGTCTGCAACATTACCGATGCCGAAAACAATGTAGTGCATACCGCAGAGGTCACTTTTACCGACCCGCTGGCCGCAGGAGCAACTGCCACCGTGCAATTCACCGGATGGACACCAACTGTGGAGGGCAGCTACACTATTGAGGTATATACGGCTATGGCAGGCGATGCCGACTTAACCAACGATACGGTGGTGTCGGCATTCGATGCCGTGCAGCATTACGGAACCGGTGGCCCGGATGCAATGGGGTACCGGTGGATCGACAGTGGCGAAACCGGAGGTCCGGTTTACAACTGGATAGATATCAGTGCTACCGGCACCTCGACGGTAACGTACGGGGTAAATGCCTTTGCCGGCGATGACAACTTCTCGGAAGCCATTCCCATAGGATTCGATTTCCCCTATTATGGAATAAACCGCACCTTCTTCCACGCCGACATCAACGGCACCCTGCTGCTGGCCAGTAACAACTGGGTGAAACCATTCCCCGACAACGGCTGGGATAATGACGGCAACGTTTTCAATTATCATCAAACGATACCCGGTTATTCCGGAATGCCGGCGCTGATCTCCGTTTTCTGGGATGACCTGATTGCCACCGAAGGAACTGGAAACGTTTATTTCCAGACTTTTGGCACAGCCCCCGACAGATATACGGTAATACAATGGAGCAACCTGGCTTTTGTGGCCGGTACCGGCGGAACGCCTACTCTCAACTTTGAGGTGATACTTCACGAAAATGGCGATATCGTCATGCAATACCAGAATGTGGCCAACGGACAAACCGGTGGAGCAAATCCCCACGATTTCGGACAGAGTGCCACCGTGGGAACGCAGAACGACGACTGCACCACCGGCCTGGGTTACCTGAATGAGATTGTTGAAAGCAGCGGCTACATAGGCCCTGATCCGGCAGGAAACCTGCTGAAGAACGAGATGGCCATAAAATTCTATCCCGGTGAAGACACCCAGGTGCCTATGATCACTACCATTAAAGCATGGAATACCTTCAATACTTACGCACACCTGCAGGCTGCCATCACCGATTTGTCGGGACTGGCCTCCGACTCCCTCTACTA
>DJVU01000063.1:7386-10382 GCA_002441345.1 Bacteroidales bacterium UBA6248
CCCACCGATGATGTGGAAGTGCTAATACTTTCGCCCGGCAACATCCCCGGTTTCCAGGACTACCAGAACATTGAACTTCCCGTATACATGAATGCACTGGACAATGCAGGAATCGCCTACGATGTTTACAACTGGGCAGCCTTCAGCCAGTATACCATACCGGAGCAATACAACATCATCTTTGCCTATTCCAACTCAACGGGTTCCACCCCTGTTCACGATACGCTGTCGAAAGCCCTGATAGGTTTTCTGGATGGAGGCACACAGGCCATGCCAAGGAACATCTTCTTTGCCTCCGACAACCTGGCATCGGCCCAGCATGCCCTGCCCAACAGCAGTTATCTGAGGAAGTTCGCCACAGCATACCTGCGCACCGGATTTGAAGTTCAGCCCAATCCCCCGATCTATGGAGGAGGCGACGGCCTGGGCGGACCTGACACACCCGGTTATCACAGCGGAAGCATCATTGGCACATCCGGTTCACCCATAGGTACGCTGAACCAGGAGATACCGGTTTATGCCGACAGCCCGGATGTTATTTACCCGCGCACCTGTCCGGAAGTATATGCCCCCGAGGTTAACAATCCGGATATCACCTCCCGCACGGCTTTCAGGTTCGAGGATGGGCCCATATCGGGTAATGCATACTCCAAAGGGAATCCGGGTGCCGTATGGCTGGACAATATCGTGTACAAGTCGTTCTTCCTTAGCTTCGACCTCTCGCAATTCACCGCCACCAGCGACATACAGACCACCATCAACGAAGCCCTGGAATGGTTTACCCCTGAAACCTTTGTTATATCAGTGGAAGCCATACCCGGCGACGGCGGAACGGTAACGGGAGGCGGTACCTATACATCTGGATCCACCGCCACGGTAACGGCCACTGCCGGCGACATCTATGAATTCGTGAACTGGACAGAAGAGGGCACGGTTGTTTCAGATGAACCGACCTACTCCTTCACCGTGACTTCCGACCGCAATTTGGTGGCCAACTTTACGGTAGTAACCTATAACGTGACTGCTGCCGTAATGCCGGCCGAAGGAGGAACGGTTACCGGAGCAGGCTCCTATGTGTATGGTGCCATTGCCTCGCTGACGGCCACACCTGCAACCAATTACGTCTTCCTCAACTGGACTTCCGGCGGCTCAGTGCTGTCAACGGAGCCTGAGATAGAGATAACAGTGCTGTCGGACACCTCGCTGGTGGCAAACTTCGAGAGCCAGATTATGCAGTGGGAAGTCACGCTTTATGCGGACCCTGAAGCAGGAGGAACCGTTACCGGAGCAGGCATATATGCTTCAGGAACAGAAGTAACCGTAACAGCCGAAGCAGCAGCCAACTTCATGTTTGAATTCTGGACAGAGAACGGCGAAGTGGTCTCCACCGAAGAGAGCTACACCTTTAGCATAAACGGTGACAGGGTGCTCACGGCCCACTTCAAGGATATAACGTCAACCACGGAAGTTGACCTGAAGGAGTTTGGCATTAGTCCAAATCCCACCTCTGATTACATCACCATTCAGAACAGGACAGACGGCAGACAAACCATACAAAGCCTGGAACTCTACAACATGAGCGGCAACCCCGTATCGGTGAACTACACAGCCCTGGGCGATACCTACAACATCGATATGAAACCATTCGCCCCGGGGCTCTACATACTAAAGATCACCCTGAAGGACGGTACCGTCCGGACCTGCAGAGTCATCCGAAAATAAAACCACTGCAACGGAGTGCGCGCTGAGCCCTCCCCATCCTTTCCGGATGCGGGAGGGTTTTTCGTAACCTATGGATGGATCAACCCAATCGCCCCCTTATAGCTCCCTGCTGCCGGGTACGAATTCAACCTCATCCGATCCGTTTAAAGTTCAGTATTCAGCGTTTCCATCCAACCCGTCCTTTTTATTTCCGGTTCATTGGTTGCAGGTAATGACATTCGCCCATACAGTCGACCACCGCCCCCAATGGAAAAGAAAATCTGAGTTGGCAATTACCGGGCTAAAGAGGCACAAAAAGCTTAAACCGGGATATGCACCGCTTAATAATATGTATGCCGGCCTGGGTCTGGATTACCTGATTATAAAAGAGTCTTGCGGGGAATAGCCATGGCTCTGTGAGCGGAAACAGGGGATAGGAGCATTCCGGTCCGTTCGGCGCCACCCATTCCATGGCATACCTCCGTACATTCATATCCCCTTAAGAACCAGCCCGAACCAAAAATAAATTATCGCAAAAGAGTGTTCAAAGGTGTAAAATTTGCCTTAATAAGCTGTATATTTGAGAGGGTGTTTACCAAAGACCTTTAAAAGCGAAAAGTTTAAAGGAATAACGTAAAGAAATGCGGGGTGCATGTGCGGATATAAATTCAGCTTCTATTAAATAACCTGAAAATGGGAAAGCCATGAAAATGGAGTTGCTGATTTCCTTATTGCTCTTAAGTTCTTCTGCTTTCGCAGGAACGGGCAGTGCCAGCGATGCAATTCTGTTGTATCTTGCTATTATTGCAGTAATGTCAATAATTGCTGCCGTACTGCATTCCATTGATTTTTTCGGAAGAATTATCCGGGAGCGGAGAGAAAGGAAATTGAACCGGCCTGATGAACAGGCTTTCGGTGAGCACCCGGGTTAACCGGTTTTTTTTTAAATGCGCCCTGAAGATAAAAGCCGGTGACGGTATGCTGCAGATATTCAGGGTATCCGGGAGAAACATCAGCCGCTGCAATAGGAGGCCGTATATGCGACGTATGTTTCCGTTGCTCAATGCAAGGCAGTATCACCGGAATGGGGGGCAATATCACCGGAATTTACATAATCCATTCAGAACAATAAACATGCGACCCCCGTTGGGGTCATAAATGGCTGTTTTGTTGTTTTTCCTATTAAGATACGACCCCTGACGGGGTCGGGATCATCGTTTCGTTGTCTTCCTGTCGGATACTTTGAAAAGCAATGATACCAGCAGCATCGTCGCCTCATCCCCAGCCCTTCTCCT
>DJVU01000010.1:0-30610 GCA_002441345.1 Bacteroidales bacterium UBA6248
TCTCTGTGCATCTCTGTGAAACTATTTTATTAATACATTACAAATTACCAGGTACATCTTTAACTCCGGCACATCAAATAACGAATTACCCGGGAACTCAAATGATGAACCATTGCAGCTGTACAGCCCTGTTTTCCAGATTCTCTTTTTTTATACCTTTGCCGCTGCTTTCCCGGAAGCGGAAATACGGATAATCATATACCTTTTTAACAGAATGGAATCACTGAAAAGAACGAAAATTGCCGAAGTTTTGCACAACTGGCAATCGATTGGCATCGGAAACACGATTAACCTCAAAGGCTGGGTTCGCACCAAGCGCGGGAATAAAAACGTTGCTTTTATCGCTCTCAACGATGGTTCCATTATTCACAGCATTCAGATCGTTGTGGAGCTTGCCGGTTTCGACGAAGCATCCATGAAGCTCATCACCACCGGTTCCTGCATTTCGGTTAACGGCACCCTGGTGGAGTCGCCCGGGCAGGGACAGGCCGTGGAAGTACAGGCAAAGGAGATAGAAGTATACGGATCCGCAGATCCCGAAACCTATCCTTTGCAGAAAAAAGGCCATACGCTGGAGTTTTTGCGTGAGATTGCCCACCTGCGCCCGCGTACCAATACATTTGGAGCGGTACTCCGGATGCGTCATGCCATGTCGTTTGCCATCCACAAGTTCTTCAACGAGCGTGGTTTTTATTACCTGCATACACCCATCATTACCGGCTCGGACGCCGAAGGTGCCGGAGCCATGTTCAGGGTAACCACACTCGATGCTAAAAATCCGCCCCTCACCGAAACAGGAGAGGTTGATTACAGCAAGGACTTCTTTGGAAAGGCAACCAACCTTACGGTATCCGGACAGCTGGAAGGCGAGCTTGGCGCGATGGCTCTCTCCTCTATTTACACCTTTGGCCCTACTTTCCGTGCCGAAAATTCAAATACCCCGCGACACCTGGCAGAGTTCTGGATGATAGAACCTGAAATGGCGTTTTACGACATCAACGATAACATGGATCTGGCCGAGGAGTTCCTGAAATACCTCGTTCAGTATGCCCTCGACAACTGTATCGACGACCTTGAGTTTCTGAATAAGATGTACGACAACGAACTCATCGACCGTCTCAGGTTTGTGGTTGACAACGACTTCAAGCGCCTATCGTATACCGAAGCTGTCGAAATACTGAAGGCTTCCGGACAGAAATTCGAATTTCCGGTTGACTGGGGTACCGACCTTCAGAGCGAGCACGAACGCTATCTGGTTGAAAAGCATTTCCGTACACCTGTAATCCTTACCGACTACCCGGCCGAGATCAAGGCTTTTTATATGAAGCAGAACGACGACGGCAAAACGGTACGAGCCATGGATGTTCTTTTTCCGCGCATCGGAGAAATCATCGGCGGATCGCAGCGCGAAGAGGTTCTCGAAAAGCTCGTGGACCGCTGCAGGGAACTGCATATTCCCGAAAAGGATATCTGGTGGTACCTCGATACCCGCCGCTTCGGCACCGCCCCGCATGCAGGCTTCGGACTTGGCTTCGAACGTCTGATGCTCTTCGTTACCGGAATGGCCAACATCCGCGATGTGATTCCTTTCCCGCGCACACCACAGAACGCTGAGTTCTGAAAATCAGTCATTCATTCCAGACAATTATCCGCAGATTCCGGGCGTTATTACTCCGGTATGCTGCCCCTTGCAGCGTTTCGGCCGTTACCGGGATGGGATGCCAGGCAGCCGGAAGCTTCTTTCGGCAGCAGATACTGCCCGTCAGCATTCGTTTCGCGACAGTTCGTTAAATTACTGCTGAAGGGATGAACTTCCAAATAGCATGAGAGGGCTGCGCCGTAATGAGCAGCCCATACCTTTGCATTTTCACAGGCCCGGCAGTGCGCCTGGAGGTTTTTATAATAACTTAGTTTGTACTATTTTAGTAATACGTAGTGTCTTTGTATCTTAGTGGCCTCTCCGGCAATGGTATTCTGCCGGACAAGATAATCGAAACACTGGCGGAAAATTCGTAACTTTCATGTAACTTCGCCGGGATAAAATGGAATTGGCATGTTAACGCAAAAATTACAGCAGAAACTACTACAGAAACTGTCGCCGCAGCAGATTCTGCTTATGAAGTTGCTGCAGATTCCATCTATTGCCCTGGAGCAGCGTATCAAGCAGGAGATTGAGGAAAATCCGGCTCTTGAAGATGCTTCTGATCCCGAGATGAGTACCGGCGAGGAGGAACTGCCGCCCGATACCGAACCCGATCCGGTGGAGGAGCTCGAAAAGGAACGCGACGATTTTGATATCACCGATTATCTTGACGACGACGACATTCCGGCTTACCGCCTGAATGCCGGAAATACCAGTGCCGACGATGAGCATCGCGAAATTCCCTATGCCTCCGGCATCAGCTTCCATGAAATGCTGATATCGCAGCTTGGTCTGCGACATCTGGACGAAAGGCAGGTGAAGATTGCCACCTACATTATCGGCAACCTCGACGATTCCGGGTATCTCAACCGGGCACTCAGTGCAATGGTTGATGACCTGGCATTTACCCAGAACATCACAACTACCACCGCTGAACTGGATCAGCTGCTGCAGGTAGTTCAGGAGTTTGATCCTCCGGGAGTGGGAGCCCGCGACCTGCGCGAATGCCTCCTTATACAGCTCCACCGGAAAGAGTCCTCCCCGTCCGTGAGCCTGGCAACACATCTGGTAGACCGCTACTTTGATGAGCTTACGAAGAAACACTACGATAAAATTTCCCGTAAGGCAAGGGTTACGGAAGATGAGCTGCGCGATGCCGTGAACGAAATCCTGAAACTGAATCCCAAGCCGGGCAATTCGATGGGCGAAACGGCACGCACCAACCACTACATCATGCCCGACTTCTTCGTTTACAATAAGGACGGAGAGCTCGAACTTCAGATAAATTCCAGAAACACCCCCGAACTTCGGCTGAGCCGCACCTATGTGGATATGCTTGAAACCTATGCCGAAAGCAAGTCGAAAAGCAACAGCCAGAAAGAGGCAGTGATGTTTATCAAACAGAAAATAGACTCTGCCCGCTGGTTTATCGATGCCATCAAGCAACGCCAGAATACTCTGTTTGTTACCATGACTGCCATCATGGAGTACCAGAAAGAGTATTTCCTTACCGGTGATGAAACAAAGCTGCGGCCTATGATCCTGAAAGACATAGCAGAAATGGTCGGGCTGGATATATCGACCATTTCACGGGTTGCCAACTCCAAATACGTTCAAACGCCATTTGGTACGTTTCTGCTGAAAACGTTTTTCTCCGAATCCATGCAAACCGACTCGGGAGAAGAAGTTTCGACACGGGAAATCAAAAAGATACTCTCCGATTGCATAGTAGCAGAGGAAAAATCCAGGCCTCTTACCGATGAACAGCTTACCGATATCCTGAAAGAAAAAGGGTACAACATCGCACGCCGCACGGTAGCCAAATACCGTGAACAGCTCAGCATTCCGGTAGCACGGCTGCGAAAGGAACTTTAAAAAATTTCCCGTTCCCGTTTATCATCTTTTATACAATGCATTATGGACTTAGCCCTGAGAGATCGTTTTACGGAATACTGGAAGAAGTACTTCGGCGAAACCGGACTTCCGCTTGTCTTTTTTTATTCAGATGCGGTAACATCTGCGGAAGCAGCGCCCCGTGCCGAAAAATGGAATTGCTTTATAGGATCCCTGGCACAGGTTAAACGCGGCAAGTCGGTTTCGTTTGATGCAGCCTCGGTAGGATGCAGCGGAGGAAAGCGTTATCTGGGATTCAGCAACAAGCTAAGACCTGGTTTCGAGTACTTTCTGTCGTGCGGCAATCAGGAAATGGAAGGCGAACGCTACCTGCGTACTCCCGCTCAGGTTGAAAAGTTTCTGAAGGATGCCCCATGGGAACCCGCCCCGGCGTCGCACATCGTTTTCCGGCGCTGGGACATGCTCGAAGAGACCGATGAACCCGAAGTCGTGATCTTTTTCGCTAAACCCGATGTACTTTCCGGCCTGTTTACCCTGGCAGGCTTCGACCGCGACGACATGCAGGGAACTATTGCTCCCTTTGGATCGGGCTGTGCTTCCATCATACAGTACCCTCTGGCCGAATCGAAAAATGATAAGCCGGGGGCTGTGCTCGGAATGTTCGACGTTTCCGCCCGGCCGTTTGTCGCGGAAAACGAACTTACTTTCGCCATCCCCATGAATCGCTTCACCGAAATTATTCACTATCTGGATGAAACCTTTCTTACCACCCACGCATGGGAAAAAGTAAGGCAACGAATCAACCGCACAGCAGCCAAAGAATAGAATTTTGTAATCTCTTTGTCTGCTTATGCTTAATATCAGTCAATCAACTTATTACGCAGTTTATTTATTTGTATGAAGTTGCAGGTTTGCAGCCTGTTCCGGTCTATACTTGATTTTTCTTTCTACTTTTGCAACAAATTTCTTTACGTCATGTTAAAGCAAATCCCCTTGTTTGGCAGCCTCATGGCCTTGCTGGCACTGGCAGCCTGTAATCCTGCATCCGAAAAGAATATGAGAATTAAAGTGCAAAGCGATTTTCCTCCTCCTCCCATTGCCGCTGTAAAACCTGAGGTGTTCACCGAGTTTGGCAACAATCGCACCGATAACTATTACTGGCTCAGAGAAAAACAAAATCCGGAGGTTATTGCCTATCTGGAAGCAGAAAATGCCTATTGCGATACTGTGATGAAATCGACCCTGCCTTTGCAGGAAAAGCTGTTTGCCGAAATGAAAGGCCGCATTAAGGAAACCGATGAAACGGTGCCTCAGCGCGACAACGGCTATTACTATTACTCACGCACCGAAGAGGGCAGGCAATACCGCATTTATTGCCGGAAAAAAGGCGATGTTTCTGCTCCGGAAGAGGTTATTTTTGATGTAAACACCATGGCTGCCAATAAACCCGCATTCATTTTTGCCGGTTACGACATCAGTACCGACAACCGCCTGGCTGCCTACCTTTCGAATGAAACCGGTTCGTTTGCCGACTTTACGCTCCGGATCAAAGACCTGGAAAACGGAAACGATCTGCCTTTAAGCATCGACAAAGTACAGGGATTTGCATGGGCCAACGACAGCAAAACACTGTTTTATACCCTTGGAAATGATGCACTGCGTGCCTGGAGGGTATACCGCCATGTTATTGGGAGCAATACACCCGATGAGCTGGTTTTTGAAGAGCCCGACGAGCAGTTCATCGTAGACATCAGCAAAACCAAAACCAACGATTTTCTTTTTATCACCACGGCCAGTTCAACCACCTCCGAATATCATTACCTCCCGGCCGGCGAACCATTTGGAAAGTTCAGGGTGTTTGTACCCAGGGTAAAAGATGTGGAATACCATGTTTACCATCACAGGGAGCGTTTCTTTATCCGGTACAAGGATCGCGAAAACCTGAACTTTATGGTTTACGAGGCCCCGCTCAGCGGATTTGCCGATCGCAGCAAATGGAAGGTTTTTATGCCGCACGATAAGGATGTCCGCATCGGCGGACTTGAGGTCTTCAGCAACTACCTGGCAGCTCAGGTGCGCCGCAACGGACTGAACGAAATCATTGTTACGGGACTCGGAAACGACAAAAGCCGTAATACGATTAATTTCCCCGAACCGGTTTATACTGCCTATGTAACGGGTACTCCGGAATACGAATCTTCTGTGATGCGATACAGCTACAGTTCGCTCAACCGGCCCACCAGCGTTTACGAATACGATTTTGCTTCCAGAGCCAGTACCCTGCTGAAACAGCAGGAAATCCCCTCGGGCTTCAATCCCGGCGATTATATCGTTGAGCGGATATGGGCAAGTGCAGAGGATGGTGTAAAGGTTCCGGTTTCAGTGGTTTACAAAAAGTCGCTGAAAAAAGACGGCTCCAATCCTGCGCTTCTGTATTCGTACGGCTCCTACGGAGCAAGCTCGGATGCCTATTTCAGTTCCGGATTCTACAGCCTGATCGACAGGGGATATGTTTTTGCCATAGCACAAATCCGCGGCGGAAGCGACATGGGTGAACACTGGTATGAAGACGGCAAACTGCTGAAAAAGAAAAATACATTCACCGATTTTATCGCCTGTGCCGAAAAGCTGATAACCGATAAACTCACAAATCCGGGAAAACTGGCCATCATGGGTGGTAGTGCCGGCGGACTGCTCGTTGGCGCAGTGACAAATATGCGTCCGGACTTATTCAATACCGTGGTAGCCCAGGTACCGTTTGTCGATGTGGTAACCACCATGTTCGATACCAGCCTCCCGCTTACAACCCAGGAATACGAGGAGTGGGGAAATCCCAACGAGGAAGAGTATTACCGCTACATGCTTTCCTATTCGCCATACGATAACATCCGTGCGCAGAACTATCCCAACTTGCTGATTACGGCCGGACTAAACGATTCGCAGGTTCTGTATCATGAGCCGGCGAAATATGCCGCCAGACTCAGGGCACTGAAAACCGATGATAATATTCTGCTTCTGAAAACCAACATGGAGTCGGGGCACGGTGGAGCGACCGGTCGTTTTGATGCTCTTCGCGAAACGGCATTTGAACTGGCATTCATCCTCGACAGAGCCGGAATAACGGATTGAGAAAATTACGGTATTCCCCGAAGACAAATGCGGTTCAGCGTTGTTTCTGAAAACAGGTGCTGGAGATTTCCTGAAAACGAGAGGGAATGACTTTGTATTTCTTCTCCACTCGTAATAATTTCATTTTCGTTTCGTAATCCGATTGCTTACATGCCACGGAACGGGCAAACAATACGGATTTAATACATAATACATGTTGTGACATATGTGTTATTATTTTCTGTGTAAACAAACGAAGCGGTTCCGGCAGAAGGAAGGTAAAACTCAGGGATGTAGTAGTTACGGACTGATGAATGGCATTAATCATTTTTGTACCTGAATGCAATTTGTACGTAATAATTTCTTATTATATTTACTTTTTCATGGAATATGGCTGAAAATAACACAAAGATTTTGTATATTTATTGTAAATTTAAAGGGGCAATTTATGGATAATATTTTGTTAAGGATTCTGCTTGACAGTTATGAACGCAGGCAGAAGGTGGAGCCCGGTACCGGTAAAAACGGGCCTTTTGTTACTATTTCACGTGATTACGGCTGTCAGGCCAATGTACTTGCAGAAATGCTTGCGCGTGCGATTGCTGCAAAAGGATCGCACTGGAAAGTTATGAATAAAGAAGTGATTCTTGAAGCCGCCAGGGAACTTAATGTTGACCCGGAGAAGGTAAGGCAGGTTGAAGGATCGCTGGAAAGGGGAACGCTGGATGAGGTACTGAGCTCACTCACGACAAAGTATTATAAGAGCGACCGGAAAGTCAGGCAAGCCATTGCTTCCGTTGTAATTGCAGCGGCCGAAACCGGTAATGTTATTATTGTGGGAAGGGGAGGGGCAGCCATTACGCAGGGAATGCCAAAAGCAGTTCATATCAAGCTTTCGGCTCCCGTGCAGTGGAGACTCGACAATCTGATTTCACGACACAACCTGAAACGCGAGGATACCGTGAAAACGCTTGCTTCAATTGACCATAAACGGTACAAAATGCTTCGCGACTATATGAAAGGCTCACAGGATCTGAACGAGTTGTACGATGTTGTCATCAACTGCAGCAAGGTATCGCACTACGAAAGCGTTGAGATGATCATGGAGATGCTCGAAAGCAGGGGTTTGGTTTAATGATGCCGGCGCAGGCCCGGAGTTTTTATGGCAGAATCAGATACAGATCCGGTAAGTACCGGAATGAATTTCATTGAACATACGAAATATCATCACCTGCGGGTTTCGGACCAGTTGAGAGGCTTTCCTGCGCCTCCTCTGCAACTGCCGGCAGATGAAAACCTTCCGGTTTTTGACCTGCCGGATACCGGTGGAATCGCGGCACCCGCCGACCTGCATGGCCTTATCGAATCCAGAACCAGTGTGCGTTCCTACAGATCTGAGGCTCTGAGCCTGTCGGCACTGTCACTTATGCTTCGCGAAACACAGGGTGTTCGGAAAGTCGTTCGCAACATCCACACCCTCCGCTACGTGCCCTCTGCCGGAGCCAGGCATGCCTTCGAAACATACCTCCTCATAAATCGTGTTGAAGGACTCGGTCCGGGACTATACCGTTACCTGCCGCTCAGCCACCAGCTGGTTCAGCTGAAAAAGGGAGCGGAATACGCGGGTATTCTTGCAAAGGCCTGCCTTGATCAGAAGATGGTGGAATCGGGTGCAGTTACATTCTTCTGGACAGCTGTTATTTACCGAATGAAATGGAGATACAGCGAACGGGCTTACCGATACATACTGCTTGATGCCGGTCATGTGTGCCAGAACCTGTACCTCAGTGCCCTGAGTATGGGATGCGGGGTGTGTGCCATTGCTGCATTCGACGACGATCTGCTGAATGAAGCTCTCGGAATCGACGGAACCGAACAGTTTGCCGTTTACGCTGCTTCGGCCGGACTTCTGAAATAAGGATCCTTTACAGGAATCTATTTAATTGCAGTTACAATGGCTGTAGCTCCCATAAGCAGGGGCTCTCCGCTTACTTTGCTGAATCCTGCCCTTAGCAATACCTCTGTTATTTCAGGGATGGAATAGTAATTTACCGCAGAATAAGCAAGATACCGGTAAGCCTTGCGGTTTCCGGAAAGAACTCCGCCTACCGGACCGGTGATGAATTTCTGGTAAAAATGGTATCCGGCTTTAACCAGTCCGTTAGATGGCTGACTGGTTTCAAGGATGACAAACCGGCCACCGGGTTTCAGCACCCGGTAAACCTCGCCGATGTGCAATTCCGCATCCGGATTTTCGAAAGTCAGGTTTCGGAAACCGAAAGAAATGCCAACCGAATCAAAAAAGCCGGATTCAAAGGGCATGTTTCCCGCATCGCCCTGTATCAGATTTATACGGTCTTTCCCGAATACGGCGACTTTTTCGCGTGCCCGTTCCAGCATGGTATGACTGAAATCGAGTCCGTAGAGTTCGGTGGAGCTGCCGGCCCCGCGACCCAGATGCATGGTAAGGTCGGCTGTTCCGCAGCACAGGTCAAGAACACGGCCGGGATTGTTTTCCAGTATCCGGACTGCGGCCTTGCGCCTCCAGCCTTCATCCAGGTTAAGGGTAAGTACCCGATTCAGGATGTCGTACTTCGGCGGTACTTCCGTAAACATTTGCTGGGTTGGGCGGTAGCCCTTCTCATCTTTGAACATTGATGCCTGTTTAATTTTACAAACCTACGCAAAACATCAAAACCAGTGCATAAATGCCTCCATTTGACCGACGCAGGTTTTAATCCGGACAGCCTGGCTTTATTGCTTCCCGCCGTTTCTCACGGCATTTTGCAAAGGCCTTAATTGTAAAAACAGGCCTTTTGTGCTCAGACAATCCGCAATTTTATAATTTTGTATGAATCCAAAAATACACCAGTCATGCGTAACCTTATCATTGTCACAGCTATGGCAAGTTTATTTGCTTTAGCCGGCTGCGGAAAAAAGCAGCCTGCCACCACCGGTGATCCGGTAAAAGCCTTTATTGAACAATCAACAATCGAAAAAGTTACCGGAATGCTTACCGATTCTTTGGGAGAGGCATCTGCCTTTCGCATCGAAAGGGGAGTGCAGCAGGTTGCAGCCCTTTGGCGTGAGAGCGATGGCAGTGCCGCTGATTTCGAATCGTTCTGCAAAACAAATTTTGTTGCCGGTGAGGCTGAACTTGAAATCCTGTATCGGAAACTGGAACGCAATTTCGAGATACTGAACGGGCATTTTCATAAAATGGATGTACTTCTGAAGGAGCCGCTTCACATCGAAGGCCCGGAAATACAGCCCGTGGATATGATGTTTGGCAGCTATAATGCCTCGGCACACATAACCGACGACTTCTTCAATAATAAAATAGCCTTTATTACGGCGCTGAACTTCCCCTTTTATTCCCTCAGGGAAAAATCGGCGCTGGGGCCCGATTGGAGCCGCAGAGATTGGGCATATGCTCGTATGGGTGACCGGTTTACGTCACGCGTTCCCGCAGAAATTATTCAGGAAGCCTCCCGTATTCTTACCGAAGCCGATGCCTATATTTCCGACTACAACATCTATATGGGCAAGCTGGTGGACGAAAATGGTCAAACCTGGTTTCCGGCCGACATGAAACTGATAACGCACTGGGGACTTCGCGATGAGCTGAAATCGAATTATGCCGGCGAAAACGGATTGCTTAAGCAGCGGATGATATACAGCGTTATGAAACGAATCATCGACCAGAGCATCCCGCAACAGGTTATCAATAAGGGCGATTATACATGGGATCCTGTTGAAAACAAGCTTTTTGACAATGGTACTGAAGTGCAGGGAACTCCTGAGCCGGATCGCCGTTACGATGTGCTTCTGAAAAACTTCCATGCCATGAAGGCTATTGATGCCTACAATCCCAATTTCCCGACCTATATCGTTCGCGCTTTTGAAGAGGGTATGGAAATTCCGCAGGAAGACGTGGAACGCCTCTTTACGGAATTCGTTTCCTCTCCGCAGGTTAAAGAGGTGGCTGCTTTCATCCGTCAGCGCCTTGGCCGCCCGCTCGAGCCTTTCGACATCTGGTACAACGGATTTAAATCGCGTGGAAGCATTCCCGAGGATCAGCTTACGGCCATCACTTCAAAAAAATATCCCACGCCTGCGGCATTTGAAGCCGACCTTCCGAATATCCTGGTTAAACTTGGATGGACACCGGAGAAATCAAAACAGATCACCTCTCTGATAAGCGTTGATCCGTCCAGGGGTGCCGGTCATGCCTGGGGCGCCGAGATGCGCAACGACATCGCCCGCCTGCGCACGCGCATAGGACCCGGTGGAATGGATTACAAAGGATATAATATTGCCGTTCATGAATTCGGCCATAACGTGGAGCAAACGGTTACACTGAACGATGTGGATTATTACATGCTTCAGGGTGTGCCAAATACAGCTTTTACCGAAGCGGTTGCATTTCTCTTCCAGAAGCGCGACCTGGAACTGCTCGGAATGCCGGATACCGATCCGTCGAAAGAACATCTGCTGGCTCTCGATAATTTCTGGTCAAGCTACGAAATAATGGGTGTTTCGCTGGTAGACATGAAAGTGTGGAAATGGATGTATGAAAATCCAGGTGCCACCCCTGCGCAGCTTAAGGAAGCCGTAACTTCGGCAGCCCGGGAGGTTTGGAACAATTACTATGCAGGTATCCTTGGCGGGACGGATGAACCCATTCTGGCCATTTATTCACATATGATCGATAACCCTCTTTATCTCTCCAACTATCCCATGGGCCACCTCATCGATTTCCAGATCGAACAGCAGGTGAAAGGTAAATCGCTTGCTGCGGAATTCGACCGCATGTATACCCAGGGACGACTGATCCCCCAGGTTTGGATGCAGGGAGCCGTAGGACAGGAAATTTCCATTCAGCCTACCCTCAATGCTGCTGCTGAAGCCCTGAAAGCACTTAAATAAACACTAAGCTGCACATGATGCAGTGAAGACGGTGATAACAATTGAAGCCCCCGCGGTTCCATCCGGGATTCGGGGGCTTTTTCTATTCCAGGCCTGCAGCCTGGTTTGTTTATCTTCCTGCATTCAAGTGGCCGGAATACAATCAGATGCTTTGCTTCTCAAAGCGGGAATTTGGATTAGTAGTCCCGATTTATTATATTTATAGCATGAAAAACAGATTGTTACAAATTATCCGCTGTTTGGTTGCGGGTATTGGAGCGTTTAGTATCATCGTTATTATACCTGGGGCTATGGCATCGTTATCGGGGCAGGACCGTTACGCTGAAGCGCGTGAAAATATGGTGAAATATCAGATAGAGGCGGAAGGGGTCAGGAATAAGGCAACCCTTGATGCCATGCGAAAAGTACCGCGGCACCTGTTTGTACCGGATGCCCTGAAGTCGATGGCCTATCACGATACACCCCTGCCGATTGGTTACGATCAGACCATATCTCAGCCCTATATGGTTGCGTATATGACGGAAGCCATCAGGCCCGGAGCGGGTATGAAGGTGCTGGAGATAGGTACCGGTTCCGGCTACCAGGCTGCAGTTCTGGCCGAAATTGTGGACGATGTGTACACCATCGAAATCGTGGAGCCTCTGGGAAAAGCCAGTGCTGCCCTGCTCAGCCGCCTGGGATACTCCAATGTGCATGTTCGCATTGGCGACGGGTTTGCCGGATGGCCTGAAAAAGCGCCTTTCGATGCCATTGTGGTAACCGCAGCAGCCGGCGAATTACCACCGCCCCTGTTTGCCCAGCTGAAGGAAGGCGGACGAATGGTAATACCCCTGGGTAAACCCGGAAGCGTGCAAACCCTGGTATTAATTACAAAAATAAAAGGAAAGGCTGTGCGAAGAAGCCTGCTGCCGGTGCGGTTTGTCCCGTTCGTCAGGGAAGAAGGGGAGTAGTTTGTTAATCCTCCGTTATAAGGTTAAAACCGCCTTTTACGAGGACTTCATCAAGGCCTTCAGGATTCAGAATCTCTGTAAATCCGCTGTAGCTGCGCCCTGTAGTGATCCGGTGGGGCTTAAAACGTATCTCACCGGAAGATTCTCCGGTTTTCACAAGCACAATTCGTGCGTCGCCCGATTTAAGTATGGCCTCATCCGGGAGTGCGGTCCCTTCCGAGCTGTTAACTGCGATGGAGGCTTCCACATACATTCCTGCAACCAAATTCCTGCATCCGGAATCGATACCGGCTATGGCTGTAATGGATTTCGTTTCCGGATCAATGGCACGACTGTATGTTTTTATTGTTGCCGTGCAGTTTCCGGCGTTTTTACCAGTACCTGAAAAAACAACGGGCTGTCCTTCCTTCAGCAGATAAATGTCTTTTTCAAAAACAAACAGGTTTAGCTGAAGCTGACCGGGATCGGTGATCTCAAGGAGTGATTCTCCGGGGCTTACCGGATGACCAGCTTCTACATTTATACTGGAAACATAGCCGCTGACGGGCGACACAATGCGGAGTTCACGCTGAAAGCCGTCGCCGGGAGTTTTATCTGCCCCCAGAAGCGCTAAATTGGCTTTAAGTCCTTCATGCCGGGCTTTCAGGCTTTTATACTCCCCTTCTGCATTCAAAAGTGCTTTGCGTGATGAAATACTGTCGCCGGCCAGCATTTTCTGGCGCTCAAATTCTGCCCTGGCAGGTATCAGCCGTGCTTCGGTTTCGGCATACTCCTGCTGCAGACGAATAAATTCAGGGCTGTTCACCGTAAGTAGAAGCTGTCCTTTTGAAACATAGTCGCCGATATTTATAAATATCCTTCCGGCATTTCCGGTCACAAAACTGCTGACGCCGGCCATGCCATTTGGCGGGGCGGAAATCATACCTCTGACGTTTACAGTTTCGCTAAAGATCTTTTTCTCCAAAGATCCGATGACCATACCGGCCGTTTCAAACTGTGTAAGGTTAACAGTTATCAGATCCGCATTCTCTGCTGAAGTGTCAGCCGATGTCTCGTTGCTCTGTTTGCACCCGTTTATAAGCAGGGAACTCAGAAATATAATCTGAAGTACAAGTCTTACCTTCATGGCTCTTAATTTAAGATGAGGTAGTTAAGTTCCAATATTATTCTGTTGTAGGAATCAAGGTTTTCGAGGTAACCGAGTTCAATTCGTGCGGCGCTTTCCATTCCTTTTACAAGCCTGAAAAAGTCGGATTCACCTTCCCGGTAACTCCCGAGCGAAGAGCGGATGATTTCTTCGGAAAGCAGGCGACCACGGTTGTTGTAATAGTCTATTGCCTGCCGGTACTGATTCAGCTCTTCCGTAAGGGCTTGTTTGCTTGCCCTGTATCGGAACTCCATATCCTCCTTGTTTTTTTGTACAATCTGCGTTTCCAGCCTGGCACTTTTTATTCTGGAGCGCTGACCGCCGTATATTAATGGAATAGCGATGCCGGCTTCGTAACCATAATAATTTTTTGCACCGGCAAAACTGTTTGTACCGTTAAACCAGGAAAGAGTAAGATCGGGGAACAAATTATTTCGTTCTTCGGCGAGCATAGCCCGGCTCTGGTCGATTTTTGCCGATGCTAAAACCATCATCTGCTGCCAGGCCTGAACTTTATCGTCAGGGTTGATTTCGGCAGGTGCAGAGGGAGTTATACTGTACAGGGAATCGGATTGCAGCAAGGCGTTCAGCCCGGATTCGGTTTTACTGATTGCCGATTTCAGCTGATTGCGTTCCACCTTTATCTGTTCCGATTCGGATCTGGCAAGCAGGACATCGAGATATGGAGTATCGCCTTCATTGTAACTTTTCTGTGCTGCCTCAACAAGAAGAGTATAAAGACTGTCGAGCGTTTTAAGCTTTTTCTCTTTGTAGAATAAAAGATTAAGCCGGTTTGCAGCGATGCGCACCTCTTTTTCAAGTTCAAGGCGGTTCAGTTCATACGCTGCTCCGGTCAGACGTATTCCTGCTTTTGCGGCTCTGTGCCGGGCCGCCAGCGCTCCGGGGAACGCAAACGACTGTTCAGCGCCAATTACATGGAGGGGTTTATTGTTTTCGGCTATGTTGTTCTGGTCGAATCCGTAAAAGATACCGGTTTTGCCCAATGCAGAAGACTGCGGCAGGGCAGCCTCCGATTGCATTACCTGTAAACGGGATGCCTCTAGGCTGTTGTTGTTATATAAGGCAATACTAACGGCTTTTTCGGCTGTAACTGCTACAGGTTGTGCATTGGAGGTACCTGCAATCAGTAAAGGAACAAGCAGAAAGGGAAGGTTTCTTATAACGGAAGGCGGCCATAAACGGAATCCCTTAACATTGTCAAGTACTGCGTAAAGAAGGGGTAAAACAATCATTGTCAGAAGGGTTGAAGTAATAAGTCCGCCGATTACCACTGTTGCCAGGGGACGCTGCACTTCAGCTCCGGCACTGGTGGAAATGGCCATGGGAAGGAAGCCCAGTGCAGCAGCAGAAGCTGTCAGAAGTACGGGTCTGAGCCGCTGCCGTGTACCGGTCATGACACGTTCGCGCATATCGTTTATGCCATGTTCTTTGAGCTCCTTCAGGTGTTCGATCAGTACAATCCCGTTCAGTACTGCAATCCCGAAAAGGGCAATAAAACCTACACCTGCCGATATGCTGAAAGGCATTCCCCTTATCCACAGCAGTAGAACACCTCCGACGGTTGCAAGCGGGATGGCGGTAAATACCATTGCAGCATCCTTGAATGACCCGAATGCGAAGTGCAGAAAGATAAAAATCAGAAGCAAGGCAACCGGAACGGCAAGCTGAAGCCTTTTGGATGCATTGCGCAGGTTTTCGAACTGTCCGCCATACGAGATCGAATATCCGGGCGGAAGCTGAAGATCCGTGCTCAGGATTTTTTCCACATCTTTTACCACCGATTCCATGTCCCGGTTTCGGACGTTGATGCTGACCACAACCCTTCTTCGGGTGTTATCGCGTGATATCTTAGCTGGTCCCGTTGTATAGTTTATAGTTGCCAGCTCCGACAACGGGATAAGCTGGCCGTTGGGAAGTCTGGCTTTCAGGTTCCGTATATCTTCAATGTCCTTGCGGTTTTCCTGATCCAATCTCAGAACCAGATCGAAGCGCTTTTCGCCCTCAAAGATGCTTCCTGCGACCGATCCGCCAAATCCGGCCGAGATCAGCTGGTTCAGTTCTTCGCTGTTGAGGCCGTAACGGGCCAGTTTGTCGCGATGATACACTACGCTCATTTGTGGAAGTCCGGCAGTTTTCTCCACAATTACGTCGGCAGCCCCATCCACGTGTTCAATCAAACGTTTCACTTCAAAAGCCTTACGGTTAAGGATTTCAAGGTCGTCTCCGAAGATTTTCACGGCAACATCGGCCCGTACACCGGTAATCAGTTCGTTAAACCGCATTTCGATGGGCTGGGTAAATTCGTATTCAATGCCCGGGATAACGGAAAGCGCTTCCTTGAATTTGTCGGCCAGTTCATCCTTGCTGTCAGCCGATACCCATTCCTTTTTCGGTTTGAGTTTGATAATTATATCGCTTTCCTCCATCGACATGGGGTCGGTAGGAACTTCTGCGGCACCAATACGGCTGACGATCTGATCAACTTCCGGAAAATTTTCAATCAGAATATTTTCCATCTGTGTGGTGAGTTCCACGGTGCGGGATAGGGAAGTCCCCGTTTTAAGTACGGGCTGAATTACAAAATCGCCTTCGTCCAGGGTAGGGATGAATTCTCCGCCCATCCTGCTGAAGAGGAAAGCCGTACCTGCCAGCATAACAAAGGCTGAAGCAAATATGATTCGCTTGTGGCCGTACGACCATTCAATTACCGGTTTATAGCTGCGGTGCACCAGATTCATAATCCTGACCGAAAGGGTTCTTTTTCCTTCTTTTTCGGGTTTAAGAAAAACGGATGCGGCAACTGGCAACCAGGTGAGGCAGAAAACAATTGCACCTACAATGGCAAAGCTGAACGACAGAGCCATTGGCCGGAACATCTTCCCTTCAACACCGCTGAGGGAAAGAATAGGGATGAATACGATAAGGATTATAACTTGTCCAAAGATGGCCGAATTCATCATTTTTGAAGCTCCTGAAAAAGTTATGCTGTCCATAAGCTTCTGCCGTTCTTCACCTTCGCTTGCGCGGATACGGGCATTGCCTTCATTTAACCGGAGCACGATAAATTCAACAATTATTACAGCTCCGTCGATGATGATTCCGAAGTCGATGGCTCCCAGACTCATCAGATTCGCATCTATGCCGAGCAAATACATCAGTGAGATGGTAAAGAGCAAAGCGAGGGGAATAATGGAAGCGATTACCATCCCCGACCGGAAGTTGCCCAGGAGCAGGACCACAACAAAAATTACAATCAGGCATCCCAGCAGCAGGTTTTCGGTAACGGTAAACGTAGTTTTTCCTATCAGTTCGCTGCGTTCCAGGATGGGGTTGATGAATACGCCTTCGGGCAGGGTTTTCTGAATTTCATCCACTCTTGACTTAACCTCTGCAATTACCTGGTTTGAATTCGCATTTTTAAGCATCATAATCTGTCCCAGCACCTTTTCGCCCTCACCGTTACCGGTTATGGCACCGTAGCGGTTGGCAAAGCCTGGTCTTACCTCGGCAACATCGCCCACAAGCAGCGGAACGCCGTTCGTATTTCTGATGACTACTTTCCGGATGTCGTCTTCCGATTTCAGAAGTCCTTCGCCCCGGATAAAATAGGTTTCTTCCCGTTTCTCAATATAGGCTCCACCCGCTATGCTGTTGTTACGCTGAAGGGCATCATACACCTCGCTGATCGAAATTCCCATGGCATTTAAGAGGCCTGGGTCGGCTGCAACTTCATACTGTTTCAGAAATCCGCCCCAGGTGTTTATTTCAACAACTCCGGAAATTCCCGACAACTGCCTTTTTACCACCCAGTCCTGTATTGTCCTGAGTTCCATGGGCGAATACCGGTCCTCATACCCGGGTTTTGTATCAAGGATGTATTGATAAATTTCACCAAGTCCGGTAGTAATAGGGCCCATCTCCGGAGTTCCGAATCCTTCCGGGATATTTTCAGCGGCACTTTTTATTTTCTCGGCAATCAGCTGCCTGGGCAGATACGTCCCCATCCGCTCTTCAAAAACAATGGTTACCACCGAAAGCCCGAATTTTGAAACCGAACGTATCTCCACTACCCCGGGAAGATTGGCCATCTCCAGCTCGACCGGATAGGTAATAAACTGCTCAACATCCTGGGTTGAAAGGTTGCCCGATGTAGTAATTACCTGAATCTGGTTATTGGTGATGTCAGGAACGGCTCCGATTGGGATTTGCGTTATGGCATATAGTCCGAAAAGCGCTACCGTCAGGGTAAAAAGAATTACAATAAGTTTGTTGCGGATACTGAATCCGATAATTTTATCCAGCATGGCCAATAATTATAAAACAGGTGCACATGTTCACTTGATCAGATTAAACCCTTCCGCTGCGGAGGTATCGCCCGGCCTGTTGAGCAGAGCTTTTCCAAACAGCACTTTTGCTTCCCTGAGCTTGCCCAGGCGGTAACAGGTCCAGCCAAACATGTGCAGGGCATCGTAGTCGAAGGGATACAGGTTGGCAATCTTTTCAAAATACCGGTAAGCGTTCTGGTAATCCTGCCGGCCGTAATAGATCGTTCCCATACGGTAATTCACCGTGTAATGGTTCGGATCTATCTTCAGTATCTCGTTGTAGCGCGTGATTACCTGGTTCCAGTTTCCCAAAGCAGAGGCAGGGAGTACAAATCCCAGACGGGCTTCCACCGACATGGGCATGAGCAGTATGGATTTATTGTAGAATGCGATGGACTCGGTAAACCATCCTGCCTGGTAGGTAAGCCATCCCAGCCTGAGGTTGATTTCGTACGAATCCTCATCGTACACCTTCTTCAATGCTTCTATTGCCCGTGCATACTCGGCGTTCGACTCCAGGGTATAGCTGCTTTTGAAAGCCTCCTCCAGTCCGTTTCGGTACTGGGCGGAAGCCGGAGAGCTGAATACCAGCGTCAAAAAGGCCAGTACAGTGGTAAAAACTTTCATTTTATGTTCCATGACAATCCTCCCGTTATAGTCAATGTGTGATAATCGTAAGTATGTATTTTCCCGATTTCAGGTCCGCTGTAAAAAAGCTCGCTTCCTTCTTTCGTAAAAAGCTGGCTTCTGAGGCTGAATTTCAGGTAGTCGTTCACCGCGTAGATGAACCGTGCGCCATACCGGCTTCGCACGCGGTCGTATGCATTGTAAAATACCTGCAGGTTTCCTTCAGTGCCTCCCGACAAATCGCCGGACGAAAACCACAACTCCGCCCATAGCCTTCCAACAATCCGGCCACCGGCCATCTGGGTGATGACAGCATTGGATTTTTCCTCCTTTTGCAGCCTGAAAAGGGTTGTTGCCGTGTAGAAGTTCAGGTTTCCCAAAGGCCGTAAAATCAGGGTAGAACCAAGCTGGCTGATTTTGTTCCGGTCGGATTCCAGACTCCAGTAACCGGCTGAAAGCTCCCAGTAAGGATTCAGCCAGGCAACTTCTCCTCCCATTGCCCTATCGTAGTAACTCCAGCTTCCGCCTGGGCCAATAAGTTGCTGAACAACAGGATCGCTGCTTTGCATCCGGTTTTTATAGCTTACCTGCACAATCCGGAATGCCGGACTCAGCCTGAGGTGCTTTCCGATATAAACGGAAGACGAAAGGTATCCTTCCACCTGACGCACATGGTAGTCGCTGACAAGGGTATCCAGTCCGCTGATATCGACATGCCGTGTCCGGGCAAAGTCGAGCCAGGCTCCCGCAGCATTCAGGGTAAGTCTTCCCGATAAGGGAATTATTCCGCCGGCCACCGAATATACCGAGTATTTGTTCAGATATGCTTCGGAATAAAGTCCCGAACCCTGTTGTCTGTTTTGCTGAAACCTGTCCTGGTGATTCGTTAAGGAGGGGCCGGCTTCAAGGTACAGAACAGGGTTCAGTGACCAGCCTCCGGTACTTTCTGCCAGATAGTCGGGCAGGCCCTTTTGAAAACGTCTGGCTTCCTCAGCTCTACCGCTGTAAACGTATGCACGGTAAAGCAAACCAGTGGCAAAAGGATCCCCGCTGTTGAATTCGCAGGCTTTTTCAAGATGACGCGACGCACGTACAAATTTTCCGAGTTCATACGCGGCAACCCCGACCCTTGCCCGCATGTAATAGTAATCACAGCCTTCGGCAATAGCTTTTTCACCGGTATGCAACAGACTGTCCCACTTCTGCTCAAGGTAAAGCCGGTAAGTCAGCTCTTCGTAATTTTCGGGTGGGACTTCACCAGCCGAGAGCTTACCGGTCAGCATAATCAGTGTCAGCAGCAGAAATGTGAAGAATGGTTTCATGCGTAGTCGTTAAAGCGAATGGTCAGTTTCTTTTTGCCGGAGTCAACGTCCAGGGTCTGTATTCTGTTGTCCTCCAGCAGGATCCGGAACCGGTATGAGGGTGCTGCCCATCCGGCAATACCGGGTTCACAGTAAGTATGCAGCGACAGGCTGCTGCCGTCGAGGTCGTCTTCCCGTTTTCCTGTTTCCAATTTAAATTCCGGACGGATAAACAGAAAAAAGGGTGCAACAAAATCCTGCAGTATCAGCAGTGGTGAAGCTGCGAACGACGAAGGGGGATAGGTATCCTGTATGCTTAGGTTACGCACATACGTGAGAGGTATCTTGAATGCAGCCAGGTAAAACAGGTAAAGCATTCCCTGCTGACGCCCTTCAAAATGGCTGAAGAAGAACAGTCTGCCGTCGGTTACAAAGTATGCCCGTGCTCCGCTGCTTTCGTCTTCGATAAAGAGGTTTTTGTACATATCCGTCATCACTTTCCATGTCTCTTCAGTCAGTTTGTTTTCCACTTCGCTTACGCGGATGGTCTGGCCCGGTTTAAATCCGAAAGCGTGATTCAGTGCCGGTTCTGCGGGAAGATTACTGACAAGCTGGTCCGTTTCCGGGAAGTCGTAAAGTTTCAGCACGGGTGTTTCGGCCTCTGTGAGATACTGGTCGATGGGATAGAGCAGGGTGGGTGATCCGATATGGGGGGTCGACTGTATTTGAAAATGGAGGTGCGGATAGGGCGATCGTCCGGAATTTCCGCAGGCTGCCAGCACCTGCCCCTTTTTTACAAAAGTACCCTGTGCGGTTTTGATGCTGCCTTTTTTCAGGTGACTAAGTTTAGAATAGAGCCATTCGCTGTGGCGTATTACGATGGTATTGCCCCAGTTTTGCGGGATGTTTACTTCTCCTACGGGATTATCGTCGATATAGTCTGCCACTTCTTCTATCCAGCCGTCGGCGGGAGCTGTAACGGGTTTGCCGAAGCAATGGTAATCGCGCAGGGAAGTGCCTTCGCCTTCAAATTCGCGGCCTTGATCGTCCGTTACAACAAAATCCCAGGCATGGCGCCACTCCTCTTTGTGCGTATGTTGTCCGTTGTGTCCCTGGCTTACTTTCCAGGTTCCGAAGAAGGGCAGGGAAACAGGTAACTGACCTTTTCCGCGAAAGCGCTCCCGGGCATTGCTGCCGATGTAGAGGTTCTTTTCGGGAGAGTAATATTGTACGATAACGGCTTCGGGCTTCAGCAGCATCCGGTCTCTGAACTTCATGGCATACAGAAAGAGCAGTACCATCAGGTTGAACGGAAGCGAATAAACGGGCAGCTGCATGGGTTCCAGCAGAAGGGTGAATGCACCGGTAATAATTGAAATGACAGGTGTTATCAGTATCACCCAAAAGAACGACCATCGTGAAGCCACCATAAAGAACCCGCCGATGGCTATAGCCGTCAGGATGTGGTTAAAGCCGATGAAACTGTGATTCAGTTCATTCATACTGGCCCCAATGAGGAGGTAGAACAGCCAGGCCGAGGCGTAACCAAGCATCGAAAGCAGAAAGGAAATACGCGACGAAATCAGCAGTCCGGCCGCTACCAGGATGCCGGCAAAGAGTCCCGACTGGAAGAAGATAGCCCCCAGGGAGCGGAAATAAGTTTTGATAAACAACGGCCATTCCACCTCTCCGAACCACTGATAAATGCTTACCATCAGAGGCCCGCCCCTTTCATACATGGCATTCATGGTGTAAATGCCCGATTCGGCAGGAGTAAGTGAGGCGTAATTTCGTGCGGCAAGAACGGCAATCCATATCGAAATCAGGAATGGAAACGTAAGGTAGGGAAGCCCGTATTTGGTCAGAAGTCCTTCGAAGGCAAGGGTAATGAACAGGGTGGATAGGGCAACGGCAACAAGAAAGAGGTAAAACTGCCACGATGGATCGAAGGCAATGCCAAGTCCCAGGCCGGTGAGCAGGGGGTTGAAGCCGTAAAATCCCGACAGAATATTTTTTCGGTTGAGTCCGAGTCCCCAGGCTACGCCATTGGCAACGGCCACCGAGAGGAGTCCGGCAAGTCCCGACCACACATCAATAAACGAAACCAGGATGAGCAGCAGTCCCAGGAGGTGGTTTTTCGAAAAGAAAACCATGGTATAGCTGTTCAGGCTGCTGTGGTAAGCCCTGTTAAGCAGTCGGATAATTCCGGGCATAGACTGGAGTGTTTAAAAAGGCAGCGACACCATTCAGTCGAGGTAGTCTTTCATCCTCGGGTCGCTCATGATTGCTTTTTTGAGTCTTTCCTTGCAATTGTACTTTTTCGTCTTCGCGTAATTTTCAGATCCGTACCCCATGGTATCGGCAATATCCCTGGATGAGAATTTCTGAAGCGACATCAGCAAAATACGCTGGCAATCCTTATCCATGGCATTGAAGTGCTCCCGGTAAATCCGGTATTTCATCTGTTCGTCTTCGGCGGTTTCCCTGCTTGCCGATTCGGGCATATTAAAGAATTTCTCAACGTCTTCAAAATTGGTGCCGACCCTGCGTTTTGTCTTTAGTTTCTGCATCCACAGATTTCTGCTGATGGAATACAGGTAGGTAAGAAACGAGCTGCTGAGGTAAAAATCATCGCGCTGTACATTTTTCAGAATTACGATCAGGGATTCCTGGAAGATGTCTTCGGCGTCTTCATCGTTACCGGTGTTTTTTTTGATCAGGTAACGGATGGTTGGAAAGAACTCCTGGTAGACATGCTTGATGATGTAGTCGCTGTTGAGTTTCAGCCCTTCCACAATTGCCCTGTCGGAAAAGTGTATCATCCAGCCCGGAGTTTTAGTTTGCTATCGGTTTTACAAACGCCGGACTCCAACAATTGTTTATCCAAAGCCGCTGCCAGGGCAGGAGGGGCACTTGGGTGCCGGGTTTGAGTTCATAAAGTTAGGAATTTAAGCATCTCACTGACAATTGTATGTTAAATTATCTCAAAATTTACTTCAAAATACTGTTTTAATCCATCCATTGTGCGAAAAACCGAACGTATGCTGTTCGCTTTTATTCCTGTATTTTCTGCAGATGTCCGGGCAATAATTCCATTCCGGAAATCGATTCCCGGCCTTCTTTTTCGCGGATCAGATGCGTGTTTCCGGTTCCATCGATCAGAATCACATTCGGCCGGAAGGTGATAAACTGCATCCACTGGGTAACGTTATATGCACCGGTATGGTGAATTACCAGGTGGTCACCGGGATTCAGAACCGGCAGGTTGATGCTTTCACGAATGCAATCGATGTTCATACACAATGGTCCGTAAAGCGTTGTGTCTTCTCGGTATTGCGATACGCCCTGCGCTACCGTTACCTGATGCTGATACCAGAAGGAGGTGAACAGCAGATTTACGCCTGCATCCACGATGGTAGCCCGGCGACCTGCCGACAGCCGCTTATTTGCAATTACGGAAGTGAGTAAGTATCCGGCATCATCGATAAGCGCACGACCGGTTTCAAGGATCAGAAGGGGGAGGTCGTCGGGTGTGAAGTGGCTGTTGATCAACGCGCTGCTTATGGCTTCTGCATATTCGTCGAACGAGGGATTGGTGTCGCTTCCCGGTAAGTATGAACCTTTCAGGGTATTGCGCGATGCAAAGCCCCCACCCATATCGATGTACTTCACCTGGAAATTGAACTTCTGCTTCAGCGCCCGGGCAAGCTCCACCATTTTGGATGTAGCAACGCCGTATGCATTTGCTGTCATTATGAAGGTGCCGATGTGGGTATGCAGACCCATCAGCTCAAGCTTACCTGAATACATTATTTTGTTGAGGGCATCCCAGGCCTGACCGTTTTCGTAATTAAACCCGAAGCGATCCCACATAGGATATATGCCTGTGTCCATGTTAACACGGATGGCCACCCTGGGTTTTCGTTCGCTGGTCTCGGCCACTTCAATAAGCAAATAAAGCTCATCAAGATGATCGATGTGTATCAGACTGCCGTTTTCCGTTGCTTTTAACAATTCTTCGCGCGTTTTTCCAGGCCCGTTGAAAATAATTTTTCCCGGATCCACGCCGTTTTCCATGGCTTTTTCATATTCGAAGCCGGAAACTACCTCAGCCCATGCTCCTTCCTGATGGAAAATATTGCAGATGCTGCTGAGGTAATTTGTTTTGTATGACCAGGCAAACTGAACCTTAGGATACCGGGTGGTAAAAGCTTTCTGCGCCTTGCGGAAGTTCGACCGTATGGTTTGTTCCGAGAAAACAAAAAGGGGAGAGCCGTATGTTTTTATAAGTTCTGCAACCGGCTGACCGTCGATGTGCGTGGTTGGAGGAAGTTCACCTCGTAAGCCGGACTTCCCGGGCATACCGGCTTCTATTCGGGTAATCAAAGGCCGGTCGTAATGTTTCTTTTCCATAATTCTCTGTTACTTTTTATAATGATCCCGTTACCGAGAAGTTTTCAAAATCGTTGCGGTCAACTATCATGTCCCAGGAATAGCGGATAAACAGTTTTCCAACGTCGTAGTGCCCGAACGGTGCGGGCTTTTCTCCCATCGCAAGCAGGGTCAGCGCTTCGGGAATGTTCTGCCCCACACCTACTGCCAGATAAACCCAGGCAGGAATCCGCGGGTTGATTTCCATTAAAAAATACCTACCGTCGTTCGATTTCATCATTTCAAGTTCAAATCCTCCCCTCCATCGGGTACTGCTTACAAAATGCCGGGTGAGGTCGAGCAGCTGACGGTCGTCGATGCTGATACCCGCCCAGGCCTTGCCCTTGTCGGTGATGTATTGCTTGCGCATGGCAACCGCGGCAATGGTATTTCCATCCCCATCGCCCAGTCCGGTAACGTTGTATTCGGTACCGTGGACAAACTGCTGCAGAATAACCGGTAATCCCCACTTGGCCGTTATCTTATTGTAGTAATTTCTGGCCTGCTCCATGTTGTAGGCTATATAGGCATCGTACCATTTCCCTTTGACCATCATCGGGAAATCAAGCTCTTTCTGATGTTTGAACAGCTCGGCAGGATCGGTTATGGCCACTCCGGCAGGTACGTTTATCCCGTATTTTTTGCCAAAGTCCGGCAGATTTACCTTATGCCTTTCCTCAAACTGGGTAAAAGTCGGAAGAAACATGTGAACCCCCATCCCGGCAAGGTTTTGTTCAAGCTTCATAAAGGAATACAGCTCGGCATCGAAGTTCGGAATGATGACATCAAGCTTTTCCTCCCGGTGTATCGCTTCCAGCCTTTCCATCAGGGCTTCGGTGCCGGCAGAAGGATATGGTATCAGATACGTGCGGTCGGCAATCCCGGGCATGTATACACCCGGTTCGAGCGACTCGTAGGCCAGGCCAACGATGCGGACATCAAAAGCCTTTGCCTCACGTAATCCGCGAATTACCGCCACACCCGGGCCGGGACTGTCGATGGCGTTGAGTCCGGTGACAGCAATGGTATATCGGGGCCTGCTCATTCCTTGTCGATTATCTGAAACATTTTCAGCATACCTGCAAATTCATGCAAATCCTTTTCTGCCGTCTTCTTTTCTACCGTATATGTTCCGGTTATCGTCTCCAGAATCTGATCCTCCGTTTTACCGTCCCTGAGCATTGCAAGGATTTCGGCTCCTACCGGATTTACGGTAAACGATTCGCCGGTGGAAGGGTTAAAAAGAAAACCCGTGTCGCTGATGGCAATCTGTTGCTTTATTTTCATAATCTTCATTGTTTACATTCCCGGAATGAGTTTACAAAGTAAGGGCTGTTGGGCCCGTTTTTAGTTATACTATTCCCTGAAAAGCGTATAAAATCATTTGCCGCCCGCCTCAATCCGCCTGACCTTTGTTTCCTCTATTACCGTCCGTTACGGGCTCGGTTTTTCCGATAAGTTCCAGCGGAGTGCGGGAATATCCGCCTTTACGGTATTCGCTTACCGCGATTCCGGTCACCTGCCGGAACTGCGACGAAAGGTACTGAACCGAGCTGTAGCCGAGACGAACGGCAATCTCGCTCAGGGTGATTTCATCGTATTCGAGCAGCTCCTTTACTTTTTCAATTTTATGAAGGATAATGTACTTCTCCAGGGTAATATGCTCGTATTTTGAAAAAAGTGCCGACAAATAGGCATACGACATTCCAAGTCTTTCCACCAGATAATCGGAATTGCGGATAAGAGAGTTTACATGCCCTGCTTTATGTACCAGCTCGATAACGGCAAGCCTGATTTTTTCAACGAGCTGCCGGTCGTGACTCATTACCGGTTCAAAACCATTAGCTGCAAGAAGGTCAATATAGAATTCCCGGTTATGCCGGGCAGGATTAAACCGGATAACAAGTTCTCCCGGTTTTATGCGCTCAAGCTGGCCTTCGTTTTCTTCAATCAGTCTCTTTATAAGTGTTAAACAGCACTGGCTGACCATGTTTTTCGGATGGAGTGTTGTTGTATGCCATAGGTTTCCGCTGTTTGTTTCCATAAGATAAAGATACACAATTGCCGGTTTTCTGCCGATGGTTAATCCCATTGCAGCTTGTTTGACACCCGTTCGGCAAAAAACTTTCGATGCACTGGTGGTAGCCGGTAAAATACCCTGTTGCACGATTGACCATGCATCACAATAATTTAGTAAAATTGCAGTTTTATACACCGGAATCAGCTACACTGGCATGAATGTATTGCATCAGAGGTCTGGTGATTGTCTGCCTGAAGTGAACAGGTTTCTTTATCAGGTGTTATCAATCCCGGAAGGGTAAAAGGACACCTGACTTACCATTTATCGTGAACGAATGAAAATCAGATTTTTACGTTACGCTCTCGCCTCAGTGGCGATGATTCTTGTTACCGCCGGTGTGTTAAAGTCGCAGGACATCGGAATTGGCGAATGGCGCGATCACCTTCCATACAGAAATGTAATTGGAGTTACGGAGGGCGATGGTAAAATATTTGCCGCCACTCCTTACAGCCTGTTTTATTACAATCTCGCTGACAACAGCCTGAACCGCCTTACAAAGGTTAACGGACTAAGCGATGTCGGCATCAGCAGCATCGGATACAACAGGGAGCTGAAAACCCTGGTTGTAGCATACTCAAATACCAACATCGATCTGATAAAGGATGGCACTGTCGTAAACCTGTCGTACATCAAACGCAAGCCGATACTTGGGAACAAGACTATCAATAAGGTTGTGTTTATTGAGAAGAAGGCATATCTGGCATGCGGTTTTGGTATAATTGCCCTCGACACCGAGCGCGAAGAGTTTCCAGATCCCATTTATTATATCGGATTAAACGGAAGTGCCGTTAATGTGTACGATATTACCTATAATCCGGTGGATTCGATGATGTACGCAGCTACCGACCAGGGAATCTACAGGGCGCATTATTACAAAGCCAATCTGGCCAACTTTGCCGACTGGCATCGCGAGTATGCTGTAGCACTGCCTGCGGGGCCGTTCAATCTGATTGCTGCCTTTGGAAACAGGATTTACGTAAATAAAAAGGGTCCGGCCTATTCAACGGATGCTATGTTTGTAAAAGCCAACGGTACCTGGCAGGCGTTTGAACCCCAGAACACCTCGAACCGCTACAGCATGGAAGTACATCTCGACCGGCTGGTGGTCTGCAATTTCCTTACGGTTGACGGATACAACGAAGCTGGCACCAGAGTCTTTAACCTCTACTCCTATAATCCGGGATATATTTTCCCCAGGGATGCCATTCTCGACAAGGACGGAGATTTGTGGATTGGCGATGAAGAGGAGGGTTTGGTCAGAATGGCCCGTCTTGCCGAAGTAACGAAGTTTCTGCCCAACGGCCCCGACTTCCCCGAAGTGTATTCCCTGGCTTCAGGACGCAACGATGTGTGGGTGGCACCGGGAGGCCGGAATACGGCATACGGCGGACTTTACCGTCAGGCACGGTTCGCCGGATTTATCGACGGGGAATGGACAACCATCGATAACAAGCAGGATACCATGCTTCAGGATTTGCGTGATGTTCTGGCCATCGCAGTTGATCCGGCCAACGACAAAAGAGTTTATTTCGGAACATGGGGGTATGGTGTGCTTGAATATCTTAACGGTGAGCTTCAGCAACATTATACGCCTGAGAACAGCAGCCTTGAATATGCAACCTTCAGCAATTCCTGGTGCGGAATCGGAGGTATGACCTTCGATGACATGAACAATCTCTGGATCACCAATTCCAATGCACCATCGTCCATCAGCGTGAAAAAATTCAACGGTGAATGGAAATCCATAGACCTGGGTCCCCTGGCTTCCGGAATCTACCTCAACCGTATCCATATCGATAAACTCGGACAAAAGTGGATTGTACCCCGCGACCATGCCCTGATCGTGTTTGACGATAATGGTACCATCGACAATACCGCAGACGATAAAATCAGGAAACTGACCTCTTCTGCAGGCAATGGCGGACTTCCCGGATCGTTTACCCTGAGTCTCGCTGTTGACCGTGAAGGGCTGGTATGGGTAGGAACCAATGAAGGCGTGGCTGTTTTCTATTCCCCCGAAAATATTTTCAATGGCCAGAATTCGGATGCCCAGAAAATACTGATAGAACAGGACGGATACGGACAGTATCTGCTAGGTACCGAAGCAGTAACAGCCATAGCAGTTGACGGATCCAACCGTAAATGGTTCGGAACCGACCGTGCGGGAGTGTTTCTGATGTCGGCCGACGGAACAAAGGAAATCCGGCATTTTACGGCTGAAAACAGCCCGCTGCTCAGCAATTCCATCACCGATATTACAATAACCGATGCCGGAGAGGTATTTATCGGGACATCGCTCGGGGTGGTATCGTACCGCAGCGAATCGGTTACTCCGAAACCTACCCTTACCGAAATCGTAGTATTTCCCAATCCCGTTCGCGAAAGCTATCAGGGCTCCATCGCAATCGGCGGACTGGTTGAAAACTCCAGCGTTAAGATCACGGATATCAGCGGGAATATTGTGTATTCAACCATCAGCGAAGGCGGACAGGCATTATGGGACGGACGGAATTTTAACGGCGACCGCGTTAAAACAGGCGTTTATCTGGTATATGTAACCAATACCGACGGAAGTAAAACCGCAGTCACAAAAATTATGTTCGTAAACTAATGATGCAGGGCTGATTTTCGGTTGTTGAAGTCCTCCCCGGATTTCTGTTTTTGCCTATCTTTAGCACATGCTTGACTCTACAAGAGGAATCGTGTTCCACAAAACCCGTTATGGCGATACAGGTGCTGTGGTGAAAATTTATACCGAAAAATTCGGGCTGCAGTCGTTTATGGTCAGAGGGCTGTTCAACCGTAAATCCAATGCACGTGCAGCTTTGTTCTCCCACCTTTCCATACTCGACCTTGTTGTTGATCGCAAGGAAAATAAATCCCTGCATTACATCCGCGAAGCCGGATTACATCTGAATCTGACCTCCCTGAGTACGGATATTGGACGCAGTTCGCTGGTTTTATTTATCAACGAACTGTTGTACCGGTGTATAAAGGAAGAAGAACCCAATCCGGCCCTTTTTGATTTTATCCTCACCGTTCTGCAAATCCTTAACGAACCGGATGTTTCACTCAGGACATTCCACCTGCTGTTTATGATTAAGCTTACCCGTTACCTCGGATTCAGTCCGGCCATCTCCAAAATTGCAGCCGGAGGAGTGTTCGATATGGAGGAGGGGCTTTTTATGACCTCGGAGCCTATGCATGCTTATTTCATTTCCGGCCCGCCTGCAGCCGCTTTAGAGCAGTTACAATCTGCCGGTTTTCACCGGCTTAACGAAATATCCATCGATCGTTCGGTACGCGATGCGTTGCTGGAACGACTCCTGGATTACTATCGGCTGCATGTTCCCGGATTGGGAGAAATGAAATCGGTACGGGTACTTCAGGAAGTCCTGGCCGAATAGTGCTTCCGCTACCAGGCAGTTCTTAACCACCCGGTTTACCAGTTCAGGATCTTCCTGAAATCGTAATTTTCGGGATCGGGAACGTATTTCCGGGCGGCTTCGTAATCGGCCGGCTCAATGTACTGCAGACTGTCTTCAAACACCATTTTCGACTTTTGCCCATCCATATTCACCAGGCGGGGCTTCACTTTCCCGTTTTCGTCTTCCACGTCCTTCAGGTAAAGGGGCGTGATGTCGCCGTTGGGGCCACTTACCACCATACAACTGGTCAGGCCCTGGTCGAAGAGGTGCTTCACGCCTATGCCCATCAGGGCGCAGTAGAGCATATCAAAGGCGATGGGCTGCACGCAGCGTACCTCGTAACCGATTTCTACAGGACGGCTTTTCACGTTCAGTTTCAGTTCCTTCGTTTTTTTCTGCAGGAGTTCGTTGAAGATATGCGCCTTGCTTACATTGCCCAGTTCCGGGTGACCGTGGTCGTCGAAGGTAAAATGAATGCCCGAAGAGGTGATTTCATCGTCGGTCATAAAGTGGAAGACCCCCTCGCTGATGATTGCGACGCCGTAACTGATGCCCAGGATTTTACGCTTGATCATGGAGGATATCACCAGCCTGAGGATGCGGTCGAAGGTAACTTCGGTCTTGTTGAACATCTCAGGAATAATGATCATGGGATAGTGGCAGGCGGCGCCAATGCCGAAGGCCAGGTGCCCGGCTTCGCGGCCCATGGCCGAAACCACAAACCAGTTGCCGCTTGTGCGCGCATCTTCATAAACGGTGGTTGCCAG
>DJVU01000010.1:30664-31389 GCA_002441345.1 Bacteroidales bacterium UBA6248
CACCGATGGTGACCAGCAGCTTCACATTGTTGCTGACGAAAAAATCCGTATTGAAATCAGCATCTTTGGGTTTGTGCCGGCTCATAATCAGGAATGAACCGCCCTGGTTGTGGATGCGGTCGGCCATCTCAAAATCGATGTCGATGGTTTTAGGACTTCCTGTAAACAGGGTCTTGTATCCTTCGTGCAAACCGATGATGCGGTAACCATCCTTCAGAAAAACCTTGGCCACCGAGGCAATTACTGAGTTGATTCCGGGAGCAGGGCCGCCGCCTGCCAGTATGGCAATTGATTCTTTCATTTTAATGCCGGGTTATATTTTACAGGTTTGTTTATGCCTCTGATGCAGGCAGGCGCAAATTTAGGAAGATTTGTGGTTTTATTTCCGGAATCATTCACCGTTTGGTCAGCAATCGCGTGACCGCCCGGTTCTGCCTCCATCGGAGCAGTTGAAGGGATCATGAGTTTACTCCTGTTTTTTGATGAGGCTTCAAAAAAATCTACTATTACAGTTTTCCTGACTTCTGCAAAAAGCAATTTGCCGATGCATGAAAATGAACTGTCCGGATGCATGTGCAGCCATTGATATACCGGATGCAAACCCGGGCGGGCCGTTTCCGGAAAGCTTTCACCGGCTCCTCCACAGAGAATCTGTGTAGTTCTTTATATGCAGCATATTGATAAACAGCACAGTAGTCCAGCATGCTGCCGGTCGTAAAATTTAA
>DJVU01000041.1 GCA_002441345.1 Bacteroidales bacterium UBA6248
ACCCTGAGCTTGTCTGCAAATCCCATAGAGGGAGGCAGTGTTTATGGTGCAGGCGATTATGCAGCCGGAGCTCTGGTCAATGTCTCAGCTCTGGCTCATGAAGGGTACCAGTTTATCCACTGGACTCTTGACGGGCAGGTGGTTTCTGCTCAATCCTCCTTCGCATTTACAATGCCAGCCGCAGACGTGAGTCTGGTCGCTAACTTTGAGGAGGGAAGCCTTGTGCTGTGCTCGTTCTCACAAGGATACTGGTTTTCAAAACCAGGCGTTGTGTGGCCATATAATGTGATCATAGGTGGATTAAGCTTTACCCAGGAAGAAGGAAAGGCGTTCTGGCCTCCCAATACCCCGACAAAAATTGCGTTCACACAATTTTCCGCAATCTATCTCAGCGGGGTAACTCTCAGCTTGTTCCCCGAATTGTCGGATGCAATGGCTGTCATTGACGACTACTTTGCCAATACATATCCGATACCTGCCAATGGAATAGTAAGCAATGCAGCCGGGTATATCGGTGACTGGATTGACAGGAACCATTGCAATCAAACCACGAAATTCTCACACCGAATCACGGGCTCCGACAATGCGGAAGAAGATGCTTTACCGGATCGGGCAATTAGTGCAAAGGCATTCCCCAATCCTTTCAGCCATCAGGTTACCATTGAATTTCAATTAGAAGAAAGCGGCTATGTAACCCTCGAACTGTTTCATTTAACCGGCGAACGGATACGGGAACTTTACCGTGGGCATGCAGATGCTTTTGAAAAATACTCAGTAACTCTTGATGGAAAGGATCTGCCTGCCGGATTCTGCTTCTACCGAATAACAACCGGAGGATCAACGCACTCCGGACGGTTAATCAGAATTAGATAAATTTGCTTGCGACTTTTGTATAGCAGGGGCTGACATAAAAATTTGTATCAGCCCCTGCTTTTTCTGTACAAACAAATTATCCGGCAATATGGTCCGGCAATCAGGCTCCTATTCTTTGTATCCGACACTTTTCAATTTCTCCAGCACACTTTTTATACGCTCATCGTTTTCGGGTAAATACGAACGGTTTTCAGCGAGGGCTCTTTCATAATAATAACGGGCGGAATCGGGGCGGGCAATCTGTTCGTAGAATTCACCGGCCAGCCAGTAGGTGACAGCCCGCTGCCTTGCCTGCACTTTCGTGGATTTACCTACTCTAAGGGCTTCCTTCAGGTATTTGTAGACCGAATCGGGCCTTTGTGTTTTTACGAAAAGTGAGAGCATGTTGTTGGTCGATATCATTACATGCGTATTGTTACGTTCCGGATACAGACGGTGGCGGATGCTGAGGCCCGTTCTGAAATAGTATGCGGCGCTGTCGGTAGCTCCGGACTTCATAAATATACTGCCCAGATTATCGGCGGAGGTTGCCGTTTCCATGTGGTTTTCGCCATAAAGCCGCGCTGCAATATTTCTTGCTCTGCGGCTGTGTACCAGGGCTTCCTCGTATCGGGCAGCCTGACTCAGGGTTCCGGCCAGAAGGTTCAGGTTGGCAATGGTTCCCGGGAAGTTGGTTCCCATAATGCTTTCGCACAGCTCAAGCGACGCCGTAATACTGTTTACCGCTTCCTGGTATTCCCCTTTGTTGCGCTGAAGTACCCCGAGTATGTAATAACTTTCGGCAAGATTGATATTCCGCCGCGACGGCCAGATTTGCTCTTCCAGACCAATGGCTTTGCGGATAAGCATCTCGGCACTGTCCGTTTTTTCCAGGTTCCGGTATATGTAGGAAAGGTATTTGAGTGAAGCAGTATAGGTGCTGTCCTTTTCGGGATGACCTGTTACACGGTACAGGTTCATCACCTCCTTCATCAACCGTAGGGCTGAATCGTTGTTGCCTACATCGCGCTGGTAGAGGGCAAGCTGTTCCACCGCACCTATGTATGAAACCGACAATGGCAGTGCGGAGTCGCGGGCAAGGGCGAATGCTTTGTCGAGCGCTGCCCGCGATTTAGTATAGTCGCCCAGTGAGCGGTATAGTTTACCAATGGTTGTAAGCATTGCAAGCCGCAGTTCGGCAGGCCCCCTGTAATTCCCGGCTTCCTCGTATCCGCGGTCGAGAAACTGGAATACGGTCATGGTGTCGCCCCTGGTTTTTGAAGGATGTGCCGACATAAACAGGTCGAGCAGAAAGTTGGTGGTAGCTGTGGATACCTGCTCGTTATTCACGGCCAGGTCGCGTTGTTTGCGTGCTTCTCCGGCCTGCCAGAGACTGATTACCGCACCTGTCGCCAGTGCCGCAACAATCAGAAATGTACTCGTAACTGCTGCACGATGACGTCGCAAAAACAGCTTAAATTTCTGGAAATTACCGGAAGGCAGTGCTTCCAGTGGATAATGGTGCAGATAATTGTCGATGTCCTGCATCAGTCCCGAAATGGAGCGGTATCGTTTATCCGGCTCCTGTTCAAGGCAGTGCGAAACAATAGCTTTAAGACCGGGATTATTAAGCAGTGTGAGTTTTTTTTCACCGGCTGATTTAACAGGGGTAAATTCCGTTTCTCCTGATTCTGCATTCATGGGATACTTGCCTGTCAGCAAGCGATAAAGCAGCATCCCCAGCTGATAGATGTCGGTTGCTGCGGTCAGGGTACCTCCCTTCAGCTGTTCGGGTGCGGCAATTGCCGGAGTAGCAGCAAAAGCGGCGGTTCCCTGGTTGCCCGACGCAAGGGCTTTTGCAATGCCAAAGTCGAGCAGCTTTACCTGTCCCGAATTGTCGATCAGAATATTCGAGGGTTTAAGGTCGAGGTGGAGAATCAGGTGGTTGTGTGCATATGCCACGGCAGAAGCAATGCGCTTGAACAATACTAGCCTTTCTCTGAGGTCCGGATTGTTATTCATCACCCATTCATCGGCCGGAAGGCCATCGATGTACTCCATGATGAAATAAGGGACTCCCTCTGCGGTGACACCGGCATCGTAAAGCGTTGCAATTCCGGGATGCCTGAGTTTTGCCAGTATTTGCTGCTCGCCAATTCTGTGCATTACATTGCGGGTTGTGAAAGCTGCAGCTGCAATGCATTTTACGGCGACAACCTGTTCGTACTGTCCGTCGGCTCTTTCGGCAAGATAAATATTGCTCATGCCACCGCGGGCGAGAAATTTCGTGATGCGATAATTTCCCAGCATGGCACCAGGAGTCAGTTCCGGTGGGCGTTCCCCTTCCAGTCCTCCTGCTATGGTTCTCTGAAGATTGCTGAAATACCCTGCAGCTTCCCTCTCGTTTTTAATCATCAGAGACAGTACCCTTTGCATTTCCGGGTTGCCCTGTGAGGCTTTGGCTATATATGCTTCCCGGTCTGCTTCCGGAAGCTCCAGACAGATTGCAAAGGCTTCTTCAAGCTTCCCGAGAGAATAAGCCATGTCAGGAAACGTTAAAAGCGGGCATATGAATATAGAGCCAGGCCCTCGCCATCTGCCACTTGCGCTTGACAGTTGCCGGAGATACATTCAGGGCATCGGCCGTTTCCTCAATACTGAGTCCGGAAAAAAAACGGCATTCCACAATTTGTCCGTACAGCCTGTCTTTTTCCTCCAGTCTGCTCAGCAGCTCATCGAAATCAATCATGCGTTCGGAGGCATGCGGAGAGAGGTTTATACGATCTTCGAGCTCATGCAATCGCTCCGGGGTGAGTCCTCCTCCCCTTTTATCGCGACTTTTATTCCGGGCTGCATTGAGCATGACCTGACGCATGGCCCTTGCTGCAACGGAAAAGAAATGAGCCCGGCTCTCCGGACTACTGCCTCCATCCGAAAGCTTGAGATATGCTTCGTGGACTATCGCGGTTGTATTCATGGTCTCCAGACCGTGAAAATTGAACCGGACACGTCTGGCGATGCTGAACAACTCGTTATAAATCAAGGGAAAAACACGCTGCATGGCAACGGGATCGCCCTGAGCCGCGGGGCGGATAAACTGAATGAACGGATCTGGTGTCATTGCTTAAATGGCATTGGTCCATGGTTATGATTAACAAGCCGGCCTGCATTTTGTTAAACTTCAGCCGAAGTTTGCAGAAACGGGATGCCGGCCGGCGGCATCCTGAACGATACTACTCTGACAGCAATTCCCGGAGTTGCTTTGCTACAGCCTCTCCAACCGCATGCGCGGAAGCAGGATTCTGACCGGTAACCAGACGCCCGTCTACGGCAATGTGTTTTTGCCAGGGAGCCGATTTTTCATAAATGGCACCCCGCTCACGCAACCCGTCTTCAAGCAGAAAAGGTACAACACCATCCAGGCCGGCTGCAACTTCCTCTTCATTGGTAAAAGCATTTACCCGCCTGCCCGAAACCAGATACGATCCGTCGCTAAGCCGGATATTCAGCAAACCGGCCGGTCCGTGGCAAACGGCACTTACGATCCCGTTCTGCTCGTAGATTTCTGCAGCAATTTCTGCAAGCAGCGTATCGCCCGGAAAATCCCACATGGTGCCGTGCCCGCCGGCATAATGGATGGCTGCATATTCCAGGGGATTCACATCTTCCGGCTTCATGGTATTTTCGATGCGATGGCGGTATGTTTCATTCTGCCAGAACTTCCGGTTAACGGGATCTTCCATATTAAATGCCGTTACGGGAGCCTTCCCGCCAAGGGGACTCACAAAATCAATTTCATAACCGGCATCAACCAGAACATCCCAGGGATGGGTAACTTCCGACAGATAATAACCGGTAGGTTTGCCGGTAGATCCCAGTTCGCCGTGACTGGTAACAACAAACAAAATGCGTTTGGATTTCTCAGCCTGAGCATGCACAAATGCATGGCTGAACAAAAAGAGGATGGAAAGCAGAATTGGTATAACAGATTTTTTCATACGAAAATGCATTGTAACGGCAATGAAAGCCATTGAATTCAGAATATGAACAAAATTCCGGCTGTTTATCCTTTCACAACAGCATAAAGCGGAAGATTTTTGCAAAAACAGGTTTTTAAGGAATGCAATGCACCGATGGTAAAGTGTGCACGATGACTGCTCTTTTTCGTAAATTCGCCATCGAATTCTACTTTATGGATACCAGGCTTTTAAAGAGATACAGACTGTTGTTGCTCATTGGCATTTCGGCTATCGTGCGGCTGTTAATTGCTGCATTTACCGAATTGGGCAACGATGAGGTGTATTACATCAATTACGCACTGTATCCCGACCTGAGTCATTTTGATCACCCTCCCGTGGTGGGATGGTTTATTCAGTTGTTCAGCCTGAACCTGCTGTTCGGCAGCGAGCTGTTTATCCGCCTGGGTGCTGTTGCGGCCGGCACACTAAATACCTGGGTTATGTATTTGATCGGCAAGGAATTAAAAGACGAAACCACAGGTTGGTATACTGCACTGCTGTACACTTTTTCTTTATATACTTTTGTTATTTCCGGCATCTTTATGATGCCCGACGGTCCACAGATGCTTTTCTGGCTGCTTACGCTGCTGCTGTTTGTTAAAGCCCTGAAATCAGGACCCGCAGGTACAGGGGTAAGCCGTTTGATTTTGCTGGCGGGCGTAAGCGGAGGAATGGCTTTGTTATCGAAATATACCTCGGTTTTTCTGTTTACGGGAGCCGGTCTGTATTTTCTGATCTGTGACCGCCGCTGGCTCCGGAAGTGGGAAGTTTATGCTTCTATCCTGATTGCCCTGGCGATATTTTCGCCGGTTATCATCTGGAATATCCGGTACGATTTCATTAGCTTCACTTTTCACAGCGACCGTGTGGAAGTAGTGAAAACCCTGTTAAGACCAGATTTGTTTGCCATAGAACTGGGCGGACAGATCTTCTATAACAATCCCTTCGTCTTCGGGCCTGGAGTCGCGGCAATTATTGCCTTTTACAGAAAACGATTACCCGAAAACCGGGAAGTTCAACGTATACTGCTGACCACTGCCCTTCCGGTGATATTGTTGTTTCTCGGATTTTCACTTTTCAGACGCACCCTCCCCCACTGGACCGGACCAGCATGGACAAGCCTGATGCCGCTGGCAGCATTGTACCTCAGGAACGAAACCGCGAAAGGCCGGGAGGGTAACTGGCTGCCCACCGCGATTAAAGGAGCAGCCGGGTTTCTGGCGCTGGTTCTGATGCTAGCCTTGCTGCAGATCGGCCAGGGGTGGTTCCTGAATAAAGGCATAAACCCTGAAACCGGAAAAAGACTTGGAATTAAAGATATTACCCTGGATATGTACGGCTGGAAACAGCTTCGTGAAGGCTTTGAGCCGGTTTACCGCAAGGATATGTCTTCAGGGAAAATGCGGGAAGATGCCGTAATTATTCAGCAGCGGTGGTTCCCGGCTGCAAATATCGATTACTATGTTGCCGGTCCTCTGGGATTAAAAGTGCTGACCCTTGCCGAAATTGAACGCACCCACAAATACGCCTGGATAACACAGCAGCGCGGAGGCTTCCGTCCTGGTATGGATGCGTATTATTTTTCTTCGAGTTATGCTTTTTCAGATCCTTCAGCACTTTACACCGGGTATTTCAGACGGATTGAAGGACCCGACACCATTCCCGTTTACAGGAATGATGTGCTGGTTATGTACCACTATGTATGGCGGATGCATGGATTGCTTCAGGAGCCTCCTGAGCATTTGACAGGGAAGGATATTTACCAACGCTGAGCATCAGGATAAGGAAACAATATTGTGGTAAGTACAAGTAAAATTTGCCATGGGATACCTGAGTTTACTGTTTTTAATTTTTATAGCACTCTTTTTTGCATATAAAAGATGGAAATTTGATGTAAGAAGAAAACAGCGCAGAGACTATTACAGGAACGAATATCTTAAATCAGACGCATGGAAGCGAAAGCGTTATGTGGTGCTCAGGCGGGATAACTGGCGGTGTGTGTATTGTGGTGCCCGCGCAACGCATGTCCATCACAAACGATATGCAAAAATTAATATCGGGAAAGAGCCCATCGATTGGCTCGTATCAGTTTGTAAAGACTGTCATGATAGACTGCATCATAAATAAGGCCCAACACACAGATATTGTATCAATGAAATGCGGACCTGACAGCCAAAATTCAGAAATTATTCTATTAAGAAACCCTGCTTCAAGCAGACAGTAAACGTCACTGAAATCCTGTACTGCGCTTAAACCTGGTCTGACAGGCCACAGGAGCACATCAAATACCAAGCAAATCAGCCTTTTCCGGCGGATCGGCCAGCACAGCCCCGGAATCTTTTACAATTACCGGCCTGCGGATCAGACGCGGATTACCAGACATCACTTCCAGCCATTCCTCGTCGCTCAGAATTTTACCTTTCAAATTCTCCTTGAAGTACTCTTCCTGAGTCCGCACCAGATCGAAGGGCTTTATTCCCAGTTTGTCAACCAATGTCCGGAGTTCATCAACGGAAATACTTTCGCGGATGTATTCCCTGATTTCGAATTCCACTCCTTTTGTTTTCAGGTACTCCAGACCGGCTCTTGATTTCCGGCATTTGGGATTGTGATAGATGGTGATCATATGTCGTCTATTTGTGATTTAAGTAAAAAGGGATATCAATAAGTCAGATAAAAGTACAAAAAAACCGGGGCATACGCCCCGGCCTGGTCTGTTTCGGGAATTCCGGAATTAGATGGCATCCCTTCCAAACTCCATGAGGAAAGCCTTGATAAAGTCGTTAAGGTCTCCGTCGAGCACCGCGGTGGTGTCGCTGGTTTCATGATCGGTGCGCAGGTCTTTCACCATTTTATACGGATGCAGAACGTAGCTGCGGATCTGGGAACCCCATTCGATCTTTTTCTTTTTGCCTTCAATAACAGCAATGGCCTCTTTTTTCTTGCGAAGTTCGATTTCATACAGCTGCGATCTGAGCATCTGAAGGGCTTTCTCGCGGTTTTGTCCCTGCGAGCGTGTCTCCTGGCATTCCACTATAATGCCCGTAGGTTCGTGCCGAAGCCTTACGGCGGTTTCTACCTTGTTTACATTTTGCCCTCCCGGTCCGCTCGAGCGGAACGTATCCCAGGTAATATCCGAAGGATTGATCTGAATATCGATGTTATCGTCAACCACGGGATACACATACACAGAAGCGAAGGATGTGTGACGTTTGTTGGCAGAATCGAAAGGAGACAGGCGCACCAGCCGGTGCACGCCGTTTTCGCTTTTCAGGTAGCCGAACGCGTTATCGCCCTCAAACTCCAGGGCCACGGATTTTATTCCGGCCACATCGCCTTCGTGCAGGTCGAGTTCTTTCACCTTATAGTTGTTGCGTTCGCCATACCGGACGTACATGCGCATCAGCATCTCGGCCCAGTCGTTGCTTTCGGTACCTCCGGCGCCTGCGTTGATCTGCAGGATGGCATTCAGGCGGTCTTCCTCATTGCTGAGCATATTCCTGAGTTCCAGGTCTTCCACCAGTTCCAGGGTTTGGTCGTAATGCTGATCGAGGTCAGATTCTTCGGCATCCCCGGCATCGTAGAAATCCCACAACACCAGCAGATCCTCGTACGAAGAGGTGGCAGCATCAAAAACGGAGGTCCATTTTTTCTTTTCCTGTATCTGCTTCATCAGGGATTCGGCTTTCTTTGGGTCATCCCAGAATCCCGGCTGATGCGTCAGCTCTTCTTCTTCAGTTATTTTTTTTCGTTTTCCTTCAATGTCAAAGGAACCTCCTTAAGGCATCGAGCCTTCGCCGGAGGTCGTTTATCTGTTCTTTCTGGACCATTTAGATTTCCTTGTTTTTCATCAGTTCATCAATAATTGAGGATACCAGCTCGGGTTCATACCCTTTGGCAACGGCCGGCTTGGCAAGGCGATGCTTAAAAAGCAGCATGTTGGAGCGGTCAGTAACGGCAATTTTGTGTTCCACCATTCCGATAATCACCTTACGGTACTCCTCTTCGTCGATTTCTGCAAGCCCTGCACGGATAGCCTCCTCAGCAATCTGTCTGGCTCTGAGTTCGCCGATAATGCGTGAACGACCCCATTTTTTATTGCGGAATTTCCCGCCCGCATAAAGCTTGGCATAGCGTTCCTCGTCGATGAATCCTTCTTCAACAAGGCGTTTGATAATTTCTTCGGTATTCTTATTGCTGATGCCAATGGAATGGGCATGTATCCTGACTTCAACCAGGCATCGCTCCTGCATGGCGCACCAGCGGCGGATTTTTGCCAGCTGTTTTTCAAATTCTTTCATATCGCAAATTCTTAAACATTTAAATCACCTGCAAATATACCTATAGCAACGGTCAATAACAAATTATTTTTGCTTTAACCTCTGATACACGCGCAAAGCAAAAAAATTCTATTTTACATCAATCAGATGTATATTAAATATGAGAACGGAATTGGGCGGAATCCCTGGCGGAGGATTGCTTCCGTATCCAAGTCTGCTGGGTACAAGCAAAATCCCTTTACCTCCTTTTCCAAACAGCTGAAGTCCTTCCTTCCATCCCGGGATTAGGGTATTCAGAGCAAACGTACGCGTGCCCGAATCAAAAACATCCCCATCCACAAATTTTCCCGTATAAGTAACTCTGACTTCCGAAGTGAGCGTAGGTTTCTGGCTGGTACCAGGTTCTTCGATTACATAATAAAGTCCGGATTCGGTTTTGGTTGCATCCAGTTCATACACTTCAATGTAATCGCGGATAATGTTGTCGTCCACCACATCCACATCATCCTCTTTGTCGCAGGCTGTGAATGCGATTATAAACATCAGCGCCGGCAAAGGCAGCAGTAATGTTCTTCGTGTGACTTTCCTCTTCATATACAGTAATGTTTAGTTATTCATCAACTTCTCCACCAGTTCGGGAACTCCTTCTCCGGCTTTTTTCCGGATTACTTCCAGATTTGCCACTCTGCTGACGTGCATCCCTGCAGGATCAACCAGATATTTGGCTGAAGTCTCCGGAGCATAATACAGTAATCCGGCTGCCGGATAAACAAGGAGTGAGGTTCCTATTACCAAAATAATGTCGGCATCTGCAATGATTCCGGCAGCCACATCGATCATCGGCACCGCCTCACCAAACCATACGATGTGCGGCCTGAGCTGAAAACCCTTTTCGCAATGGTCACCCAGCCCGATTTCTCCGTATCCGATAGTGTAAACCAGTTCGTCGTCTGCGGTACTGCGCACCTTTACCAGTTCCCCATGGAGATGAAGAATATTCGCTGAACCCGCCCGCTCGTGCAGATCGTCAACATTCTGGGTAATTATCTGAACATCGAATTTTTCTTCCAGCTTTACCAGGGCCAGATGCGCGGCATTGGGTACAACGGTGCCGAGCTGGGTGCGCCGTTTGTTATAAAACTCAAGCACCAGGGCGGGATTCTGCTGCCATGCATCCCAGGTGGCGACATCTTCAATTCTGTATTCTTCCCAAAGCCCGTCAGCATCACGGAATGTTCTGATGCCGCTTTCGGCACTGATTCCGGCACCGGTAAGCACGACGACTTTCTTTTTCATAAATACAGCTTTTTAAACTCCCGGAAACAGCAGCTCCTTCGACAGCAAAAATAATTATTTTTGGGAAAACAGGATATTACCAGGAGTCATAAGCAATTGAACAGAAGTCAGACAAACGGCAAATGCAGATTTCAGCATCCTGAAACCAGCTTTAAAAATGCCTGACGAAATTGCATGTTTCAGTTGCGCGGATAGCATGCCGGATTTGTAAATCTGTTATACGTTTTTTCTAATTCCGGCAGGTTTAATCCGGCTTTCGGATAGAAAGAAAAATTAAATTTAAGTTGTCCTGTAAAAAACTCAAGATTCACACAAACGCAGCCTGAGCGGTAATTTCACCTTCGATCCTGTGCATAAAATCCGGATACAGAATAAACGGGCAAACCATGCTCACGCGATATTTCACAGGAGTCGGCCATCCATGCTGTACCTTTCGTGAATTTCCGGCGCAGAAAAGCCATATTCCTCCCTGTGGACAGGCATAATATGTTTCTTCTGAAAGCCGGGCCGGCAAAAAAAACGGCAGGAGATCCTGCCGTTTAATAAGTTAAGGTTGTCAATGGAAATCAATCTTCAAAAAGGTTCATATCATCAAGTACCTTCATAACGCCTTTGACAGAACTTGCTGACTCCTGAAGCATTTTCGTTTCCTCTTTATTCAGATTTAGTTCGATAATTTCCTCTATACCTTTGGAACCAAGCTTAACAGGCACTCCCATGTATACGTCGTTCAATCCGTATTCTCCGTTGAGCAGAGCACAAACCGGAAAAATACGTTTCTGATCGTCCACAATGGCTTCCACCATCTGCGCTGCAGCAGCGCCCGGGGCATACCAGGCCGAAGTTCCCATCAGGTTCACCAGTTCACCACCACCTTTTTTGGTACGATCCACAATCTTATCGATCTCTTCCTTATTAAGCAGGTCGGTAACCGGAATTCCGGACACGGATGTGAATCTTGGCAGGGGGACCATGGTATCGCCGTGGCCTCCGAGAAGCAGGGAGTGTATATCCTTGGGTGAAACATCAAGCGCTTCAGCCAGAAAAGCCTTGTAACGGCCTGTATCGAGGATACCTGCCATCCCGAATACGCGGCTCGAATGCTTGCGGGCAGCCCTGTATGCAGCATACGTCATCACATCCAGAGGATTTGATACCACAATTATAATGGCTTCCGGCGAATACTTAACCACTTTCTCGGTAACCTCCTTTACAATGGTAGCATTGGTTTTGATGAGGTCGTCGCGGCTCATGCCCGGCTTACGCGGAAGACCGGAGGTGATTACTACAATCGAGGATCCCTTGGTCTTAAGGTAGTCGTTGGTTACTCCAACCACACGGGTATTAAAGTTATTGATGGAAGAGGTTTGCCAGATATCAAGTGCTTTGCCTTCGGCAACTCCTTCCTTGATGTCAACCAATACGACTTCACGCGTAAGATCCTTGTGTGCAATCACATTTGCACAGGTGGCGCCAACATTCCCGGCTCCGATAACAGTGATTTTTTTCATATCAACAATTGTTTTTGATTTCCTGGTCAGGTGTCCTTGTGTTTATCCGGTCCGGATAAACAGAACAAAAATATGGATTTAGATATAAACATACACGTATTCGACCGAAAAAACCTTATAAATCATCCGTAAGGTTTATTTTATTCCGGCAATAGTCCGCCTCACTCCCGGTCTTAGCCTCCGCATGCCTTATCGTCGTGGCATTGTGCATCAATTACGGCAATGGTAACCATATTTACAATTTCAGCCACGCTTGAGCCCATTTGCAGCACATGCACCGATTTATCCAGACCGGTAAGAATGGGGCCTATTGCTTCGGCTCCGCCCAGTTCCTGGATAAGCTTGTAAGCAATATTTCCGGCTGTCAGATAAGGGAATATAAGCGTGTTGGCTGGGCCATCGGCAAGTTTGGAAAAGGGGAAATTTTCGCGCAGAAGAGTATTATTAAGTGCAAAGTTAGCCTGCATATCACCGTCAACGATAAGGCCGGGGTGTTCGCGGTGAAGCTTTTCAACGGCAGAGCGTACCATTAGCGGGATATTACCTTCCACCGAACCGAAATTGGAATAGGACAGCATGGCTATCCGGGGTTCGATGTTGAACTGCCGTACGGTTTCGGCCGTTTGCAGCGTTATTTCCACAAGCTTATCCACATCGGGATTCATATTTACAGTGGTATCGGCGAAAAAGATAGGGCCTTTTTTTGTGAGCATGATGTATGTGCCGGAGACGATGCTGGTACCCTTTTTCTTACCGATGATGCGCAATGCGGGGCGTATGGTTGCAGGATAGCTGCTGGTAAGTCCCGATATCATGGCATCGGCATAGCCGTTTTCGACCATGCTGGGGCCAAAGTAATTGCGGTGGGTCATCATATCGCGGGCACCATTGAAGGTGACGCCGCGGCGTTTGCGTTTTTCAAAAAACTGGGCAGCGAATGCTTCGCGGCGTTCCCGTTGATCTTCCGATCTGGGGTCGATAATTTCCACATTGTCCAGTTCCAGATCGTGTTCGCGGATAAGCCCCATAATCACATCGCGGTTACCAAGAAGTATGGGGATTGCAACGCCTTCGTCGATGACGATTTCAGCAGCTTTCAGAATTTTATAGTTTTCGGCTTCGGCAAAAACCACGCGTTTCGGATTTTTCCGTGCTCTGGCTTTTATTTGTCTGATCAGCGGATTACTCAATCCAAGCCGCTTCCCCAATTCTTCACGGTAGGCATCCCAGTCGGTAACGGGCTTTCGCGCTACGCCCGATTCCATGGCTGCCAGGGCTACGGCAACCGAAATATGGGAAATAAGCCGGGGGTCGTTTGGTTTAGGAATAATATAATCTTTCCCGAACTTAAGATTTGTAACCTGGTAGGCTATGTTTACCTCTTCCGGAACGGGTTGTTTCGCCAGGTCGGCAAGGGCGCGGGCAGCAGCCAGTTTCATTTCTTCATTGATCATGGTAGCCCGGACATCCAGAGCTCCCCTGAATATATATGGAAAACCAAGAACATTGTTCACCTGGTTGGGGTAGTCGGAACGGCCGGTTCCCATTATGATATCTTTGCGCGTGGCCACCGCTTCATCGTACGAAATCTCGGGAACGGGATTTGCCAGGGCAAAAACGATGGGATGATCGTTCATACTCAGAAGCATTTCAGGTTTCACCACGCCGGCAACCGAAAGTCCAAGGAACATATCGGCTCCTTTCATGGCTTCGGCCAGGGTAGAAATGTTGCGATCGGTAACAAACCGCTGCTTCCATTTATTCAGATCGGTGCGTGAACGGTTCAGTACGCCTTTGGAATCCACCATCACCAGATTTTCGGGTTTAACGCCCAGCGAAAGGTAAAGCTTTGAACAGGAGATTGCCGAAGCACCCGCTCCGTTCACAACCACTTTGATGTCTTCAATCTTCTTGCCGGTAATTTCAAGGGCATTCAGTAATCCTGCCGACGTAATGATGGCAGTACCATGCTGGTCGTCGTGCATCACCGGAATGTCGAGCATCTCCTTAAGCCGGTCTTCCACATCAAAACACTCCGGAGCCTTGATGTCTTCGAGGTTTATTCCGCCAAAAGTGGGTGCAATGGAACGGATGGTACTTACCATTCCGTCGACCGTTTTATCATTCAGCTCGATATCAAATACATCGATATCGGCATATATCTTAAAAAGAAGTCCTTTGCCTTCCATCACTGGCTTACCGGCTTCCGGGCCTATATCTCCCAGTCCCAGCACAGCCGTTCCATTGGAAATAACGGCCACCAGGTTACCCTTGGCGGTGTATTTGTAAACATCCTCGGGATTGTTTTTAATTTCAAGACACGGATCGGCAACTCCGGGACTGTAAGCCATGGAGAGGTCAGACTGTGAGTTGTGCGGCTTGGTCGGGATAACCTCAATCTTACCAGGCCGGCCATCGGCGTGATAAGCCAGGGCATTTTTCTTGCTCAAAGGCGTTTTCATGATATGATGATTTGATTTTTTGTCAACCTTGAACTGACTAACAAATGTAAGGAACTACATGTTACGTTGCCACTATTTTATCCTAAAACTACCTCTTTTGAAGGGTTTATCCGAAAACTGTCGCCAATTCAACAAATATCTCTATTTTTGTCGGTTAACTGAAATGCAGGCAGCATATGTACGCATTCATTGAAGGGGAAATTGCCGCGATAAACCCGGCCGAGGTTGTCATCAACTGCGGGGGTGTCGGATATGGAATTTCCATATCGGTTTACACTTATTCCGTGATTAAAGACCAGAAAACATGCCGGTTGCTGACACACCTTGTTGTTAAGGAGGATGCACTGGTACTCTTTGGTTTCTCGGGCGAAGATGAACGCCAGCTGTTCCGTCATCTTATCAGCGTTTCGGGTGTTGGAGCGGGAACGGCCCGGCTGATTCTGTCCTCACTAACCCCTGATGAAATTTCGGAAGCCATAGTACGCGGCAACGTTGGTGCCCTTCAGCGGGTTAAAGGTATTGGGGGGAAAACAGCTCAGCGGATTATCATCGACCTTAAAGACAAGCTCGGGAAAGCCTCCGGCCTCAGAGAAATTTTGGGAAGTCCGCACAATACGGGGAGGGAAGAGGCGTTATCTGCATTGTCTATGCTTGGGTTTAACAAAGTGCTGGCAGAAAAGGCAATTGAAAAGATTATAAAAGAGGAAGGCTCGTCTGTTACTGTGGAGCAACTGATAAAAGGAGCCCTCCGGATATTATAGAACAACACAGCTGTGAACACCGTGGCAATCAGGAATCCGGAAGCCAGTAAACGGAACCGTGAAAACCCGGGATACCGGCCGATTTACACACAACACCAAAACACTGAAGTTTCTTGGAGCGCACAATAAAGACCTTTTTACGACTTTTTGCACTGCTTTTTATTGTATCCGTTGCATGGGGCATACCGGTGTCGCCTGAGCTAAGCGGGCAATACCAGTCTGTGCCCGGTCTGGCCCCACCCCCTGACACTACCAAACCGGGAGGGCAATTGCCTTATCCCCTGCCATCGACTCCTCCGGGAACCTTTCCGGAGCCTCATGACAAGAATAAACTCTTTCTGGGATCCCCTTCCAATATAACGGAAGAAATTATTTATGACCCGGAAACCAATACCTACAGCATTCAGCAGAAAGCAGGCAATGTGCCGCTAACGGCTCCGGCAGAGCTGAATTTTAACGAATACAGCGACCTCGACCTCAACCGTTCATTGCGCAACTACTGGCGTGAGAAAGCCGTTTCCCCCTCGGGCGCCTCGCGCACCGGTATCATACCGCAGATTCACATCGGCGGCGAGGTGTTCGACCGTATTTTCGGCGGAAACACCATTGACATACGCCCTCAGGGATCGGCAGAAGTAACCTTCGGTATACGCTCCAACCGGCGCGATGACCCCGCGCTCGACATCCGGCAGCGCCGGACCACCAACTTCGATTTCCAGCAGCGCATTCAGATGAGCGTTATGGCCAAAATCGGCGATAAAATCGAATTTAACACCAACTACAACACCGAAGCTACCTTCGATTTCGAGAACAAACTTAAACTCAAATACGAAGGCAAGGAAGATGAAATCATCAAACTGATTGAAGCCGGAGATGTTACGTTTCCGCTCAACAGCACCCTGATAACCGGAAGCCAGAGCCTTTTCGGACTCAAAACCCAGATGCAGTTCGGCCGGGCAACCGTTACCGGCGTATTTTCGCAACAAAAAAGCGAAACCTCAACCATTACCGTGCAGGGAGGAGCACAAACCACCAAGTTCAATGTGAGAGCCCTCGACTATGAAGACAACAAGCACTTCTTCCTGGCTCAGTATTTTGCCGATAACTACGATAAGGCCCTCAGCGAGCTGCCCATTGTGAACTCTAACATCAACATCACAAAGATTGAAGTCTGGGTAACCAACATCGGCCCTGCCGTTACCGACAACCGCAACCTGGTTGCTCTTATGGATCTCGGGGAACGCAATCCATACAACACCGGCATCAGCCCGAGACCCGGCGCATCGTATCCCGGCAATTACTCCAACAACCTGCTTACCCGGTTCGATTCCACGCAAATCCGCAACATCAACCGCGTAACCGAATACCTTACGGGATCGCCGTTCGGATACAGCTCCGGACTCGATTTTGAAAAAGTTGAAAATGCCAGAAAACTTAATTCCGGTGAATACACCTTCAACTCCAAACTGGGATTTATCTCACTCAACAGCACCCTGAATCCCGACCAGGTTCTGGCAGTAGCCTACCAGTACACGGTGATCGGTCAGGACAGTGTGTATCAGGTGGGAGAGTTCTCCGATCAGGGAATCTCTTCGCCAAAAACCCTTATGGTCAAATTGCTGAAAAGTACCGCTCTCAATACCAGGATTCCAATGTGGAAGCTGATGATGAAGAATGTGTATAACATCGGTGCCTTCCAGCTAAACCGGGAAGATTTCATCCTTAATATTCTTTACAGCGGTAATGAAAATACCGTTCCTACCGGCTACTTCACCGAAGGACCCGAGGGCGTGAAGGGGGTCCCGCTGATCCGTATTTTTAATTTCGACAACCTCGACCCGCAACTGAATCCGCCGCACGACGGACTGTTCGACTTTATCGACAATGCTGCCCGGCAGGGAGGTACCATTCAGGCTTCCAGCGGACGTGTATTTTTCACAGTCCGGGAGCCCTTCGGAAGCTACCTGCGCGACAAGCTTAACAACAAACAGCTGGCCGACAAGTACTGCTACGACTCCTTGTATACCCTTACCAAAAGCGGAGCACAGCAATATCCCGACAAAAACAGGTATATTCTTGAAGGACAGTATAAATCCTCATCGGGATCGGAAATATCGCTCAACGCCCTGAACGTACCACAGGGATCGGTACGCGTAACTGCCGGAGGTATTCCACTCACCGAAAATGTCGACTATACGGTTGACTATACCCTGGGTCGGGTAAAAATTATCAACGAAGGTATCCTGAACTCGGGAACCCCGGTAAGCATTTCGCTGGAGAACAATGCCACCTTTAATCTGCAAACGCAGACGATGATGGGTATGCACGTTGATTATAAAGTGAACAACGACCTTATAATCGGTGCCACCCTGCTCAACCTGCATGAGCGTCCGCTTACGCAGAAGACAAACTTCGGACAGGAGCCCATCTCTAACACTATGTGGGGAATGGACTTCAACTATCAGACCGAGTCGATGGCACTTACCAAACTTATCGACAAGCTGCCGTTTTACAGCACCAAGACCATTTCACGCATTCAGTTTAACGGTGAATTTGCCCATTTTATTCCCGGACATTCCCGGGCGGTTGGCAAGACAGGTACATCCTACATTGATGACTTTGAAGGTGCCAAGTCGACCATTGACCTTAAAAATGTCGGAACCTGGTTTCTGGCAAGCACACCCCAGGGGCAGACAACGCGTGATATGTTCCCGGAGGCTGCTCAGGGAACCGGCCTGGCATACGGTTTCAACCGTGCCAGACTGGCATGGTACACTATAGATCCGCTCTTTTACGACCGCAACAGCAACCTTAGACCCAAAAATGTATCGAAGGATGAGCTTTCGCGCAACTCCGTCAGGCTTGTCCGTGAAAGCGAGGTATTCCCCAATGCGGATCCGCCTAACGGCCAGCCGATGAATCTGCCGGTGCTTAACCTGGCATACTTCCCCGAAGAGCGCGGACCATATAACTACGACGTACTGCCAACGGGGCTTTCCCGAGGTCTTGCCGAAGACGGTAACCTTCTGTTCCCCCGCACTCGCTGGGGAGGTATTATGCGAAAGATCGAATCTACCGACTTTGAAGCCGCCAATGTGGAGTACATCGAGTTCTGGCTAATGGATCCTTTCTCCGAAGATTCAGTTCATTCAGGCGGTGACCTGTATTTTAACCTTGGCGACATCTCGGAAGACATTCTTCGCGACGGCCGGAAGAGTTACGAAAACGGACTGCCGGTTTCAGCGGAGGTGAAAAATGTGGATACAACCATCTGGGGAAGGGTTCCCACCCTCCAGGCTCTGGTAAACGCTTTTGACAACGATATTGCCGCACGGCCGTTCCAGGATGTGGGATACGACGGGCTTGGCGATGATGATGAACGCAGCTTCTTCGGAGAAACATACCTTCAGCCGATTGCCAATCTTTACGGAACCTCTTCAGAAGCCTATGCCCTGGCCTTTGAAGATCCATCGGGCGACAATTACCACTTCTTCCGCGGAAGCGATTACGATAATGACCCCGTATACAGCAGCGTAATCGAACGGTATAAACGGTATAACGGCGTGGAAGGCAACTCTCCGGCTACCGAACAGTCGAACGAACAGTTCCAGACCCAGGCAACCACACTTCCCAACGTAGAGGACATCAACCGCGACAATACCCTGAATGAGCAGGAGCGCTACTTCCAGTACCGCGTACGGCTAAACCCGGACCGGATGAATGTGGGCGAAAATTACATCACCGACGTATTTCTGGCCGGCGATATTCCGCTAGAAAACGGAAAACGCGGAAACGTAAAATGGTATCAGTTTAAAATCCCCGTGCAGAGTCCCGACCAGGTTGTCGGAAACATCCAGGACTTCAAGAGTATACGTTTTATGCGTATGTTCCTGAAGAATTTTGACAAGCCGGTTGTTCTTCGTTTTGCAACCCTTGAACTCGTGAGGGGAGAATGGAGAAAATACTACAGTAACCTGCTGTCACCGGGCGAGTACATTCCGAATCCCGCACAAAGCGAAACATCCTTCGACATTTCAACCGTCAGCATCGAGGAAAACGGCAGCAGATTGCCCATACCTTACGTATTGCCTCCCGACATCGAGCGTGAGATAAACGTTGGAACCACCAACTATCAGAGGCTGAACGAACAGGCTATGGTGCTGAAGGTTTGTAATCTCCTCGACGGCGATGCAAGGGGAACCTATAAAACGACAGACTTTGACTTCAGACAGTACAAAAAACTGAAAATGTACATCCATGCCGAGAAGTCAATCGATAACCAGGAGCTGGCAAAAGGCGACCTTACGGTATTTATCAGAATGGGTTCCGACTTCACGGAAAATTACTATGAATATGAGATTCCGGTAGAGTTTACCCCCTGGTACACTACAGCAGCCAACCCGGGGATGATATGGCCCGACAATAACCGTCTCGACATTGAACTCGAGCAGCTGGTTGAAGCCAAGCAGCAGCGAAACAATGCCATGGGACAACCCGGGAGCATGATCACCGTTATGACACCGTATGAGGTATTCGACGGCGACAACCGCATTACTGTTGTGGGTATGCCGAGCCTGAGCGACGTAAAGGCGTTTATGATCGGGGTGAGGAACCCTAAAAAGCGGCACATCACCGACAACGACGACGGTGAAGCCAAGTGTGCCGAGATCTGGGTAAACGAATTAAGGCTCACCGACTTCGATGAAAAATCGGGGTTTGCTGCCACAGCCAGAATAGCCGCCAACCTAGCCGACCTCGGAAACATCGTGCTGTCGGGAAGCTACTCCACGGCCGGATTCGGAAGCATTGAAAAGAAGGTAAACGAACGCCAGCAGGAAGCCATCGGACAATTTGATGTGGCTACCAATATTCAGATTGGCAAATTCTTCCCTGAAAAGGCGGGAATCAAGATCCCGATGCACGTGGATTATTCCGAAATGCGTATGACTCCGAAGTACGATCCGCTGGATCCGGATGTTCTGATGAGCGAGGTGATGACCGACCTGGCGCGAGTGGAAAAAGACTCGGTTCGCAACAAAGTGCAGGATGTAACACGGCGTACCAATGTTAACTTCATTAATATGCGTAAAGACAAAGTCGGCGCTCCCGGGAAACCGCAAATCTGGGACATCGAAAACTTTGACTTTACGTATGCCTATTCCGAGATTTTCCATCGCAACATCGACATAGAATACGACAGCCGCAAACAAATCCGCGGCGGCATAGGATACAATTTCCTGTCTAATCCTAAACCGGTCAGACCATTTCAGAATGTGAAGATCCTGCAGAAAAAGTCGCTGGCTATTTTCAAAGACTTTAACTTCTTCTACATGCCGAAGATGTTCGGATTCCGCACCGACATGAACAGGCAGTATAACGAGCGCCTGCTCCGCAACAAGAGCGATGCACTTATCATTATGGAACCCACATTCACGAAGACCTGGGACTGGAACCGGCTTTATGATTTGAAATACGACATTACCCAATCGCTGAAACTGGAATATCAGGCGAATGCTAATGCATACATTGATGAACCTCCCGGACAGATCAACCGCACGGCAGATGATTATCAGGCTAAGCGCGACTCCATCTGGGATGAGATCATGAACTTCGGAAGTATGAACAGGTTCACCCAGAATATGAATGTGAACTACAATCTGCCGATCAACAAAATTCCTATCCTGAACTGGATCACGGTAAACACCCGTTATGCCAGTACGTTCCGCTGGGAAGCCTCTCCCCGCTCGATTCAGGACAAGATGGGCAACAGCATTGAAAACTCCAATACCCTGAGTGTGAATGGTAGTGCCCGCATGACCAACCTATATAATAAATGGGATTTCCTGCGAAAGCTCAATCAGCAGGGTCGTGGTCAGTCGCCAAACCGGCCGGGAATGCCTCCGGGACGATCGGCTCCGCAGAATCAGCCTAAAGAGCCCGATCAGCAGGCTGCAGGTGCCGATTCAACGCAGAAGAAATCGCCGCAGATTGCCAAAGTCCTGGGTATCGGACTTGTAAAAATGATTATCGGGGTAAAAGACATTCAGGTTTCGTATTCCGAGTCGAACGGAACCCTGCTTCCGGGCTTTATGCCTAAACCCGACATCCTGGGTAACCGCCTGGGCGATATGGCTCCCGGACTGGGATTTGCATTCGGAAGTCAGTATGATATCCGGGAAACTGCAGTGAGAAATCAGTGGTTAACTACCGACACCCTCCTCAACAGTGCATACATCACCCGGAATACCAAGAACCTGAACATACGGGTTACCTATGAGCCGTTCCCGGAATTCAGGGTAGAAGTAATTGCAGAAAAGAAAGAATCGTTTGGATATCAGGAGTATTTCAAAGCCAACAATAACGGAGAGTTCACCTCTTCTTCACCACAGGACAGAGGATCGTACAGTCTTACTTTCCTGGCGCTGAAGACCATCTTCAAGAAAGACGGAGAAGAAAACATCAACGAGGTATTTGAAACATTCAAGGCAAACCGAAGGGTTATCGCTCACCGGCTTGGTGCTCAGAATCCCAATTCATATGCGGGTCCGGATGCAGGGCTGTTCCCGGTCGGTTACGGCGCCGAATCCCAGGATGTGATCATCCCCGCCTTTATTGCTGCCTATACCGGTCGCGATGCATCGAAAGTTGCTCTGTCACCATTCCCGGCCCTGCCAATGCCAAACTGGAGATTTACCTACTCGGGGCTTTCCAAGCTCCCTGCTTTCAAGAACTTCCTGAAAAACCTGACCATATCCCACGGATACACATCTACGTATTCGGTCGCAAGCTTCATCTCCAACATCGAATACGCGGAGCAAAACGGATTTCAATCGGCCTTCGATTTCAACTTCAACTTCATCTCAAAATACCAGATCGACGGAATCGTGATAACGGAACAGTTCAGTCCGCTCATAAATTTTGACATGACCTGGAACAACAGCCTGCTGTCGAGATTTGAAATCAAGAAATCGAGAAACCTGGCACTAAGCTTTGTCAACAACCAGGTAACGGAGATTGCAGGAAGTGAGTTTATCATCGGTGTCGGATATCGCTTCAAGGATGTGAAGCTGAACGTTTCCAGCGGGGGTCGCAGGCAACAGCTCAAGAGCGATCTGAATGTGAAGCTTGACCTCTCCGTAAGAGACAACAAAACGGTTCTAAGGCGTTTGGACGAAGAGATTAACCAGATATCGACCGGTAACCGTATGGTATCGATCAACTCATCGGCCGATTATGTGATAAACCAGCGCTTTAACGTGCGTTTGTTTTTCGACAAAATCATTACCAATCCGTTTGTATCATCGCAGTTCCCCAACTCAACAACCACTGCCGGGGTTAGCCTGCGATTTACACTGGCTCAGTAAGTCTTTCTTTGGCTGCTGTCCGTTTATTTACCGGCAATCTGAACGGTTGGTACGGGAGCCTGAAAAACCTGGATTCATGAAGGATTCAGGCCTTCCGGATGAGAATGTCTTATTTGGACTCAGTATTCTTTTGTTTTCCCACCGTTTCTATACCCTGAATGTATTTCCAGGATATCGGAAACCTTGCCGGAATGCAGGCAGAAACCTGCCGTTTCCGTATATTCCGAAGCAACGGAAAAGTTGAAAATGTACGAAAGGATAATATCTCCTGAATTATTATGAATTCCAAACTGTTTCCGTAACTTTGGCAACTCGCAACTTCCACTAAAAAATTATATATCATGAACATTCCCAGCAATTTAAAGTACACAAAGGAACACGAATGGATTAAGGTCGAAGGCGACATTGCCGTTATCGGTGTTACTGAATTTGCACAAGGTGAACTTGGCGACATAGTATTTGTTGAGGTTGAGACCGTTGGTGAGACCCTGGAGCAGGGAGAGACCTTTGGAACCATTGAAGCCGTAAAGACCGTCAGCGATCTTTATCTTCCGGTATCCGGAGAAGTTGCTGAATTTAACGAAGCACTAAACGGAACGCCCGAACTTATCAACAAAGACCCTTACGGAGACGGATGGATCATTAAATTAAAGATCAGCGATCCTGCACAGCTTGACCAATTGCTTGGTGCAGAAGCTTATGCAGCAGAAATAGGAGCCTGATCCCTAATTATTATCCGGGAATAGCTGATGCTGCGTTTCATTTTAAATTTTTTGCCATCCGCTGTCTGGACGGCACTGATCCTGTTGCTGACGCTGTTACCGGGAAATTTTATTCCTGTTCCCAGGGGATTCTGGTTGCTGTATAGCCCGGATAAACTTGCACATCTTGGATTGTTTGCCGTTCTTGGCTTTCTGATTATGTCAGGTATGGTAAAACAATTTCCGGGCATCAGCAGACGTTCTTATTATGCAACGGCAATGGCTGCAGGTATGCTTGTAGCAGTTGCTACAGAAATGCTGCAGGCAGTGCTGCCGACAGGACGTGACGGTAACCTGTATGACGGGATTGCAGACGTTGCAGGAATAGTGGCAGGATGTATTCTTTTTTCGTTGTTTTATAAGAAAAAACGAAAAAAAGTACTCGCAAGAGAAAAAATTAACTAATTTAGCACTCTGCCCGGCAAGGGTTGGGTTGTTGATGTAACTAATTATCAGTTAAACATATGGAAGCAAAAAAGTCCCCGAAAGCTGATCTCGAGAAAAAGAGGACGTTCTTTGTTCAGATCGGGCTCATCATTGCTCTTGCTGCCATCCTGGTTGCTTTTGAATGGAAAACATACGACAAAAAGCAGCTGGATCTTTCAGGCCGTGAAGCCGTTCAGGTAGAAGAGGAAATGGTTGAGATCACCCAGCAAAACAAACCTCCGCCTCCTCCTGCACCTCCCCCACCAACAACTACCCTGATCAACATCGTTCAGGATGACGTAGATGTTGACGATGATATTACAATTGATGCAGAAGCCAACCAGCTTACCGAAATTCCTGCCTACGTTCCTCCGGCAGTTTCTGAAGAAGAGGAAGTTGCTGAAGCGGAAATTTTCATGGTTGTTGAAGATTCACCAACTTTTCCCGGAGGCGATGAAGCACGAATCCGGTTCCTGCAGGAAAATATCAAATACCCGCAGATGGCCCGTGAAAGCAGCATTCAGGGTACTGTTTACGTTACGTTCGTTGTAGAACGCGACGGATCCGTTACCGATGTCAGAGTACTCCGCGGTATAGGCGGCGGTTGCGACGAAGAAGCAGTCCGCGTTATTAAAGCCATGCCCAAATGGATACCCGGTAAACAGCGCGGAAAACCCGTACGCGTTCAGTTCAACATGCCTATCAAATTTACCCTCGCAGGTTAATCAGGCAACAAAACATTCTAACGGCTGTTCTTCACGGACAGCCGTTTTTTTTTCCCTGAGCATTTCTTCGGAAGGGACAGAAAATGTATGTATCTGACCCACAGAGTTCAATATCCGATAAAATAGCATTGCAGTTCCTTGCCGCCATGCCTGAAACGGAATGTAAGCGGTATACCGGAAGGGGAAGCACCGGGACAATCGCCCTTGCAGCATCCCGCAGGTCTTGCCATAAATCCGAAACTCTGATCCCTGTAAATGCCGGGCTTTCTGTCGCGCAGCTGCCGATACATTAACAAACGGCATCTGTTTCATGAATCCCCTGATCTGCCTGGTCTGAGCTCTGTTCATAACCATATGCCCTGAAACCGGACCACCACGAAAACAATACAACAAACCCATGATACGATAGAGGCAGAAGGTAATCGGTTCGTCCCGGCTTTTGCAACCGATCCTGCCGTTGCAATAGTATCGGTGCACAAGCATACTTAAAAATGTAAGGCTGGGAAATAGCAGTAACCGTAAAAGTTGCCGCGGGGCCGGAAGAAACCGGCCCCGCGACGGGAAAACAAATATAAAGGAAACTTAGGGGGGCAATTCAGGGCCCCGTTTGGCGGGGATTACTCTCCTCGCGGAGTAATGCCGTAAACCGGCAGTTCATTTAGCGATTCCGCATCGTTGCAGCTCGTGAAAAAACTTTCGTCGAAATCACCAACTTTTAAAACATCACCGGCTTTAAAACGGTCGAGAGGCTGTTCGCCCTCTGCCTGGGGTGTTTCAGGAATGCCGGAGATCTTAATTTCCGTACGGCGGTTTGCCTGATGAGCTTCTTCGGAACAATTGATACCGTCGGCACACTCATTCACAAGTTTGGTCTCACCGTATCCTTGTGCAGTAATGCGATTACGGCTGGTGCCACGCTCAACGATGTACTTAACTGCAGACTCGGCCCGGCGTTGCGACAAGCGATCGTTGTAGCGATGCGTACCGCGGGCATCGGTATGTGAGCCAAGTTCAACGGCAATATCGGGATTCTCTTTCAGGAAAGTAACAACCCGGTCGAGTTCGGCTGCGGCATCCGGACGGATGTTGTGCTTATCAAAGTCGTAATAAATATTGTGCAACTTAAAGATCTGGTCTACTTTAAGTTTAGCCAGTAACAGGTCGCGGTTGTTCAGTTCGGTGATACCGGATTTGGGATCCAGGGTAACATTCAGACAATCGGGATAAAAACCGGTTTCAATGCCTTTTATAACAAGAACCGAACCTCTGGGGACAGTGATGCTGTATTGGCCAAGGTCATCGGTTTTCAGAACCAGTACATCGCCGGTTTGAGTATTCAGAGCAAAAACCGTTGCATCGGGCATAATAGCGAGTGATTCCTTATCCCGGACAATTCCGGCTATCAGAACCGAATCGGGCAAACGTTCGCTGATGGAAACCAGGTAAAGATCGTCTTCTCCTTTACCACCGGGGCGGTTAGAGCTAAAGATTCCCTGTCGGTGGTCATCGGTAAGAGCAATTCCAAAATCATCGGCCGGTGAATTTACCGGAGCTTTCAGATTTTCAGGAGCAGTAAACTGCCCGCCCTGAATCTGGGCCCTGAAAATATCAAGACTGCCGAGTCCTGCATGTCCGTCGGATGAGAAATAGAGTATACTGTCTTTATGAACATATGGGAACATCTCATTGCCAAACGTATTTATCACTGTCCCAAGGTTCTCTGCCTGTCCCCAGGAATCGTCCTGGCGCTTAACGCGATAGATGTCGGTACCACCATGTCCGCCCGGCATATCCGAAACAAAATACAGTGTTTTGCCATCGCGTGTCAGAGCAGGATGTCCAACCGAATAAGTTTCGCTGTTCAGATAAAAAGGCTCGGGATCGCTCCACTTATCGTCCTGCATGGTGCTCGAGAAAATCTGTAGTCTGTTGGTATGATAACGAGTTGAATCAAGTTCACCGGATTTACGGATTACACGTGTAAAATACACGGTCTTGAAATCGCTGCTGAAAGTTGCAGGGCCATCGTGCCATGTCTGGTTCAGTTTGGAAGAATAAACCGATGCACTTCCGGGTACGAGGATTCCTTCATCGTTCTTTTTTGTTTTGGCAAAGAAAAGGTCGAGATAATAGGCACCGGTCCATCCGTAGCGTTTTTCGCCGGAACGTGCCATTCGGTCGGTGGTAAAGATGATTCCATCGGTGGTATAGAGGGGTGAGAAATCGGAGAATGCAGAATTCACTTCACCGGCGTTGGTTACAGCATAGTCGTATTCAGGTTCTGCCCAGGCTTTTACCTCCGAGCTGAATTTTGCATACAATGCGCCGCGCGAGTCGGAGGGATTCAGCTGCGAATAACGTTCAAACTGCTCCCGGGCTTCGTCGTATTGTCCAAGACTTCTGAGAGCCTGTCCGTAGTTAAGGTATACTTCTGCCCCGGGTGACGAGGATTCCACAACCTTGCCGTACCATTCGGCTGCTTTTTCGTAATTGCTGGTAAGCCTGTAACAATCGCCCAGGCGCGTCATGGCATAAGTATAATGGCGGTTGTTTTTATTTGCCAGACGTTCATAATGGGGTATCGCCCTGGCAAAATCGAACCGTTTAAACATCCTGTCGGCTTTTGCTTTTTGAGCCATGGCCTCTGAACCGGCCAGTGTCATGATGGTTAGCAGCAGAACCAGATATCTTGTTTTCATGATCTTTATCTTTTTCGAAGGGGTTGACATTCATTTTACGCGTTAGAAATACCTGGGGGTAAGAAGCCTGGGCTTAAATACACTCAGATCGTAAGAGATCATAATTTCATGCGAGCCCTGTGAATGCGTCTTCATTTCGGTAAGGTAAGAATCGTAAGAATAGCCAAGCCTCCAGTTTTCGGTAAGGTTAAGCTCGACCATCAGTACAATTGCGTTCTTGCTTGTGATAGCATTTTTATTGGTCCTGTAGGATGCACCCAGCCAAAGTACATCGTTGAACAGGAAACTTGCATTCAAATCCACATTCAAAGGCGCATTGGCAGTGTATTTAAACATCATGCCCGGTCTGAAAACAACCCTGTCGGTAATCGGCAGAGCCAGTCCAGCTATGCCATAAAAATGGCGGGCAAGGGTAGCATAGGTCGAAAGGCCGTCTTCAAAATCAACCTTTCCGTACTGACTTTCGAAAAGCTGCTTTGATGACACTCCCAGGTAGTAATTACGGGTATAGTAATAGACCCCGAAATTTGCATCCGGCTGAATTTTATTTTTAGGCCGGCTCAGGGTAACGGGATCGTCCTGATCGCGCACCTGAACAGCATCCCAGTCAACATTCACCTGGTTGAAACCAGCTTGCAGACCCAGCGACAGGATACCATTGAACAGGCGTACCCTGTAAGCATAATTGCCCATGAAGCCTACATCCGTAAACGGACCGGACTGATCGGCATAAACATACATTCCAAGAGCAACATTTTCGTTACGCAGCGGCGTATGTGCACTGAAAGTTAATGTTTGCGGAGCACCGTCACCAAAACCCACCCACTGATATCGATTCAGCAGAGTCATGGTTAACATATCACGGCTTCCCGTATAACCCGGGTTGATTACCAACCGGTTAAACATAAACTGGCTGTAAAGTGCATCGCGCTGAGCCATGGCACCTATGGTTACCAGTAACAGTCCGATTATGAGTAATGACTTTTTCATTTTACTTGGCTGTTATAAGATTATTCCTTTTTTCCCTTTGTTTGTTTTCCTTTTAAAAACCTGGCAGCAACCGGCCGGCATCGGATTCAAACCCCTTAAACCCTCCCTGCCGACCGGCGCTAACCCGGTATCTTATCTGCCGTGAATAATTACCCATCCGGTGTAAATTTCACTGACTGATCTTAGTTTTACGATGTAGTAGTAGGTTCCGTCAGGAAGATCCTTACCCTTGGCATTCGAGCCATCCCATACTACGGAGGTATTGTTGTAATTTTCAAAGTACCTCACCTGATCGCCCCAGCGATTGAAGATTAATACCTCATTGTCAGCATACTCTTCTATTCCGTCGATGATCCACTTATCGTTGCGGCCATCACCGTTGGGGGTTATCGCATTGTAGATCACAATTTCGGCACGTTCATCATCCGGTACGATAACGATGACTGAGGTTGCAGTGTCGGATGTTGCAACACCATTCAGATCATACAGAATGTAAGTGAATTCATCGGTTCCGGTATAATCCATATCCGGAGTGTAGGTTACCGAATAATCGCTGTGAAGCATCAGTGAACCATGCTGAGGCTGTGCAAGTATTTCAATACCGGCATTGATGCCTTCAGGAACGATGTCGTTGGCCATGTTGATGATTACTCTTGGTGTATTCATCAGGGTGGTATCGAGGTCATTCACTGCCACAAGGTAAATCGGGTCAAAACCTTCTATGGTAATGGTAACCGTAGCTTCGTCACACAACCCGGTAACATCACATACGCGGTAGATAAAGGTATCCGTTCCGTGGAAGCCGGCCTCCGGCGTATAGAGAATGTTGCCATTCTGTGTGTCTACCATGGTGAAGCCGTGTCCGGGATTAGTGATTACCGTTACAGTTGAAGGATCGATGTTGTTGTCGCAATCGGTGTCGTTCTCGAGTACGGGAACAGAAACCGGTATGTTCATCTCGGTAGTTGCAAAGTCGTCGTTTGCCAAAGGACCGGCGATAACCGTTACCTTCATCTGACAGCTTGCCTGATTTCCATGAATATCGGTTACTGTCCAGGTAATGCTGTGAACTCCAACCGGCAGAAGCAGACTTCCGGTAAATTCAGGATCGCTTACAACCTGTTCAATACCGCAGTTGTCGGATACAGCGGGCTGAGGTATCTCAACCAGTGCATTGCAATCCTCGCCGGCAATGGCCTGGATATCTTCCGGACACTCAATTACAGGAGCTTCTGTATCGGTAACCGTCACGGTCATTTCACAAGTAGAGGTAAATCCGTGAATATCCGTTACAACCCACTCAACTATGGTAACACCTGCCGGATATACTCCACTGGCGTCATCCGTTCCGTTGAATGAGTTAACGATGCTTTCAATGCCGCAGTTATCGGATACTACCGGCTGAGGTACGCTTACGGAAGCTTCGCAAACACCGGGATCGGTATTTACTGCAATGTCTTCCGGACATTCAATTACCGGCATCTCGTTATCCGTAACCGTAACGGTCATAGTGCACTCGGCACTGTTGCCATTTACATCCACAACGGTCCAGGTAATGGTGGTTATTCCTTCCGGATAGATTCCGCTGGCGTCGTTCGTTCCGTTAAAGCTGTTTACCACACTGGCAATTCCGCAGTTATCGGAAACTATAGGTTGAGGTACGGTTACACTGGCTTCGCAAACACCGGGATCGGTATTTACTGCAATGTCTTCCGGACACTCAATTACGGGAAGCTCTTCGTCGCTGACCGTCACCGTCATGCTGCACTCAGCAGTAAAACCACTCAGGTCTGTAACTGTCCAGGTAATGGTGGTGGTACCTGCAGGATAGATTCCGCTGGCATCATCCGTTCCGTTAAAGCTGTTTACAACACTGGCAATTCCGCAGTTATCGGAAACCACAGGCTGAGGTACGCTTACATATGCTTCACATACACCAGGATCGGCAGCTGTCGCAATGTCTTCGGGGCACTCAATTACAGGTGCTTCATTGTCAACAACGGTAACATTCATGAAACAGGAGCTTGAATTGCCCGACATATCAACTACAGTCCACCATACTACGGTTGTGCCTGCAGGGTACACTGCTGAAGCATCGTCGGTATGTGTATAGGTGTTGGTAATGGTACGGATTTCGCAGTTATCGCTTACAATAGGCTGAGGAACGGTAACATAAGCCTCGCAAACACCGGGATCGGCATTAACCGTGATGTGCTGAGGACAAATAATATGCGGATCCTCATTATCGTTTACAGTTATTGTTATCGAACAGGTTGAAACGTTACCGCATTCATCGGTTGCAGTCCAGGTAACAGTAGTTACACCAAGCGGATACGAGCCGGTAGCATTGGCAGTACCTGTAATATTATTAACCAGGGTAACTTCTCCGCAAGCGTCGCTTGCTGCAGGAACAGGTACCTCAATCCATGCACCGCACATACCTGGCTCAGTGTCCACCACAATATTCTGCGGACAAATAATTTCAGGAGCCTCTGTGTCGACAATGGTAAAGGTTGCCGTAACTGTAGCCGAATTGCCGCAATTGTCGGTAGCTGTCCAGGTAACCGTTGCTGAACCGGTAGCTCCGCATAGGTCACTCAGACCTTCGAAGTTATTCGTGATTGTGACTTCGCCGCAGCCGTCTTCAGCAACAGGACTGCTCAGCCAGCTGGTCAGCTCCTCAGGATTTCCTGCACCATCGCAGTTTACGGTAATGTTCTCCGGAAGTACAGTAAATACCGGAAGCTCTGTGTCAACCGTCC
>DJVU01000087.1:0-18814 GCA_002441345.1 Bacteroidales bacterium UBA6248
CCACTTACAATCAGCAATACACGTATACGGTAGCAAAAGTAATCAGCAACAGCACCAACCGAAGAGATAACTACATCATGCTGAACAAGGGCCGTCGCCACGGCATTGAACGGGATATGGCAGTAATAAATTCCGAGGGTATTGTCGGGACGGTGGTAAGTGTTTCCTCCAACTTCAGCTGGGTGATGTCGGCACTTAACAAGCACAGCCGTATCAGCGGACGTATCAACCGCATCAACCAGATGGGAACCGTTATGTGGCAGGGAGGAAATCCCGCATCGGGAACCCTGCACGACATCCCTGCACACGTCAAAATCCATGAGGGCGATACCATCTCCACCAGTGGCTACAGCCTCATCTTCCCCGAAGGGATTATGGTTGGGACCGTTGAACAGATCGATGTTGAGACCGGCGATCATTTTTACATCATACAGTTCCGCTTTGCGGCAGATTTCAACAGCCTGAGGTACGTTTATGTGATCAAAAATCTGATTCGTGAAGAACAGACCGAACTGCAAAAAAATATAATCGATGAATAGCACTTACACCGGCGATGTACTCAGGTTTTTTGCGCTGATAGCGGCTCAGGTGCTGATCCTGAATCATATCAATCTGGGCGGTTACATCGACCCCATGGTTTATGTGCTGTTTATTCTGTTGCTGCCGTTCGAAATTCCGGGATGGGCCCTGCTTATCACTGCCTTTCTGCTGGGCTATGGTGTTGACAGCTTCAGCAATTCAACGGGATTGCATGCGGCGGCTTCGGTATTTATGGCGTTTGCAAGGCCCTTTGTCATCCGCCTGGTTGGTGCTCCGGCAGAATATGAAGGCAATCTGAAGCCCGGCATCGCTCACATGGGCTTTAAATGGTTTCTGGCGTATGCCTCCCTGCTTGTTTTTGTGCATCATCTGGCTCTGTTTCTGCTCGAAGCTTTCCGTTTTGCAGAGTTCGGGATGGTTTTGCTGCGTACGGTTCTGAGCAGCATATTTACTATAGTCCTGATCATCATCACCGTATATCTTTTTATGCCCCGAAAAAAATAGGCCTTTGCGGTTTAATCCCGGGATTTTACTGTCACCCGGGGATTGATGAAATTGGGTTAACTTTGCCATATGAAAACCTTTGTGCCTCCCGACGATTGTTCCCTGGGCAATATTGATGCTCCCTGTTTCCGCAACCTACTGCCCGAAGAGATAGCACTGGCGCGCGACAGCAAGACGCGCGTGATCTTCCGTAAAGGAGAAAATCTTACCAAGCAGGGCGCCTTTGCCTCCAGTGTGCTGTTTATAATGGACGGGCTGGCAAAACAGTACGTGGAGGGCGACAGTACCCGCAATTTCAATCTGAAACTTGTGCAGGCCGGAGAGTTTGTCGGTCTTTCGGTAGCTTTCGACAACCACACCTATCCGTATTCGGTTGTAGCCCTGCGCGAAACTACCGCCTGTCTGATTGAGAAGGATGCCATCACCAATCTGATAAAGTCAAACGGCGATTTTGCCTACACCATTATCAACCGTTACTGCGAACAGAATAACCGGCTTTACCTTTCGCTGCGCGATCTTATGTACAAGCAGATGAACGGCAGACTGGCAGGGGCACTTCTGTACCTGGCGGGTGGGCACGAAGGGGAAGCAGTATTCCCTTACCTTTCCCGTAAGGATATTGCCGATTTCGCGGGTTTGTCGACCGAGAGTACCGTGAAGCTGCTCAAGACCTTCGAGAAGGAAGGGCTTATAAACCTGAATGATAAGAATATAGAATTACTTGACTTCCCCGCGCTGGAACAGATCAGCCAGAAAGGATAGTACCATAGATATTTTCGGTTCAGGGAGTTGCTGCCTTTCATCCCAAAAAGGAGAAAAACAAGCCGTCGGAGCTGTACTGAAAGGTGTCAGGCGAAGGGTGTTAATCCTTAACTTTGCATGCAAACATCGCTGCATCCCTGTCCATGGCCAACCATTCCCTATCATCCAGGCGTCAGACCATCGTTGCCATTTTTGTGGCTGTCGGGCTGATATTTCTGGGCAGGCTGTTTTATCTTCAGGTGATCGACGACAGCTACGAGTTGTCGGCCAACAACAACGTATTGCGCTATGTTACGCAGTATCCTGCGCGGGGACTTATATACGACCGGAATGGAGAGCTGCTGGTATACAACGAGGCTGTGTATGACCTTATGGTTATTCCGCGGCAGGTGAAAGACATCGATACGGCTGAATTCTGCCGTTTACTCGGTATTTCGCACGAGGGCTTTGCTACGCGCATGATAAAAGCCCGTGAATACAGCCGTTTTAAGCCCAGTTTGTTCGAAAAGCAGATCTCTAAAGAGACTTTTGGCTATCTGGAAGAGAAAATGTACCGCTTTCCGGGTTTCTTTGTACAGCCGCGTACGCTGCGTAAATACCCGCGCCCGATGGCAGCACATCTGCTGGGTTATGTGGGAGAGGTAAACCAGTCGGTAATCGATAAGGATCCGTATTACAAATCGGGTGATTACATAGGCATCAGCGGCATTGAAAAATCGTATGAGGAGATTCTGCGCGGGAAGAAAGGGATAAAAATCCGTATGGTTGATGTACACAACCGTGAGGTAGGCAGTTTTCAGGATGGCCTGTACGATACCCTGGCCGTGATGGGGAACGACCTTCATCTGACCATCGACGGGGCTTTGCAGGAGTACGGCGAACTGCTGATGCAGGGTAAGATGGGCAGTGTGGTCGCCATCGAGCCGTCGAGTGGAGAAATACTTGCATTTTTATCGAGTCCGACCTATGACCCCAACCTTCTGGTGGGAAGAGTCAGGAGCAAAAACTTCAGTATGCTTAACCAGGATCCGGTGAAGCCTCTGCTCAACAGAGCCATGATGGGACAGTATCCTCCCGGCTCAACGTTTAAGATGGTAAACGACCTGGTTGGACTGCAGGAGGGGGTGCTTGGCACGCGTACATTTTATTCCTGTCAGGGTCCGGGCTCATCGCCCATTCGCTGCACACATAACCATCAGTCGCCGCTCGACGTTTATGTTGCCATACAACAGTCGTGCAATCCTTTTCACTGGCATGTGTACCGCTCAATTCTCAGCAATCCGGCAAGGAAGAATGTTCGGGAGAATTATGTAGCCTGGCGCAACCATGTGATGAGTATGGGTTTTGGGCATAAACTGGGTACCGACCTGCAGTTCGAGCTGAGCGGGAGTGTTCCGGAAGCTTCCCGTTTTGATGCCATATATGGTAAAGGGCGCTGGAATGCCATGACGGTGCGTTCTCTGTCGATAGGACAGGGCGAAATTCTGGTTACTCCCCTGCAGCTGGCAAATTCAGCGGTTGTAATGGCTAACAGAGGGCATTATTATGTACCGCATGTTGTAAAAACCGTGGGTGAAAATGATACGCAGAGCGGGAGATTCAAGAAAGTAGTTTCGAGCATCGACCCGAAACATTATGAAGTGGTAGTGGAAGGAATGAGGCAGGTGGCAACTATGGGTACTGCGCGATGGTATCAGGTTGAAGATATCAGCATGTGCGGAAAAACAGGAACGGCTGAAAACCCGCACGGCAAAGACCACTCCTTGTTTATGGCTTTTGCTCCGGCTGATAATCCGGTGATTGCCATAGGAGTAATTGTGGAAAACTCAGGCTTTGGTTCCACATGGGCATTGCCAATCGCTTCTCTGATGATCGAGAAGTACATTAAAGGAGAGGTAAGCCGTAAAGACATCGAAGAGAGAATGATGAACGGAAAAATATTCTGATGGCCCGCGAACGCAACAATGTATTCAGCAACATCGACTGGACTCTGACCATATTGTATCTGGTACTGGTACTGATAGGATGGCTCAATATCTACGCTGCTGTATACAATGAAGATCACAAGAGCATTCTGGACATTTCGCAAAGCTACGGAAGGCAGATGGTGTGGATTGCCACCTCTCTTTTTCTTGGTCTGGTGATATTGCTTACCGATGCCCGATTCTTCAGTACGTTTGCCTATGTTATCTACGGGCTGGTGATTCTTTCGCTGGTTGCTGTTCTGGTAGCCGGATCCGAAGTATCGGGTTCCAAATCATGGTTTCAGATCGGTGGGTTCGGACTGCAGCCCGCTGAGTTCGGGAAGTTTGCCACCAACCTGGCAATAGCGCGCTTTTTCAGCGGGCAGCATGTGAACATAAAGGAATTCCGAACCCGCATCACTCCCCTGGTTCTGCTGGGTATCCCGGCTCTCCTGATACTTTTGCAAAACGATACAGGGTCGGCGCTGGTTTATTCATCCTTCATTCTTGTACTTTACCGACTTGGACTTTCGGGAAACTTCCTGCTGGCCGGGGTTTTCGTTGTTTTTGCAGCCCTTTCAACCCTGATGGTGGGTCCGCTGTACGTAATTGGATTGCTGGCAGTACTGGCCGGACTCCTGTTTGCATTTATGAAACGCAACCGCCGCAACATCCTGAATCTTGCCGGCCTGCTGCTGCTTGGAATCGCATTTATCTATACCGTGGAATACGCATTCGAGAAAGTGCTTGAACCGCATCAGAAAACAAGGATTAACGTATTGCTGGGCAAAGAACAGGACCTGCGGGGGGCAGGGTATAATGTGAATCAGTCGAAGATCGCCATAGGATCGGGAGGGTTCTTTGGCAAAGGCTATCTGAACGGAACACAAACGAAGTATAATTTTGTGCCGGAACAGAGTACCGACTTCATTTTCTGTACGGTTGGCGAAGAATGGGGCTTCCTTGGTTCGATGGTGGTGATCGCACTGTTTCTGGCTTTCCTGATACGCATCGTTAACCTGGCTGAACGGCAGCGCTCCGATTTCAGCCGTATTTATGGGTATGGAGTGGCGGCCATCCTGTTTTTCCATTTTATGATAAACATCGGCATGACTATAGGCCTGGTACCCGTGATAGGTATTCCGCTCCCGTTTTTCAGCTACGGAGGATCTTCCCTCTGGGCGTTCACCATCCTGGTATTTATTTTTATAAAACAGGATGCCAACCGCAATGCTCTTCTGTAAATCCCGTCAGGTATGAAAACGGAAAGCACTGTACCGGCTGTTGTCCTTTGTGTTAAAGACCTGGGAATTTCGTTCAGGCATGACACAGGCTGGCACCGGGCAGTGCAGGGCGTTTCGTTTACACTGAGTGCCGGTGAGTCGCTTGGAATCGTTGGTGAAAGCGGTTCGGGCAAGTCGGTTACTTCCCTTTCGGTGATGCAGTTGCTGCCGGAAGGTGTAAGCCGTCAGGATTCGGGGAGTATCGTATTTATGCCCGGCAGTGCGAACGAGTGTGCGCTCCATAAGCTGGAGGAGCGGATGCTCAGGCCGTTGCGGGGCAACCGCATCGCTATGATTTTTCAGGAGCCGATGACATCCCTGAATCCGGTGATGCGGTGCGGCAGACAGGTTGCAGAGTCGGTACGGCTTCATCTGGGCTACGACAGGCGCCGTGCCCGCGAATACGTTCTGTCCCTTTTCAGGGAAGTGTTGCTCCCTGAGCCGGAACGTGTTTTCAGAGCCTATCCCCATCAGTTGTCGGGAGGTCAGAAACAGCGTGTGATGATTGCTATGGCCATCGCCTGCCGTCCCGACATCCTGATTGCCGACGAGCCAACCACCGCACTCGACGTTACGGTGCAGAAAGCAATACTGAAACTGCTGAAATCCCTGCAGTTCAAATACGGAATGAGCCTGATATTCATAAGTCACGACCTCGGGGTGGTGGCCGGCATAGCCGACAGGGTTCTGGTAATGAACAACGGTCAGCTGGTTGAATCGGGCGATGTGCAAACCCTTTTCGGAAACCCCTCGCATCCGTATACACGAGGACTTGTTGCCTGCCGTCCCCCTCTTGAAACGAGACTGAGGCGGTTGCCGGTTGTTGCCGATTTTACCGGACCGGAGGGCAGGGGTGAGCAGCTGTTATCCGACAGTGTTTCACCGGAGGAACGGCAGCAAAGGCACAGGGAATTATACAGCCGGGAACCCTTGCTGAAGGTAAGCGGTCTGTCGGTACACTATCCGCTGCCCGGATCCGTTTTTCGCCGTAAACGTAAGTGGTTTACGGCTGTGGATGAGGTAAGTTTAGATGTATACCCCGGCGAAACTCTTGGATTGGTGGGTGAATCGGGCTGCGGCAAGACAACCCTGGGCCGGGCGATACTGCGGCTTACCGAGCCCGACTCGGGAAGCGTAGTATTCGACGGGGAAGAGCTGACCACGCTTAGTCCGGAAGCGCTGCGCAGGAAGCGCACATCCATGCAGATCATTTTTCAGGATCCCTATTCCTCGCTAAATCCGCGCATCACGGCAGGAGAAGCTATTTTAGAACCCATGCTTGTACACGGTCTGGCGGGCAGCAGGAAAGAGGGCAGGAGCAGGGTTATGGACTTACTTGAACGGGTTGGACTCGTCCGGGAGCATTACAACCGGTATCCGCATCAGTTCTCGGGCGGGCAGAGGCAGAGGATATGCATTGCCCGGGCACTGGCTCTCAATCCCCGGTTTATCATCTGCGATGAGTCGGTGTCGGCACTCGATGTATCGGTACAGGCTCAGGTGCTCAACCTGCTGAACGATCTGAAAAGGGATTTCGGCTTCACCTATATTTTCATTTCACACGATTTGTCGGTGGTGAAGTTTATGTCGGACCGCATGCTAGTGATGAAACAGGGCAGGATTGCAGAATCGGGCGAGGCCGATCACGTATACAACAATCCCTCCTCCGGATATACCCGTGAGTTAATCGAAGCAATTCCCGGCAGGGAACCTATTCAAGTGCTTTAATTACTTCCTCGGCTTTGAATGGCTTGGTAATGTATCCGTCCATACCAACGGCATAGCATCGGTCGCTGTCGTCGGAAACGGCACTTGCCGTCATAGCAAAGATTTTTACTTTCTGATTGCGTTTTTCCGACTCTTCAATTTCCCTGATTTTTAAGGTAGCTTCAAAACCATCGAGTTCGGGCATATGCAAATCCATAAGCACCAGATCGTATTTCTCGGTCCGGAACTTCTCCACGGCGATCATCCCGTTTTCAGCGATGTCGATGGTTTGATTGTACTTTTGCAGTAATAATAACGCGACCTTTTGGTTGATGATATTGTCCTCGGCAATCAAAATGCGTTTTTTTTCCATGTCGTAGCAGTAAGTGAGCGATTACTAAGTCCGGAACAGTCCTGGTAAATATGTAAAAAAATTAACCAGAGTCCGGGTCTCCCGGTGCATCAATCAACTTGTTTATTTACAAAATCACAAAAGGTAATACGGTTTTCACAAAATTTTTTTCATTCGTGTGAATTCTATTCTCCTTTTCATGAAAAATATGGGTTTCGGATTCAGGGGAGGGCTTGTCTCAAAAGGTGGTTATGCATTGAAAACGCAGGTTTAGGGCTGTTAATGCCAGCATCCTTAACGGAAATGATTACTTTTACAATACTAAAACAACCCATCATGGCAAAGAAGAAAAAGCCGGCAAGTGCTTCAGGTAAGCAGGATCCTTTTATCAAAACCGTTGAAACGCTGTTTTCGGCAAATCCTTTCAGGGCATTTAATTTCAGGCAGGTTTCCAACGAACTCGGAATCACCGGCAAAGAAAGCCGGGAGCTTGTAAAATCACTGCTCGATAAGCTGGCAAAGGACAACATAGTATTAGAGACGAACCGTGGGAAGTACAAATACAATCCGGAGCTGCTGGCCGATAAAATACTTCACACCGCCATAACCGGTATTGTCGATATGAAACAGACGGGCAAGGCTTATGTGGCGACGCCTGAGCTTGATGAAGATGTATTTATTGCGGCCAACAACACTGGCCATGCCCTGCACGGAGATACCGTCAGGGTGCATCTTTTTCCCATGCGCAAGGGCCGCAAAACGGAAGGCCAGATAGTGGAAGTGCTGCAGAGGGGAAGGAGCCAGTACGTGGGAACGGTTCAGATCAGCGGGAAATTCGCCTTCCTGGTTCCCGACGATGTTTCGATTCCTGTCGATATCTTCATCCCAAAAGAGTCGATGAATAAAGCCACACACGGACAAAAGGCCATTGCCCGGATTACCGACTGGCCCGAACGGTCGAAGAATCCCTTCGGTGAGATTATGCAGGTACTTGGCAAACCCGGAGATAACGATGTGGAGATGAACTCCATCCTGGCTTCGTTTGAGTTTCCGCTGCAGTTTAACAAGCAAACCATGAAAGAGGCTGAAAACATTCCTGAGGGGATACCGGCTTCCGAAATACAGGCCCGGCGAGACTTCAGGGATGTGTGGACCATCACCATCGACCCTGAGGATGCCAAGGACTTCGACGATGCACTTTCGCTGCGCAGGCTCAGCTCCGGGGAGTGGGAGGCAGGCGTGCATATCGCCGATGTATCGTATTACGTGAAAACCGGCTCGGCAATCGACCGTGAAGCGTTTGAGCGCGGGACATCCATTTATCTTGTCGACCGCACCATTCCCATGCTTCCTGAAAAGCTCTCCAATAATGTTTGCTCCCTTCGTCCCAACGAAGACAAGTTGTGTTATTCTGCTGTTTTTACCCTCGACGATCAGGCAAGGGTTACCAGCGAGTGGTTTGGCCGTACGGTAATCAACAGCGACCGGCGTTACAACTACGAAGAGGTACAGGCTGTGATTGAAGGTGGTGAAAGCGAATTCCGCGACCGGATCATGGTACTTCATAACCTGGCTTCGGCACTTCGCAAAGAGCGCTTCCGTAAAGGAGCCATCGCGTTCAACTCGCAGGAAGTTAAGTTTATCCTCGACGAAAAGGGGAAACCTGTAGATACCTATATCAAGGAGCAGAAGGAGTCGAACATGCTTATCGAGGATTTCATGCTGCTGGCAAACCGAAAGGTGGCCGAGAAAATCGGTAAAAAGACCGGTAATGCAAAGCCCAGAACCTTTGTTTACCGGGTTCACGATGAGCCCAATCCCGAAAAACTGCAGCGCTTTGCGGAATTTATCACCAAACTGGGCTATAGGCTTAATCTGAGCTCCCGCAAAGGGGTGGTAAATTCATTTAATAACCTGTTTGAGCAGATTGCTGGTAAAGGTGAGGAGCACATGATCGAGTCCATAGCCATCCGAACCATGTCAAAAGCCGAGTATTCAACCGTTAATGTGGGTCACTACGGACTGGCTTTCCCTTATTACACGCATTTTACCTCTCCCATCCGCCGGTATCCCGACCTTATGGTACACCGCCTGCTCGACCGATACCTGGCCGGAAAACCTTCGGTAAATCAGGATGAGTTCGAGGAATACTGTGTACACAGTTCCGAAATGGAACGTAAAGCAGTTGAGGCAGAAAGGGCTTCGGTAAAATACAAACAGGCCGAGTATCTTATGGACAAAATCGGACAATCATTCGACGGCAAGATCTCCGGCGTGAGCAAATACGGAATTTTTGTGGAGCTGGAGGGCAGTAAGTGCGAAGGAATGGTTTCCCTGCGATACATGGACGATGACTTCTACTATCTGGATGAAGACAATTACAGGGTAATCGGACAGCATCACGGGCGGGAGTTCAAACTTGGTGCCCCGGTAAGGATCAGGGTCCGTCGTGTGGATCTGCTGAAGAAGCAGATGGATTTTGTGCTTGATGATGGTGAACCTGTTCGCAGGAGCCGGTGATTTATCCGGCTGAAACGATAACTCCCCGGCGCATTTAATGAGCCGGGGAGTTTTTATGTACTCAGATGTTTGTGCTTTCGCTGAAGGCGGAAGTTTATGCCTGCGGCCCGTCGGTTACCATGCCAACTCCGACGGTGTTGTTGCTTGCCTCATCGATGATGATCAAGGCACCGGTGCGGCGGTTTCGGTTGTACGGGTCGATGAACAGGGGTCTGGTGGTGCGTATTTTCACACAGGCGATGTCGTTAAGGCCTACATGCTTGTCATCGTATACTTTTTCCAGCGTATTTACATTCACCTTGTAGCTGATCTCTTTAATGATGCATCGCACATCGCGGGTAGTATGTTTCACGGCATATTTTCCGTTCAGCTGCATGGGTTTTTCGTTCATCCAGCACATCATGATTTCAATATCCTGGGTAACTGCAGGCAAGTTCTCCTCTTTCACGATCATATCGCCGCGGCTGATATCGATATCGTCTTCAAGGGAGAAGGCAACCGACATGGGTGCCCAGGCTTCGTCAAGGGTACCTTCAAGAACATCGATGGATTTAATTTTGCTTGTGAGCATCGACGGCAGAACGGTGACTTTGTCGCCCGGGAAAAAGACACCGCCGGCCACTCTTCCGGCATATCCTCTGTAATCGTGGTATTCGTCGCTAAGAGGGCGTATTACGTGCTGAACCGGGAATCGGGGGTCGACAAGATTATGATCGTTGCCGATCTCAATGTTTTCGAGTACCTGGAGCAGGGTTCCGCCGGAGTACCAGGGCATATTTACGGAAGAGTCCACCACATTATCGCCGTAAAGGGCACTGATAGGCACGTAGGTGATTTCGCGGATATCGAGCATGCGGGCAAAGATGCCGAACTCCTCCTTTATCTGTTCATACCGTTCCTGGCTGTAATCCACGAGGTCCATTTTGTTGATGCAGATGATGACGTGAGGAATTTGCAGCAGGGAGGCGATGTAGGAATGCCGGCAGGTTTGTTCGGTAACCCCGTTGCGCCCGTCGATGAGGATGATGGCGGCATTGGCGGTGGAAGCGCCGGTAACCATATTTCGGGTATACTGAATGTGACCCGGGGTGTCGGCAATGATAAATTTTCGTTTTGGAGTGGCAAAGTACCGGTAAGCAACATCAATGGTGATTCCCTGTTCGCGCTCTGCTCTCAGTCCGTCGGTGAGAAGTGCCAGGTCGATGTGTTCATTTCCTCTTCGGATGCTGGCTCTTTTTACGGCTTCGAGCTGATCTTCGAAGATGGATTTGCTGTCGTACAGAAGTCTTCCGATGAGAGTGCTTTTACCGTCATCCACGCTGCCTGCGGTTGTAAACCGAAGCAGTTCCATATCGAGGTAACCTTTGGAAGAAAATTCAGTCATAGTCGGGAAATTGTTACTTAGTTAATTCCGGGTATTAATTTGTTGAACGCTCGGGGATTCCGGGGGAATGGGTCAGAAATATCCTTCTTTTTTTCTGTCTTCCATGGCAGCTTCCGATCGCATATCATCGGCTCTGCCACCCCTTTCGGTAACGCGTGTGGCGGCAATTTCGCCTATGATTTCCTCGAGGCTGTTGGCAGCCGAAAGGGTAAGTCCGGTGCAGGAGATATCGCCGATGGTACGGCAGCGTACGGTGCGGGTTTCGTATTTCTCCCCGTCTTTCAGTTTCATAAAGGGAGCTTTTGCCAGCCACACGCCGTCGCGGTTAAACACTTCGCGCTGGTGGGTAAAGTAAATACTGGGAAGTTCTATGTTTTCCCTGAGGATGTATTGCCATACGTCCATTTCGGTCCAGTTGCTGATAGGGAATACCCTGAAGTGTTCGCCCGGATTTTTGCGTCCGTTGAAGATATTCCACAGTTCCGGTCTCTGGTTTTTGGGATCCCATTGTCCGAACTCATCGCGGTGAGAAAAGAAACGTTCTTTTGCACGGGCTTTTTCTTCGTCTCGCCTTCCGCCACCCATAGCTGCATCAAATTTATACTTTTCGATGGTATCGAGAAGGGTGGTAGTCTGCAGAATGTTCCGGCTGGCGTTTACCCCTTTTTCTTCCACTACCCTGCCGTTATTAATGCTTTCCTGAACGGAACCTACGATCAGTGTGGCTCCCAGCTTTTTCACCAGGTTATCGCGGTATACCAGGGTTTCTTCAAAGTTATGCCCGGTATCGATGTGCAGCAACGGGAACGGAAGTCTGGCGGGCCAGAAAGCTTTCATGGCCAGATGTGTCATTACGATGGAATCTTTCCCTCCCGAGAACAGGAGAACGGGCCGTTCAAACTGTGCGGCAACCTCACGTATCACATAAATGGATTCGTATTCCAGTTCTTCGAGATGTGTAAGGGAGAATTTGCTTATCATGCCTTTATTCTGATTAAGGGTAAGATGAATTGCAGCAGCTCGGCTGTATTTTTTTCGGGATTCGAATTGGTTGTATCGATTTCGATATCGGGGTGAAGCGGCACTTCAAAAGGGGCTGTTACGCCGGTAAAGTCGCTGATCATTCCCTGACGGGCTTTTCGGTACATCCCTTTTACGTCGCGGTTTTCGCATACTTCGAGCGGGGCGTTGATGTATACGTTCACCATATCTTCAGCTCCTATGATTTCGCTTGCCAGTTTGCGAAGGGCTTCGGTTGGTGTAATAAATGCATTGATGGTGATAAAGCCGCTGTCGGCAAACAGTTTTGACAGCTCGGCCACCCTTCGGATATTCTCTTCGCGGTCGGCCGGACTGAAGCCGAGATCCCGGCAGAGTCCTTTACGGGTGATGTCGCCGTCGAGCAGTCGCACAGCATAACCCCGTTCGAGCAGGGCTGCGTGCAGGCCCATTCCCAGGGTGGTTTTGCCGGAGCAGGGCAGGCCGGTCAGCCAGATCACCCTGGCCCGTTGCCCGAGCTTTTGCTCCATCAGTTGTCTATATCCCGGATCGTGCATAGCTAATGTTATCCGCTCTGCGGAACTGCAAAGCTACTATTATTTTCAACCCGTCGGAAGTGAATTTCTCAGGGCTTGCATCATCACCCGAAATCCCCGCCCTGCTTTACGCACCGCATGCTTCAGCAGCCTTCAGTACCGGCTATAAAGAGCGAAGAGCTCTCCCCAGAGGGAAAGCTCTTCGTTAACCATACAGGTCTAACTTTTTTTGAAAATTCTGGAGAACAATCCCTCTTTATCGGGTTCCTGATCGTCGGTGTAATAGCCGTAACCGTAACCATACCCGTAGCCATACCCGTACCCGTAACCATAGCTGTTTTTATCCATCTTAACGTCGTTCAACAGGATGGTAAAATTGGGTATTTTCCTGTTTTCGATGTCGTTGATGATGGATTCGAACACTTTGCGGTCGGTGTAATTCTGACGTACCACATAGATGTTCACGTCTGAATATTTCATCAGCAGGAAGGCATCGGTCACAAGTCCGACGGGGGGTGTATCGATGATGATATAATCGTAAATTTCTTTCAGCCGGTTGATGAGCTCGGTATTCCGTTCGGAACCGATAAGCTCGGCGGGGTTTGGCGGTACCTGGCCGGCCATGATGATATCGAGGTTCTCGAGGGGCGATTTCTGGATGATGTCCTGAAGGTCGTTTTTATAAATCAGGAACGAGCTGATGCCTTCGGTGTTCGACATACCGAAATCCTGGTAGATTTTTGGCTTCCGGAGGTCGTATCCCATCAGCAGGGTCTTCTTCCCGTAAAGGGCATAAATAGAGGCCAGGTTCATAGAAGTGAAAGTTTTCCCTTCACTAACCATGGTTGAGGTTACCAGTATCACCTGCTTGTCTTTCCCCTGAGCATAGTAGCCGAGGTTGGTTCTTACAGAGCGGAACGATTCGGCAATGGATGATTTCGGGTATTCGGCCACTACAATCTGGCTGTTTTTGTTGTTGTGGATGATGTGCCCGAGCATGGGCAGGCTGGTAATACGTTCGATGTCTTTTTTGTCTTCCAGCTTATCGTTGAAGTACTCTTTTCCAAGAACGTACACAACCGGCAGTATCATTCCCAGCAGCAGGGCTATGGTATAGTTCATCGATTTTCTCGGGAAAACCGGTTGAAGGTGGTCGAGGGTTGCGGGGTCGAGCACTTCGTTGTCGGGCATGTTTGAAGCCCTGGTAATCTGGGCTTCCGAACGTTTTTCGAGCAAAAAGGTATAGATGGCGTCGTTGAGTTTGAATTTGCGTTCGATGCCAAAAAGCTGACGCTGTGTGCTGGGGAGCTGGTTGATACGCGACGACAGCTGGCTAATCCTGCTTTCGATGTCACGAATGGAAATGCCGGAGGTGTTGATAATGTTTTTAATGTTCTCCTCAAGCGTACGTTTGTTGACCCGTATCCGGTCGTCATAGGAAGCGATAATGGGATTTTTTTCCCTGGCGGTAAGCAGGGCTTCGCTTCGCTGTGCATAAAGCCGGGTAAGTTCGTTGATCAGTTGCGTCAGCACCGGATCGTCAATTCCCATGGATGAAGGAACGGTAAGTCCGTTGATGTCGCTGCCTTCGTCGCGCAGGTAATCGCGCAGATAGGTGTAATACTGATTTTTCACCAGCAGCTCGGCCTTACGGTTTTCCAGCTCCCGCATCATGGAAAAAACCTGCTCAGTCTGGAAATCGAGATTCATAACCTCATTGGTGGTTCGGAACTGCTGAAGGTTCGATTCGGCCATCTGCAGCGAGTCGGTTATACCGAGAAGCTGGTCGTCGATGAAGTTGATGGTATTGGTGGCAATCTGGTTCTTCTTTTCAAGACCACGCTGCAGGTAAGTGGCAGTAAGGGTATTCAGAAAGTCGGCAGCTTTACGCACATTGGTGGTCTTCATCGAGATTTCAACAATGGACGCCTCACGATTGATTGGTTCAATGGTATATCCCATGAACATCCTTGTCAGATCTTCTGTCCTGTTGAAGGTGAAGGACATATTCCTGTTGAGGTGTATCTGGGGTTTGTAGTTGGGATTCAGCAGAATCTTAAAGTTGTAGTACTGACCTGATATCTCTTCACCAAAGTTAAATTTGCCGTTGACATTTACTTTTTTCCCCAGTTTTTCAAGCACCTGATTATTGGAGAAAGAGTAAAGCATGGCCGATTCCCCTTCGGTAGAGAGCGAAAACTGATTTCCGGGCAGAATCTTCAGATTAAATTGCAGATGGACGGGCTGAGGATTCGCGGTGTCGAAAACAACCGTAAACGGCGACTCGGTGTAGAGTTCGCGGGTAATAAAGTTATCCTCCATGTAATAGGATACCTTGAAATCGAGCGATTTTATTGCCCGGCTAACCAGAGAGCGGGATTTGAGTACACCAATTTCGTTTTCAAGATTCTGGTTGCTCTTCAGAGTTCCCAGCCCGAGAAGTGCCTGTGGATCTATACCTGATTTTTCATTCCTGACGAGCACGGTAGTACCTACTTTGTATACCGGTGCCGTGAATTTGTTGAACAGAAAGGCAACTACCAGTGCAATAAATACCGTGATGACAAAGAAATACCAGTACCGGTAAAACTTGAAGAACAGTTGTTTGAAGTCGATCGATTCTTCCTGGTTGATTTCGTTAATGTAGTTCTCCACGCCGTTCAGGGGTTATTTTTTATTGACAATGAAAAAATTGATAATTAGCAATGTGGTTGAGATGGTTGAGAATATTATCGCGTAGGGGAATTCCTTAAATGTAAAGTTTCTTCCTCCAATGGGTTCAAAATATACAATATCGTCGGGTTTCAGGTAATAGGCTTCCGATGTCAGGATGTCGGATTTCAGAAGGCTTAGCTCATGAACCGAGGATCCGCTTTCGGTCTTTCGGATAACTTTAACCTTTGCGCGGTTGGCAAAAGTGGTAAGATCGCCCCCGAGACTGATAGCCTGAAAAATATTGATGTTGTTCTGGTAGATGGGATACGTTCCCGGTCTGGTTATTTCTCCGAGAAGGCTGATTTTAAAATTGACCAGTTTCACGGAAACGGAAGTAAACTGAAAGTATTCATCCACCGTTTTCTGCAGCTTTGTTTTCACTTCTTCCATCGTATGATCCCTGACGTAAACCCTCCCGACAACGGGGAAGTCGATGTACCCGGAATCGTTTACCATGTAACTGTTCAGATATATGGATGCCTCGGAAGACATCTGGTAACCCGTAGTCTGGCTCGATTGAAACGGATTGGTATTTTTACTGTCGAGGCTTTTGATATCTATGTAAAGGTGATCGCCCGGATGTATCCGGTAGGTATCCAGGCTTTCGTTCGGATACTCTTTGGTGCCAAATTGCGGATTGATCTCCGTGTCCTGAATATATCTGACTTTTTTGAGTGATACACAGGAAGTTGCAGTTACAGAAACAAGAAGGATAAGGAGGATTTTTTTCATATCCGTTAGCATGAGGTATAAACAGGGTTCAGGTCAGTTAATCGGGTTTGGACGTTGAGGTAACAGAATGCTGGTTTCAAATAACGGTTGTAATTCAGATAAAATTGCCGTTTTCAGGGGTTAATGCCCTAAATGTCATATATTTTTAGAATGGCAAATTTAACTTTTATATTTTAATTACAATCCGTCTCCAGGGCAAAAAATGATGATGCATGCTTGTCAGATAATGCAAAAGCCTTATGGCAGATGCCCTGCTGCTGTTAATCAATCGCTTCGCCTCTTAGTGTTGCCGTTGTACAGGCATTGATTTTAACCTTTACGTAGTCACCCGGTTTGTAGTTTTTTTTCGGGAAGACAACCACCTTGTTCTGACTGTTTCGTCCCGAGAGTTCCATTCCGGATTTTTTGGAGGTGCTTTCGGCAAGCACTTCAAAAGTTTTTCCCACATCGGCCCGGTTGCTTTTATGCGAAAGTTCCTGTTGCAGGTCTATAATTTCTTTAAGCCGGCTGCTTTTCACCTCATCGGGTACATCGTCGGGATATTTTTTATGCGCCAGGGTGCCGGGGCGTTCCGAATATTTGAACATAAACGCATAATCGTATGCTGCAGTTCGCATCATTTCAAGCGTATCGTGGTGGTCTTCATCCGTTTCGGAGCAGAATCCTGCAATAATATCGGTTGAGATGGCGCAATCGGGCAGATAGGTGCGAATAGCTTCTATCCGTTTCATATACCAGTCGCGGTCGTATTTGCGGTTCATCCGTTTCAGGATTCTGTTGCTTCCCGATTGCAGGGGCAGGTGAATGGACCGGCAGATGTTGGGGTAGGCTGCCATGGTCCGGAGCAGCTCGTCGCTGAGATCCTTCGGGTGCGATGTGGCAAAACGAACTCTGAGCAGGGGGTTTACCTGTGCTACCATCCCGATAAGGCTTGCAAAACCGGTGTCGTCCCATTTATAGGAATTGACATTTTGTCCGAGCAGGGTAACTTCGCGGTAGCCCTGAGCGAATAGCGAACGGGCTTCATCCACGATGGTCTGAGGGTCGCGGCTGCGCTCTTTTCCGCGGGTATAAGGCACCACGCAGTAGCTGCAGAAATTCTCGCATCCGCGCATGATCGAGATGTAAGCCGAAACCCCGTTGCTGTCGAGCCGTACCGGGTTGATATCGGCATAGGTTTCGTCGGCCGAAAGTATGACGTTGATGGCTTTCTGTCCGGTTTCAGCAATTGAAAGCAGCCGTGGAAGGTCGCGGTAGGCATCGGGTCCAACGATAACATCCACCATTTTTTCTTCGCTGATCAGCTGCTCCCTTAGCCGCTCGGCCATACATCCGAGCACACCGATGATAAGCCCGGGTTTTTGTTTTTTGTAACGCTTAAACTCGCGGAGGCGCGCTCTTACCCTTTTTTCAGCATTATCCCTGATGGAACAGGTATTAACAAAAATAAGATCGGCTTCCTCAATGTTGCCGGTCGTTTCAAAGTTGTGGTCGGTCATGATCGATCCCACAATCTGGCTGTCGGAGAAGTTCATCTGGCAGCCGTATGTTTCAATATAAAGTTTGCGTTTATCTTCCACTTATTTTTTAAGGCTTGTGTAAAATGCGGTTTTTCAGGCGGACGGCAAAATTACGCATTTATTGAACAGGCTCATTTTTATCTTGTTGTAAATTAAAGTGGACCCCTGTAAACGGGAGTTCGGTATTATTGTGTTACTTTTGTGCCCATTTTCAACGTATCCGATACGAACAAGCCTGCCTGTTATGATTAAAAATCTTGTAATTGTTGAGTCACCTGCCAAGGCCAAAACCATAGAAGGATTCCTGGGTAAGGATTTCATTGTTAAATCGAGTTTCGGACATGTGCGCGACCTAAGCAAAAAACAGCTGGGGGTGGATGTGGACAACGACTTTGCTCCCAGTTATGAGATTCCGGGCGATAAACTCAAACTGGTTAAAGAGCTGAAAAAGATTGCATCCGAAGCGGAGCTTGTGTGGCTGGCTTCCGATGAAGACCGTGAAGGAGAGGCCATTTCCTGGCATCTACAGGAGACTCTTGCACTGGATCCGGCCAAAACCCGCCGCATTGTATTCCATGAGATTACCAAATCGGCCATCACCGAGGCCATAAAAAATCCCCGGAGTATCGACATCAATCTGGTGGATGCCCAGCAGGCACGTCGCGTCCTCGACCGCCTGGTAGGTTTCGAAATATCTCCCGTTCTTTGGAAAAAGGTGAAACCGGCATTATCCGCCGGCCGTGTTCAGTCGGTAGCCGTAAGGCTGATCGTGGAACGCGAAGAAGAGATCAAGGCATTTAAAAGCACTTACAGCTACCGGGTAACGGCAACCTTTACCATAACAGGTGAGGACAACAGCCCCAAAATTCAGGCAGAACTTGGCAAACGGTTTTCGGAAAAGCCCGAAGCTCTTGCTTTTCTGAATACCTGTGTGGGTGCTGCCTACAAGGTGGGCGATATTGAAACCCGCCCGGCACGCAAATCGCCTGCACCNNTGGTGGCACAGCAGCTTTATGAGGCAGGTAAGATTACCTATATGCGTACCGACTCGGTAAATCTTTCGGGACTTGCCATTAACATGGCAAAGGAAGAGATCGTTTCCCTGTTTGGCGAGCGGTATGTCAAAACCCGTCAGTACGCCACCAGGTCGAAAGGTGCACAGGAAGCGCACGAGGCCATCCGCCCCACCTATATGAACCACCGGGAAATCAGCGGGGATGCTTCGCAGCAGAAGCTGTACAACCTCATCTGGAAGCGCACCATTGCTTCACAGATGGCGGATGCCGAACTGGAACG
>DJVU01000087.1:18940-19377 GCA_002441345.1 Bacteroidales bacterium UBA6248
TCCACGTATGCTCCCACCATCTCTACCATCCAGAAGAGAGAATATGTGGTGAAGGAAGACCGTCCCGGCACCCAGCGTAACTTCAATCTGCTGAAGCTGAAAGGCAACAAAATCACAGAGACCGTTAAGACCGAAAATGCCGGTCAGGAAAAGGGCAAACTCTTTCCGACCGACATAGGAACTCTGGTGACAGCATTTCTGGTTCAGAATTTTGAAAATATTCTGGATTACAATTTCACGGCAAACGTTGAAAAAGAGTTCGACGAAATTGCGCAGGGGCAGAAGGTCTGGAACCAGATGATTAAGGATTTTTATGCTCCCTTTGCCCGTCAGGTAAAGGAAACCCTTGAGAAATCGGATAAAGTGAAGGGAGAGCGTTTGCTGGGTTCTGACCCCGGGTCGGGAAAGAATGTGTATGTTAAAATCGGGCGTTTTGG
>DJVU01000013.1:0-5180 GCA_002441345.1 Bacteroidales bacterium UBA6248
ATTCACGGCACGGGATACAGGCTGGTTCCCGAAGCACTCAAAGCATTCGGCTTTACCAGCATAAATCTTGTTAAAGAGCAGCAAACCCCTGACGGCAACTTCCCTACCGTGCACTCTCCAAATCCCGAAGAGAAAGCTGCCATGGAGCTTGCCCTTAAGCTTGCAAAAAAAATCAATGCTGACCTTATTCTTGCAACCGATCCTGACGCCGACAGGGTTGGTATTGGGGTGAAAGATAACAACGACAACTTTATCCTTCTCAATGGAAACCAGTCGGCATCCCTGCTGATTTATTACCTGATCAGGCAATGGAAGCAAAAAGGCAAGCTCACCGGTAAGGAGTTCATCGCCAAAACCATTGTTACCTCTGAGCTGCTCAAAGAAATTGCCAACAGCCACGGTGTTGAATCGTTTGATGTGCTTACAGGATTCAAATACATCGCTGAAATCATCCGCCGGTTTGAAGGCGAACGCACTTTTATTGGTGGCGGGGAAGAAAGTTACGGATATCTGGTTGGAGATCAGGTTCGCGACAAAGATGCTGTTATGGCTTGTGCCATGCTGGCCGAAACTGCGGCATGGGCCAGAAATATGGGCATGAGCATGTACGACCTGCTTATCAATATATACCATGAATACGGATTTTACCTTGAAGATCTGATTTCCATTACCAAAAAAGGCAAAGCCGGCGCTGAAGAAATCCAGCAAATGATGGATGGCTACCGCAGCAAGCCGCCACGCGAAATCAACGGCATTCCGGTAGAGCGCATCCGTGATTACAAGCTGCAGAAAGAAACCGATATGGAATCCGGTGCTGTAAGCTCCATTGATCTTCCAAAATCGGATGTACTTCAGTTTTTCCTCAGGGGCGGCAGCAAAATCACCGTTCGTCCCTCAGGTACGGAACCAAAGATAAAATTCTATTTCGGTGTCAGGGGCTCCCTATCCGACAAGGGACAGTTCGATGAAGTGAATGCTGCCATGCGAACCCAGCTCGAAGAAATGATTACTGCGATGAACCTCAGACAGTAACAGATAAAAAAAACAGGCGGGAATCCCGCCTGTTTTTTTATAAAACACGTTTGGTATCAGCACCCGAGAGTGGCAACCATCACGGCCTTTATGGTATGAAGCCTGTTTTCCGCTTCATCAAAAACAACCGACATTGGTGATTCGAATACATCATCGGTTACTTCCATGGCCTCAAGGCCGTATTTTTGGAATACATCCTCTCCGATAACGGTTTCCCTGTTATGGAATGCGGGGAGACAGTGCAGGAACTTAACGTTGGGATTTCCGGTTTTTTTCACCACATCCATATTAACCTGATATGGACTCAGCAGTTTGATACGCTCTGCCCAAACTTCTGCCGGTTCGCCCATCGATACCCAGACATCGGTATACAGAAAATCAACGCCTTTTACGCCCTCTTCCACCGATTCGGTAAGGGTAATTTTTGCTCCTGTTTTTTTGGCGATTTCGCGGCACTGAGCAACTAGTGCTTCATCGGGCCAGCATGCCTTGGGAGCAGCGGCACGGAAGTCCATACCCATCTTGGCGGCTCCAACCATAAGCGAGTTGCCCATGTTGTTGCGGGCATCGCCGAGGTAGCAGAACGATACATGATGCAGCGGCTTATCGGAATGCTCCATCATGGTAAGAAAATCGGCAAGAATCTGGGTGGGGTGAAACTCATTGGTTAAACCATTCCAAACCGGAACACCGGCGTATTTGCCAAGTTCTTCAACGATATACTGACCGTAGCCGCGGTATTCGATGCCATCGTACATGCGTCCGAGAACCCTGGCCGTATCTTTCATCGATTCCTTTTTGCCCATCTGCGATCCGGAAGGGCCAAGGTAGGTAACGTGTGCGCCCTGATCCAGAGCAGCTACTTCAAAGGCACAACGAGTTCTGGTTGAATCCTTTTCAAAAAGAAGAACGATGTTCTTTCCTTTCAGACGGGGCTGCTCGGTGCCTGCATATTTTGCCTTTTTCAGATCAGCCGAAAGCTGAAGCAGATGTTTAATCTCCTGAGGGGTAAAATCCAGAAGTTTGAGAAAATTCCTGTTTCTTAAGTTAAAAGCCATGACAATGATGATTTTAATGTTTATACTTTCAAAAAAATTAAACGATTACGATACGCGTTCCCCCGTTGTCGATACCCAGTTTGTCGGCACTTGTGATGATGGCATCCTTACCACTGCCTTCCACAAAACCGATTGCAGCCCTGATCTTCGGAGCCATACTACCTTCTGCAAACTGACCTTCAGACAGATACCTTTTCGCTTCGGCAATCGTCATACGGTCAAGAGCTTTTTCCTGAGGCGTATTGTAGTTGATACACACCTTTGGCACGTCGGTCAGCACAAAGAACTTATCGGCGCGAATGTGAACTGCCAGCAGCGATGAGGCCAGATCTTTATCGATAACGGCATCAATACCCTGCAGTTTATTTTCTTCAATATAGAAGGCAGGAATTCCGCCACCGCCCACAGCAATGACAATTTGTCCGGCCCGAGCAAGCGATTCAATCGACTTCTGATTGTTAATAACAAGGGGTTTGGGACTGGCTACGACCTTACGGTATCCCCTTCCTCTGGGATCTGCAGCAAACACGGATCCTGTTTCGGCAGTGATTGCCTCCGCCTCTTCCCTGGTGTAATAAGGTCCAACCGGCTTAGTCGGGTTGCTGAATGCGGGATCGTCCTTATCTACAAGCACCTGAGTTATAATGGAAATGATATCCCTGTCAAGGTCGTTGGCCATCATCACATTGCGCAACTGCTGTTCGATGATGTAACCTATAAAGCCCTGTGAATAAGCAACTGCTATATCAAGCGGCATATCGGGCAGTCCGTACATTTTATGTCCTGCCGTATTGGCAAGCAGGATGTTTCCGACCTGGGGGCCGTTCCCGTGGGTGATAACAAGATTGTAGTCTGACCGGATAAGGGTAAGCAGGCGTTCAGCAGTTTCGTAAACATTGCGTTCCTGATCGTCGATGGTCCCTTTCTGGTCGCTCCTGAGCAAAGCATTTCCACCTAATGCAACAACAGCTAATTTATTCATAAAGTCAGATTGGATTAATTTGAAGCAAAAGTAATTACTTTTTGGTGATTGGCAAGCCCTCCCGGTTTTTCTAAATCAAACTATATTAGAACGTTAAACGTAAAAAGGCAGGTGAACCCGAACCGGAATTACAACATACTGGATCTCACAGGATAAAGAAACTCGAGCTGCCGACTTTAAGCGAGCGGAGCATTGTGCCATTCATTACCTTTGCGGGATGAAAGACAACCGGAAAGCACTGTTTTTTGCCATTGCAACCGTTTTGCTTTGGTCGACTGTAGGCTCAGCTTTCAAGCTGACGCTCGGATACCTCACATACGCTCAAACGCTCCTTTATGCCAGCTTTACCTCCTGTGTAGTGCTGCTTATCCTGTTGATTGCCAATGGCCGCATAAAAAATATGCACCACACCAGCATAGGTGCCATTGCCCGGTCGGCACTGATGGGCTTAATAAATCCCTTTGCCTATTATCTTATTCTGCTTAAGGCCTATTCTATTTTGCAGGCTCAGGAAGCAGTTGCTCTCAATTATATCTGGCCCATGATTCTGGTATTGCTCTCGGTTCCGGTGCTGAAGCAGAAAATCACCTGGATGAGTCTGATAGCTCTGCTGATCAGCTTTACAGGAACCCTCGTGATTGCTACCAGTGGTCGCATTGGCACGCTTGATTTCTCCAATCCCCTTGGGGTTGGATTAGCCTTATCCAGTGCATTTTTCTGGGCAGTGTACTGGCTTCTTAACCTTCGCGACAAGCGCGAGGAAACCGAAAAACTGTTTTTGAATTTTTTATTCGGATTTGTCTATACCCTTCTGTTTGTGCTTGCCACGGGCGATTTTGTACTGCCAGGCATTAAAGGAGGAATTGGCGCCGCATACATAGGACTGTTTGAAATGGGAATTACATTCGTTCTTTGGCTGAAAGCACTGAAATATGCCGAAAATACGGCCCGGGTAAGCAATCTTGTTTACCTCTCCCCTTTTCTGTCGCTGATTCTGGTTTCTGTGCTGGTGGGTGAAAAAATCATGCTTTCCACCATAGCAGGACTAAGCCTGATAATTGGCGGAATATTACTGCAGCATTTCACGAAAAAACTGTTCGGAAGGACACGAAAGTCAAATGTAGCGGCTGACAGCCTTTAAAAGTTCTGAAGGACGTATCGGCTTGGCAAGGTATGCATCGCATCCTGCTTCTTTGCTCTTTTCCTGCTCGCCTTTCATGGCAAAGGCAGTCTGCGCTATAACCGGAAGATCCGGTCTGCGTTTTTTCAGCTCCCGTGTAACTCCGTACCCGTCGAGATTCACCAGCCTTATATCCATCAACACCAGATCTATCTGCTGCTGACTGTTTATCAGCTCCAGAGCCTCTTCACCGGTTCGTGCCCACAAAAGCTCAGCTCCCGATTTACTCAGGGCAGCTGCAAGAAACTGATAATTGGATTCAACGTCTTCTACAATCAGAATCACCTTACCAGCCCAACGGTTAATGGAAGCAGCAATAGTATCAATAATTTGATTTTCCATCCTTTTTGCAGATCGATGTGTTTGTAGATTGTGCCGGACATCCTGCTTCAATAATACTTCCCGCTGCGGCCGCACAAAGGTATAACTTTTTAGACCGAATCTGTCATCATCAGGCATTCGAAGCTCCTAATGCAGTCAGGAATAAGAAAAAAGGAACACCTGCATTCCGGCCACCGGGCCCTAAGCCGTTCTGCCCGAGCGTGTGTGCAACAATTGACTATCTTTGCATCAATGAAGAAAAAAATTGCCTTTCAAACGTTTGGCTGTAAACTCAACTTTGCCGAAACCTCTGCCATAGCCCGCAAATTCCCGGAAACGGAATACGAAACCGTTGCATTCGGCGACAGTGCCGACTATTACGTGATACACTCCTGCACCGTTACCGGACATGCCGAAAAAAAAACCCGTGCTGCAATCCGCCAGGCAATGCGGAAAAATCCCGAAGCATCGGTAGCCGTTATCGGCTGCTATTCGCAACTCCGACCCGAAGAAATCCGCAAAATCAGAGGCGTTGAAATCGTTCTTGGAAACAACGACAAATACCGTCTGCCTGAGTATATTGATACGCTTGGCAAGCAGAAAACTA
>DJVU01000013.1:5303-42635 GCA_002441345.1 Bacteroidales bacterium UBA6248
GGGAAATTGTTCTTACGGGCGTAAACATTGGAGACTTCGGCCGGCATCAGAACGAACGTTTCTTCGACCTTCTCAAAGGACTTGAAACCATTGAGGGCATCGACAGAATACGGATTTCATCGGTAGAGCCGGAACTGCTGAACCACGACATCATCACACTGGTAGCCGGCAGTCGTAAGTTTATGCCGCATTTCCATATCCCCCTGCAATCGGGAACCGACCGTATTCTGGAACTGATGAAACGCAAATACAAACGTGAGGTTTTCGGGGAACGGGTTCAAACGATCAAAAAATTAATGCCTTATGCCTGCATTGCAGCCGACGTAATTACCGGATTTCCAGGGGAAACGGACGACGATTTCAACCAGACCAGAGACTTTATTGAAAGCCTGCCGGTTTCGTATCTGCACGTCTTCACCTATTCAACACGCCCCGGAACACTTGCCGCCCGCATGGAAAACCAGGTCCCCGACCGCGTGAAACAGGAACGGAGCCGGATCCTGCACGAACTTTCGGAGACAAAAAAAGATGCATTTTACGCTGAACATAAAAACAGCATACAGGAAGTGCTCTGGGAATCGGACAACGAAAACGGCTACATGACCGGATTCACCGGCAACTACATCCGCTGCAAAAAGCTCTGGGATGCAGCATCGGTAAATACAATCGAACAAGTGATTCTTACCGTACCCGATACCGATGGAATCTATATTACAAAACCTTACAAAGCATAAATGAACACATTCCGTTACGAATCCGTATGCCTCGATGTCTGTACCATTGCCCGGAATGCAGGCGACTATATTTTAGCCCAGCTTGACCGCGTAACCCCCGGCGAAATCGAACAGAAGGGTCACCACAACTACGTGAGCTATGTGGATAAAACAACCGAGAAACAGATTGTGGATGCGCTCAGTCAGCTTATTCCGGGATCGGGATTTATCACCGAGGAAGATACTGCCGGCCATGATGGCCAGAAGTACAGGTGGATCATCGATCCGCTCGACGGAACAACAAACTTTCTGCACAAGGTTCCTCTCTTCTGCGTAAGCATAGCGCTGATGGAAGACGAAGAAATCGTTGCTGGTGTTGTTTATGAGGTAAACCTGAAGGAATGCTTCTACGCCTGGAAGGGAGGCAAAGCCATGCTCAACGATGCAGAAATCTGTGTTTCGGGCATCAAAGACTTCGACAACAGCCTGCTTGCTACCGGATTTCCGTACTACGATTATGGCCGGCTCGAAGACTATGTTTCTGTTTTCAAATACTTTATGAAACATACCGCCGGGCTCAGAAGACTTGGCTCTGCGGCTGCGGATCTGGCATACGTCGCCTGCGGCCGTTATGAGGGTTTTTACGAATACGGCCTTAACTCCTGGGATGTTGCCGCCGGAGCCTTCATCGTAAAGATGGCCGGCGGAAAGGTGAGCGATTTCTCAGGAGGCGACAACTATTTGTTCGGACGGGAACTTATTGCCGGCAATCCCCACGCCCACCCCGAAATGCAGGAGGCGATCGGACGACTTTTCCAGCATCGCAATCTTTAAGATAAATTGCCCGGATTGTACACCTGAGGCGAATTTGATTGTACCTTCGCATTAAACATCCAATACCTGCCTTACCATGATAAAGAAAGCCCTTATTGCCTTTCTCACCGTATTATTCCTGATTAATCCCTTACTGATGGCACAGGATGCCGAAACGGGACTTATCTACAAATTCAGCATAAAGGAGGAAATTGCACCCCCGGTATGGCACAAAACAAAAAAAGCCTTCGCTGAGGCTGCGGATATGGATGCCGACATTATCCTTATCCACATGAATACTTACGGTGGCATGGTAGAAACAGCAGACAGCATACGGACAACCATCCTGCAGTCAAAAATCCCCGTCTGGGTATTTATCGACAACAACGCAGCTTCTGCCGGAGCACTTATCAGCATTGCCTGCGACAGCATTTATATGCGCTCGGGAGCCAACATCGGAGCAGCTACCGTTGTCAATCAAACAGGGGAAGCAATGCCCGACAAATACCAGTCGTACATGCGGGCCACCATGCGTTCAACGGCCGAGGCCACCGGGCGCGACCCCGAGATCGCTGAAGGAATGGTAGATCCAAGAGTCCGGATAGAAGGCATCAGCGACAGCGGTCAGGTAATAACCTTCACCACATCCGAAGCCATACGGTATAACTACTGCAACGCACAGGCAGAATCCATCGAAGAAATCCTGAAAATCACCGGCAAGGAAAACTATAAAATCGTTGAACAGAAACTCACAACCACCGACCGGATTATCGGCTTTCTGACCAAACCCATGATCAGCGGCCTGCTTATCATGATCATCATCGGCGGAATTTATTTTGAACTTCAAACCCCGGGGGTTGGATTCCCGCTGGCAGCTGCTGCCGTTGCCGCCCTGTTTTATTTTATGCCCCTGTACATCGAAGGACTTGCCGACAACTGGGAAATCCTCATTTTCATTGTCGGACTTATTCTTTTGATGGTGGAGATTTTTGCGATACCCGGATTCGGTGTGGCCGGAATATCCGGTATAATACTCATGGTCACAGGATTAACACTCAGTATGGTCGATAATACAGGATTCGACTTCTCAGGTGTGAATACCATGGGTCTGATAAAGGCATTCTTCATCGTCATCATAGCATCCTTTGCTTCCCTGATTGGCTCATTTTTCCTTACACGGAAACTGTTCGGAGGGCATACCATTTTCGGCGATCTGGCGCTGCTGTCAACACAACAGGCATCGGAAGGGTATGTTTCTTCCGACACCAACTACACAAAAATGACCGGACTCAAAGGCAAGGCATTTACCATGCTCAGGCCGGCAGGAAAAATTGATATCGACGGTCGTATCTACGATGCCGTTGCCGAATCCGGCTTTATTGAAAAAGACGAGAACATACGGGTGGTGAATTATGAAAATGCACAGCTGATCGTACGAAAAGACTAAGTGTCATGGCCGGGATAAAGCTGGTAACGGGCGATATTACCAAACTGAATGCAGATGCCATCGTAAATGCGGCAAACAGCAGTCTGCTCGGCGGTGGCGGAGTCGACGGTGCCATCCACCGGGCTGCCGGACCTGAGCTTCTGGATGCCTGCCGGCTGCTGAACGGTTGCCCAACCGGTGAAGCAAAAATAACCCCCGGCTTCAACCTGCCGGCGCGGTATGTCATTCACACCGTTGGGCCCGTCTGGCGCGGAGGAAATTCGAACGAAAGCGCATTCCTGCGATCGTGTTATACCAGCAGCCTTCGCTTAGCCCTTGAAAATAACTGCAACTCCGTTGCTTTTCCGATCATCAGCACGGGAATTTACGGCTATCCTAAAGAAGAAGCAGCAGAAATTGCCGTTGAAGCCGTAAAAAGCTTTCTTAAAGAATTCAATGCTCCGCAGGAAGTTATCTTCGTATGCTTCGGAGAAGTCAACTTCCGCATTTATCAGCAACTGCTGAACCCCGGAAATCTGCATACGGGATTGTAACGAAGCCCGGAATCGCTGCGCATTCAGAAGCTGCATACCGCCACTTAAGGGATATAAGCACTTTTAGCGGCAAGCAAAAAAAATGACTACGAGACATATGAAAAATCTAATTATCACTTTAATTTTGATAACGACTCTATCAAGTTGTGATTATTTCAATAACACAAGAGTGTGTAATCAAACCAGGAAGGAAATTAAATTGAAAATCACTTTTGATTCTGAAGTTATTAAAACCTGGTCTGGGGGAATGCTTCAAGAAAATCTCACCAAAACTTTTCATGACTGGGGTGAAAACTTGATTCCTATAGACATTGATACCATCAAGTATATTTCGACTTATATAATTAAGCCTGATTCTTGCGCACAAATTGAAGGAGGAAATAATCGAAGACCAAATTTTCATTTTTATAAAGAGTTGGAAATAATTTCAGGTTTCGACACAATAAGACTGCGGACAAAAGATCAAATGAGAAAAGCATTTGACGCTGATCGAGATAATTCTAATTACTATTTTGATTTATTGATTCAAGAGGGAGGAAAAAATGCCAGCCGCTAACATGCAAGATACAAAATTGGGGTTTAATAGGTTATTCAAAGGTTGTGACTCGCATCAAGTACCGTTTAGCTTGATAGAGAATCGCTCCGTAATCCCCAACTTTGCATATTGTCAACGTTTAATGACGGGTGGAACTCATCATATATATTCCACATGCCCCTGATAATGAATTAAATTTGTTATTCCCCTGCGGATTATCCGGGCTGTCACGGCAATTTCCGGCGGCATCTGCATTGTGCTAAAAACCATGTTTTTGCTGAAGGTTATGGACCCGTATAATCCTTTTAAGGGAACCGGTATTGTTATCGCTGTTGGCAAGGTACCGACACGAATAAAAATGCTAAAGGTGTTTTAATTCAATAAAACATTACAGTAATTCAACATTCAGGAAACCAACAAATTAATTATTCATCTAAAACATCCGTATTATGAAAACAAGAGTCCTTCTTCTGGCTATTCTGGCCGCCATCGTTACATCCTGCGGGCCAAAAGATGCCGCAATTACCACTGCAGTTCAGGAAATTACGAAACAGTACGCTTCTGAAATCACGGCAACAACCGAAAAAGGCATTGTAACCCTTGTCGGGGAAGTGCCTGCTGAGATCGATTTTGCCGGTCTTGAGGCAAAGCTGAAGGAAATAAAGGGCGTAAAGAATGTAATCAACAACCTTACAGAAAAGGTTGAAGAGCCGGTAATTTCACCCGATCAGGAGCTAACGGTTAAAATCTCGGAATTGCTTACCGATGTAAAATACAGTGAAGTAAGCGTTTCGGTTCTGGACGGGATTGTTACGCTCAACGGAACCATTAAAAAAGCAGACCTCATGGATCTGATTCAGACACTGAGCGAATTACAGCCCAAGAAAATCAACAATAACCTGGTTATAAAATAATTAAGCTATGTCAGCAACAATAAAATACCAAAGCCTTATAAACCTGGCTGAGGTGCTTGGCTTTAAAGACCTGAAGGCCATCGAGAAAAACGGAATTCTGTACATCACCGGAATGGCAAACAGCGAAGCCGACAAGCAAATGGTATGGGATGCCTACGCCAAAATTGATCCCGAGATGCGCGGAGGCGATCTTATCATGAACCTCGATGTCGACCCTCAGGCAGCACCAAAAGAAATCATTTACGAAGTTGTGAAAGGGGACTCTCTGAGTAAGATTGCTAAAAATTACCCGGGGATTTCATGGAAAGACATCTATGAAGCCAATAAGGATATCATCAAAAATCCCGATCTGATTCACATCGGATGGAAATTGAAAATACCTGTGAAATAACTGGTATCTGATCGCTGGAAGAGGCTGTTTCTGCTGTCGTCTGCCTTTTATCCCGAAAAATCGGGAAATTGGCGGAATGCAACGGAAACAGCCACTTTTTTTAGGAAGTAACTGCAGGATTACTCCGTCATTTCAACTTCTCTTCAGGCTCAGGCTGCGCAAATTCGGGCATCCTGCTTAACTTTCGGTACGTTACGACATCCGAAATATTCAACGCAACCCAGTCAAGGCCGGGATATCCCTTCACAAAATTCCGGCTTCGTTGCCTTAAGTGCTTTTGAAATGTACGTACCGATGCATAATAGCGGTGATCGGGGAATCCTGCCTTATTTACGGAATCGGCAGCGTTCAGTGTTTCAGAATCCAGTTGCAGGTAAGGCAGTGTACTGCTGTCGAGATTCATCATGAAATCGGTGTGAAAGAAAGCTTTTCCTGCATGTTTCACATTGTACCGGGCAATGATGACATCCCAGTTGAAAAAGCCGGTCAGAACAATCATGCCGAACGCAAAAAGTGTATTGCGGATCAGCAGGTACTGAAATGTCCTGCGCCGCCTGAGCTTCACGATAACCGTATAAAGACCGTACAGTACAACGATGAGGAAGACAAACACCCATATCCGTTTGAACGCGAGGTTGAAATAACGGATGTACCACATATTGCGGACAGCCACCGACAGGGTTAAAAATGCGTTCTGTGCCAGCCAGATACCGGCAAGGATCACCAGAATCCGGTGGCGGCTGTAGAAATTCAGATTGCCCCTGAACAGCCAGAGTACAATGGCGATACTGATCAGAATTGACCAGATCAGCAGCCAGGTACCTTCGTGCACGAACTGCTTCAGGTAACCGCCGTCCCATTCAAAGTTCATCCAGACATGAATCAGGTCGAGCACATTCATGATTCCAAGGGCAAGGTTGAGTAACACAAGCAGAATAACCCCGCTTCTGAACTCGGTTTTCAGGGCGGTATTCCTTCCGTAGAATGGCTTCCGGTGGCGGACGAGCACTTCGCCCCTTTCCTCGTTGAAAAGCGTAAGTTTACTGAAATGTTTCCCGAAGAAAAACACCATGCCAAGCAGGAGACCGGCTAAAGAAAGAAAGAAAATGGCGGGATTAATCCACTCGAACAGGCGGTTGAACCAATTGCTGAACCACAAGGCGATGTTGCCCGTGAACTTCTGAAAAAACGGACTGGCTGCCGAATAGAGCATAATAAAGACAATCAGCACAATAAGAGGCACGGCGATAATTGCCAGCAGGCGGAGGATGCCGGCTGTTTTCGACCGTTCGCTGCCCAGTCGCCCCAGTTGTTTCAGCCACGAGAGCGGGCCGGTGAGCACAGACAGGCCCGCTGAGATAAATCCGTTAAGCGGAACAACCATAGCCGGGTACGAAACCGCCCCTGCAAGCAGGATAAGCGAAAGCACATTGGCAAAAAGGGCGGCACCCTGACCGTAAACGGCGGTGGCAACCGCACTCAGCAGCGCACCGGAGCCAAAGATCAGCTGCATACGGTTATGTATCGACAAGCGCTTAAAAGCAGCGAGCAAAGCCAGCAGCAGCATATTAAACAAAAGCACATTTAAACCGGCCTGCTGTTGGTAAAAAAGTGGAGTAAAGGCCAGGGAGATTACTACCGGGAGAAGGAGGGCTGATTTTTTCATTTTGGAGGTATCAGATAAAAATCATGAACTTTGTATGATCCCATCGTCCCTGCAATTTTCCGTGTCATTCGGTGAGGATCATTGGCTGTAACTCCGGAATAACGAAAAGACAGGTTAAAAAGTATAAATTTAGGATTTGTTGGGAAATTGGGGAAGAACTAAAGGGTTAGGATTAACCAGCACTGTTGAAGATGGCAGGGTTATAGAAGGTGAGAAGAGTTGGCCTATTCCCTATGGAAAGTATTTTAATAAATGAATTGATGTTGCTTAAAAGGGTGATTTCGGGGGAAGACTCATAACTTCACTGATTCGCTGATAACCTATTCAGACTTCCTGTTAACCTTATCTGGCGGAATATTTTCTCGAACTATTCTGCAACAATTGTCAGCAAATGCAATATTCTTTTGAAGAATATGCTGAAAACTAAAACAGGCACCCTATTTCTAAAGTGCCTGTTTGTAGAGCTTTTGCTTTACTTATCCGTGGAGCGGAAAACGGGGCTCGAACCCGCGACCCTCAGCTTGGGAAGCTGATGCTCTACCGACTGAGCTACTTCCGCTTTTAAAATTTTATTTTCAACCTTCAGCCCGGATCCCGGCACCGGCAGAGTGGCCGGAAGAACCGGTTATGTTCCGTATCGTTCTGCAAAAATAACAAAAAGACGCCTTATGCAAATTATCGGAGTCAAATTATTGCCTGGCAGAGCGGACATTTTTAACGAAAGTTTTTCCGTAATTTTAACGCTTAATTTTAAAAAATTGCGCCATGAGTAAAAAGCCGCACCTGAGTTTCTGGCAGATATGGAATATGAGTTTCGGGTTTCTGGGGATTCAGTTTGGATTTGCCCTGCAAAACGCTAACGTCAGCCGCATTTTCGAAACCCTCGGGGCCGAAGTCGACAAGATTCCCATCCTCTGGATCGCCGCACCGGTTACCGGCCTTATAATGCAACCCATTATCGGCCACCTGAGCGATAATACCTGGAACCGGTGGGGCAGACGACGGCCGTTCTTTATGGTTGGCGCCATTCTGGCATCCCTCGCTCTTATCTTTATGCCCAACTCCCCCACCCTATGGGTGGCTGCCGGCATGCTCTGGATCATGGACGCCTCCATCAATATCTCTATGGAACCCTTCCGTGCTTTCGTCGGCGACATGCTCCCGTCCGAACAAAGAACCCAGGGCTTTGCCATGCAGAGTTTCTTTATCGGCACCGGTGCCGTAGTGGCATCCGCCCTGCCCTATATCCTTACCAACTGGTTCGGCATCGCCAATACCGCCCCCGAAGGAAAAATCCCGCCCTCGGTGCAGTACTCCTTCTACCTGGGTGCATTCGCTTTCTTTGCCGCCGTTTTGTGGACCGTACTCCGGACGAAGGAATACTCCCCGGAAGAGCTGAAAGCCCACGCCGAAGCCGAAGGATTGATCGCCGGAGAAACACACGGAGAGGAAATCTCAGAACCGGTGAAAGTCAGCCGTGTTTTCCTCAACCGCAGCATCCTCTGGATAAGCGTCGGACTCATTCTTTCCTATATCATTTACCACTTTGGCTTCCACCCCGAACTCTATATCTTTTCAGTTGGCCTGGGCGTGTACGGAATTATGATGCTGATCTCGGGACTGATTATTCGCAGCGGAAACCTCAAAAACGGCATTGCCGTGGTAATGCACGACCTCTACCGCATGCCGAAGACAATGTCGCAACTAGCTGTTGTACAATTCTTTTCCTGGTTTGCGCTCTTTGCCATGTGGATATATACCACTGCCGCCGTCACCAAACACATCTACGGCACTACCGATCCTACGTCGGAGATTTTCAACAAGGGTGCCGACTGGGTTGGCATCTGCTTCGCCGTTTACAACGGATTTGCCGCCGCCATGGCCTTTCTCCTGCCGGTGATCGCCAAACGCACTTCACGAAAGTTTACGCACATGCTTGCACTGATTGCCGGCGGACTGGGACTCATCTCCATCTATTTCATCAAAGACCCAAACCTCCTGCTGGTGTCCATGCTGGGTGTGGGGTTTGCATGGGCCAGCATACTTTCGATGCCCTATGCCATTCTTACCGGCGCACTTCCGTCGAACAAGATGGGAACCTATATGGGCATTTTCAACTTCTTCATCGTTATTCCGCAGATACTGGCAGCCAGCATCCTCGGCTTTTTCACGCGCGACCTGTTCGGAGGTGAAGCCGTGTATGCCCTTGTACTTGGCGGAATTTCCATGTTTATAGCAGCAGCCACCGTAATGTTCGTAAAAGACGATCACTGATGAAAACATTTAAACGATCGGGCGGCATTCTGCTGCACCCAACCTCTTTGCCTAACGAATTCGGAATCGGCACCTTAGGCCGGGAAGCTTACGATTTCACCGATTTTCTGGCTAAGGCCGGACAAACGCTGTGGCAGGTACTTCCACTCGGCCCCACCGGTCCGGGAGACTCGCCTTACCAGAGTTTTTCAGCATTTGCGCTTAATCCGTCAATGATCGACCTGCAGGATTTCGTGGAAAAAGGGCTGATCGGGCACGAAGATCTGGCAGATGCAAGAAGGAAAAACACAGGGATCGTGGATTATGCTTTTGTAAATACCTCCCGCGGGGATATTTTTAGCAAAGCCTACCGGGCATTTTGCACAACAGCTCCGGATGCCGACAAAATAGCATTCCGCACTTTTGAAGAAAAACACCACTACTGGCTCGACGATTATGCCCTGTTTATGGCCATTAAAGAGAGCCTTGGCGGAATTCCCTGGTACGAATGGCCCGACGAACTGCGCTTACGAAAACCAGACGCTCTCGAAAAAACCGGAAAGGAACTCGAAGAACGGACGGCTTACCACAAATTTTTGCAATACGTGGCCAATTGTCAGTGGATGAAGCTTAAATCCTTTGCCAACGAAAAAAACATTCAGATTATCGGCGATATTCCACTTTATGTTTCCTACGACAGCAGCGATGCCTGGGCAAATCCGAGGGTATTTATCCTGGATAAGGATCTGAATCCGGAAATGGTTGCCGGAGTGCCTCCCGACTTCTTCAGCGAAACCGGTCAGTTGTGGGGTAATGTGCTCTTTAAATGGGATTACCTGAAAGAAACAGGCTTCGAATGGTGGATAAAACGGGTAGCCCATAATCTGAAACTTGCGGATATCATTCGCATCGATCACTTCAGGGGACTTGTGGCCTTCTGGGCCATTCCCTTTGGTGCTGAAACGGCAATCGACGGACAATGGATTGATGCACCGGCAGTTGAGCTTTTCGAAGCCCTCGGCAAAAAGCTCGGGAATCTCCCGATTATCGCCGAAGATCTGGGGGTAATAACGCCGGATGTGGATGCTGTGCGAGAACAGTTTAACCTTCCGGGAATGAAAATCCTGCAGTTTGCATTTGACAAGAGCACGGCCAACCCCTACCTGCCGCATTTTTACACCCAAAACAGTGTGGTATATACCGGTACACATGACAACGATACGGTAGTCGGTTGGTACAACGAACTCGACAGCGAGGATAAGCTGAAACTGCACCGGTACCTGGGCAACATCAGCACCGGCATCCACTGGCAGATGATACGCGCAGCCTGGGCATCGGTATCCGACCTTGCCGTTGTACCCCTTCAGGATGTGCTGGGACTGGGCACCACCGCCCGGATGAACGTACCAGGAACACTGTCGGGAAACTGGCAATGGCGCTACCTCGACGGACAACTACACGATGAACATGCCTGCATTCTGTCGGAACTTAGTAAGCTGTTTAACCGCTCATGCCCCGAATCCGAACAAAAGGAAGAGGAAAATTCAGGAGGTGAATAAGCCCTGCCAGACGGAATCTATGAATCAACTTTAAATTGCAGATCGGGCGCATCTGTGCGATCAGTGGTTTTTATTGTAAAACCCGTGCAGTTTCCTGTTCATTTTACGCACGGCCTTCTCCGTACTGCGCTCAAAGGGAAGGGATTCGTAAATCCGAACGTAATAAGGGAAGGGCCGTAGTAACTGCACAAATTGTTCATTTTTGATTATCAAGGCACTGATTTCCATTTTCGAACTGCCGTAGTAATTTTTAACCCTGCCCGTATTCGGATTGCTGCCGGGCTTGTAGCTGTAATGCGAAAAATGTTTTGCCGTATCCGTACCGGTTGTTCCAAACTCCGCCGTGAGATATGTTCCGGCTTCAAACGTAACGGATGTATCGGGAAGCAGCTGCGCGTTGAGAAAAACAACATCGTCAAACTGCTTATTCAGAATGCTTTCCGATTGGTTGCTGTAAAAAAAGTAAACCGTACAGAAATCAAATTCCGCATTAAAAGCCTTAACGATACCACGGTTGTACTCCCGCTGAACCGATTCCAGTTCACCGGCCATTTGATCATTGCCGGAGTTTCGCAGGGCAGTTATTGAATTCTCACGGGTATGCAGCCTTACAAGCAAAGCTCCGTCCTTCAACTGCCTGATTTGCTCTATAGCTCTAATTTTCTGCTGTTTACGATTCTCCTTATTTACACTGCCTGCAGCGTCGTTCGCATATACCGTGAATGCAAACAAAAATGCCAGCAGTGCGGTGAAGTACTTGCTCATGTGAGATCTCCTATTAAGTAAGCGAATTACAGATTTTTTTGTACGGAAAGCACGCATCGCCGGGTTTGCTGCCAGATCACCGGTACACAACGACTGCCCGGGGTTTTTCAGGGGATGATCTTAAAAATTACTTCGGGATAATGCCGCATCGTAAGGATATAACCCTGAGTGCAGGCTGTAAATGTAAACGTTACCGTGCCGGCACTACCTGATATTCTTTATTGATCAGGATATCTGCTTTATCGCGCAGCGACTGCACCACCTGGTGTTCGCGTTCGAGCACCTGCATACGGTATTCGTTCTGAGGCTCCTTTCCCCTTACTACCTGGGCTTTTTTAGTCTCATGGTAGGTCAGTTCGATAAAAATACTGAGATCAACGCCCTCTGTATGAATGGCATACAGTCCGTCAACGATGATCATCTCAATTCCTTTAAAGTCGGTGGTCAGATGATCCACCTGCTCGGTAACGAGATCGATGCAAGGCATAGTAGAAACCATATCGTTCTTAAAATCATCGATGTTGCGGTAAATAGTATCCCAGTCGTACTCACCAAGACCAACGGCCGTTTCAATGCCGTGCGACTTGCGCCATTCGGTGCGCTCAAGCGGATGGATGCGGTAGTAGTTGTCGATATGAATAGGTTTGCAGAAGATTCCTTCTTTGCGCAGCATTTTGGCAATTACGTGCGACAGCTCCGTTTTACCCGATCCCGATTCGCCTGAAATGGCGATGATATACTTATTTTTCCGGTTTTCCAGAATATGCGGAAGAATGGCCTTGGCGGCATTCTCGTGCTTTTCTCCGATCAGCAGTACATCTCCTAACATAGTTGTGGTTTTTGGCGAAGTTAATTAATAATGAAATATCTCGCTGGCCGTATCGAAGTCGAGATAGAAATCTGCCAGCGGCTTGAGCGATTGCACTACCTGGTGTTCACGCTCCAGTATCTGCATGCGGAATTCGTCCAGCTCCTCCTTGCCCGACAGTTTCTGTTCCTCTATCGTATCGCGGTAGGTCTGTTCGATAAATACCTTAAGGTTCGCTTCTTCAATCTTAACGGAATACAAGCCTTCAATTATCAGCACCTGAATACCTGCAAAGTTGGTGGTAAGCTGATCGATTTGCCCGGTAAATAAGTCCACGCATGGCAGGGTTGTCAGTTTTCCTTCCCTGAATCCCTTAAGTGTGCGGGAAACAACCTCCCAGTCGTATTCGTCATACCCCACACTGTCGATACCATGACGCCTCCTCCAGTCGTTTCGTTCAAGCGGGGCTATTTTGTAATAGTTATCCATGTGCAGAAGTTTTAACCCGATACCTTCCTTCTTCAGCAACCGGCCAAGCATGTGCGCAACCTCGCACTTCCCGGTTTCCACTTCTCCTGAAATTGTAATGATGTATTTGGGCGTAAGCTCCGGCATCACCCGTTCGAGGATGGTACGGGCAGCTCCCTCGTGTTTTTTATTCAGCAACAAAATATCATTCAGCATTTTGTTATGTATTGGAATTAGGTTGATTAAGTTAATTCACTTAAAGTTTAACATTAAGCACATCGCCCTGCGCTACATGGTACGTTTTGCCGTTAATTTCCAGCAATGCAGGTGAGGCTCCTGTTTTTACACCTTTTATTTCGATTGAATTGTCTTTAATCTTGACATTCAGTCTGTTGTTCTTAAATGTAAAGCCAAATGCAATGGATTTCCAGCCTTCCGGAAGGCTGGGGTTTATCCGTATCGTATTCTCCCTGAGGTTCAGTCCGGCATATGCCTGCAGAGCGATGAGAATGGTACCGGCCATCACACCCAGATGAATTCCTTCGGCGGTGGTACCACCCTGAATATCGTCGTAATCGCTCGAAAGTGCATCCTGGTAAAGTTCCCGGCTCAGGTTGCGTTCGCCTATCATGTTGGCAAGACGGGCATGCACCACCCTGCTCAGCGTGGAGCCATGCGAGGTTCGTGCCAGGTAATAATCAAGATTCTTCTTCGGATAATCCGCACTCATTCGATAACCCAGCTTCTCCAGAATGGCTCTGACTTCCCTCTCATCCAGATTGTAGAACGTCATCAGGGTGTCGGCCTGCTTGGCTACTTTAAATTCGTCGGCCGATTTGCCCTCGGCTTTCAGAATGCGGTCGAGACGATATATATTGCCGTATTTGCTCCGGTAATATTCCCAGTCGAGCTCTTTCAGATCAAAATAGCCATCGTACTGAGATATAATTCCTTCCGCAGAGATCACCAGGTTCAGATTTCCCGATATTGTTTTCCAGCCAGCGAGTTCGCCATCGCTGAGTCCGATCTTCTCCCGGATATCCTGTGCTTTTGTTCCCGAAAGTTCAAGAATCCGGAAAGCTTTATAAATGGCCCAGGCAACCATCAGATTGGTATATGCATTATCGCGCAGGCCTCCTTCGGATGAACCGTGGTATTGTTCGTGAAACTCATCGGGCCCCATCACCCCGGCTATGGAATACCTGCCGGTTGAGGGATTCAGCTTTGCTTTGGCCATCCAGAATCGACAGATATCCAGAAACATCTCAGCACCAAAGTTTTCAAGGAATTCCAGATCGCCCGTTGTATGGTAATATTCCCAGATATTATTTGCAATGGCGAGCGACACATGGCGCTGCAGCGAGCTGTAATCGTCGCCCCATTCTCCCGAAAGGGGATTCAGGTGTACCACCTGGGTCTCCTCCCTGCCGTCGCTTCCGCTCTGCCAGGGGAACATCGCACCTTTGTATCCGTGCGAACGGGCATACTCCCTGGCGGCAGGCAGCCGGCGATAGCGGTACATCAGGCTTGCCCTGGCCGTTTCCGGGAAGTGGATGTTATAAAAGGGAAGGATGAACAGCTCATCCCAGAAAATATGTCCGCGATAGGCTTCGCCATGCAGTCCCCTGGCCGTGAAACTGGCATCTATCGTACGGTTGTGGGGCGAAGCGGATACCATTAGGTGATACAGATGAAGGCGCAACAGCTTCTGATCCATACGGCTGCCTTCAACAACCACATCAATTTTATCCCATATCTTCTGCCAGGCTTCCCGGCTGCGACCGGCCGCGGTTTCGAAACCGGGGTTTACAGCCACTGCCTTTCTGGCTTCTGCCAGGGGATCGGCAACATCGTCGGGCTTTGAGGTATAGATTGCAACAAACTTATCGAGTGTTAATGACGCGCCTTCCCGGACTGCAGTCTCATACTCAACAAAAGCCCTGCTCGCGCCATGTTCGGCCCGGGGAGCCGACTGCAGAGGTTTCCCGTCGAGGAAAAGCATATGCTGCGCAGCCTCAGCTACCTGTACGGCCGACTGAACCGTTTGCACGCACACCCACACGAGGTTGCCCTCAGAGCCTTCCGAAATCCCCTGCAGATGCTGCTGGTTCAGTTGCTTGTAACGTTCCACGTTTTCGTTGATGACGTTTCCGTCGATACCGGATTTAATGGTTATCAACCCGCTGTAATTTAACGGAGTGATACTGTATTGCATGGAAGCGAGATGCGGATCCTCCATGCTGGCAATCCGCCTGGATTCAATGCGCGTCAGCCGGTTGTGATCATCCTTCACCAGCAGTTTACGCTCAAAAATTCCGGTGCGAAAGTCGAGGCGTTTGAAGAACTCCGTAAACTCAGCTTTATTGAAGTCGAACCAATCGCCCTCCCCTATGCGGAAGGTGACGGGGAGCCAGTTTGGAACATTAACAAAGTCTTCATTCTCAACCATCCGGTCCCCTACCTTGGAAGTGAGCCGGTTGTACAATCCGGCAATATAGGTTCCGGGATTGTTCACGGGGTTTGAAACACTCTCCTCCATGGCGCCGCGGGTACCGAAGTATCCGTTGCCGACGGTCAGCAGGGCTTCACGGGTGCGTTCTTTTTTGGGTTCGTATGCATGGTAGGTAATCGTCCATTTTTCATCTTCCAGGTTAGTGGCAAACCAGGCATTGATGCGGTCGATGTTTACTGTTTCAAGGTCTTCCACCACGAAATCGGCGCCATTGCGCATCAGCTCGGCCGTATTTTCCTCGCGTGCAATGCCGATAACAAGTCCGAAACCGCCTTTGTGCCCTGCCTGCACACCCGAAACGGCATCTTCCACCACCACGCTTCGGTCGTACGACACACCCAGGTTGTCGGCAGCTGTTGTAAAGATATCGGGTTCGGGCTTGCCTTTAAGCTTCAGCTCAGCGGATACAACGCCGTCGACACGGGTTTCAAAAAGCGGAAGCAAACCGGCAGCTTCGAGCACCGGAGCGCAGTTTTTACTGGAAGAGGCAACGCCCACCCTTATCCCGGCTTTTTTAAGTTCACGGATAAGCCCGACCGTACTTTCGTACACGCCGACACCGTCGCGTTTCAGGATTTCGTTAAACGCAAAATCCTTGCGGTTTCCCAATCCGCACACTGTCTCTTTATCATAGCTGTCCGTAGGATCGCCGAACGGTATGTTAATGCCCCTGGATGCCAGAAAATCCTGAACCCCCTTGTAGCGCGGCTTACCATCGACGTACGGCAGATAATCCCCGGCATGGGTAAACTCCCGGAAAGGCTCGCCGTGCTGCTCCTGACGCTGCTTCAGGTAATCGTCGAACATCTTTTTCCAGGCCGAGCTGTGCACAAGAGCTGTTTTGGTGATAACTCCGTCAAGATCAAATATAACGGCATCAAAGAGGAACTTATTCATAAATCATTGATTATGTGGATCTTCAATTACAACAGAAAACCCTGCAAAGATAAGGATTAACCGAATTGAAACGGAGGAAGCCGCATTATTATCCGGGTATGCACGGAATTTCAAATTGTGTAATGCTGTTGGCCCGGACAACTATTTGCAGCAGGAACAAATCCGTTTATGCTTTACGGATGCACTGCCGGTTTCCCGGAAATACAAAAAAGGCCTGCCGGAAAATCCGGCAGGCCAGCCAATTAATCCCAAAAACACAACAAATTATGGAACTAAAACTGCGTCAATTACATGAATTACACCGTTGGAACCCTGGACATCAACGGCTACCACATTAGCGTTTCCGTTGATATTAACGCCCATAGAACTTACGGTTACGTTCAGGTTACTGCCATCCTTCAGGGTGGGGACGCTGCCACTGGATACCTGCCCCGAACGAACATTGCCGGGTACTACATGGTACAGAAGAATGGGAGTAAGTTGTTCAGCTGTAAGTGCATCGATTCCGGAAACACTCAGGGCTGAGAAAAGTGCATTAAAAGCTGCGTTGGTCGGAGCAAAAACCGTGAATGGACCACTGCCGCTGAGCGCATCTGCCAGTCCGGCTTTAACAACCGCCTGTACCAGAATGCTGAAGTTCGGATTGTTGATGGCGTGGTTTACAACACTTGCAGGAAGAATCACCTTATCGATTGCGTGTATCACTCCGTTTGAGGCCATAACATCGGCTAGAATCACGTTGCTTCCATCCACTTTAACGCCGCTGCCCTTTTCAACGTAAATCTGAACGCCTGCCTGAGAAGGATCCGAAGCATTGAGGGTTGTAACGTAACCCGTTGAAATATCGGAGGACTTTACGGAACCGGCAACAACGTGATTCAAAAGAATCGGAGTAAGAGTGGCAGCATCAAGGTCGGCTATGCCGCTAACGCCCAGCTGGGCAAAAAGTGCGTTAAATGCATCGTTGGTCGGAGCAAAAACCGTAAAAGGACCATCGCCCTGCAGAGCATTTGCCAGGTTGGCTTTGGTAACGGCTTCCGCCAGAATGGAAAAGCGATCGTCGGAAACAGCAACCTCCACAATATTCTTCGGCATGTCGGCCGGAGGATTATCCTCTTCTTTTGAACAGGCTGCAAATAATGTAGTGGCCGCAATGGCTAAAACCGCGAAGCGGAATTTGAAATAATTTGTTTTCATGATTTAAAATTTGTTTAATGTTTTGGTTAATTAGTTGAACACTTAATGAACCCATACCCTGCATTTTTGTTTAATTATTTCTTCTATTATTTAAACAATTAAAATCAACAAATTTGTTATGTATATGATTTTAAGCTTTTTAGAATAATAAATTAATAATTCTGACTAGTGTTTTTTAACACATATTTAACATTCAGACTGTTTCCCGATCATGAACGCAGGGAGTGAACGGCCTTTGCGAACTAAAAAGCAGCTCCGGTTCCTTTTTAAAGACGGATGCCGGGCTGCAGAATACGCTACCTTTGCATTTCCTTCAGGTTTTATCCCCTTTATTATGAAACGATTCTGTGTACTCATCATCGCCATACTTTCAGGTTCAGCCTCCCTTCTGTACAGCCAGCCATCCTTTCCGGCCGACGGGGAGGTCTACATCAAAACAACGGTGCCGCGCATCGACGTACGTATTCATCCAGACACCCTTAGCTGGATATACGCCAACGTGGAATCGGATCATGAGTTCAGGGCCGTATTTGTTTTCGACAACGGCAACGTGCACGATACCATCCGCGACATCGGCTTCAGACTCAGGGGCAACACATCCAGGTTTTCAAAGAAAAAGTCCTTTAAAATTTCCTTCAATACGTTTATCCCGGGAAGGAAATACTACGGCGTTGAAAAGCTGAACCTGAACGGAGAGCACAATGACCCCTCGGTGAGCAGGGCGGGCATTTACTGGGATATCCTGAGGCAGTTTTCGCTTGCCGGCCCCAGGTACAACCACGTACAGGTATACATCAACGGCAATTACCACGGCCTTTACATCAACGTGGAGCACATCGATGAAGAATTCGTGAAGACCTGGTTCGGCAACAACGACGGCAACCTCTACAAATGCCTGTATCCCGCGGACCTCACCTACCGGGGCGCCAATCCCGATCTCTACAAATTCGAATCCGGAGGCCGGCGCGTGTATGAACTTAAAACCAATGAAGAAACCGACGACTACAGCGATCTGGCACATTTTATCGACGTGCTGAACAACACCCCTATTGCTCAGCTACCCTGTGCCATCGAAAAAGTTTTCAACGTTCAGGACTACCTCAAAATAGCAGCCACCGATGTACTTACGGGCAACTGGGATGGTTACATCTACAACAAGAATAACTTTTACCTGTACCGAAACACTTCAGGCGGACTTTTCGAATACATACCATACGACGTTGACAACACCTTTGGCATCGACTGGTTCGGCATTGACTGGGCAACGCGCAACGTTTATGCCTGGGAGCACCCCACGGAAGCGCGTCCGCTTTTTGAGCGCCTGCTGCTGGTCCCGGACTACAAAGCACAATTCACCTATTATCTGAAACAGGCGGTTCAGCAAATCACTTCCCGTCAGGACTTCCTCGATAATCTCTTTGTAATCCGCGAGCAACTGCGGCCTTACGTAATCAACGATCCTTTTTATCCTCTCGACTACGGATACACGATTGAGTCGTTTAACCAGTCCTTTGAAACCGGCACGGGAGCCCATGTCCCGGTTGGATTGCTGCCATTTCTTGAAACGCGCAACAGCTCCGCTATTTCGCAGACAATGAACACCAATGCCCCTCCGATAATTAAGTATATCCGCCATAATACCCCTCTACCCGGTCAGGAAATCATGATCCGCGCTTTCGCGGAAGACGAAGACCTCAGCTTCGTAAAACTGGAATACCGCATCAACGGCGGAAGCTGGCAGCAACAGACCATGACGGTTACTGAAGTGAACGCACAGCCCGCCAGCGATGGCGGAACGTATGAGGCAATCCTCAGCGGACTCGATGCCAGTACATTACTGGAATTCCGAATAATTGCAGTCGATAACAACCAGGTTACCGTTGCAAAACCCTGCGACCCGGTTCAGTACACCATTCCTTCGCCCAATCCGCACAAACTATACATCAACGAATTTATGGCCAGCAACAGTTCTACCATTGCGGACGAATACGGTGAATACGACGACTGGATAGAAATCTACAATGGCAGTACCCAGGCGGTTTGGCTGGGCGATAAGTACCTGAGCGACAATTTGAACAACCCGGTTAAATGGGCATTTCCCGACACCACTATTGCCGCCGGAGGCTTTCTTCTGGTGTGGGCCGACGGTCAGCCTGCCCAGGGAAGCATGCACACAACCTACAAACTCGACAAAGACAAGGAAGAGATTGGAATTTTCGATAATGCCGCATCGGGCTATGCGCTTATCGACGGCATTACCTATACCGCACAAACGAACAACGTATCTATGGGAAGGAAAAGCGACGGTGCGGCAGAATGGACATTATTCACAAATCCGACACCCGGCAGCTCAAACAATCCGCTTGGGATGGAAGAGGTGCGGAAATTGTCATTCACAATCCATCCCAATCCTTCCGTCACGGGCAGGATAACCATCTCCGGATCCGGCAGGTATTCCGTTTACGATCTTTCGGGGCGTGTAGTGATTCCTGAAGCCCTGACCCGTGAAATTAACACGAGCCATCTGAAACCCGGCCTTTATCTTCTCCGGGAATCCGGAGGAGGCGTGGCAAAGCTGATTGTACAATAAGCAATATGTCGGTAACGAAAAAGCCTGAAGTCCGTAAGGAACCTCAGGCTTTTTCGTCATTCACTTAACGCTTAATCGCCGAAGCACATTCCGATGCCTCTGGCGGTTTTCATCAGAGCGGTATCCGGATCAACCAGATTGGGCTGCTGAATGGCTTCCTCGAGGGTTACGGAGGTGATGTAGGGATGCCTGTACGAAACCATACGTCCGAATTCGCCTGCAAGTACAAGTTCGAATGCTTTCACACCGTATTGCGTTGCCAGAACCCGGTCGTATGCAATGGGAATGCCTCCGCGCTGCAGATGACCGAGAACGGTGGTACGTATGCTGTGTTCGCAGCCGGCAGCCTTCAATTCCTGCTCGAGCCGGAATCCTACCCCGCCAAGGCGGATGTTGGCATAGCCGACTTCCTGACTTTTCTCCGCGATCAGTCCGCCCTCAGTATTCCTGGCACCCTCAGCCACAACGATATTCACAAAACCGCGTCCTCTTTCAAAACGTCGTTCCACGCACTCCATCACTTTATTGATATCGTACGGAAATTCGGGAAGAAGGCAGATTTCGGCACCACCGGCTACGGCGGCATTCAGGGCAATCCAGCCGGCATTGCGGCCCATAACTTCCAGGATCTGAACCCTGTTGTGGCTTGCGGCAGTGGTTACAAGCTTATCCACCGCATCGGTTGCAATCTGAATTGCGGTCTGAAATCCGAAGGTTGCATCGGTGGCCGAGAGGTCGTTATCAATGGTCTTGGGAACCCCGATTATATTCAGTCCTTTTTCGTATAGTGCCTGCGAAATCCTCTGGGATCCGTCGCCTCCGATATTTATGACCGCGTCGATGCCGAGATACTGGATTTTACGGATCATCTCATCGGAGCGGTCAACGGCGATGTAACTTCCGTCTTTCTGTTTCACGGGCCAGGCAAAAGGCCCACCCTTGTTCGTCGTCTGAATGATCGTTCCGCCCTGGTAGTGAATACCTGAGACTTTCTTCTCATCCAGTACAACAAGTTCGGTTGGCTCCCTTAATATCCCATTGAATGCTTCTATACTTCCGACAACTTCCCAGTCTTTCTCCCGCGCGGCGCGCTTAACTATGGCGCGGATTACTGCATTCAGTCCCGGGCAATCGCCGCCACCTGTAAGTACCATTACTCTGTTCATGTAGTTACTTATTTAAAATGAATTACTTAGGTCTTTCAGTCTCTGTCTTGAAAAAAACGGTGCAAAGATACAAAAAATCCAGCGGCGATGTTTGACTGCCTCCCAGTGCATTAATCGATTAAATCACGTTCTATCCAATGCATTTTTTATAATTTCGCTCCATATTTCATGTTATGGAAAAGAACAAGAGAATAGCACTGGTTGCCCACGACAACCGCAAGCAGGATCTGATCGAATGGGTTGAATTCAATGCCCTTAAACTCCGCGATCATAAGATCATCTGTACCGGAACAACCGGAATGCTCATTGAACGTCAGCTTCAGGCTTCGCTCGGCCCGGGTGAACCGTTTGAAGTTACCAGGCTCAAATCGGGTCCATTAGGCGGTGATCAGCAGCTTGGTGCGATGATCGTAAACGGGGAAATCGATCTGATGATATTTTTCTGGGATCCCATGCAGCCCCAACCACACGACGTTGATGTGAAAGCCCTGCTCCGGATAACGGTTTTGTACAACATCCCCACTGCCAGCAACCGCTCAACTGCCGATTTTATCATCTCCTCCCATCTCTTCAACGAGGCATACTCCCCTAAAATTAAAGATTATAGTTCTTATATCAACCGGGAAGTCAAAATGTAATGAAACAAAGCATAGCAGTAATTTTCGACATGGACGGCGTGCTTGTCGATAATTTTCGTTACCACCTGATGGCATGGGAGAAATTCTGTGCCCGCCATGGAAAAAGTATTACCGCCGATGATTTTCGCGACAATGTGTTTGGCGGATCCAACACCGACCACCTGAACTACATCTTCAAAAAAAACCTGAGTCCCGCAAAAATAGCGGAATACTCGGCTGAGAAAGAGATGCTCTACCGCTACCTATACCACGATAACGTCAGGCTGCTGCCAGGCTTACCCGATTTTCTCGACCTACTTAAGGAAGCAGGTATCCCAATGGCCGTTGCCACATCGGCCGAACGGGCTAATGTGGATTTTATCGTTCAGGAGGCTGGTCTTGAAGGATATTTCAGTGCCGTTTCCGATGCCTCCATGGTGAAGCGCGGAAAACCCGATCCGGAGGTTTTTCTGAAAGCTGCCGGACTGCTGGGAGCCGAACCTGAAAATTGCCTTGTGTTCGAAGACACCCTGAAGGGGATAGATGCTGCCTTAAAAGCACGGATGAAAGTGGTTGGTGTTGCCACCACCCATCACAAGGCCGAACTGACAGAAGCGCATTGCGTCATTCACGACTTTACGGAAATGGACTGCTCTGCCATAGAACGAATTTTCAATATTCAATAACCATACCCCAAATCATTTATGAACTTCACCAAAAAAATCCTTACCGCAGCGCTGGCTGTCCTGTTTGTGCTGCCGGCGGGGGCCCAGAACAGGATCGGCTTTACCGAGTACGATCTCGACAATGGCCTGCACGTTATCCTGCATCAGGATAACACCACCCCCATCGTTGCCGTTACCATCTCCTACCACGTAGGATCGAAGAACGAACACCCCGAACGCACGGGATTCACCCATTTTTTCGAGCACCTGATGTTCGAAGGAAGCGAATACATCGAACGCGGAGAATTCGACAAAATCGCTATGAATGCTGGTGCCAGCCTTAATGCCAATACTGGTTTCGACCGCACCTTCTACTATCTTCTGCTGCCTTCGAACCAGCTGGAACTCGGGCTGTGGATGGAATCGGAACGCATGCTTCACCTTCGTATCGACAGCATCGGCGTTGAAACCCAGCGCAGCGTCGTTAAGGAAGAACGCAAGCAATCCTACGAGAACCGCCCCTACGGCCTCATTATGGAAAATACATTCAAAATGGCTTTCAGGGAGCATCCGTACCAGTGGACTCCCATTGGCTCGGCCGAATCCATCAACAATGCCACTATGGAAGAATTCCTTGAATTTCACTCCATCTTCTACGTGCCAAACAATGCCACCCTCTCCATTGCAGGAGATATCAGCATCGAAGAAACCAAAAAGCTTGTTGCCAAATACTTTGCCGACATCCCGAAAGGAACGAAGGAGATCTACAGGCCTTCTGTAAAAGAGCCGGCAAAAACCGCAGAAGTGCGCGATGTGATGTACGACGACGTTCAGCTTCCGGCACTGGTGCAGGCTTACCACATCCCGGCCATGGGCACTCCCGATTTCTATGCACTTACCATGCTCACCACCCTTCTGAGCGATGGAGAAAGCTCACGCATGACCAAATCCATTGTCGACAAGCAGCAAAAAGCCCTTTTTGTAGCTGCAATGCCTTTCCCTCTCGAAGATCCGGGTTTGTTTATGATTATGGGAATTGCTAACGCCGGCATTTCGGTGGATGAGCTGGAAGCAGCCGTTGATAAGGAAATAGAACTGGCCCGTAACGGCGATATTTCGGACCGTGAATTTGAAAAAATCCGCAATAAGATCGAGAACGATTTTGTTTCGCGGAACTCAACCATGGCCGGTATCGCGGAAAGCCTCTCCGATTACCATATGTATTTCGGCGATGCAAACCTCATCAACACCGAAATTGACCGCTACCTGGCCGTAACCAAAGAAGATATCGTACGGGTTGCCAGGCAGTATCTTACCAGGGAAAACAGGGTGGTCCTGCATTGCCTGCCCAAACAGAACCAGTAACGAAGGGAGGAAAAAATCATGAAAAAATATATAGGTATCGTACTTGCCGCCGTTCTGCTGGCAATTCCCCAATTATCGGATGCTCAGGAAAAATCAAAGTCTGCAGCTCAAAAACCCGCTCTCGACCGAAGTATCAGGCCGCAGGCTGCACCAGCACCTGAAATCAGCATAGGGAAATACGAGAGTTTTAAACTCGATAACGGTTTAAATGTATTCGTTGTTGAAAACCACAAAATCCCAAGAGTCACGTATTCGCTCATCCTCGATTACAATCCTGTGCCGGAAGGCGACCTTGCCGGGATGGCCGATATGTGCGGACAACTGCTTCGCACCGGAACCACTTCGCTCAGCAAAGATCAGCTCGACGAAGAGGTCGACTTTATCGGCGCAAGCCTGAATACCTCAGCCAGCGGAATCTATGCTTCGGCACTTAAAAAGCATAACGGCAAGCTGCTTGAACTGATGTCGGACGTTCTGCTGAATCCGGCTTTCCGCGATGAGGAACTGGCAAAACTCAAAACTCAGGCCATCTCCGGACTCAAAGCCACGCAAAACGATCCTTCAGCCATCAGCGACCGCATCAGCAAAATGCTGGTTTACGGAAGAGAGCACCCTTACGGGGAATCGATGAGTGAAAAATCGGTAACCAATCTTACAACCGAACACTGCCGGGCATTTTACGATGCGTTTTTCAAACCGAACACAGCTTACCTGGCCATCGTTGGCGATATTACCCTTCAGGAAGCCAGAGAACTAACCCAAAAGTACTTTGGAAACTGGCAGGCCGGAGAAGTTGTTGCATATACCCCCCCGAAGCCCCAGGTACCAGATCAAACCACCGTTGCCATCGTCGACCGTCCCGACGCCGTTCAAACTGCACTCAGGGTCGGTTATGCCGTTGACCTGAAACCCGGCGCCCCCGATGCTATAAAAGCCCGCGTTATGAATACCATACTCGGAGGCGGCACCTTCCGGCTTTTCAACAACCTGAGAGAAGACAAAGCCTATACCTACGGAGCCTACTCACAGCTTACGGCAGATAAACTTACCGGAAGGTTCAACGTGAATACCGAAATCCGTAACCCGGTTACCGACAGCGCCTTAAATGAGATTTTTTATGAAATGAAGCGACTGCGTGAAGAACCTGTGGGAGACGAGGAGCTTAATCTGGCGAAAAACTACCTGAACGGAAACTTTGCCCTTTCGCTTGAAAACCCGCAGACCGTTGCCAATTTCGCGATTAATACGGCACGGTACAAACTGCCGGCCGACTATTATGCCAATTACATGAAAAACCTTGCGGCTGTCACGTCTGACGATGTCAGGGAAATGGCTGTCAAATACATACTGCCCGGAAACTCCTATATTCTGGCCGTAGGCAAAGCCGCCGACATAGCCCCGAGGCTTGAAAAGTTTACAGGAGGCAGATCAATCCTCTATTTTGATCATAACGGTAAGGAATACGATCCGAATACCAAAATTAAACCGGCACCGGAAGGCATGACGGCGCAGATGGTAAACCAAGCCTACATCAATGCCATTGGTGGAGAAAAAGCCCTGAAAAAGGTAAAGGATGTTACCATGATGGCATCCACAAACATGCAGGGCATGACAATAGGTTTTGATTTCTATCGTAAGGCACCCAATAAGTATAAAATGCAGATTGGTTCGGGAGAAATGGTATTCCAGAAAATAACGTTCGACGGAACAACTGCTAAACTGGAATCGCCTATGAGCGGAGAAAATAAACTGGTTGAAGGCGAAGAACTTGAAGCCCTGAAAATGGAAGCAACCCTCTTTCCCGAACTGCAGTACGATGCCCTGGGCATTACCCTAACCCTTGAAGGCGTGGAAGAGATCGAAGGAACCGAAACGTACCGCCTGCTCCTCACCTACCCTTCGGGCAAGCAAGGCACTCAGTTTTACGATGTAAAAACCGGTCTGAAAATCATGGAATCGGGCGAACAGGGTTCGGTTAATTATGGCGACTACCGTGCCGTTAACGGCGTTAAATTCCCCTTTGCCATGACACAGCAGATGGGACCGCAATCCATTGACCTTAACATCCTTTCAGTTAAAGTCAACTCTAAACTCAAAGACGATCTGTTCAGCGTGAAATAGGAACAGCCTCAGAACGGACTACAGGATAAAAGCAGGTCTCTGAAAGGGGCCTGCTTTTTAATTTTAAGAAAAAGACATACAGCCGGTCGAAATTACCCCCTTTCGGGGAAAACGGATTCCGTATATTTGTATAAAACAGAAATACAAAATAACAACACCATGAGCAGAACCAGAACAACGTGGATGGCTGTGCTGCTGACAGCCGCAGTATTATTCTCCGTATCGTGCAGGGAGCAACCGGGCTATGTTGCCGTTTCGCACAGCGATGTAACCCAGGTGAAACAGGCCGAATGGACCAAAAACCTGAATATCTATGAGGTAAACGTACGGCAGTTCACACCGGAAGGCACCTTTTCGGCTATGGAAGAACATCTTCCGAGGCTAAAAGAGCTTGGCACCGATATTTTATGGTTTATGCCGATCTACCCTATCGGCGAGCTGAACCGGAAAGGAACACTGGGAAGCTATTATTCCATAAAAGATTTTAAAGCCGTGAACCCTGAATTCGGAACGGATGAAGATTTTAAAAGCCTGGTGAATAAAGCCCATGAGCTGGGCATGTACGTGATTATCGACTGGGTGGGCAATCACTCATCGTGGGATAATCCGCTGGTTACCGAAAAGCCGGAATTTTACAAAAAGGATTCACTGGGCAATATGGTTTCTCCCTTCGACTGGACAGATGTTGTGGCCTTTGATTATTCCAATCCGGAAGTTAACGAATACATGCTCGGAGCCATGAAATACTGGGTGAGTGAGTTCGGTATCGACGGATACAGGTGCGATGTGGCCGAGATGGTTCCCATGACGTTCTGGGACATGGCCCGTACTGAGCTCGACAAGATGAAACCCGTATTCATGCTCGCCGAGGGTGAAAAACCCTGGCTGCATTCCGCCTTCGATATGTCGTACGGATGGGAATTCCATAACATCAAAAACAAAATCGCCAAAGGTGAGGCTGATGCCGGCGACATNNATGTACTTCATCACCAACCACGACGAGAACTCCTGGAACGGCACCGAGTTTGAACGTCTGGGCGATGGTGTGGAGGCTTTCTTCGTGCTTTCCGCTACCGTTCCCGGGATGCCGCTCGTGTATTCGGGACAGGAAGCAGCGCTCAGCAAACGCCTGGAATTCTTTGAGAAAGATCCCATCGACTGGAACAATTATCCGATGAAGGACTTCTACTCCACCCTGCTGCAATTCAGGAAAAACACACCGGCACTATACAACGGCCAGTGGGGAGGCACCTGGGAACGCATCCCTACCTCCGCAGGAGACAGGGTATTTGCATTTATGCGGGAAAAAGACAGGAGCAGGGTGCTTGTTATCCTTAATCTGAGCGGTGAAGCCGCCGATCTGACCCTATCGGGAAACCGCCATACCGGAAACTACACCAAACTGTTCGAAGGAAGCGAACAACGCATCAAAAGAAACCATTCTGAAAGCCTTCCGGCCTGGGGGTATAGTGTATACTACCGGTAAGTCACAACATACAACTAAGTCACCGGAAAAAATTTCTTCCAATATGAAAAAGCTGCTAATCCTTTTTACCATCCTGTCCGGAATCGGAAGTCAGTCGCTTAATGCTCAAACACTCAACCAGAGTCTGGGTAACCTGATCAGCTATGAACGCGACGGACAACACCTCCGGCTGCAAACCGGCAATGGCACGGCGGAACTTACCGTATACGAACCAGGAATCATCCGGCTTCGAATCTACAGGCAGGCTCCGGTACCGGACTTCTCGTATGCAGTAACGGCAAAGCCGGGCAATCCGGAATTTACCCTTACAGAGAAGGAGGATTGCCTGGTCCTGGAAACATCATCCCTTGTCCTGGAAATGGATCGCAGCCCCCTCCGGTTTACGTTCTTTACCAGGGACCACCGGCTGCTTAATGCAGACGACAAATCGTTCGGCACCTCCTGGATCGGCAGCGAAGTCACCACCTACAAACAACTGCCCGATGGAGAAAAGTTCGTAGGGCTGGGCGAAAAAACCGGAAATCTCGACCGCAGGGGTTCTGCATATGAAAACTGGAATACCGACAACCCGAGGTATGGTCCGAACGACGATCCCCTGTATGTAACAATTCCCTTTTACATGGGAATTCATAACGGTTTGGTTTACGGAATCTTCTTTGACAACAGCCATAGAAGCCGCTTCAATTTCGGGGCCAGCAACGATCGTTTCAGCTCTTTTGGCGCCGATGACGGGGAGATGAACTATTATTTCATGCATGCTCCCACAGTGGCGGGCATTATCGAATTATACACCCACCTTACCGGACGAATGACCATGCCTCCGATATGGTCACTGGGGTATCAGCAGTGCCGGTGGAGCTATTTCCCCGACACCGAAGTGCTGAGCATTGCCTCCGGCTTCAGGGAGCGGAAAATCCCGCTGGATGTGATGTATCTCGACATTCACCACATGGATAACTACAAGATCTTCACCTGGCATCCGGTTCGATTCAGCAATCCCGGGCAGATGATCGGGAAGCTGCGGGACATGAACATCCACACCACCCTTATTGTAGATCCGGGTATAAAAGTTGAAAAAGGGTATGAGGCATACGAAGACGGGCTCCGCAAAAATGTGTTTGCAAATTACCCCGATGGCAGGCCTTATACCGCTCAGGTATGGCCGGGGTGGTGTCACTTCCCCGACTTCAGCAAACCGGCAGCACGGGAATGGTGGGGCGACAAATTCGCCCCTCTGGTGAACCTGGGTGTTACGGGCTTCTGGAACGACATGAACGAAATTGCTTCCTGGGGAAACGGATACACGCCAAGCCTGGTTGAATTTGACTGGGAGGGCAGAAAAACATCCTACAGGGAGGCTAAAAACGTGTACGGACTGCTGATGGCCCGAAGCACCTTTGAGGGAACCCGAAAGCTGATGAACAACCGAAGGCCTTTGAACATTACACGCGCCGGGTATGCCGGACTTCAGCGGTACACCGCATTGTGGACAGGCGACAATCAGGCCACCGACGAACATATGATGCTGGGATGCAGACTGGTAAACAGCATTGGACTGAGCGGTGTTGCATTTACCGGAGTAGATGTGGGCGGATTCAGCAAAGACCCCTCCCCTGCCCTTTTTGCCCGGTGGATCGGTGTCGGAGCGTTTACTCCTTTTTTCCGGAGCCATACCCACCACGACACACGCTCGGCCGAGCCATGGTCGTTTGGCGAAAGGGTTGAAAACATCAGCAGAAACTACATTAGTCTGCGTTACCGCCTCCTTCCTTACATCTACAGCGCTTTCCGCGAATCGGCACGCACGGGAATGCCAGTAAGCAGGAGCCTGGCAATAGATTTTACCTTCGACGAGAAAATTTATGCATATGCCTATCAGAATCAGTACCTCTTCGGACCCTCCATATTGGTTGCCCCTGTCGAAAGCACACGTGACCTGGCAAAAGTTTACCTCCCCGCCGGATCGTGGTACGATATGCACGACGGGAAACGGTATGCCGGCAACAGCGAAATCATAGCCGAAGCACCGCTGCACCGGCTTCCGCTGTACATTCGCGGAGGATCTGTCGTACCTATGCAAGCGCCCGTACAAAGCACGGCCGAAATTGCGGGAAATACGCTCAGCCTGCACATCTACTACGGTAATGAATCCTCTGATTTCGTCTATTATGAAGACGACGGAGTATCCTACAATTACGAAAACGGCGATTACCTCAGCCGTAAGATATCCTTCAATCCGGAAGCCAGGGAAATTACCATTGGCGAAACCGAAGGCAGGTACACCTCACGCTTTAGCCAGGCTGACCTGATTTTTCATGGTTTTCCCGAAAACACCGAATTCCGGGTTAACGGCAAAAAAGCAGATACGCAGCGCTGCAGCGTCGACCTGTTTAATGCACTGCAGCCCGGCGACGTTCAGTTCCTGGAAAACACCCATACCCCCGTTGAAGCACTGAAAACTAGCACCGGCCTTGGCAACAAAGCCATCAGCATTAAATGGACGGCTAAATAGAAACGAATAATCCGGAGGATTTTTCTTTTCAGGGGCTGGTTTGCAGAAACCGGCCCACAGGAACGGGAGAAAATTTCCATATCTGCATAAAGCCTGATTTTAACATCTCCGGGCTTAATTTGGCATTTTCTGCCTGCAGGGATTGCCGGAGAATCGCATCCACCACGTCCGCAAAAGCAAAGCCCGGTCCTTTTTATACTATGCTTTCTCTATACTTTCTCTATGATTCCTTTTGTGTTTGTTTGTATTTCTCTATACCCGGACAAGAGAAAGTAAAAGGAATCATGGAGGAATCACAGAGGAATCATAGAGAAAGTGTAAAAGGAGATAAACATTGTAACTGCCCGGACGAAGCAATGCCGGTACGCAAAAGATGCTTGCTGCGGCTGCAAAAAAGTTGCATAAGATGCTGTCTGCACTCAGAATTTATCGGTATGCAACGTAAAAAGATAAAGAAACCAGGGGATTTGTCCCGAAACGGGAAAGAGGGACATGTATAAAAACACCCTTAACTCCGTTCGGACCGGAAATCCGGTGATTCTTCACCAATTCACACAAAGGTCAGTTCTTTCCTGCCGACTCTTCCAGTTTGAGTTTGCCCCAGCGTTCGAGTAACTCCTGCAGTTCATCGATTCGTATGGGTTTCGACATATAATCCACCATACCGGCTTCCAGGCATGTTTCTCGATCGCCGAGCATGGCATTGGCTGTAATGGCAATAATATACGGCTGGCGCTTCGGGGGATACAGCTCCCTGATCTTCACAGTGGCTTCAATACCATTCATTTCGGGCATCTGCAGGTCCATTAGTATGATGTCGTATTCCTTCTTCTCCAGAGCCTGAAGAACTTCAACCCCATTGATAACGGCATCAACCTTATAACCCATCAGGTTGAGCAGGGAGAGAGCAAATTTTTGATTAACCAGGTTATCTTCAGCAACCAGGATACGTATCGGAATGCGCTCGCTGAGGTGCGTATCTATTACGGTGGAATGCTTTTCGGTCATGTTCCTGCTTTTTTCTATACCTGTAATTTCCTGAACTACTGCATCGAACAATTCGCCGGGATGTACGATCCGTCCGTTACAACCGGGAGTATAAGCACCTGAGTTAAGCAACGGCTCTTCCGACGAAGATAATAAAATTATTGGAAGTTTATATTGTTTTAAATCCTGATTTACGTTCCGCTCCTCAAGAATCCCGCTTAATCCCGGCATGGGGTGTGCTGCTATCACCAGGCTTACCATTGGTCTTTCGTTTAGCAGGGCTTTTACCGCCGCCGGAGAACCAGCCACCACCGGTACCATTCCCCAGCTTCTGAGGCACTCACTAAGAACACCGGACTTTCGTGCATCGTCATCAAAAACAATAACTTCCGTTCCTTTCAGCAATGCTCCGGCAAATTTCTTTGAGGGACTGCTCAAATTAGCATCCGCAACACCCAGTCTGGCAGAAAACGTGAAAACGGCACCGTTTCCCGGCTCACTCTGCACCATTATTCCACCTTCCATAAGCTGTGCGAGCCGGGAACTGATTGCAAGGCCAAGGCCCAAACCTTCAAACTTCCTGGTAGATGAACTGTCGGCCTGCATAAAAGGTTCAAAAAGCACCGGAAAAATTTCGGGGGAAATCCCGATTCCGGTATCGTACACCCTGAAAATAATTTCAGCCTTCCCCAACTTGTTATCTCCTGAACTAACCTGCAGACCAGCAGATCCGTTGTTAGTAAATTTTATCGCATTTCCTGCAAGGTGATTGAGCACCTGCATCAAACGGGTGCGGTCGCCCCATAGAATATCCGGAACGTCCTCATCCACCGCAACACTGAAAACCAAGCTCTTTTCAGCGGCAGCCTTTGAGACGGAATCCATGACCTCATAAACGCAATCGCGCAGACTGAAAAACTCCTGCCTGAGTCTGACGTCTCCTGCTTCGAGCCTGGAATAATCAATCAGGTTATTGATTACTCTCATCAACGCTTCACCAGACGAGCGGATAATGCCTGCATATTCTGCCTGCATGGCATCCAGTCCGCTGGCCAGAAGCAGGGACGACATCCCTATCACACCATTGAGGGGGGTGCGCAATTCATGACTTGCAAGTGAAAATAATCCGGCTCTAAGTTGTGCATTGCCCGAATTGCCGGTTTGATCTTCGGGACCGGAAATAAGCTTGCCGCTTTCGCTGCATTCAAGAAGCTCCATGGTCTCACCTGCGGTATTAAGTACCGTGAGTTCCGCATAAACACCGTGCCTGCGCCCGTTTTTTGCGCGTACAAATACGGGAGCATTTGTACAGTTTACCTTTCCGGCACTGCTTCTCCGTTTCAGGGGAAAGGAGAAAAATGGCCCGGAAGAAGAAAATAAATCATCCACGGCCATTCCGGTCAGCTCTTCCGAAGAATACCCCAGCATTAGCTGAACGGCATGATTAAAGCCGTGAATCCGCTTGTTTTTCACGATAAAAACCAAAGGACCGCGCTTATCCTCCGCCCTTACGGACGTATACCCGGATATTCGCCTGATCCCGTCTTCTTTCCTGTATTCCTTTTTAACCTCTAACATAGTCTTGCCTGCTATGGTGTTCCTGTCTGCATAAATCCTGTTCCGGTAAATTTTTATCAGATAGTATGCTCTCAAACATTCAGCCAGAATTATTAACTACTCATTATCAACACATTAAAAATCAAGCGCAAAAATGAAAAACACCATTTTGGGACATTTTTTCCGTTTTCAGGACATTCTTCGCCGGCACACACAGAAAAAGGCGCAGTTAAACCGGCAATGTGACAGGGATTTCCATACTTTAGCTTCATAAACAGAAAATCGATTGAGATGAGAAGAACGTATCCACTTTTAGCTGTGTTTTTCCTGGTGGTAACGATTTTGCCGTTAGCTGCCCAGGAGAATTTCACCGCTGAGCTTATGTGGAAGCTCGGCCGCGTGAGTGATGTACAGCTTGCTCCGGAAGGAGGCAGCTTTATTTACGGTGTTACATGGTACGACGCCGAAACCAATAAAGGCAACCGCGACATTTACCGGCTCGACCGGAATGCGGAGTCGCCCCGAAAGCTTACCGATTTCAGCGGAAGCGAATTCAATGCAGTATGGAGGCCCGACGGCAAAAAAATAGGATTCCTTTCGGCCGAATCCGGCTCCGTTCAGTTATGGGAAATGGGGCCCAACGGAGAAAAGAAGCAACGGATAACCAGCATCGAAGGCGGAATCAACGGGTTCAGTTATTCGCCCGACATGAAGCATATTGCGTATATCAGGGATGTAAAACTTGAGCAGGATGTGCACGACCTGCACCCCGATCTTCCGCTGGCCGATGCACTTATTTACGACGACCTGATGTACAGGCACTGGGATAACTGGCACGATTACGCCTACAGCCATATCTTCCTTGCCCCATACAACGACGGAACACCGGGAGAGGGTGCCGACATCATGCCCGGAGAACCTTGGGACAGTCCGCTTATGCCTTTTGGTGGCATGGAACAGCTGGCATGGTCGCCCGATGGTCGCTACCTTGCCTACACCTGCAAAAAACTGAAGGGACGCGATTATGCAGTAAGCACAAATAGCGACATCTATTTGTACGACACCGGAACCGGTAAAACGGAAAACCTGAGCGAAGGAAATCCCGGTTATGACCAGGATCCCGTGTTCTCTCCCGATGGCTCTAAAATCGTATGGAGAAGCATGCAGACGCCCGGCTTTGAAGCCGACAAAGACCGTATTATGCTCTGTGAACTGCGCAATCCGGCTGTTGAGAAAACCATAAAAACCATAAAAGGCAAAAACAATAAGCCTATGGATATCTCCTACCGGGTATTTACGGACCTTTCGGAAGGGTTCGACCAAAGCGCTTCTTCGTTTACCTTCAGCCCCGATAGCAGATACATTTACTTTATCAGCGGAATTCAGGCCACCTATCAGGTTTATCGTATCGATACCGAAACCAGGCAAATTTCGCAGCTCACAAGGGGCGATCACGATATTCAGTCGTACGCTATCGATGGCAGCGATCTGATTATCACAAAAACCCGCCACGATCTGCCGGCTGAAGTTTTCCGCTATACCCCGCAGGGAAACGAGGAACAGCTTACGTTTACCAACCGGAGCCTCCTGAAGAATGTAAAACTGGCAAAATCGGAAAAACGCTGGATTACCACCACCGATGGCAAACAGATGCTGGTATGGGTAATCCTCCCTCCCGATTTTGATCCGGCAAAAAAATATCCCGCCCTGCTCTATTGTCAGGGAGGCCCGCAAAGCGCCGTAAGTCAGTTTTTCTCTTACCGGTGGAACTTCCAGATGATGGCAGCAAACGGCTATGTTGTTGTTGCACCAAACCGGCGCGGGCTGCCAACTTTCGGCCAGGAATGGAACGATCAGATCAGCGGCGATTACGGAGGACAGAATATGCTTGACTATCTGAGTGCAATCGATGCAGTGGCTGCGGAGCCCTGGGTGGATGAAACCCGCCTTGGTGCCGTAGGTGCCAGCTATGGAGGATTTTCGGTTTACTGGCTGGCAGGAAATCATAATAAACGGTTTAAAACCTTTATCTCACACTGCGGAATATTCAACTTCGAAAGCATGTACCTGGAAACCGAGGAGATGTTTTTTGTAAACTACGATTACGGAGGAGCCTTCTGGGAAAAAACCAGACCCCGCAGTTACGATTTTTCACCGCACAACTTCGTCGGCAACTGGGATACTCCCATGCTGGTTGTTCACGGCGGCTACGACTTCCGTATTCCGTACACCCAGGGGATGCAGGCATTCAATGCTAATCAGTTGCAGGGAATTCCCAGTCGCTTCCTTTTCTTCCCCAACGAAACCCACTTTGTTCTCAAACCACAGAATTCCATTCTCTGGCAACGCGAATTCTTCAGGTGGCTCGATACCTATCTGAAATAGCAATTCAAATTATTGCAGCAGTTGCTGACGGCAAAACAGCTGCTGCAGTTTCGTTTGCAGAATAGATTTATTACAGACTCAAAGAACACCATGCGCCATTGCATTATCCCGGATGCCAGTCTGCAAAAGCCGGCATCCGGGATAATTGTTTCCGCAGTAATTTCTTTCATTATTTAACTTTTAGAGGATTGCCCGCATAAAATTCACGAACTGTTTTGAGATCCAAATACAATTAACGGATTCATAAACCTTTACTTTTAAACAGGTATAATACCCAGCCATTTCTTCCAATCATAAACTGAATGATTATGACACCATTCGACGCTTTAAATATGTGATATGTATATCTGGTTAAATAAAAAAAAATATTCGGCTTTTTCACTTGACATGTGAAAAATTGAAGCCTATATTAGCATCGTATTTCCCTGTTGTTGCGTGATGGCATCCGAATAACCAATCCGCAGCAAGCTCCGCTAATATCGGTAAAATGGGATTGAAAAGGCGGAGCTGTATAAGCCATCATCGATTTATTCATTTCTTTATGCTTTTCTTATTAATTATCAAGATATTACAATAATATTAAAAATGAGTGTCCATTTGCATAATTCAGATTTTACGAATATCAGCATCAGAAAAATTTTAATTGACGGGAATTTTCGGATTGGAATTTATTTTGAATACAACGACCAGATAAAACAAAAAGTAAAAGATTTCGGAGCCAGATGGAACAAAGCTCTGAGGTGCTGGCACATTGACTATACCCCGGAAGCATACAATGAATTTAGGAGGGTATTTCCGGCACATACGGTAATTACAGACTCAGCATCTTCCAAATCGTCACCGGCGCCTGGTTTGAAAAACAACCACGACACTGCGCCCACAGCTGAATCCAACAGCGAAATCCCGCATCCTGGAGATGCTTCGGGGCATAATCCGCATAAAGCGGATGACAAAAACGGATTTGGAGTGGAGTATATATCGACCACCGGAAAGTACTGGGTTGTAAAAATCCCATATAAGGAGCAGCTCAGTAAGGGTTTGAAAGCTATAAAAGGCGTTTACTGGAATGGCTCGTACAAAGCGTGGATGGCATTCCGTCATGTATCTGTAAAACAGCGAGTGGAAGCGCTGCTGGGAACACAGGGACTTTTACCCGATAATTACTGGACCAATACCGTTCCCGAAAAAGCGGAGGAGAAAATTGTGGTTGAAGTTCATGAACCAGACAGGCGTATGATGCAGGTGCGACTTCCACGGGTTTCATCGGTAATCCAGATTGTAAAGCGTTTTGCCGGAAGCCGTTATAGCAAATCACAGGAATGTTACCTTTTGCCATCCAATCCGCAGGTATATGAAAATCTGGTAAAAATTGCCGCAGATTACAGCTTTGCGATAGAGAATAAATTGCCCGACGCGTACCTGAATAAACGTTATACGCCTTCACGGCGAAAGGTGGAGATGGCACTAACAATGGAAAAGGTAAGAAACCTGACTCCTCCGGCTGCCCGGGATTTCGTGGATGCATTTACCGATCTGTTGCTGGCCACAAATAAAAGCGCAAACACAATAAAAACGTACGTTCATGCCTTCGTTTCGTTTCTGCGATTTACCGGATACCGCGATCCTGCGGGCATAGAACGGAAAGAGATTGTAAAGTATCTTGGCAACATGATTCTTCAGGGATTTTCACCTTCAGCTGCCAACAATTGCGTGAATGCGCTGAATATCTATTACAGCGAAGTACTTCTCATCCCTCATTTTGAACTTAAGCTGCCCCGGCCAAAAAAGGAACACAGGCTGCCGGTAATTATTACCCAGGACGAGTGTATCGCCATTTTTGACAACGTAAGCAATCCAAAGCATAAAATGGTGCTTATGCTGGCCTACGGAACCGGACTCAGACGCAGCGAGCTTGTAAATCTGAAATGGGAAGATATTCTTTTTGACGAATACAAAATTCACGTACGTTCGGGGAAGGGCAAAAAAGACCGCATGGTAATGCTGCCGTATTCGGCAGTGGCTGCATTGCAATCGTACCGGGAATTATACAAAAGCAATCTGTATGTATTTGAAGGACAGTACAAGGGAGAGCCATACAGTGCCCAGAGTGTTGCTACAGTAATGCAAAGGGCCGTACAGGCGGCGGGATTGGAGAAAAAGGCAACGGTACATACCCTGCGTCATGCCTTTGCTACCCATCTTCTTGAAGCCGGTACCGATCTTCGGTTTATACAGGCGCTTTTGGGTCATTCGAGCATTAAGACTACTACTATCTACACCCATCTGACCAAAAAAGGTGTGGACAAAATTGAGAGTCCGCTGGATAAACTAATGAAGGAGCACAAAAATTCCGGAAAATCCGATGGAATAGTTTGAAAAAGTGGTAAGTTTGTGAGGATATAAACGAGTT
>DJVU01000078.1 GCA_002441345.1 Bacteroidales bacterium UBA6248
TGCATCTGGTTTTTTGATATCTGATTTCAGATTGCGGATTGAAGTCCCGGCAAGGAATACCATTATAAAAATCAGACTCCGGGATTCAATATCTGATACAATGATTTTAAGGCATATACGTATTAACTCCAGTTAAAACCACGAAAATTCCCATATCCCGGCCGCCAGGCATCTACCATGCAAAGCTTTTCTGAATCACAACACCTGCAGTTCATTCAAACCCTCCTGCTTCCTTCTTCTTACTTCCTACCTCAGCCTCACCTTCTGCCTACAACTGCGGTTGCCGGCCCTGGCGGCGGGATTCACGGCTCAGGCGCTCGTTGAAGACATATATCAACCGGAACGTAAACAAGCCGTTGTACTGATCGCGGATATTGGGGCGCCCGGTTTTGGAGTCGATAATTTCGCGGGTAGCGATGGGGCGAATGGAATAGGCATACCGGGTATTAAAGCGAAGACGCTCGAAAACGCGAAACCGTACATCAAGCAGTAGATTAAGATCGCTGTTTCGGTATATACCGCTTTCGAGAGTGGTGGCGGGCATCTCATAGCCGTTGCGCTGTTCCCACACCTTCACCAGCCGACCCCACGACAGCCCGGCACCAAACGTAACGATATCTTTATCCGTAAAATGAAGCATTACAGGTATTTCAACGTAGTTTAGCTTCAGGCCGTAAGAACCGTCGAGAGAATCGAGGTATCTGGCACGCTGACGAGCCCCTTTTTCGCTGTAAATATTCTCCACGCTTACCGACCATTTGTTGTTAAACGGCACAATAGCCGAAACTCCGGCATTCAGCCCAAACTTTTTGTAACCGTAAACCTCGTCGCCATCCACCTGTGTGGAATTAAGTCCCACAATGGCAGCTCCCATAATACGCTGTCCATTGACGGATTGAACCGAAATCACGGCAATAAGCAGCAATACCCCTGCAATTCTTTTTATCATCTTACTTTACACAAAAACTACAACCCAAACGAAAACATGCCCTGAATCGTATAAACACATCCGGATTCGCACGCATTTCATGCCTCCCTCCATTTTTCATCAGCAGTCCGGAATTACAGGATTCAATATACTGAGGCCGATTGCACCCATCCCTTTCCNNCCTTAACCTTAACCTCAACCTCAGCCTTAACCTCAGCCTCAGCCTCCTTCCTACCCTGCTGCTTCCTTCATCGACAGAGAGATCCTCTTCCTGGCCACATCCACTTCCATAACCTTTACGCGAACTTTCTGGGTGAGTTTTACCACCTCGTTCGGATCGCGCACGAAGCGGTTGGCCATCTGGCTTACGTGAACCAGTCCGTCCTGATGGACTCCTATATCCACAAAAGCGCCAAATGCGGTTATATTGGTAACAATACCGTTCAGGATCATTCCCGGTTTCAGGTCTTCGATGGAGTTAATGTTGCTGTCGAACTCAAAAAGGTCGAACTGTTCGCGCGGATCCCGGCCCGGCCTGGCAAGTTCCTTAATAATGTCGTTGATAGTTGGCAGTCCAGCCGTTTGCGTAACAAAGCGTTCCGGTTTGATTTTTTTACGCAGATCCTCCTGTTCAATCAGGTCTTGTACGGAACATCCGAGGCTGTCGGCCATTCGCTGAACGATATCGTAGCTTTCGGGATGCACAGCGCTGCTGTCAAGGGGATTTTCGGCATTCCGGATGCGAAGGAAGCCGGCTGCCTGTTCGAAGGCTTTATCGCCGAAGCGCTTTACGTTCATCAGCTCATACCGTGATCGGAATGCACCGTTTTTATTCCGGTATTCAACGATATTTCCGGCCAGGGAGGGGCCGAGTCCAGAAACGAAGCTCAGCAGCTGTTTGCTGGCCGTATTCAGCTCTACCCCCACCTGGTTTACGCAGCTAATAACGGTATCTTCGAGGCTGTGCTGCAGAGCCTGCTGGTTAACGTCGTGCTGATATTGTCCGACGCCAATGGATTTCGGATCGATCTTCACCAGTTCGGCCAGGGGGTCCATCAGTCTTCTGCCAATGGAAACAGCGCCCCGAACGGTTACATCATACTCCGGGAACTCTTCGCGGGCAACGGAAGAAGCTGAGTAGACCGAGGCTCCGCTTTCGTTTACCATAATACAAATCAGGGGTCTGTCGAAGGGGATTTTGCGTATAAAATTCTCTGTTTCGCGACCGGCGGTGCCGTTGCCGATTGCTACGGCTTCAATACCATAAGCCTGAACAAGGTTTTTGATTTTTGATACCGCCTCTTTTACATCGCTCTGTGGGGGATGAGGATAAATGGTTTCGTTGTGCAGCAGGCGACCCTGGCGGTCGAGGCATACCACCTTGCATCCCGTCCGGAATCCGGGATCGATGGCCAGCACATTTTTCTGACCCAGCGGAGCTGCAAGCAGCAGTTGACGGAGGTTACCGGCAAACACCCGTATGGCTTCGGTATCGGCCCGTTCCTTTGCAATCTGCCGTATCTCCGTCTCCATGGATGGCTGCAGCAGACGCTTATACGAATCCTTCACTGCAAGATCAACCTGATGAGCTGCCGGGGTTGTCGTCTTCACGAAAAGACGAGTCAGAATTCCGGCAGCCTTCACCTCTTCCGGTTCAACCGACAGTCGCAGAAAACCCTCTTCCTCGCCCCTGAACATGGCCAGAATGCGATGGGAAGGAGCCCGCAGAATGTTTTCGTTGGTATCGTAATAATTCTGGTACAGTATGCCTTCCAGTTCCTTGCCTTTAACGGGACGTGAGGATATAACGGCTTCCTTTTCAAACAGGTAACGAATTCGTTCACGGGCCGGAACGCTTTCATTCACCCATTCGGCGATGATATCGCGGGCACCTGCAAGGGCGGCGTTGCAATCGTTGACCGATTTTTCGGGATCCACGAATGCTGATGCTTTTTCTTCCGGATCGAAGGGCGCCTGTGTCATAAGCAGCTGAGCCAGAGGTTCAAGACCACGCTCACGGGCTATGGTCGCACGCGTTTTGCGTTTGGGCTTATACGGAAGATAGAGATCTTCGAGTAAGGTAAGTGTGGTGGCTTCACGAATCTGCTTTTCCAGTTCCGGTGTAAGCTTCTCCTGATCCTGAACCGACCCCAGAATAAATTCACGGCGTTTTTCCAGTTCAACAAGTTGCTGATGCCGGTCGCGAATAGCCGCGAGCATAACCTCATCGAGGCTGCCGGTCATCTCTTTCCGGTAGCGAGCCATGAACGGGATGGTAGCCCCGCCTTCCATCAGCTTGATGGTGTTGAATACCTGCCAGGGCTGAAGGTGCAGTTCGCCGGCTATTTTGTTGGCAAATAATTCATTCTGTTCCGTCATAATGTTGATCTCCCATGCATCGAACCGAAATCTCACGGTTTTTCCGTACTCTCCGTTCCGGCTATTTTAAGAATCCATGAACGCCTGTTTTACAGGTTGATACCTGAGGCCTGCCTTGCTGAAGACTGTTTCCGCAGCCCGCTTATCCTTTTGAAGTAATCATCAGATTTGGAGCATTCCGGTTCACTGCTATCCGGAAAGTACGGACATTGCCAAAAATCTTCTCAAACAAGCGTTCGAGCTGACCGGCCTGTTGTTCAAGCGAAATTGTTCCTGCAAATTTATTGAAAACCACCGTACCTCCCTCAGACAAACATCGCCTGAGATGCCGGACAAATTCAGGGGATTCAAAAGACCCGGGAACGATCTTATCAACGTATATGTCAACGACAATCAGCTGATACTGCATCCGGCAGGTCTCCATATACGCCATGGCATCCGAGCAGATAAGTGTAAGATTCTTCAGCCTTCCGATATTAAAATGCCGTTTGGCTGCATCCAGCACACATTCATCGGCATCAATTCCCGTAATCGGATTATCGTAGCCCAGTTCTTCTCTGAGGATTTCGGCCACGCTCCCTCCCCCGAAACCAAGAATCAGAATCTGCTCACCAGGTTTCAGCGAGGGCTTATCGAGGCGGAAATATCTGCTGAATGCATCGTGAAGAGGGCCATAGGAATAATTTACGTTTGCCGAATTGAGCTGCAGCCTTCCACCCGATATGCACACTTCAAGTCCGGGACTTATATGGCTTTTGTATCGTTGTACAGGTATTTCCCCTGTAAAGCTTGCAAGATATCTGAGTGCTTTCCCTGCTTTTTTCATAAGATAAATTAACCGGGAACAAAATCCGGATTGTCACATTGCCTTAAACGATCCCGAAAGGATTTTTCCATTGCACGCACATCAAGCATTACCGGATGCTGATTCAGGGCTCTAAGCCCCGGCAGAATATTTTTCCATTCTATTTTTTACTGTACAGAAGTTCATTTTCCTTAACCCTGTATTCCACCATCCGCTTTATCAAACCGTAAGGAACCGGCTTTCCCAGCGGAAACTGCACAGAACCCTTCCCTTGTTTGTATTGCGACAACTCCTTTTCAAACTGCCGGTGCCCTGTCGGCGTGGCATAGAATCCAACATGGTGTTGATATCCGGCAAAATACACCAGCGGCCGTCCGTGCGTTTTGTAACCAGGCATGCCATAAGCCATTTTTTCTTCAGCGCCTGCAGCCGATTCTCTGATAATCCCGCGAATTGTCTGCAGGATATCCCGGACTTCATCCGGAAAGCCTTCTATATACTTATCCACTTCATTCATGGCTCTGCTTCTGCCTTGTCTTCCTGCTTTAACATCACACAGTTCGCAATATCTTCTCCATCTTTCTGCCTTTTGCCAGTTCATCCACCAGCTTATCCAGATAGCGCACCTGCCTCGTCAGAGGGGTTTCAATTTCTTCGATCCGGTAGCCGCATATAACGCCGGTAATCAGAGTGGCATGCGGATTAAGCCGGGCTTTTTTGAAAAAAGTCTCAAACGTAGCATTTTCATCCATGAGTTCCTGCAGCATTTGCTCATCAAATCCTGTGAGCCAGTTAATCACCTGATGCAATTCCTCTTTCGTACGGCCCTTGCTTTCAACTTTTGCAATATAATGCGGATATACCGAAGCAAAAGTCATTTTTGCCATTCTTGCGTCGTGTTCGGGAGTAGTTTTCATTCGTTTGCACGTTAAATTTCAGAAACGATTATACAGCATATACCGGCACCGAAAACCGGCCAGCCCTGAGATCAGGGCAATGCTGATAGTTTTTAAAATCCGGGATGCCGGTTCAGTCAGTTCCGGGGCTGCAGGCCATTGACTCAATTCCGGAACCACCCTGTCCTTCCCTTTCGGCGATCAGATTTTCTGTATGATGAGCTTTCGCAACAGAATGGCATCGACCCCTGTCAGTTTCAGGAAATAAACTCCCGGACTGAGGTGATCGAGGGGAAGCACGACATCGGCAGAAGCTCCCGGTTGAATCGTTACGGGCTGACTGTAAACCAGGCCGGCCTGAGCGGAATAAACATCCAGACTCAGGGCACCGTTCAGGCCTTCGATGCGGCAGTTGAAAATTCCGCTTCCTGAAGGATTGGGGTATACTGTAAGTCCGCTTCCCAAGTCATTCTCATCCATACCATAACTGCAATTCTGAAAGGTAAAAATGGCGGTTATCGAATCGGTATTCACACAGCCGGTCTGAAGATTTGTTACGGTAACCAGGTATTTCTGATAATCGAAACTGATACCGGATGTTTGAATCGAAATGGACTGTTCGTCTGAACCGTTGCTCCACAGGAATTCGGAACCCGGATTTCCCGCGTTCAGTGTAACGGTATCGAATACACAGACACCAATCTGATGGTAATCGATGATCTGAATGCGGGGATCGTTTGTCGGCAACAGGCTGATAAGCGGCAATTGGTTTACCTTCACGGTAACGCTGCCGGTAGCTCTGTTAAATCCGTCAAAGACCTCAACGGTATATATGGTTTCAATTTGCGGAGTTACCATTGGATTTTGCAGATCGGATGTAAATCCCGGAGGATTGGAGGTCCATTGGTACGTTTCGTAAGTATTGGATCCTCCGCCCGGCAGAGCCTGGATCTGTGTGGTTTCGCCCCGGCAGATTACGGAGTCGACAGCAGCCGGATTAACGTGCAGAGGCCCTCCCTCAATATAAACGATGGTTTGCGCACTGGAAACACATCCGGTATTATCGGTAACCGTAACTGTATATACCTGCGTTGAAAAGAGGTTGACGGTTGGCGTTGCAGGCATGGTGGGAGCAATAACCTTGTCGACCGGGCTCCATGAGAATGCATACGGATGATTGCCACCCGAAGCTGCTGCAGTAATCATGGTATTTGTTCCGTGTGGAATGGTCTGATTGTTACCCGGGGTTACTGTGGGGAGAGGGTACACGGTAACCGTTACATTCCGGCTGACAGAGCCTTCCCCATCGTTTACCACCACGGTATACGTGGTAGTTTGCTGCGGTGCTACAACCGGATTGGCCATGGTGGATGAAAATCCCGGAGGATTTGACGTCCACGAGTAGGTATATGTTCCTGTTCCGCCAGTGGCAACTGCCTGCAGCTGAGTCTGATCGCCCAGGCAGATGGCAACAGGATCTGCAAATGCATTACAGGAAAGCACACCACCTATAACATCGACGAATACCTGGTCGGTTCCTATGCATCCGGTTTCAAGATCCGTACTTGTAAGCGTAAACGTAGTGGATGCATTCAGTTCAACGGTTGTTGGCTGAAGAATATTCGGATTTACCAGAAGGGAGGCCGGTTCCCAGTGGTAGCTGTAACTGCCGGATCCTCCCGATACCGATCCCGGCAGGGTGGTTGTTGTTCCTTCTTCGATCTGCTGATCCGGCCCCGCAAAGGTTACCGGATTCGGATTTACGGTGATATAAAGCGAATCGGTAGCTGTACATCCGAACTGGTTGGCTACCTGGCACCATATCCACCCGGTGTTGTCGGTCAGGAATGTTGGTTCTGTAGAACCGTCGTGCCACAGATAGCCGCTGTAGGCACCGGGATCGACATGAAACGCTTCGCTGGCACAAATTGTAGTATCGTTGCCGATAGAAACGGTCGGATTGGGCTGAATCCGAATAAGTCTCGAAATTGATTTGGATTGCCCGTAAAGGTATACGACCAGACTAACCGGGTACAATCCGGTTCCGGGAAACAGATAGGTAGGATTCATAATCTCGGAGGTCGATCCGTCGGGGAAAGTCCAGCGGAGAGAATCCGGAATATCGGATGCACTGGCATAGAATTGAATGATGCTGTCGTTGCATGCAGGTTCATCCCAGTAGAAATCCACGGTAAGGTAGAAGAAGGATTGGATAAACGGGGGCAAACCATAGCGGCATTCTTTTCCGCCAAGGTGAACGGCATTTTCAACAAACTCGCAGGCTGTTCCTGAAACATTCGGCTGATTTATCCTTGAGATATACGGTGAGCCGGAGCGGGCAATATACAAGCGGTTATCGGGGCCGAGCTGCAAGGCACCTATTGGATCCGAAGACTGACCCACCGTAGCAACCACCGTCCGTGATGCCAGGATAGCAGTCGGATCGTTGCTTGACAGGTCGTACTGATGAATTTTGCGATTGGCTTTCCATTCGCCGATATACAGCCTTTTGCTGTTTGGTGAAAACTCAACACCATAAGGGCCACCCGGATCGTAGCCGCCCGGATTTGTATAGGTATTATCGGTAACAAGATGCGTTACCACTCCGGTCGCATTATCAAAATCGTAAATACCAACGTTAAACGCTGTATTATTGGCGGCTGCAATTTTTGTTCCATCGGGTGAAACCTTCAGATATCCCTTTGATGCCTGGCCTATGTTTCCGGTCAAAGGAGGTCCTGTTGAGCTTATTACAGGAGTTGTAACCACTCCGTCCCATGTAATCCGGTATGCATAAAAGTCGGAGTTACCCCATTTTTTTGTAATAACCCAGAAGGTCTGGCCATCGGCATGACCGACGGCGGTCACTTTTTCACATGCCAGTGGAACGAGTGAAATATTTTTTTCGGTTACAACCACATCTCCGTTGCCGCCATCAAGCGACATATCAACTTTGGAATAGCACAGGCCCAGGGCCAGGCCATTATCGGCTGCATCCACTGTAAATACATAGTACTCCGTCGAGCTCCCCGGTTTAGGAACAATAATCCCCGACTGCGTGCTTGAAGAGTGGCCGTTTAATCCGGATCCGTTTGGCATCTGTTGGTGGTTCCGGTTGTAAACAAACCTTCCGTCGGTATAGAATTCGAGAGCTCCGGCAGATGTGGAGATTGAAGAGCAGCCTTCCCCGGTATTCAGGGCTCCGTTGGTAACTGGGATTGGAGGACCCATTGTGAAATTCAAACCGGCATACTGACCGAAATACCAGTAATTGGCCTGTTTCTGGGCATTGACAGACAGGACTGAGGTGAGCAATGCGCTGAGCAATACGACTATTTTTAACTTCATCGGGGTATGGATTAATACAGCCTCGTAATCACAAAAATAACAAATATTGAATTACATCGCAATAATTGCCTTTTAACCGGATTCCTCAATGAGTATATCGTAGCGAAAATTTTACCGGCATATCCGCATCTGTCCGCAAAAACGCCCTTCCGGTAAAAAAAGCTGTAAATTCCGGCTGAGCACACGGATATTGCAGGCAAATCATAGCCGTGCGGACATCATCGTACGAAATAGTATGCCGGCTGTAGTTAACCCGCTGATATGCAGACTGCAAATCCGGAACCGGGCCGCTTACGTGTAAGCAATTAACGCAGCAAGGTAACGCTTCCTTTGTATTTCACCTTTCCAATGGACGATACATTGCCGATTACGTTAAAGGTCATATACCAGGCATAGATACCTGTAGGAGCCTTTTCTCCTTTGAAGTTCCCATCCCAGCTGTCGGAAAAATTAGTAGTTTCCCACACAAGCTGACCCCAGCGGTTGTAGATAACCAGCGTGTAATCCTGAATCCCGTCACTGGGTCCCATTGCCTTAAAATAATCATTCAGACCATCGCCGTTTGGTGAAAATGCATTTGGAAGTGAGATATCCAATGCGATAACCAGAAGACTGTCGGAATTGGTACAGCAGTTGATATCTGTGTATTCGGCAACGTAAAGTCCGGGGTTGGCAACATCGTAGAAGCGGTTATTGCTTCCGTCCTGCCAGCGGTAATCGAACATATCGGCTCCGGCATCGAGGGGGATTATGGATCCGGGGAAAATATACAGACTGTCAGGTATAAAACTCTTGGGGGGCAGCTGATTGATAACAACCTGGGATGTACTGGTAAAGGTCTGGCCTCCGAATGACTCCGTCAGGGTAACGTTATAGGTTCCGGGAGCGCTGAATACGTGTACGGGATTAAGTCCGGTTCCGGGGGTTGTATTGCCTGCATCGCCGAAATCCCAGGTTGCGTTGTCAATATTGGCTGTATTATGAATGGTAAAAAGAGTTTCATCTCCGTCGCATTTGGTATCGTAATCAAACGGCGGGATATCGAAAAAACTCTGGATAAATGTCGGAAGCCCGTTCTGACCGCGTTTTCCACCGAGGTTAATCTGGCTTTCCTTATAGTTGCAATAGGTGCCGGGGCGGTTTGGATTTTCGATTACACCCATCTCTTCCCTTTGATACCGCGTAACATAAATTTTCCCGTCGCGGCCTAGCTGGAGGGCCGATGGATCTGCATTCAGGGGGCTGTCGTTTAGGACAACAGCATCGGCGCTGTTGGAAAGATCGTACTGATAAAGAATATTTTCCCTTCCGGTTGAAAGGTTGACAACCGTAACATAGAGCTTGGTGCCATCCGGTGAAAATTCAACATAATAGGGGCCCTGGTTTGGAGAGGTGGTGGCCGGATTTATCATCAGCGGATTGCTGACGGTGCCGTTTGCACTGTTAAACGAAAACACTTCCACTATCCCTTTTCCGAACGAAGCGTAAGCAATCCGGTCGCCTTTCGGTGAAATTTTCATGGCTCCCAGGCCTTCGCGGCTGCTGTAATCATCGCTGAGCGAAGTCCCCGAACTGCTGACTACGGGTGTGGTATTTACCCCGCTGTTATCCACTTTATAGGCATAGAAATTATTGTTACCGAGTCCGTGGGTAACAACCCAGTAACCGCTTCCGTCTGCCGTTTTCACTCCCGAGATCATTTCAGCCGATTTGGGCAGAAGGTTGATATCGCGGTCCGTTGTAACGGCTCCTGCGCCGTTGCCCAGGGTGAGGTCGACCCGGGAATAATTAAATCCCTTGGTTGTTCCGAATGCAGCAGGATACTGTATGTCGGTGGTAAAGACGTAAAGCATCTGTTTGGAAACAGGATTTTGCACGATGAGCGACGACTGGGTGGATCCCAGGTCTCCGGCCAGGTTCGGACCGAAGTTGATCATCTCATGGTTCTTGTTCCACACCCGGATGCCATCGGTGTAAAGCAGGAGGTTGCCGTCCTCATCCGAATAAGCTGACGTTCCTTTACCAATTGGAAGGTTGTTGTTAGGCAGGTTATTCAAAATGGTACCGGAGGCATCGGTAAACCGAAGACCGGCATTCTGAAAGAAAAACCAGTTGTCAGCATGACGGGGTGGGACATAAGAGCATCTGTTTACAGCACGGTTTTGAGCCAGAAGGGATAATGGCAGACCGATAACCAGCACCAGAAGGGCAATCGACAGATTCTTTTTCATCAGGGTAGTCATCATTTAGCTTCCTTTCGTCCATACAGAGGCAAGCCGGATTTCCCCGGCAGGAAGCGGTAAATTATTGTTATTGAATAATCAGTTTTCTAAGGATTACAGCCTCAGGATTTACCAGTTTCAGATAATAAACACCCGATGCTTTGCTGCGCAGATTCAGTAATGAATTGTGCACAGAACCCTGCATAAGCTTTAGCGTTTCATCAGAAATCAGTCTGCCTTCCGATGAATAGACCTGTACGGAAGCATCGCCTTTCAAACCGTCAATCAGCAGGTTAAACTCTCCGTTAACAGATGGGTTTGGATAAACCTGCAAACGTCTGTCGGCAGCATTTTCTTCCATGCCATAGCTGCAATACTGGAATGTGAAATACGCAGTAATATTTCCTTCGTTGCTGCATCCGGTCAGCGGATTATGCACCATTACCTGATACTCCTGAATATCGAAGGAAATTCCTGAAGTTTTGATATCGATAGTCTGATTGGTTGAGCCGTTGCTCCACAGGTAAGTCGATCCCGGGTTACCTGCATCGAGTGTAATTGTATCATATACGCAAAGCCCTATCTCAACCGGACTCATTACCATAACCCTGGGGTCGTTAACGGGAGCCAGGTAAATCTCAGGCAGTTGATTTACGCTTACAGTTACATTACCCGTAGCATAGTTATACCCGTCAAAAACTTCTACGGTATAAACGGTTGTTACAACCGGATTTACTACCGGATTCGCCTGCGTAGAGGTAAATCCCGGAGGATTGGAAGTCCAGGAGTAGGTCTGGTATGTATTCGAACCGCCGCCGGGGATAGCCCTGATTTCTGTGGACTCATTCCGGCAGATTATAGGTTTCACGGCAACAGGGTTTACCTGCAGCGGACCACCGGTGATGGTTACTACGGTTTGACCCGTGGATTTGCAACCCTTGCTGTCGGTAACCTCCATGGTAAAATTCTGTGAAGCGTAGAGATTGTGTGTCGGAGTAACGTACATTGTCGGGGCGACCAGAAGGTCTGCCGGACTCCACTGATAGGTGTAAGGACTTGTCCCTCCGGTAACCTGGGAGGTAAGCATGGTACTTGTTCCGTGGGGTATTGACTGATCATCGCCCGCATTGGGGTTGGGCAGCGGATTCACCACAACCTGATAAGAAGTATTTATGGTGTTAAATCCGTCGTAAATTGAAAGATTGTATGTAGTTGTGGCAGAAGGGCTGACGGTGATATCCTGTTCCTGCGAATTAAATCCGGCAGGGGTGGAAGTCCAGGTATAGGTATAACTTCCGGATCCTCCGGAAATTACGGCATTCAGATACGTTGAGCCACCCAGACAGATCTCCGGTTTATCGCTTTCGATGAAGGCAGCCAGCGGACCGCCGGTAATTGTAACGGTCATCTGATCGGTACTGATGCACCCGTTTCCGGAATCCGTAGCAGTCAGGGTGAAGTCGGTGGTTGCGGCAAGCAAAACGGTGGTTGGAGCCAGGACAACAGGATTATCCACTTTATCGGCGGGTTGCCACTGATAGGTATGTGTACCGGAACCACCTGAGGCACTACCGTTAAGGGTTGTATTTGTTCCGTATGCGATGGTTTTATCCGGTCCTGCACTTACAACGGGAGTGGGATAAATTGAAACGGGTTTGGTTGCCGTTTTCTCACAGCCATTGTTTGCGGTAACGGTAAGACCAACATTGTATATTCCTCCTGTAGTAAATGTATGGGTCGGATTTTGCAGATTGGAAGTATTTCCGTCACCGAAGTTCCAGGCCCAGGAAGCGATGCCTCCCAGCGGCACCGGTGTTAAGTCGGTGAAGTTTGTTACCTGCTGGGTACATTGGTTTGCAGAACTGAAATCGGTTACCGGCCGTTGTCGAACCGTAATAACCGCCTGGCCTGAGGTAGTACCGGAACAGGCATTATTTTGTACTGAAGTCAGCGTATACGTCGTTGTTTGTGTAGGATAAACCCAGAAAGAATGTGTGGTTTGCCAGAAATTGATCACCGATGGCAGTCCGCCTATTCCGTTTGACATGGTAACCCTGAATGGTCCCACACTGGTGGCATTGATGGTTAGCAGGGCTGAATCGCCTTCACAAATGCTGGTGGTTCCGCTGATTGTAGCAGTTGGCGGATCGTACACAAAAACTTCCGTGTTGGTAGGTTCGCTGGTGATGCCGTTATAGGTGATGGTGAGGGTATAAACCCCGGCATTGCTATGGGTAATTCCGTTGATGCTCGGATTTTGCACATTGCTGATAAATCCTGCAGGACCTGTCCACTGATAAGCCGCCTGTGGCACATTGGCTGCACTTAGCTGAAGCGTTCCTCCGACACATACCGGCGAGTTGCTGGTTGCAGGAGGAGGCAGGATAGTACAGTCGGTAGTACCGGTACCGCTTGTTTGCTGGAAGGTAACGTTACAGGGCTGATTGCTGTAATTGGTAATAATCAGAATGTAGTACTGCCCGGGCTGCCCGTTGGGTATGTTTGCCGTTTCGGTTGGATTGGGGGAATAGCTGCAATCTACTACCTTGCTGTTCGTTAGTCCGCCGTTTGTATTTGTCATCGGGCAGGGTGTAATCGGATCCGTAAAGGGCCCCCAGAGGCAGAAGTCGATGTCGCGCGATGGCGTGCTGTACATATAGATACCGATCGGACCCGGGTCTTCAATTTTCAGATGGTACCATGCGGGATTGGGACGTGTACTCAGGCAGTTGTATGCAGGCCCTGACTGAGCCTGTGTATTTGTACCTGCGGGAAAAGTATAAATGGTTCCTGTACAAAAAGGCATGGATTTATGACAGGAGTCATTTTGCGTATCGCGCTGTCCGGTAAGTGCATAATATTCAACCCAATCGCCGTGCTCAGCCTTAATGGAATTGAGAATCGCCGATTCGGAATCCTTATCCAGACGTTCTTCAAGGTCGCATGCACGTCCCGTAACGCCGGTAACTGCATTCAGAACCTCGTCGAGTCCGGATCCAAGGGGATATACATACACCACACCCTCTTCCTCTGAAATTGCCACCTTGGCATTCTGAAGCTTGTGGAGTTCACTGACAATGTACATGCGCTCGAAGTAGGAATACTCCATAAGTTCAACGCGCAAATGCTGATCGTCGGCTCCCGGTCTGATAACCTTCTGAGAGAATGCGCTGCTTTGCAGAAAAATCAATCCTGCCAGTATTAATCCTGTACTAATCAGCGCAACTTTCAGTTTGGCAAATCTTTTCATGCTTTTTTTCTTTTTCAATCAATACTATGCATTGAAAACCACAAATTTGAAAAATCCAGGACAAATAGAATCCCTGTCAGGCCGTTGCAGCCGAAGAAAAACCTGAGGCGTACAATCGTATGTCTGCTTCGCCAGTTATACTAGTGCTCTATCGTATCCCTGATTCGAAACCCTCCTGCAAATACCAGCGGACAATGCAGTCCCAAAATTATAAATTTATTAACAAGCGACGTACTTTGTAAATAAAATATTGTTTTTTTTTCCGTATCGGACAGCAATTTCCGGTAATTCGTGTGATTGGGAGGATTCATGTAAAGAATTTATCGGTCTTCACGGAACAGGACTGGAAGGAAGGGATGCACCGGTCAACACTCTGGTTAGGATTAAACCAATCTGCGCGGGCAGACTCCGGAATCCAATATTTGTTAGTCATTGCTTTAACTAAGGCTGGAAATCCCCGGTATTGCAGAGAATTCCCCTGAAATTCACTTGTGTAACCCCGGGAAACAAAAGCATCTTTTTCACGTAAGCGATATCCGTGGAGTGAATGCAGGTTAGCGTAATTCTGTTTGCATCGTCTGTTGTCAGACCGTGGCTCAATGTAAGCTTCTCAGGCATAGCCGAAGCCCGTCCGGCAATCAACTGAACCGACTGATTGTTATCGGGCTGAATTGCGAAAACGGTCTAATAAACGCCATTCTCATGAATCAGGAAATCATCTGGTTCTGTAAAAACAGCAGTCATTTCCTGTGCAAACGACGGTAATACGCGAAGCAGCATAAGAAGGACCATTGCAACTTTGACTGCCAGTCTTTTCTGCTTCGACCCTGCTGCTGTCATTGAACAACCAGTTTGGTAACATATGTACCTTTGCCGGAGGTAATACGGATCATATACGTTCCCGGCCGGCTGTCGGAGAGGTCGAAAACTGACTGATGAATCCCCGGCAGGGCTTTTTTTATTTCCGTGTGGCGGATTGTGCGTCCGCTGAGGTCGGTCAGACTTACATCAAAATAGTCGGCGGGTCCGTCGAGCATCAGAGTAACGGCCTTGCTTGCGGGATTCGGGAATATGCTGATAAAATCCTCCGGTGCGAGGTCGTCGATCCCGTAGGAACAGGCAGTGAACGTAAAAGCCACGCCAACCGTATCGCGGTTAACGCATCCGCTGCCGGGATCGGTTACCCTGACCCAGTGTTCCTGAAAATCGAAGCTAATTCCCGATGTCATAATTTCCAGATAGCGGCCGGATGCGCCGTTGCTCCAGAAATATTCGGCACCCGGATTTCCGGCATCCAGAACCAGTGTATCGTAGACACACATCTGAATGTTACCGTCAAGGATATAGTGTTCCGGTTGGATAAGGCTGATAGCAGGCAAAGGATTAACGGTAACGGTAACCTGACTTTCCACGGTATTGAAGTTATCAAATACAGTCAGATGATAGGTTGTGGTTTGGGAAGGCAATACCGTAACACTTGCATCCGTAGAAATCTCGGTATCGCCCAATTTCCAGCTGTAATTATAAAACGGGTAATTTCCTCCGCTGGGAAGTGCCTGAAGGATAGCAGTTTCGCCGTAACAGATTGTGGATGGGGTTGCCTGTGATCCGGTGGCAAGCAGTCCGCCCGTAACGGTAACCACCACCTGATCGGGAGAGCTGACGCATCCGTTTGCATCCGTTACCACCAGGCTGAAGATGGTTGTATTATACAGTTTGCGTGTTGTAGGATCCTGAATATTCGGGTTCCAGAGACTGTCTGACGGTTCCCACTGGTAGACGAACGGCGGCAGGCCCACCCCTGCACTTCCGTGCAACTGAGTAAATGTGCCGTTGTTAATTTCAAAGTCATCGCCGGCATTGGCAACCGGCAGGGGATAAACGGTTACGGTAACCTGAGATGTTGCCGGACCATATCCGTCGTCGACGGTTACGGTATAAGTAGTGGTTTCCTCAGGTTCAACCACTGGATTCTGAAGAGTACTTGTCCATCCGCCGGGGGCCGTCCAAAGGTAGGTATACGGCTGCTGTATGTTTCCACCGAAGGCTTCCACATTCAGCTGAACCGATTCGCCCAGGCAAATTTCATCGTCGCTCACCGAAGCAGAAGCAGCCAGTTGATCGCCTACGAAAAGAGTAGCTGCCGGAGAAATGGAGTGTGGGGTGCATTCGCCGCTTACAACGCAGCGAAACTGGTACTGTCCAAGTTCAAAAGTAGCAGGGTCCACCGTCAGGGTATTTGTATTTGTTCCTGAATAGGGTGCGCTCTCCGTGAGATACGTCCAGAATGCAGTGGGATTTGGCCTGAACTGCCATCTGAAGCTGGTATCTCCTATGGTTTCAACGCTGAAGACGGCGGCACCGCCGATAGGAACCATCTGATCTTCAGGACCCGACAATATAGTTGGAAGAGGATCGAGCTCCACATCGAACGTTTTTCCGTGTACCACCGAGCTATTGGAACAGAGGTCGACGACATTTCCGACGAGACGGAGCTCATAGGTTCCGTTTTCGTACATGGGCGGATCGAAGGTAATGGTAAAGAACTTTTCCTGTTCGCCTCCGGCCTGACATCCGGCTCCGTTTACGCTTGTCACCAGATGTTCGGTACCGTCGGGGCCAAACAATTTGAAATCGTTGGGGCTAACGGAAAGGCAGCGGATATTTTCGGAAAAACCAAAGTAGAGCGAAGTAGCTCCGGCGCAGCCGATTTCATTTTCAACAAAGGAAATGGTGGCGGGAACATTATCGAAAATACTGGCGGTAGATGCTCCAAAATCAAGAGTGTAACCGGCAGACGATGAGGCAGTCCAGTTGCTCACACACAACACATAGGTATCACCGGCCTCTACACTGAGGTCAGCATTCCATTTGTTTGTAGGTCCGCCGCCGTTACAATTGCTGGTACCTCCGTTGGGACTGCTGATACCGGTTGAACCGTGATATCCTGCACCTCCTGCAGCATTGCAGCTTTCCTGCATAAAAATGGCATTGTTGTAAATGTCGCTGCACTCCATATCGTTCAGGTTAAACACCGCCCAGTCGTAATCGTCGTTCGGGTTAACGGGTGTAATGACAAAACGCAGCAGTCCGGAGGATTGAACCGAGATCACGTACCAGATGGTATTGGTTTCTCCGTCCATACATGACCGTGGGCAACTTTGATTCGGATTGATTTCGTTGGGATAGTTTCCGGAGCCCAGGGGAACCAGGGGCTGATCGTAAAACCCCGTACAAACCGGGATGGCTCCCAGACAATCCTGAATGGTCGGAACCTGGGCATAAAGAGTACCGGCCGAAGAAAGAAACAAGATTACCAGTGAAAAATAGCGTTTACAATTTCTGATTGCACGTTTTAGCTCCGTTCCGTAGTTTTTCCCATTCATAATAACCCAATAATAGACAAACAATAAGCCTTTTTCCTGCCCGGTAATTCAATAGTAGCAGGCATAAGCCTTAACGCAAATATAGAATTAAATCGATTGCGGACATGATTTTTGCCTTAAAAAAAGCAATTGTGTAACTTTACCGCGCGGTACCCCTGTTTCACGGGGATAAAAATGGGACCGGCTGCCGGATAAAACGTACGTCCCGGCAATTTTCAAGTCCTTTTGTCCGTTAATTACCTGAATTATTCTACTATGAAAACCTGCAGAACTTCCGGATTGTCGTTTGCCCCGGCCCTGATCGCGATGGCACTTCTGGTATTCTCCTGTGGCAAGGAAGAAGCCAATACCATGAATCACATGCCCGAAGCCGTATTTACCGTTGAACCTGCCCGGGGGGATGTGAATACCGGTTTTGTGTTTGATGCCTCCGCCGTCAGCGATCAGGAAGACAACAATGCCTCGCTTGAAATCCGGTGGGACTGGACCGGCAACGGGACCTGGGATACGGAGTTTTCCACGGGTCGCACCCTTACCCGAAACTATGCCGAGCCGGGTCTGTACTTTCCGCTTATGCAGGTCAGGGATTCAAAAGGACTGAGCGATTCAGCGCGAATGATGCTGGTGGTGGTTCATGACCTGGACAATCAGCCACCCGATATGCCCATCTATCTGTCTCCTCCCAACTGGCAGAACTGGATGGAACCTGTGGTTATTTTCAGCTGGAGCTGTATTGACCACGACAACGACAGCATCTTTTTCGACCTGTGGACAGGTTTCAGCCCGGAAACGCTCGAGCCCGTGCTTACCGGGATAAGCGATTACACAATTGAATATGGTCAGAAAGTGTATGAAACTACCATTTCCGGTTTTCAGCTCAAGAAAGACTATTTCTGGCAGGTTTTTGCCCGTGACGAAGCCGGCAATTACACCCCCGGACACATCTGGAGATTTACCACACGCCCCGAATAAGCATGAAATTTCGTTTTGTGTTACTGTTTCTGCTAAGCATGGCTGCAGCGGCCAGAGGGCAGGATAAACCAGAATTTTACCACATCAGCGGCTGCATCCGCGGCCTCGACTCTTCCGTAATCTATCTCAGGGAATTTTATTTCGGTGAGGAATTCGTTTCGGACTCTGCAGGCATTGGCAAAGACGGCTGCTTCCGTTTCCGCATTTCAGCCGGCAAGCCGGCCGGACATTACCGGATTCAGTTCGGAGGCCGGCGTTTCCTCGACCTTATCTTTATGCACAGTGATATTGCGTTCCATACAACTATTAAGCAGCCGATCGACAGCATCGCATTTGAGAACTCTCCCGAAAACGAACTCTATTACCGTTACCTGAGGTTCCGCCTGAAAAGCCAGCCGCGCATCGAAAACCTCCGCAAACAGCTCAGAGACCACTCTCCGGACGATCCTTTTTTCAACATGGCCCGCAACGAGTACCTGAGCCTTCACGAGCAGGAAAGAGCTTTCACGGAAGCCCTCATTGCCGGGGAAACCGGCCGCTTTTCGTCAAAACTTATCAAGCTGGACCGGGAACCGGCAGCCGATCCCCTGCTGAGCCTTAAAGAGAGGTTAAGCTTTCAGTTTTCGCATTACCTGGATGAGGACATCTTCTCAGATACGTCCATACTGCGGTCAAACGCCCTTTCAGCCCGCATCATCTCTTATCTCTCGTTTGTTACCGGGTTGTGGCCCGAGGATCCCGAAAAGGGATTCCGGCTGGCAAGCATCAACCTGCTGATGGCAGCTTCGGGATCGGAAGTTATGTCGCAAGCCGTTGCCTCCTACCTGGCAGCGGGATTTAAACGTCTTGGCTATGAAAGCCTGGCCGGCGAAATCGTCCGGCTGCCCATCCCCTGCTGCAGTTGTTCAGAGGATAAAAAAACAGGAACGAAGCATGCAAACCTGAAGGGCCGCAAATTCCCGTCCATAACGGCTGCCGGAAGTCGCGGAACAGTAAGCCTTCCCGTAAAGGCAAACAAAACGCTTCTGCTTATCCCCGGAAGGGATTGCATTGCCGGACAGGCTCTTACAGAAAATGTAATGCTGATGATGCCTCATTTTAGCAAAGCCGGCACCGAAGTATACATCCTGAGCGACCTGAAAGTACCCGGAAGGCAGGACAGTGAGATTCGGGCGATAAGCCTGCGAATGGATGAAGCCGGAAGAAAAAAAGTGCAGCATTTCAGCGGATCGGCAGTGCCGCTGCTTCTCGAAATTAATCCTGACGGCACGGTGAGGAAAGCCGCGGCATCCTGGATTGAATTCGTAAGACAGTAATTCTAAAGCTCCCAGCCCGAAGCCAGGATATCGACAAGATGGATGGTCTTTACAGGAAGATTGTGCTTGCGGATAAATGCATCCAGATGCATAAGACAGGAGCTGTCGGTGGAAACGATGTATTCAGCACCGGTCTTTAAGGCAAGATTCACTTTATGCTCAGCCATGGCTGCGGAAATGGCTTCATGTTTAACCGAAAACGTACCGCCGAATCCGCAACAGGTGCCGGGTTCTTCCATTTCAACAAGCTTCAGCCCCCTGACACAGGACAGCAGGGTCCTGGGTTCGTCCTTCAAACCATATTCGCGCAAAGCGGCACAGCTGTCGTGAAACGTCACCGTATGTTCAAACACAGCGCCTACACTTCTAACATTCATAACATTAACAAGAAAATCGGAAACTTCATAAATATTTTTCTTCAGTAAACGGTACTCGTTATGAAGTGCTGAATTGTAGAACATTTCATCATAATAATTCCGAACCATACCCACACAGGAGGCGGAGGGTGCGACTACATATTCGCAATTATTAAAGTCACGGATAAACTTTTCACCCATCGATTTTGCATGATCCCAGAATCCCGAGTTGAAGGCAAGCTGTCCGCAGCAGGTTTGATTTTTATTGTAACGAACGGTAACCCCGGCTTTTTCAAGAACTTTCACCATACTGAATCCCGTTTCGGGATAAAGCTGATCAATGAAGCAGGGGATGAAAATATCGACGATCATCGGAATGCCCAAAATTTTAACAAACCTACGCTATATTTGTGGAAGAAACAATATGCATCAAAAAAAACAGCACCATAGTATGAGCAGCAGCAAAGGCAATTCTGTAGCCGGGAACAAGCATGCCGGCAAACGGCCGGAGCCGTCAAAACCAGCCTTTTTAGTACTTCTTACCATACTTCTGATTTCCGCTGCCATACCCTCATGCCGCGAAAACGATTCCTGGGGCGGGGTGTTCACGCAACATGGCGTGGAAGGCACGTTTGTGCTCCGCAAACTATCGACCGGAGAAACTATAGTATGGAACGAAAACAGGGCCGCGGAGAGGTTTATGCCGGCATCCACATTTAAAATCCCGAATACTCTTATCGGATTGCAGACGGGAGCCGTCGGAAGCATCGACGAGGTGTTTGTGTGGGACAGCGTTGAAAGGACGTACGATGCATGGAACCGCGATATGAGTCTGAAAGAGGCGTTTCGTTTGTCGGCGGTTTGGGTTTACCAGGAGCTTGCCCGGCGTACCGGCAGGGAAGCAATGGAAGCCATGCTTGAAAAATGCGAATATGGAAACATGCTGACCGGAACCGACATCGATCGTTTCTGGCTGGAGGGCGATATCGCAATTTCGGCGCTGGAGCAGACCGCTTTTCTTCGGAAACTGTGGATGAAAAGCTTGCCTTTTGATACAGCAAATCAGGAACTGGTAAGGCAGATCATGCTGCTGGAATCAGCGGAAGACAAAAGGCTGTATGCCAAGACCGGTTGGGCAGCGCGCATAGAAAATCAGATCGGATGGTATACCGGAGTGGTGGAATGCAGGGATGAAACCTGGTTTTTTGCCATGAATATAGATATTAAAAAGCCCGAAGATCTGGATGCCCGGATATCCGTTAGCCGGGAAATACTCCGTGCGGAAGGAATCTATCCGTACACACGCTGAAGTCAGCCTCCCGTAAGAATAAATCCCGCTTTGCGCAGATCGTCCCAGAATTCGGGATACGACTTCGCCACCACGGCCGGTGTATCAAGAATTACGGAACCGGTCCTCAGCGCCAGCATGGCAAAAGCCATGGCTATCCGGTGATCGCCGGATGCTGAAACAACACCCCCTTTTACCGGATTCTGGCCGCTCAGGATTTCAAGCCTTCCGGTACATGGAGATACAGCGCGATATCCAAGTTTTAAAAGGCCCGAGATTACTGCCTGAATGCGGTCGCTTTCCTTGATATGAAGGGTAGACAGTCCCGTAAAGCGAGCTCCGGTGCCCAGTCCGGCACATGCTACTGCTACGGCAGGGAGCAGATCGGGACAGGAATTGAAATCGTATTCCAGAAAAGGAACCGGATTTCCGGCGTTGGTTAAGGTAAGCATATCGCCGGAGAAATGGGAGTCAACGCCCAGATTACGGAATAGATCCACAGCAACGCGGTCACCCTGAAGCGATTCGGGATTAAGTCCGCCGATGCGGATGTTGCTGCCGGGCATAAGCGCTACCAGCTGCATCCAGAAAGCAGCCGCCGACCAGTCGCTCTCTGCCGGAGCATTCGAAATCCGGTAACTTCCTTTATCTACACGTATCACCGGCAAACGCATCTGCACCCGGGCACCCTGGCGCACCATAAGTCCGGCTGTGAGTTCAATATAAGAACGAGAAACCACATTGCCCTTCAGATGAATTTCTATTCCATTTTCCATTTCCGGAGCAACCATCATCAGGGCTGAAATAAACTGACTGCTGACGGATGCATCCACATCAACCCGGCCACCATTAAGCTTTTTACCTTCAATCATCAAAGGCGGAAATCCCTGACGACCTGTATACTGAATTTCAGCCCCCAGCATCCGCAGGGCATCCACCAGCGGAGCACATGGGCGCTGCTGCATGCGCTGCGAACCGGTAAGCAGGTGTCTGCCGCCCGTAATCGACAGCAGGGCAGCCATAAATCTGAAAACGGTACCCGCATCCCCGGCGTCAAACACCGTATTATCCGTGCCCTGCCCGAGCTGTAAAATCATTTTTTGCATCAGCAGGTAGTCGTCACTCCCCGGCTTTAATCGTTCCGGCGCTTCTCCGGCCAGGTAATTCATCAGCAGCAGACGGTTGGCAATGCTTTTCGACGACGGAAGCCGGAGGCTGACATCGGGAGGCGACTGGGGCGGGCGGATATGCATCATAGCTATTTCGCTTTTACTGAAGGTTGCTTTGGGTGCACGATGCATAAAACCTCAGGCTTTCGGCAATAAGTCCGGGCTCACAGGCTATGCCGTCCGCTGCCTCCCCTACGGATCGAAGAAGACTGAGCAAATGCTTCCCTTCGCGATTTTTTTTATCGTATCCGGTAAGCCGCGCTACTGAGGTTATGGCATCCGCATGCAAGGGATAATGCCCAAAGCTACGTATCAGAAAGTCCGTTACCGTGCCGGCCACATCGGCGGGAAGTCCGGCTATTTGTGCCGAGATCCAGGTTTCGCAGACCATGCCTGCTGCAACAGCCTCCCCGTGCGTAAGGGGAATGGCATCGTTTCGCAGCGACCAGGTTTCAATGGCGTGGCCGAGCGTATGTCCGAAATTCAGCAATCGTCTCCTTCCCAGTTCCTGAGGATCGCTGTTGACAATACCTGCTTTGATTTTTATCGCCGGAAGAATGTATTCCTTCCACTGCAGGGATTTGCTGCTCTCCGTCACGATCTGTTCCCACATACCGGCATCGGCAATCAGGGCATGTTTGCAAATTTCGGCGGCGCCCGACAGTATTTCCCTTTCCGGGAGGGTATCAAGGAATCCGGGCCATACCAGGATAGAGGCGGGATTGGCAAAAAGTCCGATCTGATTTTTGAGACCGTGCAGATCCACTCCTGTTTTCCCGCCAAGGGAGGCATCTACCATAGCCATAAGAGAAGTGGGAATATGGATAAACGGCATCCCGCGATGAAAAACGGAAGCAGCAAATCCGCCGAGGTCGGTAATCACTCCTCCGCCCAGGTTGATAAGCAGAGAATTTCTGTTGCCTCCGGTTTCGGCCATTTGCATCCAGATGCGCTCGCAGGTTCCGAGCGTCTTGTTTTGTTCACCGGCTTCCATTTCCAGGCAGATGGCTTCGCTGAGTGCAGGCACATGGCGGAGCAGCAGAGGATAGCAATATTTTCGGGTATTGGAATCGGCAAGCACATACACGGGACCCTTGCCCGTGAACCGCGATAAAAGAAGCTGCTGCAAAGCTTCAGGCGATGATCCGCCGACCCGGACGGGACAGCCGGCAATTTGAAATTCATGAAAATCAACCAACATACCGGTATAATTATCCTGCCGGTGAAAATACTAAAAAAAAACCGTTGTAGATAACGTTTCCGTAAAACCTTTGCTGCCGGCGTACCGGGTTAAGGTTTCAGGTTCTTAGCTGCAATTCGGAAGCATTCCGACAATGTAAACCTGGCAAAACTCAAAGCACACGATAGATAAACAGCAGAGTCTAAGCCGCACATACCTCCGGTACAGCACGACATCCCGAAAGCGGCTTAAGGGGGAAGAATCATTTTTTAATCTGACTAATTCTGGTACTGATGAATATCCCTGAAAATAAATTAATTAATTTTGCCGGAAAGCAGGTATCGCCGTAACCCGGCAGCTTACGAATTACCGGATATCCGGGCCGGTGTTCTGCGTTCAATACGTCACAATGAAATGAAACCAGACTTCACCAACACTGAAATTGCTTTCCGGAGCAAAACCAGCAGCGACCTGAGGAAGGCCATGCTGCTTTTCAACACCATGGCTAATCCCGGACTGGTAAAAGCCGGAACGTGGACAATTGACAAGGCTTTTAAAATGCGTTTGCCTGTAAACTGGGTAATAAAGCCAACGATATACAATCATTTTGTTGGCGGTGAAACGCTTGAAGACTGCAAACATGCTGTTGAGCGTCAGATAGCGCACAATGTAAAATCGGTACTTGACTATTCGGTAGAGGGCAACCACGAGGAGGATGGAATACAGGCCACTCTTGAGGAGACGCTGAAATCGATCAGAAATGCCGCGGGTAATCCGGCCATACCGTTTGCCGTTTTTAAGCCAACTGCACTGGCTGCACCCGTATTGTTTGAAAACGCATCGCCGGGCAAGCCTCTGGATGCGCGCATGGAAGAGGAGTATCTGCGTTTTCGCACCCGGGTAAACACCCTGTGCAATGAGTCGTTCAAGCTGGGGGTTCCGCTGATGATTGATGCCGAGGACAGCTGGTACCAGCATCTTGTTGACGACACCGTGGAAGAGATGATGCGAAGGTACAACCGCCAAGAGGCAATTGTTTTCAACACCCTGCAGATGTATCGTCACGACCGGCTTCAGTATCTGCGCGAGAGCATTGCCAGAGCCAGGGAAGGCGGTTTTTTTACCGGATACAAACTGGTGAGGGGTGCTTATATGGAGAAAGAACGCAAGCGTGCGGAAGAAATGGGCTACCCCTCTCCCATTCATCCCGACAAGGCAGCAACAGATGCCGCCTTTGACGAAGCCATTATGATTTGTGTTGAAAACTGCGATATAACTACCGTAATGTGCGGGTCACACAACGAAACCAGCAATCAGCTTCTGGCCGATGCAATCGATTCGCGCAGGCACAACAGAACCGACAACCGCTTCTGGTTTGCCCAGCTTTACGGCATGAGCGACCACCTCAGTTTTAACCTGGCCCATGCTGGCTATAACGTAACAAAATACGTCCCTTACGGCCCGGTAAGAAACGTAATGCCTTACCTTTTCAGAAGGGCTGAGGAAAACACCAGCATCGCCGGGCAAACCGGCCGCGAGCTCCGTCTGCTTCGGATGGAAATGAGCCGCCGCAGAAAATCCGGAAGCAGATAATTTCAGGAGCTGAAAAACAATTCATTAAGCCGGAAAACGCATTGTGCTTCCCGGCTTTTTTTTATTTTGTCCGACAACCGAAACCTTTTCCCCGCAAGGGTTTGCTAAAAAAATGTTAAAACAGCAGATGCGATGCAACAAGCATCCGTTGCCAGCGTTTTGTATGTGATAGAATCACTAAGTACAAACGCTAAAAATAGCTTTGCCATGCTGGAATATTCGAAATTAATACTTCAGAAAGTCAGCTTCAGCAAGGAGTTATTCGGCAAGGAGCTGAGAAAAGCAATCCGGTTTCTGAAAAAAGAGGAGGTTCTTCTTCTCCAGGCCTGGGTAATGCTTAGTTACAATGACCGTTACGGAGATATAATACGGGAAGTTTTCAGAAACTTATCCTGACCCTCCGGTAATCAATAACTGAAATACAGAGGCTGCCTCAGGGCTCTGGCTTTTCTGCGGTTTTACCATGTTTACCGAAAAATTTCCGGAAGGCATTGACAGAAGCCGGCAAACAGCAGAAATATAAACCAGGGAAATCCCGACGGGGCAGCTTTTTTTATGTTCCGAACCTTCCTATTTTTGCGATTCATCAACCATGCAAACGATGAAGGACTACGAAGAATGGCACAACGAAGCCCTGGCGCACAAGGTTGTGGACCGGCTCAGGCGCAACGAATTTGATGCATTTTATTTTGGTACATCCGGCGAAGCTTCTTCCTGGATACGGCAACAGCTGAAACCGGGAATTACGGTCGGGTTCGGAGGTTCGGCCACGATACGGGCGATGGGCATTCGCGAAATGGCGTCGGAAGCCGGAATCCTGATTGCCGACCATGGAAAACCGGGGCTGAATTTCGAAGAAAAGATGACAGAAATGCGCAGGGAACTTCTCAGCGACATCTTTATAAGCAGCGCCAATGCGATCACCCTGAATGGTGAAATAGTGAATGTGGACGGGTATGGCAACCGTGTTGCAGCCATGATCTTTGGTCCGCGGCAGGTGATTATTGTAGCCGGCAGCAACAAAATCGTCAGCAGTGAAGCGGAAGCGATGGAACGGCTGAAGCGGAAAGCCGGCCCCATGAATATGAAACGCCTGGAACGAAAAACACCGTGTACGGGCGATGGTTACTGCCACGACTGCGATTCGCCCGATCGCGGATGCAGGGCATACACCATCCTGCGCAAACGGCCGGCATTGACTCCCACCACGGTAATTCTGGTGGGGGAACCTCTGGGAATGTAGAACCGGGATTTTTTAAAGAGAATTTGTTCTGGACATTCCTGCCGATAATCCGGAATAGGATAACGCTTAACCAAAACTAAAGTATGCCGGTGTCAGCAACCACAAATGACTTTTTTAAGGGTTATAATTCCGTTTGAAGCGCTCTGGCGGATTTTATGAATACCCAGATTTTACAAGGCATTCAGACGTCAGCTTGGTATTTAACGCCCCTAATACTCATTTTTTTTATCCGGAAGAGCCGTATTCCCCAAATTTTAAGTATATTGCCTTGAAATTTCGTGAAAAAGTAAAAAAAAATGTTGTAGTTTAAATTGCTTGCTTACATTTGACGCGGGTTAAAATAAGAGCGATATGGATTTAACGGTATTGAATGCAATTTCCCCTGTAGACGGGAGGTACAGAAAACAGGTAGAGATACTTGCCTTTTTCTTTTCGGAAGCAGCACTTATCAACTACAGGGTTATGGTGGAGGTAGAGTATTTTATAGCCCTTTGCAAGCTGCCCCTGCCTCAGCTGCATGGAGTAAGCGAGGCGGATTTTGAAAATCTGCGGTCACTGTGCCGCGATTTCACCTTTCAGGATGCTGCCGAAGTAAAAGAGATTGAAAAAATCACCAACCACGATGTAAAGGCGGTAGAATATTACCTGAAGAAGAAATTCGACAAGATGGGACTTTCCAGATACAAGGAATTCCTTCATTTCGGACTTACCTCACAGGACATCAACAATACGGCAACCCCTTATATACTCAAGCTGGCGATCGATGAAGTGATGGTACCAGCCTACGAAGAGCTTATATCCAAGCTGTCTCAGAGAGCCAAGTTATGGAAAAACATACCAATGCTTGCGCACACACACGGGCAGCCTGCAACGCCCACTACCGTCGGAAAAGAGTTTTACGTGTACGTCGACCGCCTGAAACAACAACTTAAACTTCTGAAAGCCATTCCGTTTACCGCGAAATTCGGCGGAGCAACAGGCGGGATGAATGCCCATTATGCCGCTTATCCCGAAATCGACTGGGTCGGTTTTGCCGAAAGCTTTACCCGCAATCATCTTGGACTTGAAAGGCAGAAAGTAACCACGCAGATAGAGCATTACGACACCATGGCTGCCCTGTTCGACGGCATGAAACGCATCAACACCATACTGATTGACCTTTGTCAGGATTTCTGGCTGTACATTTCCATGGATTACTTCCGTCAGAAGATAAAAGCAGGTGAAGTGGGATCGTCGGCAATGCCGCATAAAGTAAATCCGATAGACTTCGAAAATGCCGAAGGAAACCTGGGAGTTGCCAACGCATTGTTCGTTCATCTTTCGTCGAAGCTCCCCGTATCGCGTCTGCAAAGGGATCTTACCGACTCCACCGTAACCCGCAACATCGGAGTGCCGGTAGCGCATACCGTCATTGCCATGAAAGCACTTACACGCGGACTCGGGAAGCTGCTGCTGAACGAAGAGTCGATCCATGAAGACCTGAACAACAACTGGGCGATACTGTCGGAAGCCATACAGACCATTCTCCGGCGCGAAGGGTATGCTAAACCATACGAAGCACTGAAAGAGCTTACCCGCACGAACCTGAAAGTAACCGCCGAAGACTTGCATGCTTTTATCAACGGCCTGAATGTGAGCGAAAAAATCAAGAATGAGTTAAAGGCCCTGACACCGGAAAATTATTTGGGAAAGTTCTCCGTTTAACGAAACGGGCTGATTATGCGCAGAAAAAGGAGACGCAGTTTGATGTCTCCCGTTCAGACCGATAAATTCTGAAAAAATCAAACTTCCGTAAAATTGCAGGAGGCCGGCTTTCCCTGAGCGGCCTCTTTCACTGAACGGCCAGCCTTTCTGCCCGCCTTGCAGGTAAAACGCAGGAAGATCGTTTCTCTCCGTTATAAGGTAAATTCCTCTATGATTCCTCTATGATTCCTTTTGTCATTCTCTATAGTTTCTTTTGAAATTGTCTGTAAAAAGACGGAGAAGGTATAGAGAAATCATAGAGGAAGCATAGAGGAATCATAGAGAAACCATAGAGAAACCAGGAAAAAAAACGGCATGAACGATTCTCTTCAAAATCTGTTATTGGGTTCTTTGAACGGAATGCCATTACGGCAGGATGACCAGATCCGGGCTGCCGGGGTGCATGTTGCCGCCCGGTAAGGGCCCGGTTAAAAAATTCAATAACAAGGGTTGCGGCAGCGACCGGTGCCATCCGATTATAAGGAATGCGAAAAAAGTTTACCCCGCCGGGGATCAGGACAACGAAACGCCTTGAAATCCATCGGAATTTGTGTTAAAAACACGATGGAATCCGGGTGGCAGAATTAATGGAATGCCGCAATCAGCAGTTCAATATCCTTGAATGGAAGATGAAAGTGGTCGCTGATATAGCGATTGGTAGAAATACCGTTATACAGGTACACGCCGTTTCTGACTCCGGTATTATTGCGGAGGATGTTGTTTACTCCTCCTTCCTCACCTATCCGGAGCATAATGGGTGCAAGCAGGTTGCTCAGCGCTTTGGAAGCAGTGCGGGGTACTTTGGAAGCGATATTGGGGACGCAATAATGGGTAACCCCGAACTTCTCGAAAACGGGATTTTTATGATTTGTAATTACCGACGTTTCGAAGCACCCTCCCTGGTCGATGCTTACATCGATGATAATGGCTCCGGCTTTCATATGCCGGACCATGTCTTCGGTTACGCATACGGGCGATAGTCCGCTTTGAGGCCGTATGGCTCCGATGGCGACATCAGCGGTGCGCAGGGCTTCCTGGACGGGATTAGGCTGAAGAACGCAGGTAAAAATACGCGTTCCCAGATTGTTCTGAAGCCGGCGGAGCCGGTATACCGAGCTGTCAAAAACCTTTACCAGGGCTCCCATTCCCATGGCGGCACGGGCGGCAAACTCGCCGACGGTACCTGCTCCAAGGATCACAACTTCGGTGGGAGAAATGCCGCTTAACCCTCCGAACATTAGTCCGCGACCGTAATCGGGGTGGCTCAGGTATTCGGCAGCGATCAGAATTGACGTATTTCCGGCAATTTCCGACATCGCCCGGATTACGGGAAAGTTGCCGTCTTTATCCTGAATGTACTCGTATGCGAGTGCTGTTATCCGTTTTGCGGCCAGCTGGCGAAGGTGCTGTTCGCTAAGGCTTGCCAGGTTCAGCGACGACAGCAGGACCTGTCTGCCCCTGAAAAGTTCAATTTCCTGAACGGTGGGCGGCGCCACTTTTATTACTACATCACACTGAAAAATGGACGAAGCTTCACCGGCAATTTCAGCCCCGGCTTCGCTGTATTCATGGTCGTTGAAATGCGAGGCTAATCCGGCCTTTGTCTCTACAAGAACTTTATGTCCGGATTTAACCAGCAGAGCCACCGCATCGGGAACGAGTGAAATACGATTCTCGAGCCAGGCCGTTTCACGCGGAATGCCAATAGTGAGGCGACAAGCCTTGCCCGGTATCTCCAGCCGCTCTTCCTGCGGCATTAGTCCGCTTGCATGCGATGGCAGTACCATATATTCCTTAGGGTCTTGCATGGATGATTTATTTTCAGTCCGTATCCGGAGTTATATAAAACGCGTACATGGAATCGCTGCCGAATGCATGTCCTTTCCCGGGCATTATCCGTTACCGGTAAAAAATGCAGACATGCAGTGCTGAATCCCTTCCGCTAAATTACAAAAATCGGAAACCAAAAATAACCGTTTAGCCGGGGAAACGGAAATTAGACCGGCAGAAAACCAAAGCGGCGTACCTGGCTAGCATACAAACATCCATATCAGGCAAATAAGTAATGAGGGGTTCACCCGACTTTGCGACTAATTTTCCGCCATTTATTATCCGGCAGGGCAGCACTTCGGTTTAGAACCAAAGACGGGAATTCCATTAATCGCACTTTTAACTGAAATACCTTTCAGCCTTCCGGTGAATCAGAATCTGCTGAATGAAAACAGTCGGTGACCGTTGTGTTCGTTTACCGTGATTACCACCCTCACCCCGTCGTCGGGTATAAGTTCGCCTGCCAGTTCAGGCCATTCGATAAAACAGTAATTTCCGCTGTAGAAATAATCTTCGTATCCGATATCAAGCAGCTCTTCTGTTTTACGGAGGCGGTACAGATCAAAGTGGTAAACCCGGTTTCCGTCGCCGGTAAGGTATTCGTTGACAATGGAAAAGGTCGGACTGCTGACGTTATCGGTAACGCCAAGATGGCGGCACACGGCCTGAATAAAAGTAGTTTTACCGGCACCCATCGGGCCCGAAAGTCCGAAAACGGTTTGTCCCGGAAAATGCTGCAGCATCCGTGCGGCAATGGCATCAAGATCGCCCGTACCGAAGCTCTCAAGGGTCAGCATAGAAGCGTTGCTTTCTGCGTTCATATACGTGGTAAAAATTCGGGTGCAAACCTACACGATAAATCCGTTGCTCAGACGCGGTGTTTTAAATTTTGCAGCCTTCCGACAGCTATTAATAATTCATTAGACACAGGATT
>DJVU01000079.1:0-1031 GCA_002441345.1 Bacteroidales bacterium UBA6248
GCAGAATCGCCTTTTCTCGTCCCCAACGCCTTTACGCCCAACAACGATGGCCTGAACGACACCTTCCGCCCGGTAGTTGATTACGAAAAGGTGCGGCAATTCAGCATGGTAATCTACAATCGCTGGGGGCAACTGATCTTTGAAACCGCCAACCCTGCAGAGGGATGGGATGGAAAGGATGCACCGGCCGGAGTGTATAGTTGGGTGATTACTTATTCGGATATGGCGGGGAAAGTGGTGAAGATGAGAGGGAGTGTGATGATGGTGAAGTAACTCCACAACCGTCTTCCGATGAAGGAGGAATCTCTTTGAAGGTTTATCACTTTCCCTTTCTATATAGTCATTTTGTGTGCCTGTCATTCCGGCAAAGGAGGAATCTCAACGGCTGATGTCGCGGATGAATCCGATGTGCTTCGCCCTGTCATTCCGGCAAAGGAGGAATCTCAACCCGTTAGAGGACAAGAGGCTGTGATGGATTCACCCATTTTTACATTCCATTAACGCAGGATTCCCGATATTTTATACTTTTGCAAAAAATCAGGAATTTATATGGACTTGAAAGAAATTATGGCCATCGGAGGAAAACCGGGACTCTATAAAATGGTTGCTCAGGCCAAAAACGGTATTGTTGTTGAATCGGTCATCGACCAGAAGCGCATCCAGGCTTTTGCACACGACAAGATCAGTTCACTGGAAGAAATCAGTATTTTTACTGAAAGTGAGGATCTGCCGCTGAAAAAGGTACTGAAAAAATTCTTTGAAAAACTGGAAGGTAAAACGGCTCCCGAATTTAAAAACGACAATGCCGGTCTGAAAGCTTTCTTTGGTGAAATGCTGCCGGAATACGACAAGGAACGCGTTTATGTTTCACATATGCAAAAGGTTGTAAACTGGTATAACCTTCTGGTTGAGCATGATCTGCTCGACTTCTCCGAAAGCGATGATTCACCCGAAACCGGCGACCAAACCGCTTCCGCTGAATAATATGCAAGTCCGTAAGCTTTACGGACTTTTTTTTACTTTTACTTCAC
>DJVU01000079.1:1135-55699 GCA_002441345.1 Bacteroidales bacterium UBA6248
CCTCTGCCATCCATGGTTCCCGGACAGTTTGCTGAAGTGCGGGTGGATGGTTCACCCTCCACCTTTCTGCGGCGACCGTTTTCTATCCACCGGGTCGATCGTGGTGCCAATACCATGCATCTGCTCATAAAATCGGTTGGCGAAGGTACCCGGCATTTATCGGCACTCAAAAAAAACGATACTCTGAACATTATGATGCCCCTGGGCAACGGCTTCACGCTTACACGCAATGCAGACGTATTGCTGGTGGGCGGTGGATGCGGCGTTGCTCCCCTTTACTTCCTGGCCGAACAGCTTTTCAGGCAGGGCAATAAGGTGAGTGTGCTGATCGGCGGCAAATCGGCCGGCGACATTCTGCTGGCAGATGATTACCGGACCTTCGGCACTGTTTATATCGCGACCGAAGACGGCACCCTTGGCGAAAAAGGAATGGTTACCGCTCACCCGGTGCTTGCAAAAAGAGCTCAGTCGTTCAAAAAAATCTATTGTTGCGGTCCCGACGGTATGATGCGGGCTGTTGCACACATCGCTGAAACAAACCACATTGATTGCGAGGTTTCTCTCGAAAACACCATGGCTTGCGGAATAGGAGCCTGCCTCTGCTGCGTGGTGGAAACACACAGGGGCAATCAGTGCGTCTGCACGGAAGGACCGGTATTTGACCCGAAAAAGCTTAAAAACTGGACATCCGAAACCGAAACCGGGTGCAGCCTCGATCAGTAAAAAATATCCACCGGAATAATTTTAAACAATAATCCATGCCTGACCTGAACGTAAAAATCCATAACCTTACGCTGAAAAATCCGGTACTTACAGCTTCCGGCACCTTTGGCTACGGCGAAGAGTTCGACGACTTTATCGATGTTAACGCACTGGGAGGTATTATCGTTAAAGCCACCACTTCGAAGCACCGGGAAGGTAATCCTTATCCCCGCATGGCTGAAACGCCAATGGGAATGCTTAATGCGGTAGGTCTGCAGAACAAGGGCATCGATTATTTTATGGATAATATTTATCCTAAGCTGCTGAAATACAGCAATTGCATCATTGCCAACGTCTCCGATTCAACCGTAGAAGGCTATGTTGAAGTGGCAGAGAAAATGAACCACCTCGAACACATACAGGCAATTGAGCTGAACATCTCCTGCCCGAATGTGAAAGAAGGGGGAATGGCATTCGGCACCAGCTGCCCTTCAGCAACTGCGGTAACCCGTGCCGTACGGGAAGTTTACGACAAAACGCTTATTGTAAAGCTATCGCCCAACGTAACCAGCATCACCGACATTGCGCTGGCGGTGGAAGAGGCAGGAGCCGATGCGGTATCGCTGATCAATACCCTTCTGGGGATGGCCATCAACCCGGAAACGAGAAAACCGGCACTTTCAACCGTCACAGGCGGTTTGTCAGGACCGGCAATAAAACCCGTTGCTTTACGGATGGTATGGCAGGTGGCAAAGGCAGTTAAGATTCCCGTAATCGGGATAGGGGGCATCAGCTCAGCCAGCGACGCCATAGAGTTCCTGCTTGCCGGAGCTTCAGCCGTACAGATTGGCACCGCCAATTTCGTCGACCCTCAGGCAACAATAAAAATCATAGCCGGCATCAAAGACTATCTCACCCGGAACAACATTCCTGCTGTCAAAGAGCTGACAGGCGGATTGATTTTGTAAAAACCCGTAACGCTGCAAACTCTAATCCGTAAGGGATTTAGCCAGAGGAGCAACTTCGTTTGCAACCTGACGGTTGAATTCAAACGCCAGCGACTGGTAATTTACCGCATCCACGATAGTACCGATGAAACAGATTCCGGCAGTAAAGAAGTACAGAATCCCCATTCCTATCTGACCAATAATAAAGCGATGAATTCCGGCTACTCCAAGCAAACCTACAAGGCAGGTAAGAAGCACCATCTGCGGATCTTTGCGCCTGGCTCTGTAAATGGATGCAAACTGTTGTGCCTGCTTGTCGCTTAAATCTTTAAGCAACATCTGAACGTGATTGAGTTCCATTCCCTGCAGTTCGGGGAGATGAAGAAGAACATTTGCCATGATGATTGATATTAAGATTAATAATAAAACACCGGTTTCCTGAAAATCGCCCGGATCCTCAATAGAAGTACCGCTACCGCAATAATCCCAAGCGGATGCGCATCAAACGATTGTACAACATCCCCGCGAAACAGCCATGCAATGGAATGTCCCAGTCCGCAACCCGGACAAAAACCGAGGTTTGCCATTTTTAAAGGGCACAAACTGGCATGACTGTTTTGAGGCGACATCGCAGCCATAAGCACCAAACCAGTAATCCAGACAAAGCCCTCAAGCCGTTGCCGGAAATACTGCCATGCATGCTTTCGCGAAAATGGGATGGTACCGCCTTTCATACCACAAATGTAATTCGTCATCATAATTAACACAAAAAAATCTCACTGACACGGCAAATATGCCGGACGAAGGGCAATTAGCTGCGGTTAAACGGTCGCGAAAGCCAAACCGGATGAGANNTTGAACAAGACCCTGGATGTATAATATCCCGGTGTTAAATCCAATCCCGCTTAATCAGGAGCTAACAAAAATATTTTTTAACCAATATAAACCAATTAATAATAATTGTACCTTTGCCGGCCGTTTTGAGGTTAAGCCGGGAGAGACAAAAGGTAAATTTAACATTAATTTAACTTTCTGTATTTCAGCATTTCATGGAATTTTACCTTTTTTGAAGCCTCAAAAACCAATCCTTATATTTAACACTTTAATCATCAAATGTCATTTACCAATTTAAGAAACATCGGTATTGCCGCGCACATTGACGCAGGAAAAACGACCACCACAGAACGTCTTCTTTATTTTACCGGAGTAAACCGTAAACTGGGCGAAACCCACGACGGTCAGTCGACCATGGACTTTATGAAGCAGGAGCAGGAGCGTGGTATCACCATTGCTTCGGCAGCCATCAGCTGTTCATGGAACGGAACCCAGATCAACATCATCGACACGCCCGGTCACGTTGACTTCACCATTGAAGTGGAACGCTCGCTGCGCGTAATTGATGGAATGGTAGCATTGTTCTGTGCTGTAGGAGGCGTTGAACCTCAAAGTGAAACCGTATGGAATCAGGCCGAACGCTACAAAGTTCCGCGCATTGCATTCGTAAATAAAATCGACCGTACCGGTGCCGATTTCCACGATGTTATCAAGCAGATGAATGACAACCTTGATGCACGTGCCATAGCTTTCCAGCTTCCAATTGGTCAGGAAGATGAGTTCAGGGGGATCATCGACCTTATGAACTGTAAAATGTACACTTTTAAGGATACGGAAACCGTTGTATCCGACATTCCCGAAGAATTCAAGTCGCAGGCAAGGGAATTTAAGTCGCAGCTGGTTGAGCGTCTGGCCGACTTCAACGAGGAAATACTCGAACTCTTTCTTGAGGATAAAGACGTACCTTTCGAGCTGCTGAAAAAGGCCGCCCGTGAAGCTACACTAAAACTCCTCATTACTCCGGTTTTCTGCGGAGCAGCATATAAAAACAAAGGAATTACGCAGCTTCTCGATGCTGTGGTCGACTACCTCCCCTCCCCCGTCGATAAAGGTGCTGTAGTAGGAATGGACGTGGATGACCACGAAAAGGCACGCCATCGCAATCCCTCCCCGAAAGAACCGTTTGCCGGACTGGCGTTCAAACTGATTCACGACCCGTACGTCGGTCAGCAAACCTTCGTCAGAATATACTCGGGTTCGCTTAGAAGCGGAATGCAGCTCATGAATTCCACCAAAGGCAAACCCGAGCGTATCGGCCGTATCCTGCGTATCCGCGCCAAAGATCGCGAGGAGATAAGCGAAGCAGGACCGGGCGATATTGTTGCACTGATCGGACTCAAATACACCAAAACCGGTGATACCCTTTGCGATATGGAACAACAACTCCATCTCGAATCCATCCATGTTCCGCCCAGTGTAATTGAAATGAAGATCAATCCGGCCAGCCGCAAGGATCAGAGCAAACTCGGCGAAGCCCTCTCGAAACTTGTAAATGAGGATCCTTCTTTCCATGCACGCTACGACGAAGAAACTGAAGAAACGGTGATCTCAGGTATGGGAGAACTGCACCTCGAAATCATCGTCGACCGCCTCAAAACAGAATTCGGTATTGATGTGATTGTAGGTGAACCTGCTGTTGCATTCCGCGAAACCATAAGCCAGGAAATCGAAGTTGAATACCGCCACTCCAAACAAACCGGAGGCAAGGGACAGTTTGCTCAGGTTCAGCTGCGCATCGAACCCAACGAAGGCAAAGGTTACGAATTTGTAGATAAAATCAAAGGAGGAGCTATCCCCGGCGAATTTATCCCCTCGGTCAACAAGGGCATTGTCAAAACCCTGGCCGATGGCGTACTTGCCGGCTTCCCCGTTGTGGATGTTAAAGTCGTCCTGCTCGACGGGCAGTTCCACCCCGTGGACTCATCGGACTACGCATTCCAGATTTGTTCCTCCATCTGCTTCAAGCAGGGTTTTATGAAGGCAACACCTCTGCTGCTTGAACCGGTTATGAAAATCGAAATCAACACTCCCGATGAATACATCGGCGACATCACCGGCAACCTGAATAAGCGCCGCGGACGTATTGAATCAATGCGCCGTCATCGCAAAGGATCGCAGAAACTTAACGGCTTTGTTCCCCTGCAGGAGATGTTCGGCTATGCCACCACACTCCGCAACCTGTCGAGCGGCCGGGCCAACTACTCTATGGAGTTCTATCAGTATATGCCCGTAAGCAAATCCATTCAGGAAGAAACCCTGAAAAAAATTGCAGAAAAAAAGAGACAGGCCGAAAGGTAAGTACTTTAAGTGCCTGATCTTTTAAAAACGGGAGTTCTGAACTAAGAGCTCCCGTTTTTAAATACCTTCATTTTGCCATTAGCCTGGTCCGGAAGGGATTTTTCCTTTATTTTGCAAAAAAAACGGCATGAACGTACTGATTCTTGGTTCAGGTGGCAGGGAACACGCACTAGCATGGAAGATTTCGCAAAGTCCTGAAGTTAATAAACTGTTTATCGCTCCCGGCAATGCCGGCACAGGACACAGATGGACGAACGTTCCGCTGGGCATCAGCGATTTCGATGGAATCAAACGCTTTGTCCTTCAACAGGGAATACACATGGTTGTTGTCGGACCCGAAGAACCCCTGGTCAACGGAATTTACAACTTCTTCCGCGATGACGAGCAACTCACGCATGTCAGTGTTATTGGTCCATCCAAAGAAGGAGCAAGGCTGGAAGGAAGCAAGGATTTCGCCAAGGCATTCATGTTAAAATACAATATACCTACCGCTTCTCACCGAACCTTTACGAAAAACGACATGGAGGCAGCAAGAAGCTTCCTGCAACGCACCCGTCCTCCCTATGTGCTGAAAGCCGACGGTCTGGCTGCCGGCAAAGGAGTTATTATATGCCAGGATATCCGTGAAGCAGAGCTAACACTCGAAGAACTCCTGATAAAAGAACGCTTTGGGAAGGCCTCCGAAAAAGTCGTGATCGAGGAATATCTGGAAGGTACCGAGTTATCCGTTTTCGTCATTACCGACGGCAAAAACTGGAAGCTTCTTCCCGAAGCAAAGGATTACAAACGCATTGGCGACGGCGATACCGGCCCCAACACCGGCGGAATGGGATCCGTTTCACCGGTTCCTTTCGCCAGCAGAGAGTTCATGAAAAAAGTAGCTGACCGAATCATTACTCCTACCATCGTCGGCCTCACAGCCGAGAACATCGACTACAGGGGCTTTATCTTCTTCGGCCTAATGAATGTGAATGGAAATCCTTACGTTATTGAATACAACGTTCGTTTGGGCGACCCTGAAACCGAATCCGTAATTCCGCGCATCAAATCCGATATCGTTCCCCTTTTGAAATCGCTTTCGCGGAAAACCCTAAAAGATCAAATCATTACATTTGACCCCCGCACTGCCGTTACCGTAATGCTTGTGTCGGCCGGCTACCCCGGCGATTACCCGAAAGGCCTTGAAATCTACGATCTTAACAAGGTAAGCGAAAGCCTGGTTTTTCATGCAGGAACGGCTTTCAGCGAAAAGGGGGATCAGGTTCTTACTGCCGGAGGCCGTGTAATTGCCCTTACCTCCCTCGACGAGAACCCGACCGAAGCACTCCGAAAATCTTACGACTCTGCCAACACCATTAACTGGCTGGGTAAAACATTCAGGAACGACATTGGAGCCGATATTCTGAAACCGTAACATAATGCTCAGGAAACTCTCCAAATCCGGCATTTATCTGCAACTGGCACTCACTATCCTGATGCTGGTCCTGTTCGTTATAACACCTCCGCTGGACCTTAAAACCATTCCCGTCGCCGGCAGCATAACGCCACTGGCAGAAATCATCCGTAATGTTCTGCCCGGAAGTCAGATCGCCCAAACAATAATTGCCGCCTTGCTCATTTTCGGACTTGTACTGATCTTCAATTTTGTTCTCGTTAACCAGGATATTGTACCACGCCAAAGCCTGATAGTTGCATTTACCGGATCTGTATTCATCCTTTTCAGCGGAAGCCCCGGCCACCTTATCCTCCTTCTCTGCACCCTTTATCTGCTCCTGCTCAGCTTATACAATATGCTGAAAATATACGGCGAACAATATCCGTACATCCTGGTACTGAACGCTTCTGTTGCATTATCCGCAGCCTCTATGATAATACCCCAGGCTATTGTATTCTTTCTTTTTATCTGGATGGGATTCTTCACCTTCCGCATAAGTACCTGGAGAGAATGGGCAATTTCGTTGCTGGGACTTATACTTCCGTATCTGTATCTTATGTTCTGGTATTTCTGGAACAACACACTCCCGGAAGCTTTTCACAATTACAGCACTTTTTTCAGCAGCCTAAGCCCGGGTTACATCAATCCATCGCTCACCGAACTGGTAACCTATATCATTTTTGGGGTGTTGCTGCTTTTGTCGGCATTCAGCTTTCTGGGAGATACGGGAGAGAAAATCATTAGTCTGCGAAAAAAAATGTGGATTATCGCACAATTTCTGCTGGCCGGACTCCTTTTCCTTTTCCTTTCGGGCTCAGGCTGGCCGGCAATGCTCCCGGTAATTACCTTACCGCTTTCCGTTATGTTTGTTTTCCTTGTGCTGAAAAGTAAAAAATCGTGGTTCTATGATTTGCTGTTAGGTATATTCTTTCTTCTTGTTATTCTCCTTCGTTTAAATCTTTAATCTTTAATGCTGAACAACAGGTTCTCAACCGATCGACGGCTCGAAGCCGGATGCGATGAAGCCGGCCGGGGATGCCTGGCAGGCCCTGTTTTTGCAGCTGCCGTAATACTGCCGCCCGACTACAGCAATGAACTGCTCGACGATTCCAAGAAGCTTACTGCCCGAAAAAGAACTACCCTGCGAACCATCATCGAAATCGAAGCACTCTCCTGGAAGGTAGCCTCTGTAACTGCCGGAGAAATAGACCGGATCAATATACTGAACGCTTCCTTCCTGGCTATGCACCTGGCCGTTGAACAACTCAATCCTGCCCCGCAGCTTCTACTGATCGACGGAAACCGTTTCAAAGCTTATCCCGGAATTCCGCACCATTGCATCATTAAAGGCGACGGAATTTTTCTCTCCATTGCTGCCGCTTCTGTATTAGCCAAGACATACAGGGATGAGTTTATGATGAAAATTCATGAAGAGTATCCCATGTACGGATGGGATAAAAACAAAGGCTATCCAACACCTGAACATCAGCGCGCAATAACAAAATACGGACTGTCGCCCTGGCACAGGACTTCGTTTCATAGTAAAGCCCAGCTGAAATTCAGATTCTGAATAATTGAAAACTCCTGCAGTCAATTCAGAATAATTGCGCTGCGGCGAAACCTGCGTTTTATTCGAAATTTATCAGATCGCGCAGGCACAGGCGCACGAAAAACACATACTGCGGATAAAACCCACTTGCCGACTCCAGGCTGATTTTCTTGTAATAAGCCGTAAAGCCTGGTTCAATAGCAATCGCATTACTGAATTCAAACCGGCCGCCTATGGTTCCGAATACCCCGAATCCTATTCCGCCCTGACGGATATCGTATACCATTTGTCCGCTCCCGGGAATGTATGAACCGGAATACTTGTTTACCATATCGTAAACCTTGCCTTCGATCCGTACCACCGATTCTTTCACCAGCGTGCTGTTCATGCTGATCCCTCCGCCCAGCATCAAACGGGCCGAACGCTTATTGCCGGGAGAATAGGTTATGCCCAGATCGGCCAGGTTACGCTCCTCGGTTCCATAAACCGGAAACAGACGGATATCGGGTTCGGCCAGGTAATCAATGGGAGGATCCACCTCAACCGAAAAGACATCCTTTGCCCTCAGTTTGGCATTGGTAAACTGAATGTAAATTCCAGTATGACAATTCAGATCATACTTTGCAAATAAACCGAAAATAAAAGCAGGATTATACTTCATATTTTCAGGATACTCACTCAATATAACCTTATCGTTGGCATCCAGCATCTGATAAATTTCGTTGTACCAGTATGTATTCCTGAATACATACTCTATATTGTTCTCATTGCCCGGTTTCCCGGAATAAAAATCCGCCGAGCCATTGCCAGGAATGTAAAAACCGGCGACAGCGCCATACTCCAGGCCACTTCGGGATTTACAATCCTCAGGTATTGAATAATCCTCGTACTGAGCGCTTGCAATTACAGAAACCAGCAATAAGAAGATAAGAACCGGAAACGTAAAAGATAACTTCATGCGATATTTCAAAAAAAACATACAGTTCGGAATTTGTATTCAAACCTACACGTTTTATTGCCAAAATACAAGATTTATTCAGACTATCTGAAGAATACTGCCGCTCTTTCAACGGTTATCAACAATGCAGTGTTCATTAGTCGGTTCAATTCCGGTCTTCTTTTCGGGGATAAGAAAGTATATTTGAACTGAATTGAATTCCGGTATGAAAAAGAGTCTTCTAATTACACTTGCAGCAGTCGCACTGATTGCCCTGACAGGTGGATTTTATCTCCTGCGATCCTATTATCTGTATCTGAAACAACCCCTGGCTCCGCTTACGCATGCGGTACCTGTTAATGCCGTTGCACTGATTAAATCGGGCTCTATTGCAGGATTTAATGAAAAAGCAAGGGCATCGGGTTTAGCAGAAGTATTTGATAACCAAAGTACCGGCACAGGATTTGAATTTCTGGCTTCCTGGGCTGATTCACTGGCAGCGAGCGATGATATTATACGCGAATTCATAGAGAAACGGGAATTTCTTCTTTGCTTCACTCCCGACTCTTCAGGAAATCCACAGGCACTGGTAATAGTTGCAGCAGGGAAAATTCGGCCTGCATTAATTCAACGTCATACCACCAGCCTGGCAGCCGGTTTTGGCGCAACTGCCGTTAAAGAAGACCATTCACCGGCCGACCTTATGCATATCCGGGGCCGGCAGCAGGAATTGTGGTCCTTTTTTTACCGAGGATTGTGGGTAATTGGCTTCAGCAAACCTACTGTTCTTGCCTCCCTGGCAGCAATAGATTCAGACAAAAATCTAAGCAGTGATCCTGTATTTTTGCGCCTTTTCGAGTCGGCAGGTAAAAAAGTTGATGGAATAGCCATCGTGCAAAACAAAGCACTTATGAATTTCGTGCAGGGCCCATGGAATGTTGCCGGTTCTGCAGCGCCCGAAAACCCCCGCCAGTGGACCGCTGTTGACTTCTCGATACGAAAAGACAGGCTGTTGCTGAGTGGATTCACTTCAACCGGAACCACGGGAATTCCGCTGAACGGACAATTGCCCGCTGCTCCCGATCTCGATCAGAATTTCATCGAAAAAGCGGCTTTAGGATTTACCATTGTACTTTCCGATCCTGCCGCTTACTGCAGAAACTTTATTTCAGATGACACGCTGCATATTCCGGGATATGACCCTGTAAATGCGCTGGAAACAAATGAAATATTCAGACTTAGCGACAATCTGCTTTCCTGGGCCGGAAACTCTGTTACCTTTCTTGCCGATCGCGAATTCCTGAATAGCCGGACTCAGGCCTCCATGATCGTTATCAGCAGCCGCAATGCCGACAGTGCCAGAGCTGCCCTGGCACCTTTCATAAAGCTGACAGGCGAAAACACCGGTCTGCTGATGGCATCATCCTTGCCCGAACGATTATGGGGACCATGGTTTAAGGTTGGAAATAACCTTCACATTAAAATTGCCGGGGATTTCGTCGCCATCTCACCTTCCCTATCCATGCTGCAAAGCTACATTCCGGTAAAAGCTGAACCAGGCCGCATCGCCCGTACGGATGCAAAGTACGATCCGGATCTTCCCGATAAAGGCAACCTTCAGATTTTTATAAATTCCGATAAATGGCCGGTATCATCGTTTAATAATCGCTCCTCTTCCTGGATTTCGTTCCTTTCCGGATGCAAACAACTGGCTATCAACTATAAGTCTGGAGATGAGCTCTGGTATACGCAAGGAAACCTGATATTCAGCGATCTTCCGCCAAAACCCCCGGTTCGTAAGGAGGAGCCTCCTGCATCCGCCTCCGGAAGCACTCAGGAGCAACTGGCAGAAAATATTGAAGAGAGGAAAGAAAAAGAGGTTATCAGCACGCCGGAATCGGAAAAGGAAAACAAAGCCGGTAGTGTATCAATTGCCGCAACTCCGGTTATAGTCGGAGGAAAAACCGCTGGCAGCAGGTTAATTGCACTGATAACCTCAGGCAATATGGTTGAAACCCGGGATCACAACGGCGACAAGGTCTGGAGTTTCAGGTGCGAAGACAAGCCTGCCGGTATTATTGCGGAGGCAGATTTTTACAAAAATGGTCAGCTTAATTACCTGATATTCACCAACTCAGGAATTCACATTTTGAACAGGGACGGTATTGAGATCAAAGACTCACCCGTAATCCTTCCGGGTAAACCCTCCGGTAAGCCCTCCCTTTTCGATTACGACCGCAAACGGGATTACCGCATTTTGTATGCCGGCCACGACGGATTGATTCATAACACCACCATCCGGGGTAAAGCCTTGCCCGACTGGCAAAAACCGGCCAAAGGAAACCTGGCGATGCAACCGGAGTTCTTCAGGACCGGAAGCAGAGACTATCTGGCATTTACAGGCAGCGATGGAAAATTGCTGATTTCGGATCGAAGAGGCAGGGTCAGAATTCCGCTTCCTGATTTTTTTCGCAAATCAACGCGCGCTCCCTTATTCGAAAACAGAACCAACTCGAAAGGCCTCTTCCTGACGCTGGCTGACGACGGCAGACTGGCATACATCACCGATAAAGGAGTGATATCATACAGCAGTTTCGGCCAATTTGGGAAAAATCCCTGGTTCAGCTATCTGGATTTTGATGGTGACGGATCTCACGATTTTATTTTTTCAGGAAAAGACAAGGTAGTTGCGTTCTCCCGTATGAAAAATGTGATCAACCAGATCAGCATTGCCGGTGCAAACTTCTCCGACCCATACATCTACCTATCCTCTTCCGGCGAAAATTGGCTGATTGTAAGGGATTTAAACACCAATAACATCTATTACATCCACGGTAAAAATCAGGGCAGAAATTCCGGAAAACTGGAAAGCGATACAGATCCGGTTATCTATAATCCCGGCGGCCGGAAAGAAGAAGCAATCGTTACAACCCGAAAGGGAAAAATCCGTCTTACACCCCTGAAATAGAAAAACGCCGCTTGTGGCGACGTCTTTCTAACCAATTTATTAACCAAATTTATTAACCACAACACCGCTGTTTGTGGATCGGGGGATAAATATCACCCAGACATGCCAGGATCTGAATGAAACCGATCGGAAAACATCAGCTGTTGATTATAAATCGCACAAATATCAAAAAGTAATACGAAATTTCACACTTTTTTTTTACTTTTTTTACAGTATTTTTGCAATACGCTGATTTACAATCAATTAAAAAATAAACTTTTTTTTAACGAAAACCCCGGCCTGTCGGCTGCAGGTTCCTTTTCAGAAGAATAATGTTTGCAGTACCATAACTGGAATCAGCGTACAGTTCATCTATAATTCCCGCTGTTGTTCTACCCTGAACATCAGCATTCCAGATAGATTTACAGGAGGGTAGATTAAGCAATCCTTCAACGCGACCGGCACTGCAGGCAAATCTATTTTCTGAGTTTTACCTTCTGCCCCTGTTCCGGTTCGTGACCCTGAGCCAGGCCGTTGTGTTTATAGAGATCTTTCAGCCGGATGGCATAAAACTGGGCTATATCGTGCATGGTTTCCTTACCGTTTACCACATGAATGTCTACGGCTCCTTTTCGCTTTTTCGGTGTAATGTAGATTGCCTGGCCTTCCTCCATGCGTTCATGCCTTCCCATCTCGTTGTAGCGCAGCAGTTGAAATCCGTGAATACCGAAATCACGGGCGATGGTATGGATGTCATCCCCGTCTCTGGCAAACGTTAATTTTACGCCGTTGTTCATGTACACCGGACGGTTTCCTTCTGCAATTTCTATAAACTTAAGATTTTGAGGTTCAAGTACAATAGCCGGCACATGCACGGGGATTGCAGGCTGAGGAAGGGGTTCGTCGTGCACCACGGGCACAGGCTTATAGGACGCGTTGTCGAATAAAAACAACTCATTTTCCTCAATGATTCGGATTAGGATTTCGGCATACCGGGGATTGGTTGCATAACCGGCACTTTTCAATCCGTGTGCCCATCCTTTGTAATCCCGTATATCCAGCTGAAAAAGGCCGGAATAACGCGGACGGCTTGTTAGAAAAAGAGAATGATCGTTAAAGGATTCCTCGGGAGAATTGTACTTCCGGAAGCACTCATCTTTCTCGTCGTCGTCCTTAATGTACGTCATCCCTGTCCACTCCTTATGGCACTTGATGCCGAAATGGTTATTGGCATTAACAGCAAGTTCGGAATTACCGGTACCCGACTCAAGAATTCCCTGTGCCAGTGTTATGCTGGCCGGAATACCGTATTCCTGCATTTTTTTTACGGCAATGGCGCTGTATTTACCGACATAATCGGCATAATTCATCTTCCTGCCTGCAGGCTGAGCAGGAACAACGGCAGTTATCAGGCTTAGCAGAACGGTGAGAAGGGCAGTAACGTAAATCCTCATAGAACAGATTCATAAATTTGAAGGCAAAGATAATCAACCTTTGCATTCGGAGAGTAAACAACAGTTCCGGAAAGCCGTGAATAAAAGCTGACAAAGCAAAGCACAAATTGTTTAATTTAGTGCGGTTAAAACGGGACACCTCCCAATAAACGTAACGGTATGCCTGAGCCAACCATACTCATTGTTGAAGATCACGTTAAAATGGCTGATTCCATCAGCAGCGGGCTGGAGGAGAGCGGTTTTAAAACGGAAGTAGCATATGACGGTTTTATCGGAAAGCGCCTTTCCGATGCCCGGGAATACGACTTGATTATACTGGATGTAAACCTACCCCAGATTAACGGCTATGAGCTTTGTTCCATTATACGCGAAAAAAGCCCGAATGTCCCGGTTATTATGCTCACAGCCCTTGGCAGCACCGAAGACAAATTGCTCGGATTCGACAAAGGAGCCGATGATTACATCGTCAAGCCATTTGAATTCCGTGAGCTTCTGGCGCGAATCAAGGCACTGCTCAAACGATCGGCAGGAGAAACACGAACCGATCACATCCTGAAAGTAGCCGACCTCGTTATTGACCTTGACAGCAAATCGGTGCAACGCGGAAATATCTCTATCGACCTTACTGCCAAAGAATTTGCACTCCTCGAATACCTTGTCAGAAACAAAGGTAAAGTTGTCTCAAAAGCCGATATTGCTGAAAAAATCTGGAACATCAATTTCGATACCGGCACCAATGTGATCGAAGTTTATGTGAATTTCCTGAGGAAGAAAATAGATAAAAACTTCCCCGTTAAACTCATACACACACACATAGGTATGGGGTATATTCTTAAAGAGAAATAAACAATGCAGATACGAACAAGGCTGACGCTGCAATTTGCTTTGCTTGTCGGGAGCATACTCGTTGCCTTTACCCTGCTGATTTTTATCCTTTCTGCCAATTACCGTAAACAGGAATTTAACGAAAGGCTGAAGGAAAAAGCCATAAATACAGCTAAACTGCTGATCGATGTTAAAGAAGTCGACCGCGACCTGATGCGGATTATCGACAGCACAAACTACAGCTCACTCGAGGATGCCGAAGTAATTGTATTCGACTACTTCAAACGAAGTAAAATTTACACATCAGGAAAACAGCCGGGACTCGAAATAACCGAAGAGCTGCTGGCGAAAGCACGGAGCAACGATGAGTTTGTTTTCAGACAGGGAGAGCGGGAAGCCATTGGATTGCTTTATACTAACGGCCTCAGGCGTTTTGTGGTGTTTGCATCGGCTACCGACAAATACGGCATCAACAAACTCAACAATCTGCTGATTGTTTTGCTCATTGGGCTGCTGGTCTCGATTGGATTTACCATCATAACAGGTCTGGTTTTCTCGCGTCAGGCACTCAAACCCATTTCCAATGTCATAAGGCAGGTATCAACCATCACAGCTTCCAATCTGGAGCAGCGGGTCGACGAAGGAAACGGCAGCGACGAAATCGCCCTGCTGGCTATTACATTTAATGAAATGCTGGTCCGCATCGAGAGGGCTTTTCAAATACAGCGAAGCTTTGTTTCCAATGCTTCGCACGAATTGCGAACGCCGCTTGCCTCCGTCACGAGTCAGATAGAAGTGGCTCTGATGAAAGACCGCGATCCGGAAGAGTACCGCAGGGTTCTGGGCTCGCTGCTCGAAGATGCGCGCAGCCTTACGGCACTGGCAAATAACCTCCTTGAGATCGCAAGGGCCGAACAGGATATCCGGACAATGAGCCTGAAACCTGTGCGGCTCGATGAATTGCTGCTTCAAACCAGCTCTGAGTTCGAAATTGTACACCCGGAATACGTGATTGATATTCTGATTCACGACAATGCTGAGGATGAAGCACATGATCTTACAATAAAAGGGAACGAAAACCTGCTTAAACTGATTTTCTCAAACCTGATCGACAATGCCTGCAAATTTTCAGACGGGAAACCGGTGAAAGTCGATCTGGAATTTAACCGCGATCACATCCTGATAAAGGTAGCCGATAATGGAATTGGCATCAGCAATGAAGATATGCCACATATATTTGAACCCTTTTACAGAGCTCAGAATGTGGCACATACGCGCGGACATGGAATCGGTCTTTCACTTATCAGTAAAATAGTCACCCTTCACGACGGCAGCATTCGGTTCGATTCCGAACCGGGCCGAGGAACAACGGTTTTCGTAAAACTGCCCTATTCCCCACACAACAAATACTAATGAACCACGAACTTATATCCGGTTACTTTCCCGAAATTAATACAGAGCAACTTGAACGGTTCAGGAATCTGGATTCACTTTACCGCGAATGGAATGCGGCAATTAATGTAATCTCCAGAAAAGATATAGACTTTTTATACGAACGGCATGTGCTCCATTCGCTGGGAATCGCTAAAGCAATCCGCTTTGCACCCGGCACCTCCGTGCTCGACGTTGGAACCGGAGGCGGATTCCCGGGAATCCCTCTTGCAATAATGTTTCCGGAAACCAGCTTCCATCTGGTCGACAGCATCGGAAAAAAAATAAAGGTGGTGAAAGCAGTCGCCGAAGCACTCAAATTGCAAAATGTTACATCCGAACAGACACGAGCGGAATCGCTGATTGAAAAATACGATTTCATTGTTAGCAGGGCGGTAACCTCACTCCCGGAATTCCTTTCGTGGACCCGCAAAAACATCGCAAAACGAAGCCTGAATCCTTTGCACAACGGCATTCTGTATTTAAAAGGCGGAGATCTAAGTGAGGAATTAAAAGGATGCGGAGCTAAGTACCAGATTTACCATCTTCAACGTTATTTCAAAGAAGAATTTTTCAGTACCAAATCGGTAGTTCATCTTTGGTTCTGAATGTATTTTGAATAATTGCAGACAGCGCCGGCAGACATAAACTATCGTTTTTTCTGTCTGATCACTTAGTCCGTGATTGCTGAAAATTCACGAAAAACATTACCTTAGCTGCCGGAAAACCAAAAATCATTAAATAATTCCCGTTATGAACAATCCGATTCTGAATCTTGAGCCTAAGGCCGTCTGGAGAAACTTTTTCAGCCTTACACAGATTCCCCGACCCTCAAAAAAAGAGGAGAAAATAATTGAATTCATGAAGCACTTCGGTGAAGCTGCCGGACTGGAAACATGGGTTGATGAAGTAGGAAATGTGATGATCCGCAAACCTGCCACACCGGGAATGGAAAACCGGGCCGGTATCGTTTTGCAGGCTCACCTCGACATGGTTCCCCAAAAAAACAGCGACAAAACGCATGACTTTGAAAAAGACCCTATTGAACCTCTGATCGATGGCGAATGGGTAAAAGCAAACGGTACCACCCTCGGAGCAGATAACGGGATGGGTGTTGCCGCCATCATGGCCGTCCTCGAATCGAAAGATCTGGTTCACGGACCGGTAGAAGCCCTTTTTACCATCGACGAGGAAAGCGGCATGACCGGAGCTTTCAATTTAAAACCAAATGTTTTAAACGGCGATATATTGCTCAACCTCGACTCGGAAGATGAAGGCGAATTGTACATCGGCTGTGCAGGAGGAATCAACGGCAATTTTGAATTCCCGTTTAAGAAAGTCAGTACTGAAAAAGATACCGTTGCTTACAAAATTAACATCAGTGGCCTCAGGGGCGGACATTCGGGACTCGATATTCCGCTTGGCAGGGGTAATTCCTGTAAAATCATCACACGCCTGATCTGGCACGGAGTAAATAAACACGGACTTCGCCTTTCATCGATGGAGGCAGGAAATATGCGCAATGCTATCCCGCGCGAAGGACATGCAACGGTTACCATCCCGGCAGCTGAAAAGGAAAAGTTCGAAAAATGCATGCTCGACTTTGCTGAAACCATCAGGGCAGAGCTTTCGGTAACCGAACCCGGACTCCAGATTTCAGCATCGCCTGTGAGCATGCCCGAATACCTGATGGATACCGACACCCAGAACAGAATGCTCAGAGCCGTTTATGGCTGTCCCAACGGCGTAATGCGCATGAGCGACGCCATGCCCGGACTCGTGGAAACATCTACAAACCTCTCGATTGTGAAAACCGAGGGAGAAAAGGTTAAAGTTACCTGCCTGCTCAGAAGTTCGGTTAATTCTGCCAAAAAGGACCTTACTCATATGATGGGAAGCATCTTCGAACTTGCCGGAGCAAATGTCGAATTCGACGGCGAATACCCGGGATGGAAACCCAATCCCGACTCGTCTATCCTGAAAACCATGCAAACGGTTTACAACAACCGCTTTGGAAAAATACCCGAAATTAAAGCCATTCACGCCGGTCTGGAATGCGGACTTTTAGGCGCCGTTTATCCGAACTGGGATATGATCTCCTTCGGCCCTACCATCCGTTACCCCCACTCACCCGACGAAAAAGTAAATGTTGCATCGGTAGAAAAATTCTGGATTTACCTGACAGAAACACTGAAAAATGCCCCGGAAAAACCCCTGGCATAAAGACTGAAATATCATTAATCACACACTGTTTTGATAATCAATTAATTGCATCTAATCCGGAAATTATTAAAAAATTTCCGGATTATTTGTAAGCTAAAAAATAGTTATTATCTTTGCAGTCCCAAAAAACAAGACTATGAGTAAGAGAACATTTCAGCCGTCACAGAGGAAAAGAAGGAACAAACATGGTTTCAGGGAAAGAATGGCAACTGCCAATGGCCGCAGGGTTCTTGCTGCACGCAGGGCTAAAGGAAGAAAGAAACTTTCGGTTTCCGACGAGGCCAAACATAAATAAAAATATATAAGCGGCTCAGTGCCGTACTACTATATTCCGGGAAGGAGGTAATTATTATTGCCTCCTTTTCTTGTTTCAAAACCCAACTGCAGACTCCCCCCAGCCGGTTAAAGTACCCGCCCCGCTGCAGACTGGAATTGATAAAAAGCGTAAATTCGCAGTCAGTAAGCTGCATTTATTACCGTACCATGGGCATTCTCCGTTTCCTGCTGATTGTTATTTCCGTTTATCTTGTTTTCAGGATCCTTACCCGGTTTATATTACCCTGGCTGGTAAGACGTTCCATTAAAAAGTATCAGGACAGGTTTTATGAGCGGAATCCGCATATACGTCGCGAAACAAAACAAAAGGAAGGCGACGTAACCGTAGAAAAAGTAGGTACTGAAAGCTCCGGCAACGTTCCGGATGACATAGGTGAATACGTTGATTACGAAGATATTAAATGATTTACACAACCAACTTCAAACCATGAAAGAGCTCCGGCTGAAGAAGTATTTACCGCACCTGACAGCAGTGCTGATTTTTCTTGTACTAACCATGGGTTATTTTTCGCCCCTGCTGGAAGGCAAGAAGTTAAAGCAACCCGATATCAGCAACTGGAAAGGAATGTCGAAGGAGATCGTGGATTACCGCGAAAAAACCGGAGAAGAGCCGTTATGGACCAATTCGATGTTCGGCGGCATGCCGGCCTATCAGATTTCGGTTGAATACAAAGCGAACCTCATCCGCCACGTCGACAATATCTTCAAACTGGGACTCCCCCACCCTGCCAATCTGGTAATCATTTACTTTCTTGGATTTTTCATACTGCTGATGGTGCTCAGGGTAAATCCGTGGCTGGCTTTTGCAGGTTCGGCAGCTTTTGCCTTCTCCTCTTATTTCTTTATAATCCTGGAAGCAGGGCACAACAGTAAAGCCCATGCCATAGGCTATATGGCTCCGGTACTTGCGGGTATTATCCTGTCCTACCGTGGCAAGAGACTCGCCGGAGCTTTATTGACTGCCTTATTCCTTGCGCTGGAGATCAGAGCTAACCATCTGCAGATCACTTATTATCTTATGCTGATTGTAATTATCATCGGAATAACGGAACTGATATCTGCCTTTAGGGAAAAACGGCTTCCCGACTTTTTAAAAACTACCGGACTTCTCTTCATCGCTGCTTTGCTTGCCGTTTCCACAAATATTACCAGCCTTTGGGCTACCTGGGAATACGGCAAAGAAACCATCCGCGGCAGAAGCGAATTAAGCTCAAATCCGGAAAACAGAACCAGCGGACTCGATAAAGATTATGCCACCAGCTGGAGTTACGGCCGGGCCGAGACTTTCTCTCTTCTTATTCCCAATGTCAAAGGAGGTGCAACCGGAAGTCTGGGAGAGAACGAAAAAGCCATGGACAAGGTAGATCGCGACTGGGCGCAGACAATTGCCGGACAGAATCATTACTGGGGCGATCAACCCTTTACTTCCGGACCTGTTTATGCAGGTGCTATTATGGTATTTCTCTTCGTTTTAGGACTGTTCATCCTGAAAGGAAACATGCGCTGGTGGCTGCTGGCAGCTACAGTGCTTTCGATATTGCTCTCATGGGGAAAGAATTTTATGCCGCTCACCGATTTCTTCCTGCACTACATCCCCGGCTACAATAAGTTCAGAGCAGTTTCCATGATACTCGTTATCGCCGATCTTACCATTCCCCTGCTTGGCATTCTGGCACTAAAAGAAATAATCGAAAAGCCCGAAATTCTTAAACAAAAAAGGCGCGGATTTTATATCGCCCTGGGATTGACTGCCGGCCTTGCTCTGTTATTTTTTATCCTGCCGCAAACATTCTTTAGCTTCCTCAGCGGAATGGAAAAATCATTTATTGCAGAACAACGGGCCACCGTCGACAGCGGACAGGCCGCACAACTTGAGCAATTTGCCCATAACCTGACTATTGCAAGGGTGGCCGTTTTTAAAGCCGACGCCATCCGTACCGTACTGTTCATCCTGCTTGCAGCTGCTGCTCTCTGGCTTTACGAACGGAAAAACATCGGCAAAGGCATCCTGACAGCCATTATTTCCGTACTTATTCTGGCCGATATGGTACCGGTTGCATACCGATACCTGAACAACGATAATTTTGTCAGCAAGACACTGGTAAATAATCCATTCACTCCTACCGACGCAAATAAACTGATTTCGAAAGACAGCGATCCCAATTTCAGAGTTCTGAATACCACGGTAAGCACGTTTCAGGATGCCAGCACCTCGTATTTCCATAAGAGCATTGGCGGATATCACGGAGCCAAGCTACGGAGGTATCAGGAACTGATCGATCATCACATCGGCAAATACAATGAGTCAGTTCTCAATATGCTGAATACGAAGTACTTTATTGTTGCAGATGAAAACCGGCGCCCAGTTGCCCAGTTAAACATGGATGCACTGGGTCATGCCTGGTTTGTCGATGAATATATCCTGGTTGATAATGCCGACGAAGAAATAGAGGCCCTTACTGCATTCAACCCCGGAACTACTGCCATTGTGGACAAGCGTTTCAGCGATCGTCTCAGTGGATTTGATGCGGTTCCGGACAGTACCGCTCAGATCAATCTCAGCAGTTACGCTCCCAACAAGCTGAAGTACTCATACAGTGCTGCAAGCGATCAGTTGGTTGTATTTTCGGAGATATATTACGATAAAGGATGGAATGCTTTTATCGACGGAAAACCGGCTCCGCACTTCAGGGCAAATTATGTGCTGAGGGCTATGGCTGTACCTGCCGGATCCCATGATATCGAATTCAGGTTTGAACCTGTGGTTTACAGAACGGGGGAAAGCATTTCACTGGCAGGATCGCTGCTTCTGCTGCTTTTGTTGCTGGGATATGCCTTCACGGAATTCAGAAAAAATTACAGGAAACAATCGTAAAACTCAACCGAAATTGCGAAAAGCATTAATTATCACTTACTACTGGCCTCCCAGCGGAGGTGCGGGAGTTCAGCGCTGGCTGAAGTTCGTGAAATACCTGCGTGCATATGGTTGGGAACCTGTGGTATACACACCCGAAAATCCGGAACCTCCGGCATTTGATGATACACTCGCGAGAGAGGTACCTGCAGACACAGTGATCGTGCGTCAGCCGATCTGGGAGCCCTACGATTTATACAGAAAACTTATCGGAGCCCGCAAAGACGAGCGCATCAATGCCGGATTTCTGAGTGAAAACCGCAAACCAGGCAAAGCTCAGCAGTTTTCGATATGGCTCAGGGGAAATTTCTTTATCCCGGATGCACGGAAATTCTGGATCAAACCATCTGTTAAGTTTCTCGTCAGTTACCTGAAAGAAAACCCGGTTGATGCTATAATCTCTACCGGCCCTCCGCATTCGATGCACATGATTGCACTCGGGGTGAAGAAAAAAACCGGCATCCCCTGGCTGGCCGATTTCAGGGACCCCTGGACAAACATCGACTTCTACGAGCAGCTGATGCTGAGCCGTTTTGCCGACCGCCGGCACCACAGCATGGAGCAACAGGTAATTATGCATGCCGACCGGTTGGTTACAGTAAGCCGGAACTGGGAAGAAGACTTCAAACGGCTGGGGGCAAAGCGTACCGAAGTGGTTACCAATGGCTTTGACCCTGCCGACTTCCCGAAAACGGAAGCAAAGAAACCCGAATGGTTCACCCTTACACATACCGGCTCTCTCAACCGCGACCGGAATCCCGAAACCTTGTGGAAAGTGCTCGGAAAATTGTCGGCAGATGATATATTATTCAGCGAAAAACTCAGGATACGGTTTATCGGCAAAACCGATATAAGTGTTTTCGACAGCCTGAAAAAATACGGATTGCTCGAAAAAACCGAAAAATCAGATTATCTTCCGCATGTTGAAGCCATCCGGTTAAGCGGAAAATCCGCCGTTTTGCTTTTGCTCATCAACAACACACCCAATGCATTGGGTATAATCCCCGGAAAAGTTTTTGAATATCTGGCATCGCGAAGGCCGGTTCTGTGCATCGGACCGGAAGAAGGAGACAGTGCGCAAATTATCCGGAAAGCAAACGCAGGATGCGTAACCGGCTTCACCGATGAGCAGAAACTTGAAGAATGCATAAAAAATATGTTTAACGAATACTTGGATCCGGAAAACACTGGTATCGTTTCCGGAGATATAGAAGCCTATTCCCGAAAATCACTGACCGGAGAGATTGTCCGCATACTTAATGAAATCGTATAACAAGAATCTGCAATGAAACCTGTTAAAATACTTGTAATTGCCGGCGCCCGGCCCAATTTTATGAAGATCGCTCCCATTATGCATGCCATGCATAAGTCGGAGCGCCTTGAACCGCTGCTTGTACACACCGGACAACATTACGATGTGATGATGTCGGATACGTTTTTCAAAGAGTTGAACATCCCGAGACCCGACATCAGCCTGGAGGTAGGTTCCGATACGCATGCGCGCCAGGTAGCCCGAATCATGGAACGCTTTGAACCGGTATGCGATGAGCACAAGCCACAGGCTATTCTTGTGGTTGGAGATGTAAATTCCACCATGGCGTGCAGCATCGTTGCCGCCAAAAAAGATATAAAAATCATTCACGTAGAAGCCGGAATCCGCAGCCGCGACCGCTCCATGCCTGAAGAAATCAACCGCATGGTTACGGATTCCATTACCGATATTCTGATGCCACCGTCGAAAGATGCCGTGGAAAATTTGCTAGCAGAAGGACATCATGCATCAAAAATATTTCTGGTTGGCAACATTATGATCGACACCCTGATGGAATCAGGAGAGAAAATCGGACAGTCCGAAATTCTCAGCCGGCTCAATCTGAAAGGAAAGCCGTTTGTCTCTCTCACGCTTCATCGCCCTTCCAACGTCGACAACATCGAAAATTTCAAGAAAATACTGGCTGCACTCGAAATAATTCAGCTGGAAATTCCTATTGTTTTCCCCATTCATCCGAGAACCCGAAAGATGATCGCTGATTTTGGGCTTAACGATTACGTGGCATCCATGCACAACCTTATCCTGACAGATCCGCTCGGTTATTTTGATTTCGGAAAACTGGTATCGTCCTCGCACTTTGTGCTTACCGACAGCGGAGGAATACAGGAGGAGACCACGGTGTACGGGATCCCCTGCATCACCCTGAGGGAGAATACCGAGCGCCCGGTTACCGTTTGGGAGGGCACCAACGAGCTGGCCGGTTGCGATACGGATACCATCGTAGCACTTGCGCGAAAAATCCTCGACGGAAAATGGAAAGAAGGCCGGATCCCTGAACTGTGGGATGGTAAGGCCGCGGGAAGAATCATCGAAATTCTGGAAAAGGTTCTCTGAGCCGTCAATTTCTCCGATCAGTCCTGTCTTACAGCTTGAACATTCATTAAACTAACACCATCACAAATGAAGCATTTCCTCTGGGTTACCCTTCAACGGCTGCTGAATCCCTCATGCACCATTCACGCCGCCAGCCTTTGCCGGAATGTAAAGCTGGGACGCGGTGTAACGATAGAACACGGATCCCACATTTGTGCAGGACGCATTGGTAACTATACTTATATCAACAAATACTGCCTGATCGACAGGAATACTGCTTCCATAGGAAACTTTTGCTCAATCGCTTACGGTGTTAAAGCAGGACTGGGAAACCATCCGGTAAGCTGGGTCAGCTCACATCCGTTTGCCTACGATAAAAAATACGGGTTTACGGATAAAACAAGGGCATTCGACGGTCAGGTTACCGGATTCTGTGAAATTGGCCACGACGTATGGATTGGAGCCAATGCCGTTATTCTGGCCGGAGTAAAAATTGGCAACGGCGCCATTATTGGCGCCAACTCACTAGTAAACAAAAATGTGGAGCCATACAGCATTGTTGCCGGGAGCCCGGCAAAACACATTCGTTTCCGTTTCAGCGAAGATATCATCGCGAAGCTTCAGGCTCTTGGCTGGTGGAACTGGGACGATGGAACAATCAGGGAGAATATTGCTTTATTCGGCAATCCGGAAGCCTTACTGGCAAAATTCAGTGATTAAGTAAACGACTTACAAACAGCGACAATTTATACTGGCCTGAAAAAACCTGATTGAGTTCATTCATCAGGAAAAAATCCTTTTCGGGCATTCCTTTTCGTTTGAGCTCTTCCACAAAAATATTCACGGCTATCTTTCCCTCCAGTACAACATGGTCGGATATATCACTTGTAAAAAAGCCTTTACCAATAAGTAATCCGAGTGTTCGGTTGCGACTGAGGTCGTTGAGAGCGGTAAGGCCAAAGTCGCCGATTCCGCAATAGCGAAACAAGGTTTCCTCTTTCCCTCCATAGAACAGTAGAACGCGCCGCATCTCGTCAAAGGCCTTGGTAAATGCCAGAAACCGTATATTAGGCGAGTCGAAGTGGGCATCTACGATCCCGATGATGATAGCATAGATGTTTTTTAGAATGCTGAGCGTCTCCACGCCCAGAATATCGTCGGAATAGTCGGTATAAATGGTGGTGTCTTCAAAAACATCGTTCAGCAAGTCAAACACTTCCCTGTGTTCTGATCCTACGGTCATTGCAGTGGGAATGTGATTGATCAGTTCGCGGGCAAAGGTAGGTCCTTTCAGGGTGCAGACCGGATGACCGGTAGCCCCGAGCAGATTCTCCACAATGGTTTTATTGTCTTTCCCGAATCCCTTGGCCAGGTTTACCAGTAATGCTCCCGGCTTTAATTTTGATTTTAAGGCAGCAATGTATGGTACGACAGCTACCGACGGAATGGCAATAAAAACGATATCGGCTTTTTCAAGGGCAGAAACATCCGTTGTTGCTTTAAGCCCTGCAGCCAGGCGAATCATCGGGAAATATGCCGGGTTGATATGTCGTGCATTGATCTCATTAACAACGGATTCTTCTACTGAGAGCAGGGTAACGTCGAGACCGGATTTGCCAGCCAGGATATGGCCCAATGCTGTTCCCAGGGTGCCGGCTCCGGCGATGCAGATAACGGGATGTTCGTGCATTCGTTTCGTATTAAAAGACAAAGATACAATTTTGATTCACTTCGACCATTCGTGAGATGCACAGCCCTTCCACAAAGGTTTTGTTCGTATCTTTGCTTTACAATTTTATCCTTACGGATGGCACATAACTCAGGGATCATAATACAGGCCCGTACAGGTTCATCGAGATTACCGGGGAAAATGACCCTGCCGTTTGCCGGGGATAAGAACCTGCTGGAACTTATGTTGACGGATTTCCGGCAAACTGCAGGAGATATTCCGTTTGTGGTTGCCACTACCGATAAGCCCGGCGACGATGCCATCGTTGCCGTATGCAGGAATCTGGATGTACCATGTTACAGAGGACCGGAACAGGATGTTCTGAAACGGTTTATATTAACCGCAGAACAGTATGGATTTGACAATATTATCAGGGTATGTGCAGATAACCCTTTTTTTGACCTTGTCTCCACTCTCCGTTTATTGAATGTGCTCGAAGAAACAAAGTGCGATTATGCAGGCTTTTCAATCAACGGTAAACCATCGATTAAAACCCATATCGGACTGTGGGGGGAAGCCGTAACGCTCGGGAGCCTGGTAAAAGCCTCCAGACTTACCGCTGATCCGAAATTTCGCGAACATGTAACCAACTACTTGTATTCCAATCCGGAAGATTTCCAAATCATAGTAAAACCTGCTCCGTACGGATTCCACAACAGAGAAGATCTCAGGTTCACCCTCGACACGGAAGGCGACTTTAAACTTCACCAGCAATTGTACCGAATGGCCGGCTATCTTCCAATCCCTGACCGACTGTTTGAGTTACTGAAAATAACAGATGAAAACGAGCATTTCAGGATCATCATGCAGGTGGAAATTAAACGAAATTCCAAATAACAAAAGACACTGCAATCGCATGAAACATACATATATTATCGGCGAAATTGGTCAGAACCATAACGGTTCGGTTGATATAGCCCGTACACTTATCGACGCAGTATCGCAGCCGGTGGTTGATAACCTGTTTGGTGAAAAGCTGAAACCAATGGATGCAATAAAGCTCACCAAACGCGACCTGAAGGAGGAACTTTCGGCATCAGCCATGCTGAAACCCTACAACAACCCGAACTCCTTTGGAAAGACCTACGGCGAGCACAGGGCATTTCTCGAGCTGAGCGATGAACAGCATTTCGAAATTTATCTTTACGCCAAATCAAAAGGGCTGGAGTTCGTTGAAACGCTCTGTGCACGCGGTTGCCTTACCCTGTTAAATTATTTCACACCCGACCGTCTTAAGGTTGCCTCACGCGACCTCACCAATCTTCCGCTTCTCGAAGCCATGGCGGAAACCCGAATACCCATGATCCTTTCCACCGGGATGGGCGGCCGCGAAGAACTCGATCAGGCTCTGGAAGTCATTACCCGTCACCACAGCGATGTATCCATACTGCATTGCCTTTCACAGTATCCTTCAGAGTACAGAAATATAAATCTGAATACCATTCCGTATCTGAAGAAGCATTATCCGGGATACAAAATCGGGTATTCCGACCACTCAATTGGAATAATGGTTCCCGCAGCAGCAGTGGCACTTGGAGCGGAGATCATCGAAAAACACATCACCCTCGACCGTACGATGAAAGGCACTGACCATCAGGGTTCTTTGGGCGTTGATGGAATTTATCGCATGGTGCGGGATATTCGTAATCTGGAAATGGCACTTGGCACCGAAGATATGTTTATCAGCGATGCCGTTCAGGATACCCGCATCAAGCTGGAACGCTCCGTTGCGGCCCTTTCACCAATCAGAAAAGGAGAAATTATTACCGGCGACAAGCTGCACCTTCTGAGTCCGGGCGACGGATTTAAATGGAATGAGCGCAACCTTATCATTGGCCGTAAAGCCGCCTGCGATATTCCCGCCGATGAAGTTATTTACCCAAATATGCTGGAAGAATGACGATAAAACTTGTAATTACCGATATCGACGGCGTATGGACCGACGGAGGAATGTACTACGACAACCAGGGTAATGAGCTGAAGAAGTTCAATACGTCCGACAGTGCCGGCGTTGTTTTCCTGAGGGAACTGCAAATTCCACTGGCTATTATCAGCGGAGAAGATACGGCTGCTCTCAGACGCCGCGCTGAGAAACTCCGGGTCGAACACCTCTATATGGGCGTACGAAACAAACTGCATGTAGCGGGCGAACTGGTTAAATCGCTTAACATCACCCTTGACGAAGTTGCGTATATCGGCGACGACATCAACGACCTGCCTCTGCTGAAAGCATGCGGCCTGAGCGCCACTCCGGCTAACGCACCGGAATATGTTAAAAATTACGTTACCTGGACTCTTGATAAAAATGGCGGTGAAGGTGCGTTCAGGGAGTTTGTTGAACGCATATTACAGGAAAACAACCTGTTTCAGAAAGCTCTGGACTCCTATTTCAAGCGCATCAGCAAATACAACGGATAAAGTCCACAATTCGTTCCGAAGTCCGGCCATCGATCCTGAATGCATTTCGTTCAATAAAGGATTCGTATGCCTTATCGTTTATGCTTAGTTGCCGGCTCAGTATACCTGCAGCCACCTGCTTCAGCTCTGCACCGTTCAATGCCCGGAATGCAACCCCCTGCTTAATGTAAGCCTGAATATCCTGATCCAGGTGATCAAGAATCACAAGTGGTTTCCTGAAGTACACCGTTTCAGCCCCAACCGTGGAGAAACAGGTAATAAGCATAGTACATGAAGCAATGAGCGAATACAAATCGTGTTCGCTTGTAACGGAATAATTGGTGCATCCCGTCTGCCTAGCAATACGATGGTAGTATTCCGGGTCCGAAGCTTCTGAGGGATGCAATTTGATTACCAGATGGATATCGGAAAAACAGGCGGCCATATTGAACACATCAAAGGCAGCCTTCTCCCGCAGCAGAGGATCCTGCTGCAACTGGGAGGCAAACACAACCAAAGGGACTTCGGGATAACCCAGCTCTTTTATCAGCTTATCGCGGTTATTCAGCAGTACGGGAATGATATCGGTGCGTGGCTGTCCCACCACCTCAAGGCTGGTTTCGGGATAACCCGATTTGCTGATCAAATAATCCTTCCAGTAGCTTCCCCACACCAGGGTTGCATCGCACAGCAAACCTCTCCGAACATCAGCAGACGTAAACCGGTAAGCCGGATGCAGATCGTGAATGTTTCCATGCTGTATTCCGATTGTTTTCATTTCATTGACACGTGCAGCATCTAAAATGCACTTAACGGCAGGGCTGTTCTCATCGATGCTTGCAACGGTTTTGAAGCCATGATTTCCGAAAAACCTTTTATATGCCTGGTTTTTGAAAATATAGAAACGGCTGGCTCCGTGAAATTGCAGCATCTTTTTAAGTATCCATGTATTCCGACCGGGTTCCGCATCCCCGATCAGGCGCAAAAGCCCTGAATGAATACGTTTTTCATTTTCCCTGTAGGCCTTCCATACAACCGGCGACAGCGCTCCTCTGATAAGAATGTATTCTCCGGGTATCCGGCGAACACGAGGGTGCGAATTCCGGATCATCCAGCGCTCGATACGGAATTGTTGCCCCTGCGAAAACTTTGGAGGCTCTGTTTCGTCAATAATCGCAAAATCCTTTCCTGCTTTTGCAAATACATAGGCAAGGTTATAGTTGTCCTGTTTCAGTTTCAGGGTATCCGGATCAAGGCAGGGCTGACGTGCGGTGCGGTCGATAAGCAGATGACGGCACTCCCCTGCTTTCAGCATTGAGGCCATACCAAGGAAGAAACGGAGGATCAGGTATGCAAGGTAATGGAGAAAAGAAACGATACTCTTTCCATGGCCTGCAGTTGTCGCACCCTGCACAATTACAACATTTTCAGGCAAATTGCCAAACAGTTGAAAATCGCTGAAGCTGGTATACAGTTGAATTTCATCGTAGGCCGGAGCCAAATCCCGGATCAGGGCTTCTTCATATGCCTGATTCCGCATGATGAAATAAATCCGGAACTTATGATAATGCCACAGACTCATGCCGGAGACCGAAAGCAACTCCGCCAGGGAAGCATCGCCCGTTTTTGCATCGCCGAATGCAAGAAGGCGTTCCATTTCCGAATAATTAATATCCCGTTTTTCTGCTGCATCCTGTGAAATAATTTCAACCGGAAAAGGATAGGCGATGCTGCTTGTTGAAAAAATCCTAAGGTTTTCCTCTGATTCAGCCAAACGGCGGATATTCAGAATTTCAGACTCCGAAAGGCTACGGTTAATCACTATTGCCCTGTTCATATCCTGGTTATCAATCGTTTAATATCGCGGCGATACAGAATCACCAGTGAAGAAATCAGAATCAGTACCGAAAGAATGGCGGAAGTATACTGTCCCATACCCAGGGTATGCTTTGATATTTCAAGCAGTAGGATCAGGCCCATGCAGATGAGCGGGCTGTAGAGCAACTTGCCGAGATTCCAGTTAAACGGCCGGATTCGCCGGGCATAGAAGTATGCTCCGATAACCTGAATTACATCTGCAGTCATTATCGAAATTACGGCACCATAAATCAGGAAGCGGGGAATCAGAAGAAGGTTCAGCAGAATATTAACCAGCAGGCTGACGAGGTTCAGATACAGGAAAAATTTCGTTTTCTTCTCGTAATACAATACAAATGAAAATATTACGTATTGTGTCCTTGGCAGATAACGGATAAATATCAGAACTATGAAGGAAGAAGCCAGGCGTACATCGGTTTCATAGAACAAGGTAAGATACGCCATTACAGGAAGGATGGCCAGTGCAATAATAAGCTGTGACTGAGCCATCAGCATGTTGGACAAGGATCGTATTTCCTCTTCATGCTTCACCGTACCCTCCTTCATATAACGAAATATTTCGGGTTGGGTTGCGGCCTGCAGTCCCTGTATAATGATCTGCATACCAAGGGCAAAGTTCACCGCGGTAAAATATATACCAAGATCGCTGGGGAAGCGCTCCATAAAGTATTTGTCGGCGAAATTCAGTCCCCACGCCAGAACGCCGTACTGCACCAAAGGCCAGGCGAAGCGGTTCATTTCGTTTAATATTCCCCTGCTGTACCGTATTCCGCTTCTGCGGTATGTAACTAAAATAACACCGGCTGAAACGATGGTGCTTCCGATAGCACTACCATAAACATAACCAATAAACGACATTTCAAAATAGAAAAGTCCGATCAGCTGAAAGCCGGTTCGCACAATGGCATTGGCAATATTCACAACAATAAAAGCTCTTACTCGCTTTTCGTTCCGGTACAAAGCTGCAGCGGTAGTAATTATGGAACGGTTGATCCCGGTGATAATTGCTGCAAAACCGAAGCTTCCGAAATTGCGAAGCTCTTCCTGAGAAAAAATATTCCCGATATAGCTCTGTAAAAGGAAAGCTGCCGTCAGCAATATCAAACCCCGCAACAGTATGGAATTAAAAACCGAGGAAACCATGCTATTGTATGACTCCCGGTTGTCTTCCACATCGTAAAGAAAACGGGAAATGGCATTGCCCATTGAAAAGAGCGTGATGGTAAATGCAAGGGAAGTCACCATTTCGGCAATACCGATCTGTGAGAAGTCCATGGCATTAAGCCGCTCATTGCCTTCAATTACAGGCTGAATAAGAACCTGAAGTACAGGCGGCACTGCAGCTACGCCTGAATAGACGAGCGATAATTTAAGGTGTTCCTTTACATTCAGACGAGCCATGCAGTATGTGTAATCTGCAAAAATAAGGCTGATTCCGTTAAAAGCGAAGAAATTAAGGACAAACGGCACTTTTAGCCGTATTAAAAGCGGATCAGCAGATATATCAATACAGAAGGGTTACGCTTCCGTGGGTCTTTTTATTGACAAACAAACCCTCAGGCGTACATCTTTCAATGTCAAAAACAACGTAATACACTCCCGTCGGGCAGCGTTCGTTCATAAAATACCCGTCCCAGCCTTCTTCCGGATCATTCGTTTCGAAAAGTACCACTCCCCAGCGGTTTGCTATTGTCATACTATAACGGCCGGCATTGTGCAGTACTGGCTTGAAGAAATCGTTGATGCCGTCATGGTTTGGAGTGAAAACATTGGGAATCATTATACTGAACTCACAACAAACGAGCACTTCAACCGAATCTGCCGCAGAACACTGATCTGCGGTGAATGCAACAAGACTGTAGATTCCCGGAGTATCCACATGATAAACGGGGGAATTACTACCGTCGTGCCATAGATAACTCTCAAATCCGGATACGGTCAGGTCTATTCCTCCGGGTGAGCACAGCAAGGTATCTGCTCCGAGAGAAAGCTCAGGTACGTAGAAATGATCCACTGAAAAGCTGTGCTCGGAAGAACACCCCGATGAAGCGGTTTTTCTCACAGAATAAAAACCCGGATCAGCGAAAGTGCGTGTGGATGATGTTATCGTATCACTCCACTGATAGGTAAACTGATCGTCACCTGCCGAGAGGATAAGTACTGAATCGGGACAAATGGTATAGCTGCTGTGAAGATCGATCTCCGGACCCGGAATAGTGACAATAGTAGCCGTATCGGAAACCGAGCACCCGAATTCAGACATTTTTCGCACCCAGTATTTACCGGAAGCCGTAACGCTTATTGCCGGGCTTGTAAGGCCATTGCTCCACAAATAATTATAACCCGGTTCACCGGCGGTTAGTGTGGCCGAAACGCCTTCGCAAAATTTCAGCGTATCGGGCAGATCTGTCTGTGGCATGGGATATATTTCAATTTCGATAGAAGCCTCCAGCTCACTGCCTCCGGAACTGATTATAAATGTTATGGTGTAATTTCCCGGAGCTGAGAAACGATGTTGCGCATAAAGGATATCGGATGTATTATCGGGTGAACCCGGATCTCCAAAATCCCATAGGACCCAATCGTGTTCCTGCAGCAGGTTTCCGAAGAGGTTTGCACTGAACTGAACCGTATCTTCAAGACAGGAATTCGTCCCGTTAAGGGTGACGGCAGGAACAAAAAAGCTTTGTATGAACGTTGGCAATCCCATCAGCGAACCACGGTTCGCTCCCAGACTCAGATATTCATCTACATAATTGCAGGCAGCACCCTCTTCATTCGGGTTATGAATCACACCCAGATATCTGGAAAATACGTCGGGACGGTTATAACGGGCAACGTAAATTTTGCCATCCGGAGCCATTTGAAGACACCCCGGAGCCATCCCGGTTGAGGCAATCAGTGTGCTGGTCTTTTGCCCGAGATTAATCTGATGAATTTGTTTCAGATCGTAGGACACCGAGGCATAAAGAAATTGAGAATCACCGGAAAATTCAACACCATAAGTGGCATCCGGAAATGAATAGGAGGAATGAAAACCCACATCCCCGGTTCCAGGATTAAAATTGAAAACATCCACCCGACGTTCGTGGTAGGTAGCCATCGCAAGATATCTGCCATCGGTTGAAAACTTAAGATAGCCCTGAACACCGCTTGTCAGGATCTGACCGGCAAAGGAAGATTTCACTTCAGAACTTACCCCGGCAGCAGTTATCAGATAACTCTTGAATTCAGTGGATTCCCGTTCATGAATCACAACCCAGATGTCGGATTGATTGGAGTGACTGACTGCAGAAATCTTTTCTGCAGAATTTGACTGCAGAAAAACATTTTTTGTCACTACAGCACCTTGCCCCCCTGCCTGCTTCATATCCACAACCGAATAGTAAAGATCTCCGCCCGAGTAAGCATAATCAACGGTAAAAACTATAAACCTGTCAGCATCGCCGGGAATAGGAATGATTACTCCCGACTGAGTTGACGAAGGATGCCCCTTCAAATCGTTACCATTTTCCATCACATTATGTGTCCGGTTATAAATGGTCATTCCATCGGTATAAAAAAGCAGGTTTCCGTAGTAATCGCTGATACTTGCAACGCCTTCAAAATTATCGATAGCTCCGTCAAAAAGAACTTCAGGTGTACCGTTTGTAAATTTTATCCCCGCGTTCCGGCCAAAATACCAGTAGTTCCCATGCTTTTGTGCAGACAGCGATAAGGAAATCAGTAAAAGCAAAGCTGTAATAACTGTAAACGGACTAACCCTTTTCAGAAACAGTTTCCGCAGAGAAAAATCAGGAGAATGCAGCACGAACGAAAAAATGTCAGAAAAATGAATAAGATGAAAAATCAGTGCTAACTGCTTCATAAAAATTATATCACGTACACAAAGTTTCAATTCTTAAAACATGCTTTAATGAATTCATAAAAATGTCACCCCGGTCCGTATACGGTTGGTAAATTTAGAAAAACCAATCAGAATTTCTGCATATATGATTTTTTTTCTTACAAAAAAATCCACTGAACGCTTCGCAACCATCAATAGGATACAGCATGAGTCTCTATAAAAATACTTTTCCTGTTGCCGGATTTTTGTATACCTGGATTCAGGCACGATGACAACAAACTATTTGCATCCATTGTAAACGGATGAAGGCTGTAATAATATAAGCAGAGAAATGAAATGGTAAGGAACTGAAGTCATCAGTGATGATTCTTCCTCGCCACCGAAATGCTGGCATTCAATTCGAAGCCAAGCAGAATGATGATCGCATTGAAGTATATCCAGAGCATGAAGATGATCAGTGTTCCTATGGATCCGTAGAGTGTGTTGTATTTTGCGAAATTGTTCACATAATAATTGAATCCAATCGATGCTGCAATAAACAAAAGGGTTGTGATGGTGGAGCCGGCTGAGATAAACCGAAACCGGAGTTTGCGGCTCGGGGCAAAATAAAAGAGGATTGAGAATGCAAAAAACAGCAGGGCCAGGGTAATAATCCACTTCCCTGCAGTCAGCATAACAATGGCAACATTGTCAGTTAGTACGCCTACTTTCTCAAGCCAGTTCAACGCCATTGGTCCAAAAGTAATCAGTGCTATTGCAATGATTACCAGGAATGAAAACAGAAATACCAAACCGATGGCTACCAGGCGCTGCCTTATGGCGGAACGGGTTTCGATGGAATGATAGGTTTGGTTAAAAGCCTCCATCATACTGGTTACGCTATTGGTAGAAAAGTACATAGCCATCAGAAATCCGATTGAAAGCACACCTCCCTGCGGACGTTTCACAATATCGAAAATTGTACCTTCCACCGTTGTCCATACCTTTTCGGGAATAAACTCTTCGAGAAGATTGAGCAGGCTGTCCTGGAAGTCGGCGATGGGGATATACGGGATGAGTGAAAAGAAAAACAGTAAGGCCGGAAAGATGGCAAGAAAGAAGTTAAACGACAAGGCAGCAGCCCTGTTGGTTATAGCTCCTTTCTGAATCCCTTGAACAAAAAACTCTGCAACATTATACAGCGGAACTCCGTCGAATCCGGGGAGTACTATTTTCTTCGACCAAATGAGTAACTTTCTGACTGACCGGCTTCGGTGTACCCGGTTGTACCAGTTTTTAGCTTTGTTTATGAAGCGTTCAGCCAGTTTATTCATAGGCCGTTGATTAATATGCTTTCAAACTAAGGTCCAGGCTTTTGATGTGATGTGTCAAAGCTCCGACCGAGATAAAATCCACCCCGGTTTCGGCATAATCGCGAATGGTTTCGAGCGTGATTCCGCCTGAAGCTTCCGTTTCAAAGCGGCCGTATATAAGCTTCACGGCTTTGCGAAGCAGCTCAGGGGTGAAATTGTCGAGCATGATGCGTGTTACACCGCCGGTTTGTAGTACTTCTTTCAGTTCATTCAGATTCCTGACCTCAATTTCAACCGGAAGGCGCAATCCCTTTTCGCTCAGATACTGATTGGCAGAGTCAATGGCTTTGGTAATTCCGCCGGCAAAGTCCACATGATTATCCTTTATCATAACCATGTCGTATAACCCGAAGCGATGGTTATATCCGCCTCCATGCCGGACAGCCATTTTTTCCAGTTCGCGCAAAAGCGGTGTTGTTTTCCGGGTATCGAGGATGCGTGCATCGGTTCCCTTTATTTTTTCAACGTATTTAGCGGTATTGGTGGCAATTCCGCTCATGCGCTGCATAAAATTCAGTACCAGGCGTTCAGCTTTTAAAATTGAACGTGAAGGCCCTTCCACGACAAATGCATCTGCACCGGGTTCCACACGAATTCCGTCGGCCAGAAGCAGAAACACATCTATTTTGGGATCAACCAGACGAAAAACTTCACGGGCAACATCTATGCCCGAGATCACACCCTTTTCCTTTACCATCAGGCGAGCTCTTCCACGGGCAGTAGCCGGTATGGTCGACAAAGAGGTATGGTCGCCATCACCTACATCTTCAGCCAGGGCCTGACGAATAATTTCTTCAATAGTCATGGGGAGGAAAAACAATTAAACGATCAATCTTCTTCACTTTCAAACTTAAGCTGCTGAATAACAGGCTTACCTTCAATGGTTTTGAGCAGAAAATAGGTTCGGAAAAGGGATTTGCCCGATTTATAAACCCCGATAGCATACTGTGTTCCGTCGTTCGAGCGACCCTGATGATTCTGGGTGTAAGATGCCGGAGGATATTTATTGAAAAAATTCCGGACAATCACTTCCGATTGTGCCTTGCTGAAGGAACCCTCGGTTCCGGGTACCCTCAGATCGATGGTAGAACCAAAATAAGTGCTCAATTCCCTGGCATTGGCCGAACGGATGGCGGAAGCCACCTTTGTAGTGACATCCTGTGCCGGAAGCAGGACCGGCAGCAGAAAAAGCATGGCAATAATAAAAACTGCCAAACCCTGATTTCTGTTTCTTTTCATTGATACTGTCTGTTAGAAGGCATTCAAGATAATGCCGTTTCTTTATTATTTTTAAAAAATATCAAAAACCGAACCAAATTACCGGAAACTCAAGCGTAATGTTAACAATTACCAAACCTACGGTAAAATATCGGTACGTACAAATCATTTTGTAAAAATACAACAGAGGATTCGGGATTAAAAACCAGCCTTTCAAGGCTGATTTTTCCCTTTTTTCAAATCGGGTGCTACAAGGGCCCGGCTGACTTTATTGTTTATTTTTGCAAAAATTTAATATGCGTATAACGCTTCTTCTTACGGGAAAAACAGACACGCCCTGGATCAAAGCCGGGATGGAGGAGTATACAGCCCGTTTATCCCATTACATTCGGTTCTCGGTTGTTGAAATCGCCCCCCAAAAAAACTTCCGGCAGCTGAGTCCGCTCCAGTTAAAGGAGGCCGAGGGCAAACTTATGCTGAAATACCTGGCGGAGGCCGATCAGGTGGTACTGCTCGACGAAAGCGGACAACAACGGAAGTCGGAGGATTTTGCTGCCTGGCTGCAGAAAATGATGAATGCCGGCACTCGCCATATGATTTTTGTAGTCGGGGGAGCTTATGGCTTTTCACCGGAAATTTATGCTGCCGCCAGCTACAAACTCTCTCTTTCATCCATGACCTTTTCACATCAGATGGTGCGTCCTTTCTTTATTGAACAATTGTACCGGGCTTTTACCATTTTACGCAACGAACCCTATCACAATTCCTGAGAAAATGGCTGTAAACAATCCCCTGGAGCTGGTATTTGCCACCAACAACAAACACAAGCTTGAAGAAGCAAGTGAAATTCTGAAAAACAAATACAAACTGTTGTCACTTTCTGAAATAGGGTGCTTTGATGACATCCCTGAAACCTGCAACACCATTGAAGGCAATGCTTTACAGAAAGCACGGTTTATTTTCGAAAAGTATGGAATCGGCTGTTTTGCCGACGATACGGGGCTTGAGGTTGAAGTGCTCGACGGAAGGCCGGGAGTATTTTCTGCACGCTATGCCGGCAAGGGTTGCAGTTATAACGATAACGTGACGAAGCTGCTCAGCGAATTGAAGGGACTGCATAAACGCAACGCGCGCTTTCGTACAGTTATCGCATTGATTTCGAACGGAGAAGAGTATCTTTTTGAAGGTATCATCAACGGACACATTACAGAAAAGCCACTGGGCACGGCTGGCTTCGGATACGATCCGGTGTTTGTACCCGATGGATACGATCAAACCTTTGCCGAAATGTCTCCCGATCTTAAAAATAAAATCAGCCACCGGGCAATTGCTGTAGAAAAGCTTGCCGGGTGGCTGGGAGTGAGTTCCTGAATGTAAAATCAGACATCCAGGTCGCCGGCGGCTTCCGGCTGGTAAACAATATCGGATATCCTCAGTTCGGCCATACCCGTCGGCACCTTCCACGAAACGATATCGCCTTTGCGGAAGCCCAGGAGAGCGGTTGCTACGGGTGCAAAAACTGAAATTTTCTGCTTTGCAGGATTTGCATCCTCGGGATAAACGATCTGAATCTCCATGGTTTTGCTGCTGTTCAGATAGTCAAGCTTTACAATGCTGTTCATGGTTACCACATCGGGCGGCATTTTATCCGGCGGCAATACCGTTGCCCTGTCCAGCTCTTCTATTAGCGGAGTCAGATTGATGGGGGCTTTTAACCCCCCACTCCTGGCTTTATCGATATGTGCGCGCAATCGCGCCATATCCAGTGTACTGATAATAATCTCTTTCATGATGTTTGGTTTGAAAAAAAAAGCCGGGAAGACCCGGCCAACGACAAAATGGGTTAGGTCTTCTTTAACTGGTGAGAATAATATAACTGTGCAAGATTATCTGCATTCTTCTTTGGATTTCGGGCAAAGATAATCTTTTCATACGGAAGAAAAAAATTCAGTAACAATTCTTTCTGTATGGTCACATTTATCATCCCGGTGGTTTTAAGTGAAAAAAAAGCCTGTAACATCCTGCGGCAGCTCAGGAGTTACAGGCTTTTTCAATCCTTCAATAAATACGAAAGGCAGTTTTCACCGGAAGTACAATTCCGGAGCACGATGATTTCAGGGATTCCGGCCGTATCAGAATGAGGCTCTCAGGGTAACCATGAAGTTTCGGCCCGGGGCACTGATTCCGGAAGCGAAAGGCCGGTACAGCTTATTGGTAATATTTTCCACACCGGCATTAAGCGTAAAATGCGGACTGATATACCAGGCTGCTTTGAAATTCAGCGTAGTCCAGGCAGGCACATACGGGTTTCCTTCCTCATCTTTTGCATAAGGGGCTGCATCCATTCGCTCCGAAAGGGGCAGATCCCCGTATTCCATCCCGGCATTATACTCCGTGTAAAGGTCAAATTTCAGCTTCTGTGCTTCCCAGGTCAGATGCGTACGTCCATAGAGCGGGGCAGCGTGTCGCAAAGGGTAATACTTCAGGCTGTCCTCGCTTTGTTCTTCGCCTTTCTGCCAGTTTATGGTGCTTCGCAGGCCGAATCCTTTACCCATATCAACCTGTACTCCGGCCTGAATCCCGAAGATTCTTGCACGGGTGATATTCTGAATGGCCTGTACCCTGCTCGGAATTCCATCGTACACGATAGAATCCATTCCGTTATAGCTGAAGTCACGGCGTGCAAGGGCGTCGGTAAGAAGGGTGTAATACACACTCAGATCGGCTTTTACGAATTTCCCGATTGTAAATGCACCTCCACCCTCGGCATTCCATGCATATTCAGGTTTCAGGTCAGGATTCGGAACCACAACAGAACCAGGTTCGGAATCAAAAACCTTCCCAATGTCATCGATATTCGGCGACCGGAATCCCGTTGAGAGTCCGCCGTATAATTTAAGGTGGGGAACGGGACTGCTGGTTATGCCAATACTTCCGTTGAGCGCTCCTTTTGAAAGTTCAGCACTGGTAAACGGAAAGGGAAACATGGACGTATCGAAGGCAGCCTCCATGGATATGTAGCTATAACGCACTCCTGCATTCGCTACCGTTCTGGCATTCAGATGGTAACGAACAGTTGAGTACACTGAATACGACTGCCAGGAGGAGCCGTCGGGATAGCGTGTATTTACCGGACTTATTTCACCGGTAAAAATATTGGTACGATATGCTTCTGAACCTACAGCATTATACAATGCTTCTGCCCCGTAGAAGACAGTAAGCTGTTCATTCATCTTCTTATCCAGATCCAGGTTGAGCGAGTATGCGTTAACGGTTTCCGTCTGATGACGCTTGCGCACATTGTGCATCTTGCGATCGTGCCTGCTTTCGCGATAAAACTGATGAGCCCCGATAACTCTGAACTGGTCGTACATACCGTTACTGCTGCGCAACCGCAATGCCAGCCGGTTCATCATCCATTGCTGGGGTCCGTAATACCACTCGGCATTGGTCAGGCTTCCATCCTCGTTAGCAAGTGTCAGACGATCGTATCTGGGTGCATCGGACGTTGAAGAGTAATAAAATCCATAGTCGACCTCTGCCTTACCGCCCCTGTTCCATCCAACTTTCTGCAGAATGTTATACTGACTGTACCCTGAGTAAACCTGTTTGCGCGGGTTGGGATTCTCCACCGTTTTGTCTGCACCGTCTTCTGTTACCTGATAAAATGGTCTCAGGTAATAGCTGTCGCCTTCAGATCCTGCCTGCAGATCGTCGTAATCGCTGAACGTAAAACTGGTAACAAAAGCCCATTTCTTCAATCCGGCTTTCAGGTCAACATGCGCTGTTTTCTCAAAATTAGCCGATGAAAACCGGGTAAAAGCATTTCCTTTCAGAAAACTGTTTCCGTTATCGGCAAACTGCAAATTAAGGGTATGGAAGTCCATTACACCTCCTATGGCGTCGCTGCCATACATAACAGCTCCCGGGCCGAAGAGAATTTCGCTGTTCTCCACGGTGGCAGCATCTATGGATATCACATTTTGAACGTTTCCTGTACGAAAGATGGCATTGTTCATTCGCACGCCATCCACTACGAGCATTACCCTGTTGGTAGCAAATCCCCTGAGTATAGGTGAACCGCCTGCAAGCTGACTCTTCTGAATGTAGGCATGTCCCCCGGCTCCAAGCAGATCGGCAGCAGTCTGGGGATTGGCAAATGCGATTTGCTGCATATTCATTTTTTCAACGCGCTGCGGAATCTCACGTTCATTCTGTTCCCAGCGATTGGCAGATATCACTACTTCGTCCAGTGTAATACGCATAGGCTTCAGGTCGATGAAAAACCTGAGCTTTTCAGCTTCTGCATACGTAAGCAACCTGGTTTCATATCCCAGATGTCTGAAAGTAATGGATTCGGATCCGCGGAATCCGCTGAAATCGGCCTGCCCCCGTATGTTGGTAGTAGCGGATACCGCCGGACTGGCGGAATAGATAGCCACGTTGGCCAGAGGCTGTCCGGTAACCCTGTCGGCAACGGTTATCTTTTGGGCAAAGATGCTAACCGCTGACAACGACAGAAGAGCAAATAAAAAGTATTTTATCTGATTCATTTGTTGTATTTCTGATAAACCTGTAATGCGAAAACTACCGGAGGAAATGAAACAGCTTCATCTCCGGTTAGAAATAAGAAATCTGTCCGGCTAATCGCGGCGGTGGGGCATCAATAAGTATGCCGGGCTGAGAATAAGTACTTATCCATGGAAAGCTCATGCAAACCATATCCGTCACAGGCGGAAACGGCTGGAGTCTGCCGGGGATTGACATACCGTGCAATAAGGACATAAGCATATGACTTGCAGCAGTATGCGCGGCGTGGCTACCGGCAGCCTTTCGTGCCGCTTCATCGAGTTTGCAGAAAAGGCGGGTTTCCTGTACGTCGGTAACGCAGTGAAGGACGCGTTCACCGTCTGTGCCGGCTTCTTCACGAACAACATCGTACATCATCCCCCGGAATCTGAATTCACGGCTGTGAATCCACTCAAAATCTCCGGCATTCGAGTCCGTCAGTCTGAAAACTGTAAGTTCTTCATCGGGAACCCCGGCTTTAATGGCCATCTTAATCTGCTTTCTGATTTCCGCCTGCTTCAACCTGAACATCAGGTGATAAGCAGCAGGATTGAAGCAAACTGCCAGAACAAGCAATATGGCAGGAAGTTTTTTCACGTGCAGTGTTGAATCCCGCAAAGGTATAACACAATCCGGAATATGTAATCAGCAAATAGCCCGGGATTTTCGTACAAGCAGATGTCAACCGGCACATGTGCCCTGCAATTAAGCCAAAACCAGTTATTTAACGAAGGATAGTAAGAATGGTAACATAGATGCTCCATAAACTTATACCCTCAATAAAAAGAATTTCGGTTACCCCGTTTACTCCGTTCATCAATACGGAAACGATGGTAACTACCAAAACGGCACCGATACCTATCAATCCCGAAATTCCAAGAAAGTTCATCTGCGGAAGCACCGAAAACTGAAACATGATGATCAGCGCTGGCAGCATCAGAAATACCATTACAGCTAGAATATTGTGTAAAATCCGCAGTACGGAAGCTTTTAAATTACCCAGACTGTAAGGGCTGATGTTGTGGGGTACAAAAGCCAGCAGGGTAAGAATGGCGAAACTGATGTCGATCTGCTGCATAAGCACTTCATTATCACCAAGATCATAAAACTCAGTTAACAACCAGAAATAGATATAGGTAAGACAAGCGGTGGCAAACAGCATACGTTTGTACCCTTTAACAAATTTCTGACCGTACAAATCTCTGTTGCTCAAAAAACTAAGTGTCTGCCGAACAAGGTCAAACCGCACATGGGCTAATGTCCGCTTAACCATATAGGGCAGCAAACCGGCATAAATAAAGCCTATTAAAAGAATTCCCAGCTTTACAGGTAGCATAGCTCAGAACTTAGTTTATAATTCAGTGGTTCCTTATATGATTCTATCCGGATACTAAAACGGGGTCATACAGGATTCCGGAGGGAACGCACATGCAAATTTAGCTGAAATAAGAAAGGACAAATTTCCCTGGTCAGGAAAATCAGCCCCGGGCTGTGATCAGCTTATCCCATTTTTCGAGAGCCTGCTGCATATCGGCAGGAAGTTCCGAATCGAAGAACATCTCTTTTCCGGTATCCGGGTGTATAAATCCCAGCGATTTGGCATGCAGAGCCTGCCTCGGAAGAATGGAGAAACAGTTTTCAATAAAATGTTTGTATGAACCGGATGTATTTCCTCTCAGTATTTTATTTCCCCCGTAGCGCTCGTCGTTAAACAGCGGATGACCGAGGTACTTCATGTGAGCCCGGATCTGGTGGGTCCGGCCCGTTTCGAGGCGGCATTCGATCAGACTGACGTATCCAAAACTCTTCAGTACGCGGTAATGGGTTACCGCATGCTTTCCGTGACTCCCGTCAGGAAAAACATCCATAATCAGCCGGTTGCTCAGGTTACGGCCCACATGGCCGGTGATGGTGCCTTCGTCCTCTTTGGGTGTACCCCATACGATAGCCTGATAGGTTCGTTTTATGGTGTGGTTAAAGAATTCAAGTGCCAGGCGGGTCTGGGCTTCTTCGGTACGGGCAACCAGAATGAGTCCGGAAGTGTCTTTATCGATCCGGTGCACCAGAAGGGGCATGGTTCCCGGTCTGGCACCGGGCTTTTGCTGCAGGTACCACAGCAGGGCGTTCAGCATTGTTCCTTCAAAATTATTATATCCGGGGTGTACAACCATGCCGGCTTCCTTGTTTATTACCAGAATATGTTCATCCTCATAAACGATGGTAAGAGGGATTTGCTGCGGAATTACTTCGGTCTCGCGCGGAGGGTGAGCCATTACCACGCTGATAATATCCAGGGGTTTAACCCTGTAATTCTGCTTTACGGGATCACCGTTAACCAGAATATTCCCGGCTTTGGCAGCCTGCTGAATTTTATTGCGTGAGGCATTTTCAATCCTCGACATCAGGAATTTATCGATGCGCAGCAGACCCTGTCCACGGTCTGCAACTACGCGATGATGCTCGTAGAGTTCATTCTCCACATTTTCATCGTCGGCAAACTCCGGGGCTTCGTGCTCTTCGTAGTGCTCGTCGATCTGCGACATTGATTCAGCAATTATCTGTTGATCAATAGCCTGGATGTTCCTGCCAGCCTTCCGTCAACCGTTTCCACGCGTATAAGATAAAGTCCGGGAGCAAAGCGGCTGACATCGAATTCGCGTGTATAGGGTTCTTTTCGCACTACTTTGCCATCGGCTGAAACAATGGTGGTAATCATGGAGGATTGGCTGAAACCTGCAGGGGGTTCAACAGCAACCATGGAAACGGCGGGATTTGGATACACCTTAAGGGCTTCGCCGGAAGGTATTTCCGGATTTCCCATCACGTGCAATTTTCCAAGAACCGGACGAATCATCAGAGCTCCGGCATACAGACTCTGATTCCAGCCTCCGAAGTTTCGCCAGAAAGTATTTGCGGAGGCATCGTTGTTCCAGTCGTAGCCGATGTTAAGATTATCGGAGGTTGTTTGTTCCCATCCCACGTAAAAAATCAGATTTGGAAACCTGCCTGGCTCGATTCGGATGATGCTGTCCATGTAATACAATTTGTACGTATTCAGGCTGTCGGAATATTTCGGTTCATATCCAAACCTGGAATGGATGAGTTCGCCCGGTTCACCGAAATAGTCATTCCACACATTCAGGTAGAATGTCTTAATATTCCCGTTGTTAAGGGTACGGTTAAAGTACATTTGAATAGCTACGAGAGAATCGGGCCGGTTCAGTTTGAAACGGTATGCGAGCTGTGAGCCGGCTGGTGTGAGTCCGTATCCGGCTTCCGCTGTGCCATCGTCGTACGACAGGTAATTGGCAAACACCTGAACGTTTCGGATGGTATCGTTGAGGCGGGAACCAAGATTTGCTTCGGTGTTGATAATGTGGGTGGTGGTAAAGAATACCCTTTCCTGTGTCCCTATCGGGAATACAAAGTTCACCGGTGGTTCTGCGAAAGGAGGGTGTGTGGTATATCCATCTTCGGTAAAGGGCGCAAGAAAATAATTACCTCCGGAGTAATTGTGGAATGGTGCCTGGTAGTCGCGGCTTACTTCGTACCGGTATGAGGCATTGTAAGCAACTCCATCGAGGTTGGTAATGCGGATGTTTAGTTTATCTCGCATTTCGTTCACGAAATTGGACCGGTACTGATTGTATGGCATGCTTGTGTAATTGCGCAGCATATTCGGTGCTTTGTCAGCGAAGGCCACATCGCGGTGCAGGGTATCGAAGCTGTTCCGGCCGGTGTTAAGGTAGACATAATCGATGTTCCACTGATCGCCGTTGCTTTGCCAGTCGGGAAGCACACCACTCGCCAGACTTGCATAATTGCGAAACCGGAACCGGAATCCGGAAGTATAAAACAATGCGCTGTCGCGGACGGGAATGATCACCTGCCGGAACCAGTTGCTGTCGGAAGCATAGAAAGAGTTGAGGGATTGACCCGGGGAGCTCCACATTCGTTTCCAACCTTCGATGTAAAGCGTATCTGTCAAGGTGGTATCAACTCCTCCGATAATGGTATCGAGTTCCTGAATAATCATTTGAGTTTCGCCGGGAGCGAGGAACTCAAGGACCAGTGAATCGCCTCTCGAGGGCGCATTTCCGCGTCCCTGTGGCTGATAATAGAAACTGAAATACACCGAATCGGCAACGGTCAGCCTGCGTTTTACGGGCGAGAATACCGAATCGAGCCGGATGGGCCGGGAAGTTAAAAAATCGGCCATATACGGGTAAGGGCTTGCGTTGGAGTAGAGTTTCCCAAGACCATCGATGGCATCAAGGGTAGCCACACCAATAGTAGGAGGATTTACTGCATAGTCGTTGCTGATAAAAGCATCGGCGTCAGCCCAGCGTATAGGATCCGGAAGCACGGAGAGTTTGCTGAAATCATCGAAAAACGGAAGCTGCAGGGCTTCTTCGGTTACGCGCTGAGTGTGGCGCTGCTCCTGTTTCTTCATCACCTGAACGTTCTCCTGAAGTCCGGTGATGACTTCCTGGGGGATGGCTGCTATTGGCAGGAACAACAATATCAGCAGCCAGTATGGTTTTTGGTAACTCATGTGCTGGTTTTGATTTCTCCGGGATTGTACCGGAATTAATACGTTAGAACTGGTCTTCATCATCAACTGCCAGTGTATCGCTCTCCAGGGTTCTCAGGTAGTTATCGAAATCGAATTGGGCCGGATCCCTGTATATCAGGTTTACCGGCTGCCCGGCATTCAGCAGAACACCCCTGCCGTACGCAGGATACTGCTGATATACCCTTGCCGTTTCCGGATCGGCTTCATTTTCAAACGTTTCATCTCCAATGGTCAGGTAGGAGTTTTTAATCAGCATATGGGCTTCTTCCCTTGTTTTGCCTGCCAGTCTGGGAACCTGGAAGCGAGAACCTCCCATCCCCTGTCCAACATTCAGATCAATAACCGAGCCTTTCAGAATTTCTTCGCCGGGATCGATGGACAGGTTTTTATAAAACTGCCCCAATACTGCATTGGCTGCAATATCGGGAATGTATTTCACTTTCCCGAGTCTCAGTCCGTAAGTCTCAAGTGTAGCTGTAGCCTGACGCAGAGTCAGATCCACAAGGTCGGGCATACTCACCTTTTCAGGCATCACGGCTACCGTAGTCAGATACACCTTGCGGTTCCGCTTTACCTTTGAACCCGGCACCGGATCCTGAATAATCACGGCACCACGGGTCATCTTTGAATCGTACACAGAGTCTACAATGATAATCTCAAACTCGGAAATAGTTTCCATCTGGGCTATCTGACCGGGAGTTAATCCGACAAGCGAGGGAACCGTAATCGACTCACCATGATGTGTATACCACTTAAGACCGGATAACACCAGTGTTACAATTCCTGCGGTAACAAATACCGACAGTATGAAATGCTTTAAAAAAAGACGGGTTTTGATAAATTCAAAAAAGTTCATGCTGCCTGTTTTCTACCATGCACCTGACCTGCGGAAGAGCCCTTTCCGACAGGTTATTAACTTCCATGCCGCTGAATTATTGCATGCTGATGCAAAGATATAAAAATTGCCCTGCCAATAAAGAATGGCAAATGCAGTACCGTGTAAAGTCTGTTTTTTTCAGCGTTAAGATCTTTGTCATCTCAGGGCTGTATGATTCGCTTACTATTGTAAATTTGTGCCGACAACAACCCATCGCATGAAGAAAAACATCGCATTGCTAACAGGCGGATACTCCGGAGAGTATGAAATTTCGGTTAAAAGCGGACAAGTTATCCGGGAACACATCGACCGGGAGAAATTTAACGTGTACCCGATTGTTATCACCCGAACCCGCTGGTTTTACCAGGATGAGAAGGGACAGGAATTCAACGTCAACCTCAACGATTTCAGCCTGCACCTCGAAGGGTTGCATGTACGTTTTGATGCAGCATTCATAGGTATTCACGGAACACCGGGCGAAGACGGGAAACTTCAGGGTTACCTTGATATGATGGACATCCCCTACAATACGTGCGGCCGGGCTACCTCTGCCCTCACCTTCAACAAGTATTTCTGCAACGAATTTGCCGGACGTACCGGCATGAACGTTGCGACAACCGTTTATCTTCACCGGCGCGACATTCCGGATGCTGAATCCATTTTGAAAATTACCGGCCTCCCCTGCTTCGTAAAACCCAACAGCAACGGATCCAGTGTCGGTATAACAAAGGTAAAATCGGCTGAGGAACTGCTTCCGGCCATAGAACTTGCTTTCCGTGATGACGACGAAGTGCTGGTTCAGGAATTTGTGCCGGGCGTTGAAATTACCTGCGGTATTTATGAAAAACAGCAAAACCCTGTAATCCTTCCGCTTACGGAAGTGGTAAGTCACAAAGAGTTTTTCGACTATGAGGCCAAGTACACTCGGGGGATGGCGGATGAAATTACACCGGCCCGCATTCCGGACGAGCTGGCAGAGCAATGCCGTAAACTCTCGCTGAAACTTTATCGTTTGCTGAACTGCAGAGGAATAGTCCGGTTCGATTTTATCCTAACTCCTGAATCCGATTCCGGTGAGCGGAAGTTTTACTTCCTTGAAGCCAATACGATACCCGGACTGTCGGAAGCGAGTATAGTCCCCCAGCAGGCAGCTTATCTCGGCATCAGCCTGAATCAGCTTTTCACCGACGTAATTGAGGAAACCCTGAATTTTTACGGCAGTCACTAAAATATCTGCTTTGCTTTCGCCCGCCGACTGCTCCGGGCAAGCATATCCTGTTGACGGTTGAGCCGGCTTCGGTCCGGTTTTTAGTCATTTTCCCTTTTCCGGGATGACAGTTCACCTGTCTCATCGTACCATTCACACATGCACAGCTGCAGTTCGCAGGAAACAGCTTTCGCGGGCGGCGGGAGCGATGTAATTTTGGCTTATAAAATTGAAAACAAAGTGTTTAACAATTAAAAACCAAAAGTCATGAAAACCTTAGTCCTTACCGCCGCCCTTTCGATGCTGATGGCATTCAGCGCATTCTCAATCCCCGAAGGATTTACCTCAGCTAACGGAACAACCGTCAGAATCTTCCAGGCCAACCCCGAAAGCGTGGATGTTTACGTTTCCAAAGCTCCGGGCGAACTGGTAAAAATCCTTGTATGCTCCGAATCGGGCAATCCGCTGCTCAAAACCAGAGTTAAAAAACAGTCGGCCCGCTACATCCGCTACCATCTCAGCGATCTTCCCGCAGGAACCTACAGGGTAAAAGTTGAAAAATCCGGTGAAATTCTCTCCGACTACAGCTTCTCGCACTAAACCATTCCAACGCTTGTCTTTTATGGAAATGTTCTGCAGCTTTCTCATTCGCCGGTTGTTTATTCATCGAGGGGAGTTTGCCACCTATCCGGATTATTCCGGGACAGTGGCAAATCCTCTTTTAAAGCACGAAACCGGAATTCTTCGCGATGCAGGTAGTTCAGAACATACGTATATCTTGCAGGAAAACAAGTCCGGCAGTTGCGGATTTCAATTAAAACATGTAGGTTTGATCCACCGAAAATCCGGAAGAATGATCAGAGCCTTTCTCCGTAATCCAGTACTGCGGCTGTTGATTTCCGCGTTGATAAGCTTCCCGCTCCGGCTATTGCTCGACCTTGCATTCAGCCTTACTTACCGTTACTATTCCATCCTCCGGCCTGCAACCGATTACCTCATTGCGCTGGTTATGACCGTTTTGGTTATTGAAGCGATCCGGTTTTCAAAACAGAAACTCAATTCCAGAATCCCGTGGGAAAATGGGCCGGTACGGCGGTTACTGCTTGAAATTTCAATCCACGGCACGGCAATTATTCCATTGATGCTGGCCATCCGCTTTGCGGGAGGTTACCTATTCGGGAGTACCGACTTCATCCGGTTATCGGATGAAACACTCACCATACTTTTCTATGCCTTCTTTCTGATAGTGGTTCCTGCTTTTCTGGAGTTTACATGGTTTCTTGTCAAACGCTGGCGGCTCAGTCTGGCAGAAGCGGAGAGGTTTCGCAAGGAGAGTGCGGAATTTCGTTTCGAAAGTCTGCGCAGCCAGATAAACCCGCATTTCCTGTTCAACAGTCTGAACACCCTTTCGGGACTTGTTTATGAAGATCCCGACAAGGCATCAGATTTTATACGCCACCTCTCGGATGTTTACCGCTATGTACTCGAAAACAGGAGCCGGGAAACGATTGGACTGGCAGATGAGGTGCAGTTTATACGGGCGTTTCTGCATCTCTACCAGCTCCGTTTCGATCAGCGGCTGAAAATAAAATTAGAGGTAGGAAGCGGTGCCATGGAGCGGAAGATTGCGCCCATGACCCTGCAATTGCTGGTTGAAAATGCCGTAAAGCACAACATAGTATCTGCAAAGAAACCACTCTCAATACGTATTGAGGATGAGGACGGTGAATGGCTGGTGGTAAGCAACAACCTGCAAAAAAAAGCCGAACCACAGGAATCGCATAAAATGGGTCTCAAAAACATCTCGGGGAGGTATGCATATCTTACCGGAAAACCTGTTATAATTGAAGAGACAAGCGAAACATTCACTGTTAAAATACCATTAATCTGAGAGCCATGCGTGTACTGATAGTTGAAGACGAACCATTTGCCCAGCAGGAACTGAAACGGCTTTTGTCGCACACCCCGCAGAATCCGGAAATTGCGGGCTGCCTTGATTCGGTAGAGGAAACGGTGGAATGGCTTCGCGAATCTCCACTTCCCGACCTGATATTCCTTGACATACAGCTTTCCGACGGACTCAGCTTTGAAATCTTCAGGCAGGAAATGGTCAATTGTCCGGTTATCTTCACAACGGCATTTGACGAATATTCCATTCAGGCTTTCAAACTAAACAGCATCGACTACCTGCTGAAACCTGTCCGGCAGGAGGAACTTAACGCAGCTCTGGCCAAGTTTGAGAATATTAAGAAAATGTACGGAGAAGCCACACAAAACATTCCCGATCTTACGCGTCTGGAGCAGCTGCTGAGGCCGGCTCTCAGGGAATACAAAACCCGCTTTATCGTTCGTATAGGCGATCAGATCAGGCATATCGGTATTGAAGAAACTGCCTGGTTCGGTGCGGAAGATAACGTTGTTTTGCTGGTAACCCGGTCGAACCGGCGTTACATTATTGAATACACTCTTGACCAGCTTAGCGATCTGCTCGATCCGAAGCAGTTTAACCGTCTTAACCGCAGTGTGATTGCCCATATCTCGGGTATTGGCAAAGTGAGCAGGCATTTCAACGGACGCCTGCTGGTGGAACTCGCTCCGCAGGCAGAAGAGCCGGTGTATGTAAGCCGTGCGCGGGTCAGGGATTTCATGAGCTGGTTAGATCAATAACAAACAAGTCATGATACGCAATAAAAAAATATATAACCTTACCCTGAAGCTGCTGCCGTTGATGCTGTTGCTGCTTCTGAGCTCATGCTACCGCCAGGAGGTTATTCTTGTGCAAATTCCGCAAAACACGCCCGAAGGTGCAGAGATATTTATTACCGGCAACTTCAACAACTGGGATCCCGGCGATCCCCGCTACCGAATGCAGAGACTGAACGATGGTTCGTATCATATCCTGCTCCCTCTGGGGGCCGGCAAACTGCAATACAAATTCACCCGCGGCGACTGGACAACAGTTGAAAAAAATGAATGCGGTTATGAAACCGGCAACCGTTCGCTTCGCTACGGCGAGCAGGAAACAAAATTCGATTCTGTATGGAGCTGGGGCGACACCGAACCCATGAACTGCATTCAGAAGGTGGTTGTTATTGAAAAGATTCCTGCCGACACTCCGGAAGATGCCGAAGTTTACCTGGCTTCATCGTTTAATGGATGGAATCCGGGAGATTACCAGTTTGTGATGCAGATGCTTCCCGACGGCCGCCATTATCTGAACCTGGAAAAACAGGCAGATTGCATGGAGTACAAATTCACACTCGGCAACTGGGAAACGGTGGAAACCGATGCGGAAAACAGGGATATAAGCAACCGCGTCCTCTGTTTTACGGGCAGCGATACCGTTTTTGTCTCCGTTAATTCCTGGAAAAGCAATCAGGCCCGCAAGCTGAGAAAGATAACGCTGGTCATCGATGACCTTCCGGATGGAACCCTTGAAGGCGATCCCATTTATGCTGCCGGCAGTTTCAACAACTGGGATCCGGGTAATAAACACCACCGTTTCATTTCGGACTCATCTGGTAAATGCAGCCTGAGTCTGGCTACCGAAGAAGAGGTAATCACTTTTAAAATCACACGCGGAAGCTGGAGGTCGGTAGAAACTACCCTTTCGGGACGTGACATTCCCGACCGGAGTTTTTTCACCAGCCAGTCCGACACGCTATTCCTCAAAGTTGAGCGATGGAAAGACCGCTAAACCGACGTATCCGTTCCTGCATCAGCAACCTGTTTGTATGGATTATGCCGGCGGGCCTTGCACTGGTTATACAATCGTGCACGGTAAGCGGGCTTACCAGCGATTACGATCAGCTTTCGAAGGCGCAGCAGTCGCAAATCCGGCCCCTGCCTGCTCATGGCACCTTAAATCCTGGAATCATCTATACTGTAAGTGCCGGGGATCTGCTTTCGATGCTTGCCCCGGACGAGACTGCCATAGTTTACCTTTTTAGTCCGGGATGCAACGCAAATCCCGCCCCGGACCTCAGCGACATGTACGCGAAAGCAATAGCCGGGGGATACAAATTTTATCCAGTGCTCACCGGATACAGCGGCCTGAACCGTCTGGAGCCTTTGGGAAGCGATTATTTTCTGTATGTAATCGACGATATGTATTACCGCACCCCATACCGTTTCAGGTATGAACGCTTTTTCGTCAATGAGCTCAAAGGTCTTCCGAAAAAACAGAAATACAGTCGCGATGAAGATCCCGGAACCTTTTTCCTGTTTGTAAGAGGGCACTTTGATTGCCTTCTTCCGGAAATTCCTTAAGGCAATTCCGGAAACGCATTTCCTGACATTTCGGAACAACCAGCAATTAACTTGCAGTGAAACCGGTAACTTCCCTGTTTCATTTTAAAAAGAAAGCCGGGGGTCGATATTCCCGCTTACCTGCCCGAAACGGCCGGTTCATCCTTTTGTTTATTCATTTCAACAGAAAAAACTTTCAAAAGGCCCGGATACAGATTAATTTTGTATATTAATCGGAATTAATAACCGGATGGATAATACAGCACACATTCCTTACAACCTCTGTTCGAATGCAGGGAGTTCAGACCGGTACTACGCGGATCTGGAGGCCTGGGCCCCGGGTGTCCTTGAGAAGCTGCAGACTGAAATGGGCGGTATTGCAGAAGCTTTTCGCGAATACCAGTCGAGGGTAAGCGATGATCCTGCAGACACCATTCCCGAATACCTGCTTGAGGCCTTGCTTACCGGCTCGTTCTGGAACATTTACGGGGGATATGCACAAGCAGCATCCGACACCCTCCTTGATGTGATGCAGCAGCTGGCTAAATTGCGTAAGAGCGAGGGTTTAACCGCAAAAACCGCCGATGCTGCGCGCGGAGTCCTCGAGCTTACGCTGATGGAAAATCCAAAAGATCAGCACCAGTTTTTATTGCCGGGTACTGCCGGCCTTGCAAGGCTTATCCGCTGGATGGAAGCCAGCGGGGAGTTTGATCGCGAAGCATACCGACTCAGACAATGGCTGAATTTCTTCAGCGAGCAGGAAGACACGTATGCGTTTGTGAGCCTGATAGTAATGCGAAACACAGCGCGCTGGTTCAGCAAATCGGCTGCCAGAGCGATGGGCAAATACACTCCCGGTATTGAATCTTTTAATGAGCACTTCCGTAAAAACCATTCGCTGCGCGAAGATGCCATCGCCGTGCTCAGGGATGAATCGGAATACCATCTCGGCATGTTCGGGTCATGGGTTATCAACGAAGCTATGCGTGAAAATTTCCTGAAGACCCCGGAAAAAATGCTGCTGATACCGGCATGCCTCAGGTCTCACTTCACGGAATGCAAGGCATCTAAAACAAGGCGCGGTGAAGTATGCAACGGTTGTACCGAAAACTGTCAGGTAAACAAGCTTACCAGGGAAGGCAAAAAATTCGGTTTCGGGGTATTGATGCTGGGTCATCGATCCGACCTTTCCGCATGGGCTCCTGCTCCGGGCAGGGATCAGCAAACCGGAATAGTTGGCGTTGCCTGCCTTACCACTCTGATTTCAGGAGGGTATGAGCTGAAACGCCTTGGCATTGCCGCTCAGTGCATTCCTCTCGACCACAGCGGCTGCACTCACTGGACAAGCACAACGCAGGTTACCTCCGTTAATATGGGTGAACTATATTACCGCCTTGGGGTTACCCGAAGCAGAAACGAGCAGCCGCTCTGAACCCGGAGCCGGGAATACGTCATCTGCGAATAAAAATCAGCGAGCGATTTTCAGAAACTTGCGGGTATAAGAGTGTACCACGTTGTGCACCTCAACCACATATAATCCAGCCGGCCAGGCGGAGCAATCGATGTGTTCGAAGCGGTTGCCGACCTGCCAGCCCGTGCGCTGAAACATTATTTGTCCCAATGAGTTGTAAATATGAATGGTAACGGGATCTGCCGATTCCATACCAAGGTACACGAAGAGTTCACTGACCGATGGGTTTGGAAACACTTCCGGTACCACATGAATATACTTTTCCCTTATAAGACTGTCGGCGCTGTATTCGTTGGTAACGGACAGTTTCACAGTATACACACCGAGGCGATTGTAGCTAACGGTACCGGGATTGGCTGCATTGGAAGATGCAGGTTCACCGCCTTCGAATTCCCAGCGCCAGGAGTTCGGATTTCCGATGGATAAATCGATGAAACCTATCGAAGATCCAACGGCAATCACCGAAGTATCGGCTTTAAACCTTGCAATAACCTGAAGGGCATTGTATGATCCGTTCAGATCAAGCAGTCCGGTATTCAGCGGATCGAGCCAGGGTTTAAGGCGCATGGTATCGTCGCTTCCGTTGGAGGTCCAGGAATAGGCCAGTTTTCCGTAAAAATCGAATCCGGTAAGATTGGAGCACGACGACTCACCACCGGTAAGCGTTCCGATCACTTTGCCCCTGCTGTTGAGCAATGGCGATCCGGAAGAGCCGCCCTCCGTGGTACCGTGCCCGCTGACGGTTTCGCTCCATCCCACTCTGAAATGGGTGCCGGAGCTGCTCCCCCACTGACTGCTGGTCAGGGGCTTGGTAAAGGTTGAGATCTTTTTTACGTCGCCGGAGGGATGGTGAATGCTGACCCCGCTGCTGACCAGCTGTCCGCTTATATCCCATCCCGCATAGTAAGGTTCATAAGCCGGAGGAATATTATCGTTGAGACGCAACAGATAAAAGTCGCTGCCGTCGTTGCCGGTAAATGTGCTGCTGGCTACCTTTATGGCTCCGGTCAGTGTCTTGTTCGGCAAAACCGTTCCACCAACGCAGTCGGGACTTTCATAAAGAAAATAAAAGATCCACTGAGCCACATCGGCCGGAGATGAATAGTTCCCGCTGCCACTCCGGGCGCAATGATCGGCAGTAAGCAGATACGGTGTATAATCGCCGGCGGAGTTATTCATTATTGTTCCGGTACACCAGTAGGAAGCGAGTCCGTTGCGGATCAGGATACGAACCACGCTTTTTATTTCGTCGCGGTATTCATTGCCTTCGGGGCAGGCAGTATTTACCTGACAGCTTCCGGCGCCTTGCGTGCTGCGGGTATCTCCCGGAAACTGCATGGGACGGTACACATAAAGCACCGATGAAATTTCGAACGGAGGTCTCTCCCGGCTTCCGGCCGGACCGGAATATTCAATTATAATGCAGTCGCCCTTAACCACCTCTGTGGCAAACAATCCCCCAGGCGCGTTGTTTGCATCGGTAAAAGCTCCGATAATATGGTTTTTATCGGCAGAATAAACATACAGCCTTGCACCGGGTTCCAGCTGGTAATGAGAGAAATACAGTCCCAGTCCGACAGCCCCCTCTGCTTTCAGTTTCAAATTCCATATCCTGGTGCCGTGCTCAGCCGATAGCCATACCCCGGAATTCAGGATAGTTAAATCTGCGGGAATACTAATACCCATACGTTCAGGAACTCCGGCTTCACGGGAATTGTCCTCAGCCATCAGAACTCTTGCATCGGGTGCAGAAAGAAGAAGCGCATCAATGCTTCCGGAACTCCGGAGAGAAAGCGGCTCTCCTCCGCTACTGCGCTGGGCATGCAGCACTACTGGAATTACAGTCAGAAAAAAGAAGATATAAAACAGTCTCAGAAATCGTCGGCGGTTCATGGGCAGTCACATTGTGAATTTCGCATACGAAAATAAACACTTCTA